>CANPYZ010000072.1 GCA_947589035.1 uncultured Clostridia bacterium | reverse complement strand
AATTCCTCCATATCGGCAAAGTCTTCGCCTCCGCATATTACTGTACACAATCCTATGACAATGATATCCTCCAGTTTATGTCTGATATTTCCATATCTCGTCCTTCTCAGATCTGTGAGATGTGAAAGTCTTTCTGTTAATTTTTGTATCTTCATACTTATATTCTATCATATTTTTGGAAAAAAGTAAATGCTGTTGCCGTGAGATTTTTATTGAGTTGTATATTTTTATCAATTTAAACGTTTAAATTGATAAAAGTCAATACTTTATGATAACATTTTATCAAAATGTTTTAACTGTTAAATCCCTCTTTTCTGTATGCGCTTGTAGTCTTTCTTAAAAGCACTCTGATATTTAATCGTCAGCATTGAGATCCTCCATCAGTGCTGCCACCGAAGTGAAGCCTTTGCTTAAGCCGATATTGTTTTGTGTGTCTTGTATAGCTTTTACGGTTTCAAAATTGGGTACGTCCATTGTCACCTTAAAGGGGATACCTTGTTCCCGTACTGCCTGCTTTGCAGACATGACAAAGAAGGTACTCATGTCCAAACCGAGATTATCCAGCAGTTCACGCAATTGTGCTTTCAGCTCTTCATCCATTCTAAACGTTGTACTTGTCAGCATATCCATCTGCTCCTTTCCTTGTGCTTTTGCACTTACTAAGAGTATTATAGCAAAAAAATCAGCAGTTGTCAATACATTGTAATGAAATTTGCAGAAATTTTTTGTTCTCCACGACATACAAGAAATACATTATTCAGCATCACTTCTGGTATAGAATGTGCTGCGTCCTGTGCCATGCCTGATGAGCATTCCCTTTTCCACAAGCTGTTTTATTGCATTTTCTACTGATGCTTTGCTTAACATGGGACAAAGTTCCATTACTTCGCTTTTTGTAAACTTACCAATTTTCTGGTAAACTGCCCGCCGTACTGTTTCAATCGCAGGAAGTTTTTCTTCCACGAGTTCTACACGTTCTTCAAAGTCACGATATGCTGAAAGAATTATCTTCAACAGATATTTAATAAACGGTGTAGGGTCTTCCGCATTTTCATGCCAGCCTTGCTGACACTGTTCCAGAACGTCATAATAAATACTTTTATTTTTGGCAATCTTACTTTCCAATGAAATATACCTGCCGATGACATAACCTGACCGATACAGCAGCAGCGTTGTCAGCAAACGGCTCATTCTTCCGTTGCCGTCATTGAATGGATGAATGCAAAGAAAATCATGAATAAACACCGGAATCAAAAGCAGTGTGTCAATTTCTTGTGTATCTGTCATACGGTTATAGTTTTCACAAATTGATTCAATTGCGGCAGGTGTTTCATATGGGGCAAGCGGTGTAAACAATACAAATTCCCGTCCGTCTGCATTCGCAGCACTGATATAATTTTGCGTATTCTTAAACACACCGCCGACGCCTTTGTGAGAATATCGATACAAATCACGATGCAATTGCAGAATGTAATTTGGTTTTATCGGGATATATTCGTAATTTTCGTGTATTGTATTCAATACATCACGATAGCCCATGATTTCTTCTTCATCACGGTTGCGAGGTGTTGTTTTTTCTGCAATAAGCTGTTTCAATCGAGTATTCGTTGTACGGATACCTTCGATTTCATTGGAAGCCTCTGTACTTTGGATTTTGGCAATCTCAATCAGGCGATGCAATTCAGCGGGTTTTTGTTTGAGGTAAAGTTCCTGCCGACCTTTGCATTCATGAATCTGTGCTACCAGACCTAAAATTTCACTGTCCCATGAACGGCTTGTCAAATACTTGTAATCAAATATTCGCATAATTTCACACTCCTTTCTCCTAATTATAAATGATTTTAGGAGAAAAGTCAAGCTGTTCAGGAAAATTTCTCCGAAAAATAGTATTTATCAGGAGAAAGAAATTATTCAATATGTGTACTCCGGATTTCTGTCTTCTGTCCATGTCTTACGGTCGTGACAAGATTTGCAAAGAGCCTGATAATTGATTTCATTCCACATCAAATCAGGGTTGCCTCGATGCGGAATAATGTGGTCGACAACAGTCGCAGATACAAAATATCTTTCTTTCTTTATTTTTTAGAATATCTTCGTAATTTTTGTATTGTGATAATTTCATAGACACCATTTTCGATATTGTCGTATTCAGATAATTTCAAAAAGTTTTCAATGCAGTTATTGTGCAGGCTAAGTGGCGGTTTAATGAAATTTTTTATTGCGGATTACTCTGGCGGAGATGTGCTAAAGGGTTACTTAGTGGGAACAGTCGCTGAAAACGGAGAATTAGATTTTTATTATCTGCACATTAATGAACAAAAACAGGTACGAATTGGAATTTGCCATAGTATACCACAAATTTCAGCTAACGGTAAAACTGAATTATATGAAAAGTGGCAATGGTTAAACGGAGATAAATCTAAGGGTGAATCTGTTGTTACAGAAGTGTAATTCATTTTATTCGGATAATGGATTATGGGAAAAATCTTTGACTTGTTCTGCTAAATCAGAATTTATTGTTATGAGGTGAAACGATGAACGTGAATCAAAAAGCATTTATGTCATCACAAATTTGTTATGTTTCGTTTTTATTGAATCTTTATCAGCACTGAACATTTTTGTTTGGTGCTGTTTTTATTTTAATTTTTCATCATCATTTAACGAGAAATTCAAATTTATTAAAAAGCAAGTGATGAATTGCCGTCAGCAAAATAACTGTTTCAAAGCCTGCACTTTTACAGCTTTTTCTAATTTTTGTTCAATTTTCTTCTCCAGCAAAAATTATTCCTCCCTGCGAGAAAATCCATTTTTTCGTAAAATGAAAATATGGCT
>CANPYZ010000071.1 GCA_947589035.1 uncultured Clostridia bacterium | reverse complement strand
ATTGCCTGTTTCGGAATATTATTGCTGTAATCGTTCAGCCACGCATATTCTGGCTGCGTTTTCAACTTCGTAAATACTTTTCTTAATTCACTGTCAAAAATAAATTGATTTCCTGCTGCATAATTTTTTTGTTCATAGTCCAATGCCCAGTTATACGCAAATCTTGTCAATCCTGCACATGCAAACAATTTTGTTTTCTGCTTGTTGTTCGGTAGAAGCATGACTTTGATTGTCTTAATCATTTTCTGAGCCTCCTTTATCATTTTTTTGGCTTTATTTGTACGCTTCCTTTTAAAATTATAAAAGTCAATACTTTATGATAACATTTTATAAAAATGTTTTAACTGTTAAATTCCTCCATTTCTTCGCCACATCTAACGCATTTTCTCATGAAATCATCTTCTTTCTGAAATTTAATTTTTTTGAAAAATTTAAAAAAATCTTGATAAATGAATTTTATGTATTTCGAATTTCTTCTAAAAATTCTTCTTCACTATCAAAATGAAAAATAGATATATGATTTTCGCTGAGATAGTGAATAAATTCTTCTTTCGTTAAACCAGCAATTTCTGCACAGTATCCGAGAGAATCGCCCCGCATGTGCGGGGAAAAATGTTCCACGTGGAACACTCAAGACTTATTTCATTCTGTTATCATTAGTATAACAGAAAATTTATTTTTTGTCAAGTTTTTTGCAAAATTTTAAATAATTTTAAATCACGAATCCCCCATTCACCCCAATGACCTGCCCTGTAATGAAAGAGGCTTTTTCGCTCGCTAAAAAAACAGCCATTTCGGCAACGTCTTCCGGCGTGCCAAGCCTGCCTAAAGGCGTTTCGTCGGCTAATTCTTCTAAAACTTCTGACGAATAGCCGGAAAGCATTTTCGTTCGGATGACCCCCGGGGCAATGGCATTCACCCGAATGCCGCTGGGGGCAATTTCTTTCGCTAAGGCTTTCGTAAAGCCAATTAAACCGGCTTTTGAAGTAGAATAATCCACTTCACAGGAGGCACCGACCTGACCCCACATAGACGAAATATTTAAAATACAGCCATTCTTCCGGTGAATCATTGACGGAAGAATTAACCTTGTGCATTCCATAGCGGAAAATAAATTCACGGAAAAAATTTCCCTTCTGATTTCGGGGGAAATGTCCGTGAATAGGCTTGAAACACTCATTCCGGCGTTATTGACAAGCACGTCAATATGTCCGTCCTGCTTAAGGGCTTGTTGAATTAAATTTTCAATTTCGTTAAAATTAGCCAAATTTGCCTGAATGGCAACACCGTGAAAAAGATTTTCCGGCGGCGTTTCATGATAGTGCAGAATAGGCGTATAGCCTTCACGGGCGAATGTTTCCGCAAGAGCTGAACCGATTCCGCCCGCTGCGCCAGTAATGAAAACGGTTTTCATGCTTGCTCCTGTTCTGGTAATGGTTTAGATTTGCTTAATAAAAAAATTAAAATGATAATCGCAATGCTTAAAATAATTGTACAGGGGAAACCTGCCTCTAAGCCGAAATTTCCGCCGTTAATGAACTCAGAACTGGTTAAGGACATACAGAAAACACTTTCCCCTGAATTGATTCCGCTGACGGGCAAGCCGTAAAAATTCCCCTGTGCGAAATTCCAGATACTATGAATGGCACAAGCCCCCCAAAGGGAATTAGTTTTCAGGACGTAAAGCGAAATCATGACGGCATACAGACATAAATTCAACAGCGCAAACAAGGAGAAACCTTGATTTCCGGCGTGCGCAAGCCCGAAAAATAATGCATTCAAGCCGACTGCCCAATATACAGAATGATTTCTTAAAATCGTTGTCATGCAATACCCTCTGTAGGCGACTTCTTCATTCATACCCTGAAAGCCATATCCGAATAATGTGATCAAAATCGCCGGGGAAAATTTCTGCAAGCCTTCAAATTTCAGCCCCCCGAACAAGAATGTTAAGCCGACAACCGCCGAAAACAGAAGAAATCCTGTTCCTAAGCCGATGAAATAGTGTTTCACGGCGTTACTTTTCTGAAAGCCGAGAGTAGAAAGTTTCCTGCCCTCAATGACCCGACAGAAGAAGAAAATGACTAACGTTCCGGCGATTGTGGCGTAAAGCATTGCATTCACTAATTCCGGTTCAAGCATGAGCTGTTGAATTTTCGTCATCATGGCATCAGAATCTAAAGTTCCGGTTTGCTGAAGTTGTTCCCGGCTCCACTGCATGAGAGATTTCCACATTGCCGGAATTAAGAACACACTTTGCGCAAGCTCCATGAAGAAAAACACAATCCAGAAAATCAGACATTGCAGAAATAAATTTTTCGGCGTGCGGAAAACTTCCGGTTCACGAACAATTTGTGTAAGTGATTTTTGCATAAATATTCCCCTTATAACATTAACACTAATCCGGAAATTAAGCCCAATAAAATCTGATAAAGGAAAAAGCACCCAATCACATTCCATAAATTCGTGCCGCCCTCTGCAAGGAGGACAATTTTTTTGACTTCTTTCGGGGCGGAAGAAGTTCTGTGACGGATTTCCTTCACGTGTTTCAGCACGTACCGGAAATATAAATAATTCCCGAACAGGCATAGCAGAATTTGCGAAATCACCCGCAAAACGAAAAACGGAATTTGCAAAGATTCAAATAAAGCCTGATTGTTCGTCAGAAAATCTGTAATTCCGGTAATTTCTTGCTGGTTTACGCCAAATTGATACAGAATTTGTAAATATTCGCTATCTTGAAAAACAGACAACATATTTATCATTCTATCCGGAAGGGAAAAAATAATCCATAAAAGACAAACCAAAATCGCCATAAACCACATTTTTCTATGGGCGAAATATAAATGCGGAAACAGAATGCACGGCAAATTAAAAGAAATTTTCCTGTTCGTTTTCTGGAAATGATTGAACAGCGTGACATAATAAACGCTGTTATTCGAAATGAAACTCACAATATCTTCCAAGCGTTCGCCGCCGATTTCGGTATCTTTTTCAAGTCCGCAATAGGGGTCACTGGACATGAACGCATGTTGTTCACCGAGTGGTGTCTGAATAATTCTTTTTCCGTTCGGGTCATCGTCCATATTGACTTGAAATTTTCCGCAAGCCTCACATTCAGCGAGTTTTTCCCGGTTGACATGTCCGCAATGTTCGCAGATTCCGCCGCCGTTTTCCAGACGTTTTTTATCTTCAATTTCTTTCCAGCTGCCGCCGGAAGCGTGCAATTCCTGGTTAATACAATGATTCTGCTGTTGATAGCAGATTCTGTGGTAAGGCGTTCCGCACTCTGAGCAGACAACAACATCATCGTCCGGAGTGAATTTTTTTCCGCAGACAAAACAATCATATCCGGCATAACGATTCATAAATACCACTTCTTTCATGTTTCGTGATTTCGTGATTTTTCATCACGGGATTAGTGAATGCTATAAAAAGCATTAAAAATCTGAAAACATATTCAAATTTTTATTAAAAAAGCTTTTCTTTATTGTTCAACAGG
>CANPYZ010000070.1 GCA_947589035.1 uncultured Clostridia bacterium | reverse complement strand
TTCAAAGCTTCTCTTAATCCTGAAGTTTTGCTTTCTGTTCTTTTATCTCTGAAAAAGTAAATGCTGTTGCCCTGAAGGCTGTTAATTTTTCTTGACAGCCTTGCTTTTTTATGTTATAATCAGAATGGATTTGATTTTTTAGACGGAGGAAAATGATGATGACAAGTATATTTCAAAAATTGGAAAGCGATGAAAACAGAAAAATAGATACTACAGATTACCAAAAAAATCTTAATGCTTTCTCCCCAATATATCCTTTAAAAAGTTCAATAAAATTCATAGAAAAATTTGGTGGATTAACGTATGTAAATGAGAAAACAAACATTCAGTATGTTTTTTTTAAAGACTATCCCTATTCTCATGATAAAATATTAAATTTCATTAACCTTAATAACATATTAGTTGCACCAATTGGTCTTCTTATCAGTGAAATATGGGGAAATTTCACTATAGCTATGAATGAAAAGGAAGAAATATACATAGTAGAATATAATAAAAAATTTCTAAAAGTATACCAGAATTTTTTCATGTTATATTTTCTAATAAACAATATATCGAATTTAAAATTGACGAAACAACAATAATACACCTAAAAAAGAATGGCTGGTATCAAAATAGAGTAGTGGACGCATCAAATCTTATAGATAAATTAAAATATAATGGATTCTATATATTTGAAAAAGCTAACGATTTTTATCATGAATTTTTGGGACTATCTGGAATAACATTAGGTACACATATACGATGGGAAATTTTAAATGAAAATATACTGGATAAATACACTCCTGATATATTAGAAGAAAGTTATTTCAGATATCGCAATCCTTCAGAATCATATTTGCCAGTATGTATTTATGATAATTATCCGCCAAATCAGGGAGATTCATTCTATATTACAGAAAGCGGAAAGTTTTTTTGTGAAACTGGCAAATTAGTAGGAAATAACCCAATAGAATTTTTTAATTCATTATTCAAATACTAAATTTAGAAAATAAGAATAATTAAAAAATGGCACTCTTATTCTTAACAAAACAAGCATAATAGAATAATAGGACTATTATTTCCAAGCAATAAGGGAATAGTCCTATTTTTAATTATCGCTCCCAAAACTGTGTTTTTTTCTTTTCTGGTTCATATTGAGTAATAGAAATGTCTTTTTCTTGTTCAACAGTTTGTATTTTGAGGGAGCATTCTGTTTCATCAAGATTTTCTGTCTGCTTTTTTAGGATGAGCTTATTTTTTTGTAATACTTGTGAAATTCGTTCGGTAACAGTCCGAACAATTTTCGGAAAATAAGAATAATTATTCAGATAGACTGGGATTTTAATTCTTGCAAATAACAAGCAAACATAATCATAGGAGGAAGTTTGAAAATAAAAACATAGGCTAAAAATCAAAAAAAGCCAGTGTGTTCCAAGCACCTGCACATTTAAGGAGATGTGATATATTGATAAATTTGGAATTTTATCCATCTGAATATATTGAACTTGTTGTAATACATAACTCAAAAATCAATTTTTCTGAACATTGTCATTCTGGAAATTATGTGATAACTGTAATTCTGAAAGGAAATGTCATGTTAAAACACAAAAATTCTGAAAAAGTAATTCATCAAGGCGAATTGTTCAAAATATACCCATATGAGCCTCATGCACTATTATCAGATTCTCAAATTACAGCAGTTTCTTTGTGTATCAGTAAAAAAATATTTCGTAATACGCATATAAGATATTATCAGAAAATTCTTCAGGAAACTTTATCAGAATTTATTCCGTGTGTCAATGATTTGGAATGCACTTCAGATATATGGAACAGGATTTATTGTACAGCATTGGACTTTTTTCATTGTGAACAATGGGAAAACAAAGAAACTTTTCTTTTGAAAAGCAGAAATGAAATGGAACTATATCCAGAGCTTGAACATAATATTGAATATTATGCTCAAAATGCATATATGAGTAAATTTTATTTTATCAGAAAATTCAAAGAAATTTCCGGTTTAACTCCACATAAATTTTTGATTCAGAATAGAATCCGTAAATCGCAGCATTTATTGCGTTCAGGATTTTCAATAGCAGATACAGCAGCAATGACAGGCTTTTATGACCAAAGCCATTTCAACAAATATTTTAAAAAAATTGTTGGTCTATCTCCAACGGAATATGTTTTGTCGATTCGCAATATTTTACAAGACAGGCAATGATTTTCGATGTATAATAAATACATAAAATTTCATTGAGGTGAGAATGATGCAAAAACTTTTTGAGCAGTTTAACTGCGGACAACTTGTTATGCCGGAAATTCAGAAATTTTTTGACGTTCTGGATTGGTGCAAACATCCAATTTTTGATGGTGTGGAATTGAAACACATCATCACAGCAGATGATACAGACGGAGCATTTAGTTATCATCTTGTCAGAATCGCTCCAAATAAGAAAATCGGTAATCACGTACACGAACATCAGATTGAAACACATGAGGTGATTTCTGGAGATGGGATATGTGTGAATGAGGGGAAAGAAATCAGCTATTATTGTGGAGTGATTTCCATTATGAAAGCTGGCAAGCCTCATGAAGTCATTGCAGGTGAGAATGGACTGTTTTTATTTGCAAAGTTTATTCCTGCTCTTCAATAAATTTACTGATTAGTCTGTGAAGCGTATCTGCTTCACAGATTTTTATTCCCCGGTCAAAATATCGAACGGAAAACCTTTTACATCATGAAAAACACTGAAAATTTTATTGAGTGTTGACTTTTTTGGGAAAGTAGTGTATAATGAATTATGAGAGAAGTCTTTGATTTGCTCTACTAAATCGGAATTTGGAAGTGTAAGAAATGCTGTTAGGTAATCCATATAAATTTGCTTTTTTAATAGAAAGAATACCTAACTGGGAAAAAGACAGTTGGAAAAACGGAATTATGTTTGTAATGATAAATGGTGATATTTATCCCAAGAACGTGCGTACAACTACGTTTAATAGCGAAATACCTGAAATTTTGGATTCGGATTCAGCCTTTATCAACCCAATAATTGATAAAGAATTGTATGAGAAAAGCGATCTGCAAATTATAGAATTTATTGATGATGAAGAAAAAAATTGTCATCGTTACTTTATACCATTTCACGAAATCAATGATTCTGGTTATCGACTTTATATCATATCGGATAGCTGTAATGTAAAGATTCTTGTATGTAAATTGGAAAGTGAAAAAACAGAATTAGTTGATAGATTGGAAATTTCAATTCAGGAATATAATGAGATAAAATTTCAGGTAATTGATTTTTATCATGATGCTAAATTCTGATTTATCTAAGATAGTTTTGCAATATAGCACTGAACATTTTGGTTCGGTGCTATTTTTATTTTTTCTCGGTCAAAATATCGAATGGAAAACTTTTTTGGCGTACAGGGTTTCGGGCATAACACAAATAGATAAATTAAAAAATTATGTTATAATATTATCATTGTCTGAATATTTTAGCTTGTAAAAATATGAATGATTGTGATGAGATGATTTCAATTGTGGAAAAACTGCACTTGAAATGCAAATCAGAAACACAATTTACATCATGAAAAACACTGAAAATTTTATTGAGTGTTGATTTTTTTGGGAAAGTAGTGTATAATGAATTATGAGAGAAGTCTTTGACTTGCTCTAATAAATCGGAATTTGAAGGATGATATAACATGAGCAAAGAACCAATCATTGAGACAGACAGGCTGATTTTACATCCGCTCACACTTGATGACGCAGAAGCCTGTTATAGTTGGAACAGCGATGAAAGAGTTACAAAGTATATGTCATATTCTACATATACCAATAT
>CANPYZ010000069.1 GCA_947589035.1 uncultured Clostridia bacterium | reverse complement strand
TGTTCAAAGCTTCTCTTAATCCTGAAGTTTTGCTTTCTGTTCTTTTATCTCTGAAAAAGTAAATGCTGTTGCCCTGAGTTTTTTCAGAAATCTATTGCAATTTGAAAAACATTGTGCTATAATAGAAATGAAAAAATTTTAGCCTGCTGTTTTCAGCAGAAAGTTTCTCTGAAAGGGGACTCATTGTGAATATTTTAATTGTCGGCTGTGGAAAAGCCGGAAGGATTTTGACGAAGATTTTAAGCAAAGAAGGGCATGACATCACTGTCATGGATATCCGTGGGGAAGTCGTCAAAAAAGCTATGGATAAATTTGACGTGCAGTCCGTGGAAGGAAATGCATTGTCTGTCCGGAATCTTTTAGATGCCGGAGTAGAACAGGCGAAAATTGTCATTGCCATGACCGAATCCGATGAGACAAATATTATGTGTTGTATGATGTCCAGAAAATTAGGAGCGCATCATAGTATTGCCCGTGTGCGGAATCCTATGTTTTCTGAACAGCTTGTGTTCATGCGTGACCAGCTGAATATTAGCTTAATGGTTAATCCGGAATATCAGACAGCGAATGAAATTGCCCGTATGTTACGTTATCCGAACGCTTTACATGTGGAAAGTTTCGCCGGCGGAAGAATGGAACTCGCTGAATTAAGAGTTACTCCTGACGGAGTCATGGACGGGTTAATGCTTTCTACACTTCCGAAAAAATTAAAACTCCGGCTTTTAGTTTGTGCCGTTATGCGTGGGGAAGAATGTTTAATTCCGGACGGAAATTTTGTCTTAAGAGCGAATGACCGGATTTATATTACAGCAGCACACAGCGAATTGTCTAAATTTTACAAGCAATTCGGCGACATGAAAAACCGCATTCGTTCCGTGCTGATTGTCGGCGGGGGGAAAATCAGTTACTATTTAGCACGGCAGCTTTTAGAATTAAATATGCAAGTGAAAATTATTGAACAAGACCGTGTCCGCTGTGAACAGCTCAGCAACTGGTTTTCTAAAGCGAAAGTGATTTGTGCGGACGGAACAGACCAGAATGTGTTATTAGAAGAAGGGCTTGTTCATGCAGATGCCTGCATTACTTTAACCGGAATTGATGAAGAAAATATTATTCTGTCTTTGTATGCGAAAAAAATCGGCGTGGAAAAAGTCGTGACGAAAATTAACAGAACTTCTTTACTTCCGATTTCTGACAGCGTGGGACTGGAAAATATTATTTCCCCGAAAAATACAACAGCAGCATTAATTTTACAGTATATTCGAGGGAAAGAAGATTCTGAAAGCAGTGAAAATGTGACTTCTTTGTATCGTTTAGCAGATGAAAAACTGGAAGCGATTGAATTTATTATCCGGAAGAATGCAAGATATGTCGGTGTTCCGCTGAAAGATTTGAAAAGTAACCGCTATTCTTTAATTGCCGGAATTATCCGGAATAATAAGCGCATTATTCCGACAGGGGCAGACTGTTTAAAACTGAATGACAGTGTGATTGTAGTCACAACGAACCCGAAAACGTCCAGTTTAAGCGATATTTTCGAATTTGAATAAGATGATAAGATGAACGGTATGAATTATGCAATGATAGGGTATCTGCTGGGGCAGATTATCCGTTTAGTAGGTTTGTTAATGCTTTTACCGGCAATTGTGGGAATAATTTATCATGAATTAATTAGCGCAGGTGCATTCGCTTTTGTGGCAGTGTTAATGGTTATTGCCGGAACGTTAATGTCTTTGAAAAAACCCCAGAAGAAAGACATTTATGCCCGTGATGGAATGGCAACTGTTGCGGCGACTTGGGTATTAGTTTCTGTTTTAGGGGCGGTGCCGTTCACGTTAGCAGGGGAAATTCCTGATTTCGTTGATGCAATATTTGAAACAACGTCCGGTTTCACGACAACAGGCGCAACGATACTGAACGACATAGAAGCCGTTTCTCATGCTTGTTTATTCTGGAGAAGTTTCACGCATTTTCTGGGCGGAATGGGCGTATTAATTTTAATTTTAGCGATTCTTCCGCAGAATGACACGGGAACAATGCATTTAGTTCGGGCGGAATCTCCCGGACCAACCGCCGGAAAATTAACTGCTAAAATGAGTTCTTCCATGCGAATGCTTTACGGAATTTATGTTGTCTTAACATTATTGGAAATGATTTTCTTATTGTTCAGCAATTTCAGCAAAAATCCACAGCAAAGAATGAATTTTTTCGAAGCCCTGACAACGGCATTTTCAACAGCAGGAACGGGAGGTTTTGCGCTGAAAAATGCAAGCATTGCCGCTTATGACAGTGCATATATTGACATCATTGTGACTATTTTCATGTTTTTGTTTTCGGCGAATTTCACGTTATATTATTTTTTATTAACGAAAAAATTTATGCAGATACTTAAAAATGAAGAATTACGGTTATTTTTCGGAATTGTCTGCATTTCGTCCTTAGTGATTGCCTTTGATATTATGCCGATTTACGGGAAATTTTTCACTGCGCTGAGGTATTCTTCTTTTCAGGTGCTTACGGTCATGAGTACAACGGGATTTGCGACGGCAGATTTCACGGAATGGGGGTCTTTGTCGCAAATGATTCTAATTTTGCTGATGTTCGTCGGGGGCTGTGCAGGGTCAACAGGCGGCGGCTTGAAAATTATTCGTGTGTTGATTTTAGGGAAAACGGCAATTCGTGAAGTGAAAAGTGTATTAAATCCTCGTTCCGTTGTGACTGTGCGCTGCGACGGGAAAGCCGTGGATAAAGAAATTGTCAGAGGCATAGCAGATTATTTTGTAGTGTATATGCTATTATTGGCAATTTCAGTTATTTTACTGGCGTTAGACGGGCATGACCTCGGCACAACGTCAACGGCAGTAATTACTTGTTTAAATAACGTTGGTCCTGGAATTAATGAAGTCAGTCCTTCCGGAAATTTTGCGAATTTTTCCGCATGGGCGAAAATTTTATTAAGTTTAGATATGCTTTTAGGCAGGCTGGAAATTTACCCATTACTAATTTTATTTACAATGAGAAAAAAATAATTTATCCCCTACTTGAAAAGTAGGGGAAAATTTATTCTGTCTGATTTTCTTCACTTGCCAACTGGCGGAAATAAGCGAAATCAGGAACAATTTTATTATAAACTTCCCGAATATAAGAAAGTTCATAACAAGAAGAACCGGAATAATAAAGTGAATTGTTATAATTTAACAGATTAGTGTAAACCTGTAACGGATATTCACATTGTTGAATATATTCATAAAAAATTCCCACAAGATTTTCATCTGTTTCTTCACCAAGTGTCCATTTTACCGCATTCTGGTAACGGGAAATTGTTTTTTGTTTCGTCTGGAATATTTGGTCGTGTTCAGCAATCTGCTGAAATTCTTCAAATTTTTTCTCACATTTGGAATAAAATGCTTCCGCTTTTGGTTTATCCGCATAAAAGCTAACAAGAACGGCATGAAATTCTTCTGTAGTTTTACTTTGAGTAAGCATTTGGCAAATTGTTTCTACATCAGAAGCATTCGTTTCTTCTCCGAGAAACCATTTCATTCGTTCATAGTAAACAGAAACAGTTTTCTGTTGATTTAAAAATTTCTGGTCTGTTTTGGCGAGTTGATGAAATTCAGAAAATTTTGGTTTGCACTTCTGGTAGAAATTTTTCACTTTTTCTTTGTCCGTGTAAAATTTCGTCAACGTTTGGTGAAATTCGTTTAAATCTTTACTTTGGGCAATCATCTGACAAAGAATGTTAATGTCTTGTTCTTCTGCCTGTTCGAGAATTTGCCGCATTTGTTCCTGATAGGAAATTTCCGGCTGTGCGGAAGAATGAGTATTCGCTAATTTCCGGAGCGTTTCAAAATGCGGCTTGCATTTCTGGTAAAGTTCGCTTACTTTATCAGAATCATGATAAATTTTCACAAAATAGTTATGCATTTCTATTAAATTAGTCGATTGACTGATTGCTGTGCAAATATGTTCAATTGTTTTCGAGTTGGTATTTTCTCCGAAAATCTGCCGGACTTGCTTTTCTAATTTGGAAATTCGTTCAGGTTGTCCAGAAAAAGTAGTTTTTATTTTCGGGTGTACCTGCAAAAGCATTCCTTTCTGGTGAAGGTGTTTCAGGAAAAAATCAATGCCTAACTTGAAATCATTGTCTTTACTGATAATGTAAAATTGCTTGCTTTGCTGTATGCCAATAACATACCCTGCAAACATCATTAACTGAATATCTAAAGCATTTTTAATTGTAGCGTTTTTATTTCCAGTATTAACTTCAATAAGCTGAATTTGTGCCTGACAGGATTCTATTTTCTTCAAATAGTCGAAAGTCACATTATAGCGGTTTTGCGAATAGAAGAGATAAAGAAAATCTTCTTTCGTTAGTTTTTCTATGCCTTCTAAACCGTCTGTGTATACGTTTTCATAATCAATTAAATATACTGCCATTTTTGTTTTCCGTTATTGAAAACTTATAAAAAGCTATAAAATAAACCTTTATGTTCCATTCCTTGTTCAATGTGTCCGCTTTTGAAATCGCAAGCAATTCCTACTCACATTTGGTATAACACTCCGAAGGCGTAAATTCCCGACTAACGTATCGGTACACATCTGCATTTCCTTGAATATGGAATG
>CANPYZ010000068.1 GCA_947589035.1 uncultured Clostridia bacterium | reverse complement strand
TATGATTTTACTTTGTTATCTTTTTTTACAATTCTTTCTAAATTTATATGATATTATCCCTGCTTTGCCCAGTCCCAGCAATTTTTTCCAAAATAAAATCATTTTGTTCCTGAGAAATTTCATTCGCTGTAACAAATTCGCTAAACAATTGCAGAAATATTCTGAAAATTCTGTGAAATTTATCAGAATTTTTCTGAAAACTCTGGACTTATTGCCGATGATGTAGTATAATAAAAAAAGACTTGAAATTTTACGGAGGGATAAAAACATGTCACTTTTCAAACGCATCACCGCCGGACTGACAGCGTTAAGCCTTGTGGCAGTCTGCACGGGGTGCAAAAGCACAACTGTTGCGATGACTGTCGGAGACTATGCACTTCCGGCAGGCGTATATATTTATTATTTAAATTCTGCTTATCAGCAGGCATTGTCACAGCTTCCGGAAGATTACCCGGACATTGACACAACTGACGTGAAAGCCGTCAAAGATTGTTTACTTGAGGGCAAAGACGTTCGGACATGGGTGCAAGATAAAGCAATGGAACTTTGTTCTGATTTTATCGCTACAGAACAGAAATTCGACGAACTCGGTTTATCTTTAGACGACGAAACGAACGCCAATATTGACATGATGATGGATTATTACTGGGCAAGTTCAGAAGAAAACATGGTCGCTAACGGAATCAGTGAAGAATCATTCCGGAAAGTGATGACTTCCAGCTATAAAAGCCAGGAAGTATTCGAATATTATTACGGCGTGGACGGTCAGGAAGGCGTAACCGAACAGGAATTGAAAGATTACTACATCGAAAATAATATCCGTGCGCAGTATATTTCTTTTGATTTACATGACAGTGAGGGCAATTTATTAAAATCAGACGGAAAAGCCAAAATTAAAAAATTAGCGCAGGATTATCAGAAACGTGTTGAAGACGCTTACAAGGACGGCGGTGCTGAATCCGTTATGGCAGAAATGGACGCTGTGAAAGAAGATTACGCCGCATATCAGGAATCTGTTGCCGCTGAAGAAACTACTGCCGAAACGGAAACTACTTCCGCCGGAACAGAAGAAGAAAGCGTTGTGGAAGAATCCGCTGCCGCTTACGATGCGCAAAATATTCTGACTATGGAACAAGCCGAACCTGTGCAGGACGAAACTTCACCTGTGCAAGATGACACTTCAGAAGAAGATTCTGTTGCAGAGGAAGAAGAAACAGCCGCTCCGGCAGAATTTCCCGCCTCGGAAGACGACAACGAAATTCCGCTTTCGCCTTTAGAAGGGGAAGAAACAGACGAAAATGCTGAAACTTCTGATGAGGAAGACGGTTTAGCTGCCATTTCTGAAGACGGCGAAGAAACAGGAACAGATGATGCAGAAATCGAAACAGAAGCCGAATCAGAAACCATTCCTTACCCGAACGAAAATATTATTTCCGTTGTTCACCCTGAAGATAATGAAAATGAAGACGGTGAAGAAGAAACTATCAGTTACACGCCCGACGAAACAGTTTACAACAAATTGTTAGACATTCAAGAATCCGATTACGGAAAAGTGTATTTCGTGGAAGAAGATGAAGTGTATTATTTAGTTGTGCGCTATGACATTGAAGAACGTATGACGGAAGACGACCTCTGGGGCGAAAATGCACCGCTGAATACGGCATATTCCAAATATTCCGACGCATTCGAAGATAAAATGAAAGAATGGTCTTCCGCTCTTTCGATTACGAAAAACGAATCCGCCATTAAACGTTATGACCCCTATGAATATAACTTCTAAAAAAATTTTCCCCGTTGTTACGGGGAAATTTTTATTTTTATTTTGTTTATTATGACACGTCGATTAAGTCAATATAATCTGCACCATGACGGGCAATGTGTTCTTTTCTTCCGGAAAGATTGTCGCCTAACAGTAAATCAAACATTTCCTGCATTTGTTCCGCCCCTGAGGGCATGACTTTAATTAACCGCCTTGTTTCGGGGTTCATTGTCGTTAAACTCATCATTTCCGGTTCGTTTTCGCCTAATCCTTTCGACCGCTGAATGGTGTATTTCGCTTTACCAATTTTTTTCTGAATGTCTTGCCGTTCTTTTTCCGTGTAGGCGAAATAGGTTTTCGCTTTCGTGGTGATTTCGTACAACGGCGATTCCGCAATGTAAACATAGCCTTCCTGAATTAACGTCGGCGTAAGCCGGTAAAGCATCGTTAAAATTAACGTTCGAATCTGGAAACCGTCAACGTCTGCGTCCGTACAGATAATAATTTTACTCCAGCGCAAATTACTCATGCTGAACGGCGCAATATTTCCGGTATTTTTCAGGCGGACTTCCACGCCACAGCCCAACACTTTCAATAAATCCGTAATAATATCGCTTTTGAAAATTCGTGGGTAATCGGCTTTCAGGCAGTTTAAAATTTTCCCACGAACCGGAATCACCGCTTGAAAATCTGCATTTCTTGCTAATTTTACCGCCCCTAAAGCCGAATCCCCCTCCACGATATATAATTCACGGCGGGTAACGTCTTTCGTTCGGCAGTCAACGAACTTTTCAACCATGTTCGCAAGGTCAATATTTCCGGCTAATTTTTTCTTAATGTTTAAACGGGTTTTTTCCGCATTTTCACGGCTTCTCTTGTTGATTAACACCTGTTCAGCGAGTTTGTTCGCCTCTTCCGGATTTTCGATAAAATACACTTCCAGCTGATGTTTTAAAAATTCCGTCATTGCCTCCTGAATAAATTTATTCGTGATTGCCTTTTTCGTTTGATTTTCATAGGAAGTCTGCGTGGAAAATGAAGAAGAAACTAACACTAAACAGTCCCGTATATCCTCAAAAGATGCGGAAGATTCATTCTTCTGGAGTTTATTATTATTTTTTAAATAGCTGTTAATCTGCGAAAGAAACGCACTCCTGACGGCTTTATCCGGAGAACCGCCATGTTCCAAAAAACTGGAATTATGATAATATTCCAGCACGCTGACCTGATTGGAAAAAGTCATTGCTACAGATAATTTGACTTTGTATTCGGGTTTGTCAGCACGGTCTCTTCCGACACGTTCGGCAGTCCAGTATTGCACGGAAGTCATTGCCTTTTCGCCGACAAGTTCCTGCACATAATCAGAAATGCCATTTTCATAGCAATATTCTTTTTCCAGAAAACTGCCGTCTTCCTGTTCAGAACGGTAAACGAACACAACTCCCGCATTGACAACGGCTTGTCTTCTCAGCGTATCATGGAAAAATTCATCCGGCACAAGAATTTCCGTAAATACATCTAAATCCGGTTTCCAGTGAGTTTTTGTTCCGGTGAATTTTCCGGAATAGGGCGTTTTCTGTAAACCGCCGACATTTTCCCCTTTTTCAAAATGTAACGTATATTCTGTATGGTCTCTGTGAACCGTCACGTCCATAAATTCAGAGGCGTATTGGGTCGCACAAAGCCCTAAACCATTCAAGCCGAGGGAATAATCATAACTTTCTTCTGCATTATCATATTTCCCGCCGGCGTAAAGTTCACAAAAAACTAATTCCCAGTTAAACCGCTGTTCAATCGGGTTGAAATCTACCGGACAGCCACGCCCGAAATCTTCCACTTCAATTTCTCCGTTATTCCAGCGGGTAATGATAATTTTTTCGCCAAATCCGGCTCTTGCTTCATCAATGGAATTGGAAATAATTTCAAAAACAGAATGCGCACAGCCGTCAAGCCCGTCTGAACCGAAAATTACGCCGGGGCGTTTTCTGACCCTGTCTGCATCTTTCAGCATGGTAATGCTTTCGTTACCGTAATCTTGCTTTTTTTTCGCCATAAACTTTATCCTTTCTTGTTCAGAAATTAAAAACCTAAAAACCAAATATTATTTTATCACAAAATCAGCCGTTTGTCAACAGAAAATTTCTTGACAAAACTGTTAAACCGTGCTATAATATGATTACTAAAAAAATTTTTCAAATTCAGAAAAATCAGATGAGAAAGGAATGTTTCAGATGAATGAATTTTTACAGCTGATACAGAACAGAAGAAGTTGCCGGAATTTTAAGCCGGACATGATTCCGGAAGAAATGATTCAGCAAATCGCTGAAGCCGGAACTTACGCACCAACGGGAATGAATCGCCAGTCGCCAATTATTATTGCCGTGAAAAATAAAACTTTACGGGATAAACTTTCCGTGATGAATGCGAAAATTATGGGTAAGGAAAATTTCGACCCGTTTTATCATGCGCCAGTGATTTTCATTGTGCTTGCGGACAAAACTGTTCCCACATATTTATACGACGGTTCTTTGGTTATGCAGAATTTAATGCTTGCGGCGGAAAGTCTTTCGTTAGGAAGTATTTGGATTCATCGGGCAAAAGAAGAATTTTCTTCCCCAGAAGGAAAAGAAATTCTTCAAACATTAGGCATTTCAGGAGATTACGAAGGCATTGGTCATTGCGCCGTGGGCTATCGTGCAGAAGAACCCGCTCCGCCTTCCCCCAGAAAAGAAAATTATCTCTACTTTGCGTGAGAAGTCCCGTTACTGAAAACTTATAAAAAGTTGTAAAACAAACTTTTCTGTTTCATTCCTTGTTCATTGTGTCCGTTTTTGAAATTGCAAGCAATTTCTACTCACGTTTGGGATAACACTCCGAAGGCGTAAATTCCCGACTAACGTATCGGTACACACCAAT
>CANPYZ010000067.1 GCA_947589035.1 uncultured Clostridia bacterium | reverse complement strand
GATGTTTGGGTAACGACTCCCATCAGAACAAATTGCTAAGTCTTTGATACCAACATCAATGCCAATTCCCTGATTTGCTGGCTTTTCCTGTGATTCTTCACAGTCAATTCCAACAGAAATCCACCAATTCAAGCCGTCAAAAGTAATTCTTGGATTGGAATATTTTGCATCAATGGGGATTCTGTCAGGCTCTGCCAATTTGACAAGATTAAACTTCTGTTTGTTCTTCTTTCGGCTTGTTGTCAGCTTTTCTAATTTTACATGGGTAGAAGTAAAACTGATTTTACACGGGTCAGCGTAAAAGCTCGGTTTTGACTTTCGTCTGCTTTTGAATTTCGGAAGTTCCGCAATACCGTTAAAAAATCTCTGATATGCTGTTACTGCATCTCTGATTGCCTGTTTCGGAATATTATTGCTGTAATCGTTCAGCCACGCATATTCTGGCTGCGTTTTCAACTTCGTAAATACTTTTCTTAATTCACTGTCAAAAATAAATGGATTTCCTGCTGCATAATTTTTTTGTTCATAGTCCAATGCCCAGTTATACGCAAATCTTGTCAATCCTGCACATGCAAACAATTTTGTTTTCTGCTTGTTGTTCGGTAGAAGCATGACTTTGATTGTCTTAATCATTTTCTGTAAGCTCCTTTATTATTTTTTTGGCTTTATCTGCAACGTTTTCCTTTAAAATGATAAAAGTCAATACTTTATGACAACATTTTATAAAAATGTTTTAACTGTTAAATCCCTCCGTGAAATTAAGAACTTCCTGAATTGCGGTAACTGCTGCTGTAGGGCTTTTAGAAGCATCTATCATATAAGTAGCATGTTTCCGGTAAATGCTGTTCCTTTGGTTGTAAATGTCTTCCAGTTGCTGACGGGTATTCTTCCGCACGAGGGGTCTGTCTGAATCGGCAATCCGGTAATAACAAGTCCTGAACGGCACATCAAGAAAAATAATTTCTCCAAATTCTTTTGCAATTTCGGCATTTTCTTCACGGAGCATTGCGCCGCCGCCGCAGGAAATTACGCCTTGTTCGTGGGCAAGGTCTTTCACGGCTTGCGTTTCTAAATCCCGGAAATATGTTTCTCCGGATTCAGCGAAAATTTCCGGAATGGTCTTTCCGGCTTTCTGTTCGATGTAGTCGTCCATGTCAATGAATGCACATTGCAGTTTCTGGGCTAATTTTTCGCCAATTGTCGTTTTTCCGCAGCCCATGAACCCACAAAGAAAAATTGTCATCATTTTCCCGCTACTCAAAATAAGGGCAATCACCTGAATAATTTAATTTAATTAAATTTGGATATTTTGCCAAGTAGCTTCTCCTTTCGAATAATTTAGTGATTTTTTTCAAACTTTCGTATTTCCTCGGAAGTTTTTCTGTTATTTTTATTATAACACAGAATTTTCCGTTTGTCCAGTCCTGAACAAAAAATTATCTGTTTTTTTTGAAGAAAATTTTTCAGATTTGTGCAAAATCACGATTTTCCGCTTTACCGGCAAAAAATTGCACTTTTTCTTGTAAAAAACGCTTCTCCCCCTTGCAAAATGCCGGAAAACATGCTATAATAATTATATCTGCGGTTTCGCACCTGCAAATTTTCATTTTATTTTTAAATTTATTAAGGAGGAATTTTTTATGGAAACTTCCGCAACGGAAAAATTACCCAAAAAATCCGGTTCCGGTGTGAAAGACTGGTTTTTCCGTAATCGCTATTATTTCGTAGCGTTTTTCTTTCCCGTTCTGCTGATGTATATCTGTTATGCATTGTTCGGGCTGTACCCGTTCGGGGAAGAGTCCGTGCTTGCGTTGGACTTCAATGCGCAGTATGTGTATTATTTCGAAGCCCTGAGAGATGCATTCTGGGGAGACGGCAGCGTCTTTTACAACTGGAGCAGAAACCTTTCCGGCGGGTATATGGGCGTTATTGGGTATTATCTCGCAAGCCCGTTCACGTTAATTGTGATGTTACTTCCGGAAAAAATGATGCTCACCAGCTTATTACTCATGATTTTAGCGAAAATCGGTTCAGCTGGTTTGACATTCAATTATTATCTTCAGAAAAGTAAAAAATTACCGCCTGTGCAAGCGTTATTATTCAGTACGCTATATGCGTTAATGGCGTATATGGTCATTCAGACAATTGACCCGATGTGGCTTGACGGGCTTGTGTTCCTGCCGTTAATTGCGTTAGGCGTGGAATATTTAATTGATGACGGCAGAAAAATCAATTATATTATTCCCATTGCCATTATGTTCGTAGCGAATTTCTATATTGGCTATATGATTGGCATTTTCACAGCAATTTATTTCCTGTATTATTTATGTTTCGGTTCAGAAAAGAAAAACAGAAAAGCTTTAGATATTTTCTATACTTGCATTTCTTTCGGGTTGTCGACCGTTGTTGCGGTAATGTGTGCCGCTTTCATGATTCTGCCGGTTTATAAAGCTCTTTCCCTCGGAAAATTCGAATTTACCGACCCGGATTATAGCTTTAAAACGCAATTCGACCCGATTATTTTATTACGGCAGCTTTTAACTTGTCAATATGACTCTGTAAACGTGCAGGGAAGTCCTGAAATTTACTGCGGAATTTTAACCGTTGTGTGCTTGCCGTTATTCTTCCTGAATAAGAAAATTACCATGAAACACAAATTAGGCTATGGGTTTCTTCTGTTCATGATGTTCTTCAGCATGTATATTAAACCCGTTGACATGTGGTGGCACGGCGGACAAGTGCCGAACTGGCTTCCGTTCCGGTATTCGTTCATTATTTCGTTCATTTTATTATCTATGGCAGCAACGGCATTCCGAGAAATGGAACATGTTGAATTAAATTGGCTCGGCGGAATTTTCTTCGGCGTGTTAGCGGTTTGCTTATTTATTAATTCACAGCAATATGAAAGCATGGACGAAATGAAATCTATCTGGCTTTCGATTGGTTTAGCCGGCGTGTATTTAATTTTAATTTACCAGATGATCAAGAAAAAATCAACTGTTTTCCTGCCGGTGTTAATGCTGGGCGTGATGTCTGGTGAATTAGTTTTCAATACCGTGGAAACAATGCATTCCGTTGATGAAGAAGTTGCCTATTCCACAAGGGCTTCCTACCGGACTTTCGTGCAGTCCGGAAGAGCGGCAACAGATGTTATGGAAGAGTTAGATAACGGGCTTTACCGTTCGGAAAAGACTTTCTCCCGCTGCATTAACGATAATATGGCATTCGGCTTGAAAGGTCTCACGCATTCCAGCTCCGTCATGAATGCGAAAACGTTAAATTTCATTGAAACACTCGGCTATAATATGAGAAGTTATTATTCCCGTTACGACGGCACAACGGAACTTGCCGATTCTTTACTCGGCATTAAATACGTTCTCGACCGTGGCGACAAAACCGCAAGAAATTTATTACACCCCTCTTATCCGAAAGTTTCCGAATATAATTACAAAGATGCAGATGACCCCGACGAAAACGGAAATCCGAAAGATAAAACTATCAGCATTTACGAAAATCCGAACGCTTTAAGTATCGGCTATTTAGTCAGTGATGATTTATTAAGAATTGACCATCTCGGAAATGATAATCCTTTTAATAGTCAGAATGTTTTATTAAGTACCATGGTTGGCGAAACGGAATTTGATGATGCCGGACAAATCGCCGGCGTAACGGAATATTACACTCCTGTTGAAGATGTGGAAACCGTTCTCGGCGCAGTGACTGTTTCCGATTATAACGGACAAGCCACCTACACGAAAATGGATTCCGGCGACCCAACTGTTGACTACCGTTTCACCGTCAAGGAAAATAAACGCATTTACGCTTATTTAAAAACCGAAAACGAACAGAAAGTCAATCTCTGGTTAGGGACTTGGGACAATGTCAAAGAAGAATATCAATTCCAGGGTTTCGGCACATATTTTGAAACAAGAAATTACTGCATTTTAGACTTAGGCGTGTACGAACCAGGAACGAAAGTTGCCCTGCGTATGACCGTAGACAACGACCAGAACGCAACAATTGTCAAAGCTCCGTTCTTCTATTATTTCAATGATGATGTTTTCCAGGAAGATATTGACTTATTAAAAACACAGCAATGGAATATCGAAAAATACAGTGCCACGTATATTCGGGCAACTGTAGATGCACAGGAAGGGCAGATGTTATTCACTTCTATTCCTTATGAAGAAGGCTGGACGGTGAAAGTTGACGGGCAAGTCATTCAAACAGAAGACCCCGACACCGGAAAATCAATTACTCCGTATTGCCTGAATGCATTAATTTATATTCCGATTGATTCTTCCGGAACGCATACCATTACTATGTCCTACACTCCGCCATATTTCGTCTTTGGTGTAATTCTGCTTGCGTTCGGCGTGGCTTGTATTATTATTTTCTATTTATATGATAAGAAAAATAATAAAGTTCTCATTGCAAAAGCCCGTGAAAAAAAACGTCAGGCTTTACAAGCTGAAAATGCCGTTTCTTAATGTTTCATTTCAGAACGGCTTGCGGAAAATTTTCTCTGACTCTTGACATTGGAAAAAATCTATGTTATACTGTTAAATAGAAAGTTTTCCGCATTTTTCAAAATAAATTTAAATTTTAATTTCCCGAAATGGGAAATGATTGGAGGGATTTAACAGTTAAAACATTTTGATAAAATGTTGTCATAAAGTATTGACTCTTATAATTTTAAAGGAAAAAGTCAAAAAATGATAAAGGAGCTTACTAAAAATGATTAAGACAATCAAAGTCATGCTTCTACCGAACAACAAGCAGAAAACAAAATTGTTTGCATGTGCCGGAACAGTAAGATTTGCGTATAACTGGGCATTGGACTATGAACAAAAAAATTATGCAGCAGGAAATCCATTTATTTTTGACAGTGAATTAAGAAAAGTATTTACGAAGTTGAAAACGCAACCAGAATATGCGTGGCTGAACGATTACAGCAATAATATTCCGAAACAGGCAATCAGAGATGCAGTAACAGCCTATCAGAGATTTTTTAACGGTATTGCAGAACTTCCGAAATTCAAAAGCAGACGAAAATCAAAACCGAGCTTTTACGCTGACCCGTGCAAAATCAGCTTTACTTCTACCCATGTAAAATTAGAAAAGCTGACAACAAGCCGAAAGAAGAACAAACAGAAGTTTAATCTTGTCAGGTTGGCAGAGCCTGGCAGAATCCCCGTTAATGCAAAATATTCCAATCCAAGAATTAC
>CANPYZ010000066.1 GCA_947589035.1 uncultured Clostridia bacterium | reverse complement strand
TCTTCTCGCTCTTCCGAGTGCATGATTACCATTTCTCATGCTTTCTCTCTTTTGAAACGTCTATGAATACAGATTCTGAATTTGCACCATACTTTCACAACATTTGAAGATTCCTTTATATACTGCCGGTTTAGCTGTAACCGCTGAATACTTCTTCCAAACCTGCAACTATTTTCCAACATTTGAAGACCCCTTAACATATTACTAATTGCCTACGGTCGTTTAAGATACCTTCTAAGTCTACACTGCCCCAAAATATCCGAAAAACTCTTGACATACTGCTGATTTAGCTGTAATTGCTAAAGATTACTTCTGAGTTTGCACTTCGTTCACAACATCAGAAGAATCCTTTGCATATTGCCAATTTAACTGTAATTGCTGAAGACTTCTTCTGAATCTATGCTACTTACCAACATTTGAAGCCCCCTTACATACTACCGAATTAGCTATAATTGTTGAAGACTATTTCCAATTTTAAGCCATTTTCCAATATTTGAAGGTGTCTTAGCACTTTGTCATATTATTTATCAAAAAAAATAGCAGAACGGCTTTTGTAGTCGTTCTGCTTTCTGTATTGTCACATATTTTGCAAATTTCGTGCTTGAGTTGGAGCGTGACTATTATTACTAATGTTAGCTTGCAAACGCCTTATTTCAGGTGTTTGCCACCTAAATCAATACTCCTCTGCCAGTAACATTGTGCAGTAATCATCACTGTCAATGATGTAAACTTTCGCTGTAACAGGCTCGTCAATTTCGGGAAAGACGTACAACATTTCATATTCCGTCTGTTCCGAAGAATGTTTCACGATTTGCACACCGTCCACAATATACAGGTTAAAAACCTGCAAGTAGTCTTTAGGCTCCGGCATATTGTCTATCATCGCCCACATGAAAACACGCAATTCAGGCGAAATCAACTTATTGACACCTCTTGTAAGGTATCTTGGTTTACTTGGTTCAAACATTTTACTGCTCCTTCTTAACTTTGGATTCAAAAAGTTCGTACAACTCTCCACGCCTCATTGAAATAGTTTCATTCAATTCAGGAACGAACCCTAAACTAATGTCCAAAACAATTTCAAAATGGTATGGGAACACTCTTATCTCCTTTACAAACGTTGCAAAAACGTGCGAAATTCCTCTGTATTTCGCTTTAATTCCTTGTTATTCATCAAGCAGACACACTACATCGGAATAATTGATTTCCTCAAGCATTTGTAAAGATTTCAAACGTGTTTCAAGGCTTGCCTTTTCTTCTTCCAGCGTTTCTGCCCTTGCGATTAGATTATCAGTCAGCAAGCCCTTTTCAATGGCTTCTGTAATGTGATTCAAACTCGTAAGAGTTTCTTCATATTTCCACTTAATTTTGGAATAATTCTGCTCGTAATCGCTGTTGTACTTCCTAATTTTGGAATTTATTCTTTTGACCAGATTTTTCAAAGACTTAGTGTTCAGGATTTTCTTTTCTAAAAGCACAACAATGTATGCATCTAAATAATCCTTGTTCAGTTCCTTATTTCGGCATTCAATGCGATGAATTGGGCAACGGTAAGTTGAAAGCCTTGTTTTATTTCTGCCTGAAAATCTCAGATTGCCCTGAATACGTTTTCCACAAACACCGCAAAATATTTTTCCGGTCAGCAAGTAAAATTCTTTGCCGTGATAACACCCCGTAAAGTAAAATTCTTTGCCGTGATAACACCCCGTATTCCGCTGATTTTTCGCCTTAATTCGTTGTACTTTTTCAAAGAGTTCTTTGGAAATTATTTGTGGACAGCCATTTTCAACACGAATAATTTTGTCATTTGCCTTGTAAGCATGATTGTTGCGTTTACTGTCAGACTTTGCAGCGGATCTGTTGAACACAAAAACACCTGTATTTCTCATTTTGGAGAATTTCATACAAGCTATTCTTGCCGAAAATACGTCCTTTTTTAGTAGTGTAACCATGCTCGTTAAGGTAGCTTATGATTGCTGAATATCCATAGCCGTCCGCAAACATTTCAAAAATAATCTTCACCGCTTCAGCTTCATATTCGTTGATTACAAGTTTCTTTTCAGAATCAAGGTCATATCCCAACGGCGTACAACCGCCTGTATGCTTGCATTGCAAGGCAGTTTCTTGCATACCTTTCATTATCTCACGACCGAGATTTTTAGAATAATATTCCGCCATTCCCTCAAGAACGCTTTCCATCATGATACTTTCAGGGCTGTCGTCAATTCGCTCCAGAACGCTGCACAAGCGGACATTGTTCTTTTTCAAGCGTTTTTTGTAAATCGCACTATCGTAGCGATCACGGCTGAATCTATCCAATTTGTGAACAAGAACAATGTCAAAAAGCCCCTTAGCACTGTCCGTTATCATTTTTTGAAACTCTGGGCGATTATCAGTCGTGGCAGACCGTGCTTCATCTATGTAGTTGCCGAAAATGATACAAAAACAAACCGCAGAAAATGCCCTATTTACAGCACTTTCTGCGGTTTTTCTTTTTGAATTATGGTGTAGTTTTGGTATCAAGGTTTCAAAAACAGAACTGAAATCAAGAGGGGGTGCAAAACGAAAAATTAAATCTTATAGGGGAAAATTAAATTGTATCGATTCAAATAGAACAAAAGTAACTGAAGAAAAATTTTCAGTGCAAAATGGAATTGCTCTCGCATAGTAGACCTGTTCGAAAACCTTGACAAAAGAAATAAAAGATATTAAAATAACTAGAGCATGTTCACATAACTATTAACAAAATAAAAAAATAGGATAAAATAAAGATATGAATTTGACGAAGAAAGAATTTAAGAAAATAGAGCATCTTATGCCCAAAGCAAGAAAAAAACCAACGGTATCAAATTATCAGTTTATGTGTGCTTTACTGTATATAATAGAAAATGGCACACAATTTATATGAGATTCAGCCGTTGGAGTGAAAATGGAACGATTCAGAGAATATTTGAGGAAATGCAGAAGCAGGGGATCATCGATACAGAAACAAATGTATTATGCCTCGACAGCACCAGTATCAAGGTGCATCCTGATGCAGCAGGAGCAAGGAAAGCGAACGGGAAACAAAGCATCGGACACTTAAAAGAGGGCTGACAACGAAAATGCATCTTGTCTGCACTTCCGCCAGATATGCTTTTGTCTTTTCTCTTTCCGCTGTGTGCCTTATATCCGAAATGCCACGTATTTCCTTTCTTTCCGGAATCTACTTCCGGATCACGTTTCTTTTCCTTGTTTCTTGTTGATGAGGGGGATTCTATAAACGTCGAATCTACGAGTGTTCCCTTTTTCAATATCAACTTCCTTTTTGTCAGAATTTTTACAACCTTTGCAAAAATCTTCTCCTGTAACCCATTCTTTGTCAATATATTACGGAATCTTCCAATCGTATCTCCGTCAGGAACTTCATCCGGGGAATTGATTCCACAAAAATCTGAAAACGCACGGCTGTCTATTACTTCGTTCATAACCGCCATGTCTGCAAGATCGTATGCGTTTTGCAGGATAAATATTCTAAGCATCAATTCCAATGGGTATGGCTTGTTTCCGACCTCTCCTTTGTAATAGCTCGACTCTATAATTTTGATAAATTCTTCCCATAAACAAAATATCGTATTCGCATTGGCGAATCTGTATCTGGCTGACAGATTTTCTCTGTCGGTCTGATTCAGCGTACCCTGCGACTCGAAATATAGGGTGATTCTATGCGTTCTACTGCTTGGCGGATCGTTTTTCTTTTGCACTTTTCTTGCTCGGTGAATTGTGCGGTGTTGCCTTAGGATTTGTGTTCCGATACATCATAAGAGTATTCTCAACGCCTTGAAAATCATTAGGTTGCCCTTTTCCCCAATTTTGGTATTCAAAACTTTCTCCAGTTACCTAGAACCAACCGCTATCGTCATTTTTCCGTACTCCAAGCCAGTAACTATTTTTTGAGCCAGTCTTCAATAATTCTTCAACTGTTTTCTGTTCTTCTGCACTTGTTATAACCGCCAGATGACCGCCAAGATCCTCACAGTATTCTTTTGCATCGTTTCAATTCATAGGAAGATCAAAAAGCTGATATTTATTTCCGTCTACTTCAAGGATTGCATTTGCATCCGCAGGGGAAATGTCCTCGGCGAACACCGTCACAGGCATAACCGTACAGAAGTTTGTAAGCATAGCCACACTCAGTACTCCGCTAACTACTCTTTTACTTATTATTCCTTTCATGATTCTCTCCATTTCTTATGTACGTTGATGGGGTTCCCATGTGATAACCTTAATATGAAACAAATCAAAATACAATCGAATTTTATCAACCCTTTCCTTGAAAAAAGTCTGATCTCTTTAATATTGAAATCATCAATAAGTTTAACTATTGCTTTTGGATCTGTCCCCATGAAAGTTTTTACTTTCATGGGGATTAAATAGTTTTGATTTAGTTGAATAGATCTAAATCACCGTCAAAAGTTTCACCAGAAAAGACACTTCCTTGAAAAATAATATTTTTTGCAATGATCCTTCCTTTAATGTTAAAGTCATTGGATTCAATTCTCACCGTTCCGTTAGGCGCATAAATGATTCCTTTAATATCAACATCGGTTGATCTGATGGTAATATCTCCCTCACTGCAAATTATAATTCCTTCATCTTTAGCGGTAGCAAAACAATCACTCGGATCAATTACCAATGACTTGCTGCTGAATATATCAGATTTTGCAATGACATTTTGACCATAAATCCTGAATTCCGAATCACTCTCAGATGTCCAGCCATTTTCTATCAGCAGCTCAGTTTCTTGAAGCCTCTGCTTGATAGCACTGAGTATATCCGGAAATTCAATAAATTCAGATATAACAGGATCACTGCCAAGAATGTTTTGTCCTGTGTTGAACTGAGAACCTAATACAGACGAACACTCTCCGTTCACCGTTATTGTTGAGCAGTTTGCTTCAATATCAGAATTAGAGTGCATACTGCCGAGTATGTTCATAAGCCATCCGCTCATTTGAATACTCTTGATAGATGAATCACCATTCATTGAGAAGAAAACATCATCACCTAAGAATCCAAGATCAAATCCATCAAGCATAAATCCATCACCGGGAAGTTCTATTGTCTGCCCGTCCTCAGTTATTACTTCGTAAGTAATAAGGTATTCCTTACCTCGTCTTGAGACAAAGTCATTAGCAGGCACAATGCTGAACGAAATGCTATTGCTTGTTCCTATGGGAAGATCAAGTCCCGCTTCTCTTTCATATACCACGATTTCGTTTGCAACATCAATAATTTTAATTAAAATTGTGCCATTTTCAATATCGTAACGTCCGATATTTTC
>CANPYZ010000065.1 GCA_947589035.1 uncultured Clostridia bacterium | reverse complement strand
CTGTCTGTCTGTCTGTAGTATAATACAATTTCATGACCTTGTCAACCCCTTTTCGCAAATTTTTTGAATTTTTTTAATTCATAATTTGATTATAGCACATTTTTCCGAGTTTGTCAAGTGTTTTTTGAAAATTTTTTTACTCTTTTAGTTTTCCCACAACAACAAGCCTCTGTTCACCGGAATCTGTGCAGGTGATAATCGTCACACGATTGTCCCCGAAATCCTGCAAAATGCGCAAATCATCGGGATTCACGATAAAACTTTCTTCTGCCGTGTAGGCGTAGCAGTGCTTTTCCGTGTCGAATAAATCAATTTCCATGCCCGTCTGAATTTGTTTCAAATTATTGAAAAATTCTTTGTAAATTGGGCTGCTGTGTCCGGCAATGCAGTAATTGCCTTCCCCTAATTTCCCCGTTCCCTGAAAATGCCCCGCACCTTTCCGGAGGGTTTCCTGGTCAGTTCCTTCCAGAACGGGGGCTTTAATCGACAAGTCGGAAATTTCAATGACAACATTTTCTTTCATGAGTTGATGAAGCCGAACAAGCCGGACAATTTTCCGCACCCCGAAAAAGCCTAATACACTCATTCCGCAAATTGTCATGATTAACCCCAAACAGAATAAAATTTTTTTCAACTTAATAGTATTCAACATAAATTTTCCCTCATGATAAATTTAAAGCGTTTCGAACGAATAACCGGAATGTTCTGCATATTGTTCCGCCGACGAACCGGAAAAACCGAAAATTTTTCCCGTGAACGTGTGGAAATCATTGCAGAATGTATTGGCAGAATCCGCAATTTCACAGGCAGGGTTTTCAATGACCACAGAACGCAGATTCGGACAGCAACAGAATGCCGCCCGTGAAATTTCTTTCACATGTTCCGGAATTTTGACAGAAGTTAAAAAATTTCCACAGAATGTGCCTTCTCCAATGCGAACCGCCTCACGGGGAATGACAATTTCCGTTTCCGTGTTCCGTGCAGAAATTAACTGCTGATTCACGACAACGAAAGAATTTTTTTCATGTTGTGCATCAAGCCACGCCGTTCCCTGAAAAGCGTCATGCCCAATGAAAGAAACAGTTTCGGGAATGTCAATTTGCTGTAACTGCCGACAGCCGTAAAACGCATTTTTCGCAATGGAAATGACCGTTTCCGGAAAGGTAATTTTTCTTAAACTTTTACAATGCAGAAAAGCACAGTTCTGAATATGCGTTATTCCGTAGGGGAGCGTAACAGAATGCAGGTTAATGCAATACTCAAAAGCAGACTCCTGAATTACAGAAACATGCTCCGGAATGCAGACAGAATTTAAATTTAAACAACCCAGAAAAGCATTCTTCCCGATAGAAGTAATTTTTTCCGGAAGATGAACAGAAGTCATTCCCCGACAAAAAGAAAATGCTCCGTCGCCGATTTCCGTCACTTCTTCAGGGAGTGTCACAGCACCGTAGCACAATTCAGGGCTGGACGAGGTGACAACATGCTGAACAATCAGAAAAGGCCGCATAAGCAACACCAAAAACACCTGATATTGAAAAGTTCAGGCGTTTGATAAAATTTTTTAATTTTAAAAAGCGTATAATTTGTCTGTCTGTCTGTCTGTCTGTCTGTCTGTCTGTCTGTCTGTCTGTCTGTCTGTTGAGTATACCAGATTTTCACCGCATTGTCAACCCCTTTTTCGAAATGTTCATGAAATGTTTACAAGTTAATTATAACATAGTTTCTTCTGTTTGTCAATAGTGAGACAAAATTTTTCACGAAAATCAATTTTCCAAAATCGATCCATAAGGCACTCAAACATAATAGTTGAGATAGCGGTTTTTGAAGTATTTGATGAGATTGATCGCAGCTTTTCTGAACATATTCAAACTCCGTTAAACGTCTTTGCTTGCAATTCTGCACCAATCCTCTTCAAAATGTATATCGAGCAGCCAGTGCATGGATTCCACTGACCATTCCATTCTTGCATGATGAAGAAACTGTTCAGCCGAAAATTCTTTTTTCTGTTCCAACCAATCTATGTCCGTTGTGATGAACGCTGTCCGTACTTCTATTCTGCCTTGACCTTTCTCAGTTCTTGTGGATGTCTGCATAACGCTTTGCAAGGTGCTATCCTGTGGCATAATCCTCCTCTGTACATAGCTTATCGAAAAATAATTTATTTTTGAAAAATTTTCAAAAAGATATTGACAAATGCCGGATTTTGTGATAAAAGTATAAAGCTTATATTTTCTATTCAGATAGCAGATAAGAGCTTAAACTATCTTCCCGAAAGGAAAAGACTATGGAAAGTGATTTCAGTCATGTTGACTATTCCGGTGAAATTTGCGACATCAGCCAAATTCATATTTCACAGGAACTAAGCACGCCAGAAAAATCAGAAGAGTACATCAGACAGACCGGAAGCAGCACTCATCATAAAGTAGGAGCTGTGGAAGTAGAGTGTATCTATGGAGATACGCCAATTGAAAAAATGCTGCATGACCTGATTTTTGAATAGAGCTGCTTGTGTCAACTATTCAGATTTCAGGAATCTGAATTGGCACGGGCAATCATAGATATACTTTCTTGTGCTTTGGTGGAAACAAACTTAAACTAAATTTGCATGAGGAGTAGTGAATTATGGAAAAAAATCAAGTTTATCAGACAGCAATTTATCTGCGGTTATCCAAAGATGATGAAAGCAGCGGAGAAAGTTACAGCATTTCCAATCAGCGGCAGATGCTGATGAATTTTGTGAACAATAAGGAAGATTTGACATTTTCGGCAGAATTTGTTGATATGTAAATCCTCAAAATGATACAATTTAATTATGCACCCCTTTTTGCTTTAGGGGGTGCATCGGAAGAAAAAATTTGCACCCCCCTGTCAAAAGGGGTGCAAAATTAAAATTTGTAATGCACCCACTATAAAAACATCAATATTTCGCCAAATGTGTAAATAAAGTGTTTTCTTCATTATGCACCCCCTGAAAAGAAGATGAAAGCATCAACAAAATTCAGGAAAGCAACTTGTTTTTTCAAAAACGGGTTGCATTTTTTATCGGATTGTGGTATAATGGAAACAGAAAACAAAAGGGAGGTATTCGTGATGGGGATTTTTTTGAATCCGGATAATACCAATTTTCAAAAAGCACTGAACTCAAAGATTTATGTAGACAAGACAGAGATGATTCGGCTGACAAACAAAATCATCAATACTGAACAACAATATGTCTGCATCAGCCGCCCACGCCGTTTTGGAAAATCAATGGCAGAAAATATGCTTGTTGCCTACTACAGCAGAGGTTGTGATTCAAGAGAGCTATTCAAAAATTACAAAATAGCCAATGATGCTTCGTTTGAACAACATCTGAACCGATACAATGTCATTCACATTAATATGGCACTTTTGGTGATGTGGATTGTTCAGATTGGGATGACCTTGTATCCGTTCTTGCAGAAATTTTTGATGAATATAAAGTTCCTTTCATTTTCATCATTGATTGAATGGGATTGTGTATTCCGTGAGCATAAAGATAATGAAACAGCACAAAGAGACTATCTCATTTTTCTGCGTGACCTTCTTAAGGGGCAAAGCTACATTGCCCTTACTTACATGACAGGCATTCTGCCAATCAAGAAATATGGTGACTACTCAGCATTGAATATGTTTACAGAAATCTGCATGACCAATCCAAGAGAGTATGCAGAATTTACAGGTTTTACAGAAAATGAGGTAAAGGCTTTGTGCGAACGCTTCCAGATGTCCTATGAAGAAACAAAACGCTGGTATGACGGATATTTTGTGAATAACGTTTCTGTTTATAATCCACGTTCCGTTGTGATGTCTATGACGGGTGGAAAGTTCAATAATTACTGGACTTCTACAGAAACATACGAGGCACTTCGGATGTATATTGCTATGGATTTTGATGGACTAAATCAGAAAATTACTTCCATGATTGCAGGAGAAAGTGTAACGGTTAATACTTCAAAATTCAGCAATGATATGACAACATTTCGCAGTGCAGACGATGTATTAACGCTATTGATTCATCTGGGCTATCTGACATACTGCCCAATCAATGAAACAGGTATGGGAAAAGTCTGGATTCCGAATGGGGAAGTACAACAGGAATTTATTAACTCTATTGAGGACGGCGGTTGGGAGTCTGTGATAAAAGCAATCCAATCATCTGAAAAACTTCTTTCTGCAACAATTGAAGGTAATACAGAAACAGTTGCAGAATTGATTGAACAGTGTCATCAGGATAATACTTCTATTCTGAGTTACAATGATGAAAATTCTCTGTCCTGCGTGATTTCACTTGCCTATTATGCTGCAAGGAAAGATTACTTCATGATTCGTGAATTGCCCACCGGAAAAGGTTATGCAGACATTGTTTTTCTGCCGAGAAAAAACCGGAATGTTCCGGCACTCGTCATTGAATTAAAATGGAATCAAGACGCTGACACAGCTATTCAGCAAATCAGACAAAAACAGTATACAGACAGTCTTACAGAGTATTCCGGAAATATCCTGCTTGTGGGAATCAATTATGACAAAAAAGAAAAACAGCATACCTGCCTGATTGAAGAAGTGCAAAAATAAGAAAAAGCTGGCGGATTCTGAAGAAATCCTGCCGGCTTTTTGTCATTTCAACTATCTATTTCACATAAATGTCAGTACCGTCCATAAAGGTAAATTTGATGTCATTTTTGCTGTAAACCGTCATGGAATCCAATAGCAACATCCAGATGCTTTCCTCAAATTCTTCCACTGCATCAAGTGTTTTCAGCTTTTCAAGAAATCGCTGCATATCTTTTTCTTTTTCATGCAGTTCAGCAATAGCTGCCATAAGATTTGTTCTTTTTTCTATCAGCAAATCATAAGTCTGTGTTAGTTTTGCGTAATGTTTATTGTATTCATTCTGGTCAAGTGCATTTGATGCATTTTCAGAGATGAGCTTTACAATGTCTGCATTGATTCGGTTGATTTTTTCTTTCAGTTCTGCAAGTTCCTGTTCCAATTTTTCTGTGGAAAACATCGTGTGCTGAATTTCTGCATAGGCGGCAAAAATTTTTTCTTTGCCGGAAATGAGCTGATTCAGCGCACGGATAAATAATTCTCTTATTTCAGATTCGGAAAAAGTAGGCGTGGTGCATTTCTTTCCCTGAAATTTATGATTGCACTGCCAGATCACCTTACGGTATTTGTCGTTGGAATGCCATACTTTCGCACCATAAAAACCGCCGCAATCGCCACAAATGATTTTCCCTGAAAAAATGCTGACTGTGCTTTTGTTTCCTTTTTTCCGCAATGCCATTTGTCGCTGCACAAGGTCAAAAATTTCCGGTTCAATAATGGCTTCGTGGTCTCCACGAACATAATATTGCGGCACTTGTCCTTCATTTTTAATTTTCTTTTTTGTCAGATAATCGGGTGTGAAAACTTTTTGCAGTAAAGCATCACCCTTGTATTTTTCGTTCTGAAGAATGCTGTAAATCACTTTATCTGACCATTTTGTTTTTCCGCCCGGCGTGGGAATACCATCTGCTGTAAGACCTTTTGCAATATGGTATGGCGATTTGCCTTTGAGAAATTCTGCGTAAATTCTGCGGACAATTTTTGCCTGTTCCGGATTGACAACAAGTTCACCATTTTTTCCTTTGTCATAGCCTAAAAACCGCTTGAATGGGACAGAAACTTTTCCTTCCTCAAAACGCCTGTGCTGTCCCCATGTGCAGTTTTCTGAAATAGAACGGGATTCTTCTTGTGCCAAGCTCGACATAATTGTCAAAAGTAATTCTCCTTTGGAATCAAACGTCCAGATATTTTCTTTTTCAAAATAACACTCCACACCATGTTCTTTCAGCCTGCGGATATTCGTAAGAGAATCCACGGTATTTCGGGCAAAACGGGATACCGACTTTGTGATGATAAGACTGAATTTTCCCGCAAGGGCATCCTCAATCATCTGATTGAACCCCGTTCTTTTTTTCGTGTT
>CANPYZ010000064.1 GCA_947589035.1 uncultured Clostridia bacterium | reverse complement strand
TTCAAAAGCGGACACATTGAACAAGGAATGGAACATAAAAGTTTATTTTATAGCTTTTTATAAGTTTTCAATAACGGCTAATTTCAATCTTCATAGTGTCCTTTACAGGAAATTATCCACAAATTACTGTCAACAATCGCATATACAAGTCTGTTTTCGTGATCAATGTGTCTGCTCCAACCTTTTCTATACTTCAATGGTTCCGGATGTCCTGTTCCTTTATTAAATCCATTTCTTTCAATATCTTTTATCAACTCATTGATTTTTTTCACTATCTTTTTGTCAGTGTTCTGCCAGTATAAATATTCGTCCCACGCAATATCACTCCATAATTTATTCATCTTCTTCAACCTCTGAAAGTTCATGTTTTTGTCCGTTTCCGGATTCCAGCTGTTGGAATGCCCTATCTATTTTGGCGAGATATTCCGCATTTCTGAGAGCCTTTGTCATTTGGTTATACTGTTCAAGACTCATCAGAACAACATTTTTTTCGTCTTTTCTTGTGACAATCACTGTTTCAAATTCATCTGTAGCTTTATCACAATATTTTTTTAAATTATTTCGAATGGTTGAATAATTCACTGCTAACATGCTATCACTCCGTTCAGGTCAATATATTGTACAAATTTCTGTGCAATTATAGTATACCACTTTTTTGGGGATTTGTCAATAGATATTCCCAAAAAATTTTGTTTTCTGCTTGACAACTCCGAGAAAACATGCTATAATTAAATTAAACCAATTTTTGAAAGAGCGTGTTTATCGTGAAAAAATTAAAAGAACACAAAGGGCTGAAACTTGCTGGAATAATTACGATTATTGGCGTTCTGGCGAATGTTACGCAAATCATTGATTTTTCCATGAAATTATTTGACCGGACAAATGTTCCTGTTTCTCCTGAACCGGAAATTGCAGAAGTTTCTGATGAAATGTGCAGTTATCCCCCGATTGACTTAGAAGAAGTTCCCATACAGGAAATTACAATTGTTTCCGCTGATGTGTGCAATTATCCCCCGATTGCATTAAAAGAAGTTCCCGCACAGGAAGTTGCAGTTGTTTCCGCTGATGTGTGCAGCCCTCCGCCGGAAATTGCAGAAGTTTCCGATGATGCGTGCAGTTATCCTCCAATCGAATTAAAAGAAGTTCCTGTTTCTTAATTTATCAGAAAAATTTCTGTTTTCAAGCGGCTTTAAATAACAAAAATATTTTACCCGAAAGGAAATATTATTTTGAGTACAAAAGACACAATCACAAAAAATTACATGAAAGATAATGCCATATTTGCGGATGCATTTAATTTTCTGATTTACGGCGGAAAACAAGTCATTAAGCCGGAACAGCTGAAAGATGTAGATTTGACAGAAATGGGCTTCTCTGAAGATGATGAATATTCTGTACTTTCCCCAGAATACAAGGATTTGCTGGATACGATTGCAGCAAAAACAGACGGCAAATTGATTTATTACCTGATTCCCTGTACGGAAAATCAACCGGAACTTTATTACACCATGCCCGAAAAAAGCAGGCTTCTTGTTGCAGAAGGATATAACGCACAAATAGAAAAAACAAATCAATTGCTTCCCATAATTGCTTTAACTGTATATTTCAGTGTAGAAGAATGGACAGCCTCGAGAACACTTCATGACATGTTCAGTAAAAATATTCCACAGCGAGTTTTGCAATTCGTTCCAGAATACAATGTTAGTTTAATTGCTCCTGCGGAAATTCCGGACGAGAATTTTTCGAAATTCCAAACAGAATTGCGGATTGTTCTGGAATATATTAAAAATTCCAATGATAAAGAAAAATTAAGAAAACTCGTGCAGGAAAATCATGCTTACAGAAACGTATCCAAAAAAACTGTGGATTTAGTCAACACAATGACAAATTCCAATTTGCAATACCCAGAACGAGAGGAGAATGTTGACATGTGTAAAGCCATTGAAGGCATGTTGGAAGACAGCAGACAAGAAGGAAAAATTGAAGGAAAACAAGAAGGCATACTTGAAGCGTTTCTCAGCCTTGTAAAAGAAGGCATTCTTACGATTGAAGATGCAGCAAAAAGGGCTGACATGACCGTTGAAGAATTTACAGCGAAAACTTCTGCTATGTGAAAATTTTCCAGAAATGAAAACAGTTCAGGGATTTCCTGAACTGTTTTTTAATGATTTTTCTTGTAAATTAAGAATAAGCCTTCTAATAATAAATCATCGTCAACAATAATTTCCCGTTTACACAGGGGAATGATTGTTCCGGCAAGTCCCCCCGTGGCAATAATGGTGCAGCGTTCGCCTAATTCTTCTTCAATTCGTTCAATCATGCCGTCTAAGGCTGAGGCAGTGGCATAGACAATTCCTGATTTCATGCAGTCAATTGTATTCGAACCAATGACTTTTTTCGGGGGTTCAAGGCTGATTCTCGGAAGTTGTGCCGTTCTTTCCACAAGCGCATTCAGGGAAACGCCTGCCCCTGTCATAATCACTCCGCCAATATATTGCTTTTTAGCGTTAATCACGGAAAAGGTTGTTGCCGTTCCCATGTCAATAATAATTTGCGGAACGGGGTATTTTTCCGTTCCGGCGACAGCGTCCACCACTAAATCTGCGCCTAATTGCGCCGGATGGTCAATTAAAATCGGTAAACCCGTTTTAATTCCGGCACTGACCAGTAAAGCCTTCTTCCCCGTGTACCGGAAAATCGCTTCCTGCATTGTTGCCGTCACACTCGGCACAACGGAAGAAATAATTGCTGCCTGAATTTCTTCCCGTTTCCGTCCGTGCATTTCTAAAGCCATTCGGATTCCGGTAATATATTCTAATGCCGTTGCGGAAGGATTCGTGGAAAGTCGTTCCTGAAATAATAATTTCTCTTCATGGAAACACCCTAAAACAATATTCGTGTTCCCAATGTCAATAGCGAAAAGCATTTTTTTCCCTTTCTAATTTAATTTAATATTAAAATTTAATTTTAAAATTAAAATTTTAAATTTCAAATTTCTTTCATGGCGTGACGGGTAACATGACAGCCAACATTGACCGCTACCGGAAGTCCGGCAATATGCGTTGCGCCTTCTTCAATGTTGACACATAACGCTGTAATTGTTCCGCCGAATCCCTGTGCGCCAATTCCAGTTTTATTGATTTCGTTCAGCATGGTTTGTTCTAATTCAGCGTAAAGCGGTTTCGGATTGCGGACAGCTATGTCACGGCAAAGGGCTTTTTTCGCTAAAAAGGCGCATTCTTCAAAGTTTCCGCCAATTCCCACGCCCACGACTACCGGCGGACAAGGGTTGCTCCCTGCCTGTGCAATCACGTCACGCACGAAAGAAACAATTTCTTCCTGTTTCGCTGCCGGAGTAAACATTTTCAATTGAGACATGTTTTCACTGCCGAATCCTTTCGGGCAAACGGAAATGTTCACTTTGTCTCCGGAAACTAATTCCAAATGCAATATTGCCGGAGTATTATTTCGGGTGTTGATTCGTTCCAATGGGTCGCCGACAATGGAACACCGTAAATAGCCTTCTGTGTAGCCTTTGGCAACTCCGGCATTGACGGCTTCCCGTAACGTTCCGCCCACGAGATGCACTTCCTGCCCTAATTCCACGAACACAACCGCCATTCCGGTATCCTGACAAATGGGTAAATCTTCCTGCCGTGCGGCATTTAAATTCGCTTCTAAATCGTCAAACACGCTCCGCCCGACGGGGGATTGTTCTTCTGCTTTACAGGAATGTATTTTTTTTTCTAAATTTTCAGGAAGAATTTTATTCGCCTGTATGCATAATTCAGCGACAGTGTCAATAATTTCCTGAATGGGTAATTCACGCATAATGTTTCATTATTCCTTTCTGTGCAAGCATTACATTAACTTTTCTGACAAGTTTATTATACCATATTCAATTTTACAAGTCAAGAGCATTTCCCTGATTTTCAAAAATTTTCCCCTAAAGGCTTGACAAATTCACAAAAAATTGCTAAACTATAATCATAAGGGGGGATTTAACAGTTAAAACATTTTTATAAAATGTTATCATAAAGTATTGACTTTTATCAATTTAAACGTTTAAATTGATAAAAATATACAACTCAATAAAAGTCTAAAAAACACTTGACAAAGAAGGAGTTTTGTGGTAGGATAAAATTGGTACGAAAACCAAGTACCATGCAACTTGACAAGTTAAGATAGCGGGTTTTACAATCGAATCGTATTGTATGTAAAATCTTAAGCGTAAAATCTGCATCATTCCATAGTTAAGGAAATGCAGATGTGTACCGATACGTTAGTCGGGAATTTACGCCTTCGGAGTGTTATACCAAACGTGAGTAGAAATTGCTTGCAATTTCAAAAGCGGACACATTGAACAAGGAATGGAACATAAAAGTTTATTTTATCACTTTTTATCAGTTTTCAATAACGGGAAAGAATTAACTACTCTTTACCCTCCCGTTGATGGTGAATGGTAAAATTAACCGCTTGACTGTCAAAAGTACTGTGACATGTTTTTCAGTGAGGTGACCAATGTTGGAAATAACTGATTTTTGCCTTGAAGGCAATATGTTATCTATGAATGTAATCATTAACAAAAATACAGGAGAATATTTTTCTATGACTGTTGACACATCAACAGAATGGTTTTCTGTCATTTCGTCAGATGTTTCTGAAGAAAACAGATTTTACCAAAGGCAAGCACTCGCAGCACTGTTAAGGTACAGAGGGAAAGAAAAAGAACTTCCTGAAAAAATTGTTCCCTATTATTATTAAATGATTTTATAAAAATAATCATAAATTTAAAATTAACCGCTTGACAGTCAAGCGGTTTTTTTATGGTTTCATTTAAATGATTTAATTCAAGAGTTTGTTTTTTCCGGCAAAGGAATGATTTTCCCGTTAATCATCACCATTTCCGGCGAATGCATCATGTCAAGGGGGTCTCCTGCGAATAACACTAAATCCGCATCTAATCCGGCTTGAATCCTGCCAATTCTTTCCGAAACACCGAGAATGTCCGCCGCTTCCGACGTAATCGCCCGTAATGCCGCTTCTCTCGGTAAACCGCCTTTCACCGCTAACGCCGCCGATAATGGCAAATACTGCACAGGCACTTCCGGATGGTCTGTGCAAATGGCAATTTTCACGCCAGCTTGATATAATTTTGCCGTGTTGAAAATTTCCGCATGGCGCAATTCCGGCTTACACCGGTCACAAAATAATGGTCCTGTAATCATGGATAATTTCCATTCCCCGAATAAATCCGCTGCAATGTGGGCTTCCGTTCCGTGAACAATCACTAAATCTAAATGAAATTCTTTCGCAATTCTGACCGCCGTGCAGATGTCGTCCGCCCGATGACAATGGAAATGCGCTTTCACGTCGCCTTCCAGAACAGGAAGTAAGGCTTCACATTTCGCATCATATTCCGGCGGTTCTTCTTCATCAGGGTGTTCTTCAAAACGTTGTAAGCGTTCCGCATAGAGTTTCGCTTTCTGTAAGCCTTCCCGAATTAATGCCGCTGTTGCCATTCTGGTGACGGGCATTTCGTCCCGGTCTCGGTAAACGGTTTTCGGATTTTCGCCGAGGGCGAATTTCATTCCACAAGGCTGAATCTGCATTTCGTCAATGCATCTGCCGAAAGTTTTCGCTAAAAGCATTTCTCCTCCGCAGGCGTTCGCACTTCCTGGGGAAATCATGACAGAAGTAATTCCATTCTGGCGGGCTTCCTGAAAACAACGGTCATAAGGATTAGTGCCGTCAATGGCTCTTAATTGCGGCGTGAACGGGTCGGAAATTTCGTTGCAGTCGTCGCCTTCAAAGTCTATGCTGTCTTCAATAATGCCTAAATGCGTGTGTGCATCGATAAAGCCCGGGAATAATAATTTTCCTTTAGCGTCAATATCGGTTAATTCTGTTTTATCCGGCTTGCCGTGATGAACGGCGGAAATTTTCCCGTTTTGAATTTCTACATAGCCGAAGAAATGCATTTCTTCCGTCATGGAATAAATTTCCGCATTGTAAATTTTCATGTTTATTCCGTTACTGAAAACTGATAAAAAGTTGTAAAACAAACTTTTCTGTTTCATTCCTTGTTCATTGTGTCCGTTTTTGAAATCGCAAGCAATTTCTACTCACGTTTGGGATAACACTCCGAAGGCGTAAATTCCCGACTAACGTATCGGTACACACCAATTGCATTTGTTTTAGCTATGCAATGAGTTTTTTGTATCGCATTAAATTCACACTTGCCTGAAAATCTCTGTC
>CANPYZ010000063.1 GCA_947589035.1 uncultured Clostridia bacterium | reverse complement strand
TTTGTATAAATAAAAAAAAAAAAAAAAAACATTTGTTAATAATGCACAAATCCGTCAAAAATTAACTTTATCTACTAAACTATTCTATTTTGTACTAAAAATTTATTATCTATACTTTAAGTATAAAACAGCATAAAATAGTATAAAATTTATATAAAACTTATTTTTCAAGTTTTCGCTTTTAAAATCAACAAAAAGCTTATTGCAATTTTACTGATTCTGTGGTATAATCAACTTAACATACAATGCGAGGTGCTTAATTATGGGAATTTATTTAAATCCGGGGAATGATTTATTTTCAGCAACAGTAAATCATTCTGAATTTTACGTGGACAAAACAATGCTGATTGACTTCACCAATAAATGTCTGTTCGGTGAAAATAAGGAAATTTGCGTAAGCCGTCCGAGAAGATTCGGAAAATCTATTGCTGAAAATATGCTTGCGGCATATTACAGTAAAGGCTGCGATTCGAAAGAATTGTTCGCTAAATTCAAAATCGCTCAAACGCCCGATTTTGAACAATATCTGAATCAATTTAACGTCATTCATGTGGATATGCAAAAATTTCTGGGTAGAACAAAAAGCATTCAGGAAATGTTGGACTTTCTGCAAAAGCGGGTACTGAAAGAACTAAAACGCACTTTTCCTTCTGTGGATTCGGAAGAATCTAATTTAATTACTGCCTTAGAAGATTTATACGGGGAAATTCATGAAAAATTTATTTTCATTATCGATGAATGGGACTGTATTTTCCGTGTTTATAAAGACAATCAGGAATCGCAAAAAAATTATTTAGATTTTCTCCGTGATTTGCTGAAAAATCAGCCTTTTGTGGCGTTAGTTTACATGACAGGCATTTTGCCAATCAAGAAATACGGCGAACATTCAGCACTAAATATGTTCAAAGAATATTCCATGACTAATCAGAAACGGCTTGCTGAATTTACGGGCTTTACAGAATCAGAAGTCAAAGAACTTTGTGAAAAATATCAGATGTCTTTCGAGGAAACAAAACAATGGTATGACGGCTATAATGTCAACGGAATTTCTATTTATAACCCGAAATCCGTTGTTGAAGCACTAACTGAACGAGTTTTTGACAGTTACTGGACGCAAACAGAAACTTATGAAGCATTGAAATTTTATTTAATGCGGAATGAAAACGGTTTACGGGATAAAATCATTCGCATGATTGCCGGAGAGAAAATTTCCGTCAACACACGAAAATTTCAGAATGATATGTGTACTTTCGAAAGTGCAGACGATATTTTGACGTTACTAATTCATTTAGGGTATCTTACTTACGATTTCGATACGAAAACGGCATGGATTCCGAACACGGAAGTTCGGCAGGAATTTATCAGTTCCATTCAGGACAACGGTTTTGAACATGTGATGAAAGCTATTGAACAATCGAATAAATTATTAAAGTATACACTCGCACAGAACGCTGAAAAAGTTTCCGAAATGCTTAGTGAGGTACATTCTGAAAACACGTCTTTAATTCAGTATAACGATGAAAATTCCCTCGCTTGTGTTTTGACATTGGCATATTATTCCGCACAGGATAGCTATGCCATTTATAGAGAACTGCACGGCGGGGAAGGTCTTGCTGACATTGTGTTAATTCCCAGAGCAAAAAATCCCAATTCTGCTTTAATTATAGAACTCAAATGGAACCAAAACGCCGGCATTGCATTAAATCAAATCAAAGATAAAAATTATATCAAGTCACTTAAAGATTACCACGGGAAAGTGCTTTTTGTGGGGATTAACTACGACAAGAAAACAAAACAACATGAATGCCGATTTGAAATGACAGAGGTCTGAAATAGCGAAAAATTTACAATGAAGGAGTTAAAGACTATGTATGGAGTAATTTATTTGATACAGTTTCCAGAAAATCAGAATCCGGAAATGCAGTCATTAGCGTTGTATCCCACATATGAAGAAGCGGAACAGCGAACAAAAGAAATCGTTGAAGAATTTATTGACGATTATGGCGAGGACTTTATTGAATACGGAACTGCGGATAATCCTGTTACAGTAATGTATAACGGAGAAGTGACGGGTTATGTGTTCATTGAAAAAGTCAGCAATCCTGTTTCCTGAATATCAAATTGTTTTTAGAAATTAGGATGAAATAGAACAACAAGCCGTGCATGATACACGGCTTTTTGTGAATATCATCATCTGAACTCTTTTCAAAACTGTTCTTCTATATAGGATTTATTATTTCTGTTAAGGATTTCTATTGCCTTATCAGCATCAGCATCCGACAAAGTATACTCCCAATCATGGCATCTATCTTCAGATTCTTTTCTTACTCTCGTAATCACCACAAATTGAGACAGCCATTTCCACATATAAAAGTCATCATCATCAATAATGCAGAAATTTTCCACATCTCTTTTGTCAGCAAGCCATTTTCTTATTTCGTAAGGACGGCTTTCAGGTCCGGAGCGTTCTGTGTAATCTGTTCTGCCGGAAACTTTCAAGCCATATTTTTCAAAGTGGTTGTAAAGGTCAAGAACTGATTGACTGTCTGTCTGGTATCCCTTTTCTACAAAATCCCAGTAACTGATTCTCCACGAAGAAGACAGAATGATGATTGCACCAGTTGCATCAACGATTCTTTTCAGGCGTGCAAAGCATTCATCTTGAAATTCCGCACGATAGTCCTCTTGTTTCAGTACACCGTCTATATCAAGAAATATTACTTTCATACTGTCACTCCCTTAATTTTTTTATTATTTTATTATACCATATTTTTCTATGGAAGTCAACCACTTTTCAAAAATAAATTACTGAATGGCAGTGAAATTGCTGTTCTCACATTGGATTTTTCGAAAAAAGAGTTGTATTGTTAAGGCAGATATGGTATAATAAAAAGTGATCAATTATCCCTGAAAGGAGTTTTTGAAATGGAAAAAAAACACGGACAGTATGTGAATCCGGGCAATGATGCTTTTCGACTTATTGCTAATTCGGATTATATTGACAAGACTATGTTGGCTGATCGGCTTAACCGAAGAATCGGCACTGACAAATGCCTTATCTGTATCAGCAGACCACGCCGTTTCGGGAAATCCTATGCTGCGAAAATGTTGACTGCGTATTATGATTCTTCTTGTGATTCTCAAGAGCTTTTCAGCAACTTGAAAATTGCCGGAACAAAAGACTATGACAAGCATTTAAATCATTATCACGTGATTTGTCTTGATGTTACCAGTTTTATTTCAGTAGCAAGACGAGAGAAAAAAGCTCTTTCTGATGTTCCTAATATGATTGTCAATGCTCTGCAAAAAGAGCTGGTAGAAATGTATTCTTACCTGACACCGGATATGTCACTGACAGAATGCCTGATTCGCTGTGTGGAAGGCACTGAGAACGAACCCAGCAGAAAATTCATCTTCATTATTGATGAATGGGATGCTTTAATTCGTGAGGCGAAAAATGATTCTGAGGCACAAAAAATTTATCTTGATTTGTTGCGGGAATGGTTCAAAAATATTAGTTTTACTCCGAAAGTTATTGCTGCCGCATATATGACAGGTATTTTGCCAATCAAGAAAGACGGTTCACAGTCGGCAATTTCTGATTTTCTCGAATATCCGATTTTATATCCTGGTGAATTTGCAGAATATACCGGCTTTACTGAAAGTGAAGTCATTGCATTATGCCAGAAACACAAAGTAGATTTTTCAGAATTTAAGGCATGGTATGACGGGTATGATTTTCCGGATTGTGCAGATATTTATAATCCCTATTCGGTAATGTGTGCAATTCAGAATAAAAAATGCCGTTCTTACTGGAAAAAGACTTCTGCCTCAGAATCGTTATTTTCTTATATAAATATGAATTTTGATGGCTTGCAGGAAATCATCACACGCCTGATTTCAGGAGAAGAAATTGAAGTTGATGTGGATAATTTCGAGAATGATTTTGCATCATTCAACGATAAAGATGATGTTCTTACACTTCTTGTTCATCTCGGCTATCTGACCTATCATGAAGAGGAAGGAACAGTTCGGATTCCCAATCAGGAAATTCTCAGTGAATATCATAAATTTTTGAAAAGCAACAAAATTAATCACGAGTGGGTCAAATTGCTTTCCGCCTCGAAACAGCTGCTTGAAGATACAATTGCCGGAAAAACGGAAACTGTTGTTGAAACAATCAAAAATATCCGCCATACAAATTATGCACCAACATTTTACAATAATGAACAGGCTCTGCGCTATGTGATTAAATTCGCATATATTTATGCGCTTAGTCAGTATATGAAAGTGGAAGAATTGCCTTCCGGTCATGGGATTGCCGATGTGGTATATCTTCCTAAAAGATTTTCTCCTCTGCCTTCACTGCTGATAGAACTGAAATGGGATAAATCTGATGGCGGTGCAATAAAACAAATAAAAGAAAACGATTATCCGGCAGTTCTTGCAGGATATGGCGGGGATATTGTTTTAGTGGGGATCAACTATAATTCATCTACAGATGAACATTCGTGCATGATTGAAAAATTTTCCATAAAGTAAACATTAACAGTAGATTACAGAATTTTGATTGGAGGAAAAAGTATATGGGCAATTATGTCAATCCGGGGAATATCGCTTTCAGGCGGATTAATCATCCGGACTATGTGGATAAAACAATGCTGATAGAGCTGATCAATGCCAGAATTGGAACGGATAAATGCCTTGTCTGTGTCAGCAGACCACGACGTTTCGGGAAATCCTATGCTGCGAAAATGCTCACAGCGTATTATGATGCTTCCTGTGATTCTCACAGCTTATTTGATGACAAAAAAATTGCCGAAAGTTCATCTTATGAAAGACACTTGAACCAGTATCATGTCATTAATCTGGATATGACAAGTTTTATTTCAGATGCAGCAATAAAAAGAAAAACATTAGTGGAAGTTCCTCAGATGATTGTTGATACTATTCATGATGAATTGGTAACGCTGTATCCGGATATGCCACATATGAAAAATACAAATGATGAAATCATATGGATTGTGGAAAATAGTGGTAAGCAGGTTGTTTTTATTATTGATGAATGGGATGCGATGATTCGTGAAGCAAAAGATGATTCGGAAGCACAACAGGCATACCTTAAGCTTTTAAGAGGTTGGTTCAAGAACAGCAATTTTACTCCGAAGGCTGTTGCTGCTGCGTATATGACGGGCATTTTGCCAATCAAGAAAGACGGTTCACAGTCGGCAATTTCTGATTTTCTCGAATATCCGATTTTATATCCTGGTGAATTTGCAGAATATACCGGCTTTACTGAAAGTGAAGTCATTGCATTATGCCAGAAACACAAAGTAGATTTTTCAGAATTTAAGGCATGGTATGACGGGTATGATTTTCCGGATTGTGCAGATATTTATAATCCCTATTCGGTAATGTGTGCAATTCAGAATAAAAAATGCCGTTCTTACTGGAAAAAGACTTCTGCCTCAGAATCGTTATTTTCTTATATAAATATGAATTTTGATGGCTTGCAGGAAATCATCACACGCCTGATTTCAGGAGAAGAAATTGAAGTTGATGTGGATAATTTCGAGAATGATTTTGCATCATTCAACGATAAAGATGATGTTCTTACACTTCTTGTTCATCTCGGCTATCTGACCTATCATGAAGAGGAAGGAACAGTTCGGATTCCCAATCAGGAAATTCTCAGTGAATATCATAAATTTTTGAAAAGCAACAAAATTAATCACGAGTGGGTCAAATTGCTTTCCGCCTCGAAACAGCTGCTTGAAGATACAATTGCCGGAAAAACGGAAACTGTTGTTGAAACAATCAAAAATATCCGCCATACAAATTATGCACCAACATTTTACAATAATGAACAGGCTCTGCGCTATGTGATTAAATTCGCATATATTTATGCGCTTAGTCAGTATATGAAAGTGGAAGAATTGCCTTCCGGTCATGGGATTGCCGATGTGGTATATCTTCCTAAAAGATTTTCTCCTCTGCCTTCACTGCTGATAGAACTGAAATGGGATAAATCTGATGGCGGTGCAATAAAACAAATAAAAGAAAACGATTATCCGGCAGTTCTTGCAGGATATGGCGGGGATATTGTTTTAGTGGGGATCAACTATAATTCATCTACAGATGAACATTCGTGCATGATTGAAAAATTTTCCATAAAGTAAACATTAACAGTAGATTACAGAATTTTGATTGGAGGAAAAAGTATATGGGCAATTATGTCAATCCGGGGAATATCGCTTTCAGGCGGATTAATCATCCGGACTATGTGGATAAAACAATGCTGATAGAGCTGATCAATGCCAGAATCGGAACGGATAAATGCCTTGTCTGTGTCAGCAGACCACGCCGTTTCGGGAAATCTTATGCTGCGAAAATGCTCACAGCGTATTATGATTCTTCTTGTGATTCTCAAGAGCTTTTCAGCAACTTGAAAATTGCCGGAACAAAAGACTATGACAAGCATTTAAATCATTATCAGAGCTTGTATTCATAGAGAAAAAGTGATATAATATAGATATGATGAAAGAATATAAAGCAACAAATGACGAAAGTG
>CANPYZ010000062.1 GCA_947589035.1 uncultured Clostridia bacterium | reverse complement strand
TCGACTTTTATTAGTAAGTCAACGACTTCTGCTATGACACCATTATACACTTTTTTCCTGAAAAAGTCAATATCCGATGAAAACGATTCAAGAATGACTCGGACATTCAAACTACTCAGTCACAGCGAATCTCTACAGTCACCTTGAATACAATGCTAAGGTCATCTCTGCGGAAACAATTGCGAGAGTACTTGATGGTGAATCAGAGTAGTCGGAAATTTCTGTCAACAACTGAATCTGCCACAAACAGGCTGGGCAACGGCATTTACTTTTTCACGAAAATATGATAAAATATAGGGATGAAGATACAAAAACTAACAGAGAAGCTTTCACATCTCACAGATCCGAGAAGAACGAGATATGGAAATATCAGGCATAAACTGGAAGATATTATTGTCATAGGGTTGTGTACAAATAATATGCGGAGGCGAAGACTTTGCCGATATGGAGGAATTTGGCAGAGAACGTGAAGAATTTTTACGGAATTTTCTTGAACTTCCGAATGGCATACCTGACAGTGATACGTTCAGGAGAGTATTTGAAAAGATTTGTCCTGAAGAATTATCTGAACGTCTTGTCAATTGGCTGACAGAGGAACTACCGGACAGATGTGTCATCGCCATTGATGGCAAGATGATTTGTGGCAGTGCAGACCACATAAAACATATCATGTTGTCAGTGCATTTGTTGCAGAAAATCAGATAACCCTCGGAGAAATCACTGTTGATGAAAAATCAAATGAAATTACCGCAGTTCCTGAATTACTTGATTTGTTGTATTTTGAAAATGCGATAATTACAGCAGATTCGATGAGCTGCCAAAAGAATACAGATATTCATGAATTTGCATATGCAGTCCGGAAACATTGGTTTATTGAAAATCAGCTTCATTGGTGCCTGGATGTGATTTTCAGAGAAGATGCTGCCTGTGCAAGAAAAAATAATTCTCCGCTGAATATGAATATCCTGAGAAAAACTGCGCTTTCACTGCTGAATAAAGCTAAATATGGTCGCCTTAGTAAAAAAAGAATAATGATGTTCAAAGCTTCTCTTCAGCCTGAAGTTTTGCTCTCTGTTCTTTTATCTCTTAAAAAATAAATGCTGTTGCCCTGAAATTTTCATATAATGCTATTGACTTTATCAGCAGAATATGCTATAATAAAATCAATCATTGATGAATAAGGAGAGATTTTATGAAAAAAAAGATTCTTCTGATGGCATTCAGCCTTTGTTTATTGTTGACAGCGTGCAGCGATACAGGAGAAAATTCTGCTGATTCTGCTTCTGATGAAGTCATTGTGGTGACAGAAGAAGAAACCAATGCGGCGGATTTTGAAGAAACTGTCGGTGTATGGACATATAACAATGAATTGATTTTCCATTCGTCAGACGGAAACCGTTACTTGCTGAAGGAAGACCCTGCCGGAAATGTAAAAGATTCTTCTGGAAAAATTTACGCTGTTTCCCCATGTGACTATCAGCTTTATTTGATTAAAAAGCTTACAGAAGATAAAATGACCGTCAGTGAAGGAAGATATTCTGAAGAATATCTCAATAATAAAGATTATCAGGACGGCTATAAAAGAATGATTATCACTTACCAGAAAGTTGACACTTTCGACATTTCCGCTGTAGAAAATGCGGTCATGAATCCAGATTCCGTTCTTGAATCTGAAACAGACACAGAAACAGAAATTCCTGAAACAGAATCTGAAACTTCAACGCAAACAGAAACACAAGTTCCTGAAACAACTACTTCAGCAGAAACAACAACACAGACTTCCGAAACGGAAACTTCAGAAGAAAGTTCCGGAGAAACTTCTTCTAATTCTGATTCTGGAGAAGAAAATACAGAAAACCCTGAAACAGCTGAATATGCGGAAATTTACAAAAAAGTGCAAGATTTCCTGGAAACAGATAATTATATTCAGAAAGACCCTGGTAACCGTTCGCTGGAAATTTTCAATTATCTGCATAACCAATCAGATACTAATATTGACCAAAATTCCATTACCAACGATACGGCGAAAAATGAAGTCAGCTTTAAATGTTATGAAAAATATCTTTTCGTGATTAACAACACTGATGGAACAATTACTGTAAAAAATGCTGAATAAAAAATAAAAAGAAAAACTCCTCTTTTTTTAAAAGAGGAATTTTTCTCTTAAGGATAGGTATCACTATGAACACTTAGCTGCTAAATCAATTTAATCTGACCCAACCGGCACCGGATTTTAATTTTCCCCATTTTACGCCGGAGGAATCAATCATTTCCTGTACAATGGTAAATGTGCCATTTGTGCCAACTGTACCGCTTGCACTGCCGTTCGGTTCACTGTAAATACTTGCTGAACCGCTTAATTCAGCAGTATAATTCACACTATTTACAGAACCGTCACCAGGCTTTTTTTCTTCTCCAACAGTTTCTGTATAAGTTGTATTATTTCCTATGCCGTTCATTCCGGAAGTAGTCAAAGGCGGTGCTAACGTGGAAAGGGGAGATTCTGTCACTACATATACTGGCGTTGGGTCTCCTTCTCTGATTCCTGTAGTCATGTAAGCGAAATTTTCACTTACCGCAACAGTTTCACCAGGCATAGTTTCTGGAGGGGGAGCAAGTTCTGAACCATCAGTTTCTACAACGGGAATATTTTGCGTTGTGGCTAAATCTGGATTAAGGACTTCCGGCGGAATCGTTTCTGATTCTTCTGCGCCGTTATTATGATTCGGGTCTTCCGTTTCACTGGGTGGCGGAATAACTTCTCCCTCTTGCGTTGGTGCTTCAATATTCAGTACCGTGCCTTGACTGGGTGTATTTTCAGCCCCGTTTCCTAAACTCATAAACGCCGCTACCAGTAAAGCAATAATGACTAAAAATAACAGGAAAATCAAAACCACTCTGGTAACTTCGGAATCCATCTGAAATTTCTTGTTATCTTTTTTAGAGTTTTGACTTGACATGCTCTGTTTCAGCTTCTTTCTCTTTTTCAGTTTGCTCTTATTATATCAGAAAAAATGACATTTGTCAAGTGTTTTTTCGAAAAAAATTTAAAAAATTTTGTAAAAAAAGGTTGACAAAAGAAAAATTTTGCGTTATGCTATGTATATAGGGAAATTTTTCTCCTAAAAGGGGAGTAGGGAATACAGAAAGGAATGAAGTTATGTTAGTAAGAAAAATTTTTTCAGGATTTCTTTCAGTAATCATGCTTGCGGCTTTAGCGGCAAACAATATTCCGGTACAGGCGGAAGAAGGTTTTGTTGACTCCGGAATGAATTATGAAGAAAGCGTTTCCACAATCAATAACCCCGGGGCAGGGTATACTAAAACTTTATGGTACAGATGTACACCAGGGGAGACGGCTGTGCAGAATCCGTCTGGGAATTTAGTGTTAATGTTCGTGGATATTGGCGCATTTTCTTCAGGCGTGAACGGTACGAGTATTACTGATAATGACGGCAACGTGATTTACACGGAAGGGAAAGATTATGATTTAGATGAACAATTTTTTCAGGCAATGCGGGGAACACTTGAAAATTGTCGGAAAAATGGTTCAACTGTTGCCCTTCGTTTCCGGTATGATGCCAACGGGAAAACGAATCCTGAACCGGCAAGTTTTGACCAGGTACTGCACCACATTGACCAAATCAAAGAAAATGGTTTTCTGGAAGATTACAAAGACATTTTAATGTTCGTGGAGTCTGGTTTTGTCGGAGCGTGGGGCGAACAGCACAGCGGAAAATATACATCTTTAGAAGATAAAGCAAAATTGCTTGATGCTGTATTAGACTTAGTACCGGAGGAAGTCCCTGTGACAGTCAGAACGCCGAATATTTTCGCCAAATGGGCAGGCATTGACATGAAAAATATTGCTGACTGGGTTTCCGAATCCGGAAGCGATGCCGAAAGAATTGGTTTATACAATGACGGCTATATGGGTTCAGATTCAGACTTAGGGACGTTTTCAAATCGGGAAAATGAAACAACATGGCTCGGAAAACAGACTTTACACACATATTACGGCGGGGAATTTTCCGGCAATTTAGACTGGGCGAAAAAATATACAACTTATTTGCCGGAAAACGCTATTCCGGAAATGTATAAAACACATTTAAGTTATATTAACTCGAATGTTTATAAATTATATCAGGATTACACATTCGGGAAAGAATATGATGTTTCCGGTGCGGACAATTCAGCCTATTACGGGCAGAATGTTTACCAGTTCATTCGTGACCATATCGGCTATCGATTTGTCATTCGGAATTGTGAATTAGAACCGTCCGCTGAACAAGGCGAGAGTTTCAAGTTAAATTTTCAAGTGGAAAATACTGGTTTTGCTAATCCGATTAGACCGCAGAAAGCAGAAATTCTTTTAGAAAAAGACGGCAATTATACCGTTCAGGAAATTGATTTAGATTCCCGTGAATGGTATTCCTGCACGACTTCAGAAGAAAATGTAGAAATTTCCGTTCCAGGGAATTTAGAAGCAGGGGAGTGGAATGTTTATTTACGGCTGTCCGTGGGAAATCAAAGCATTTCAGAAGGAAATTTGCGTACAGTGCAGTTTGCTAATCCGGACATCTGGAATGCTTCTTTAGGGGCGAACCGTTTAGCAACTGTAGAAATTAAGGAAACAAACCAACCGGAAAACAAAACCAATCATTTGACGAATGTATATACTACCGGAAATCAGATTATTTTTGACGGGATTCGTTCCAGTGAAACAGAATGGACGGAAAAAAATTGCATTGCCCAAAACGAAAATAACAAGCTTTATCTTTCGGCAGATGATAAATATTTATATGTTGCGGCGGAAATTCTGCATAATGTGGAAAAGCCTGTCTGGAATTTGCGCATTGAACACGATGAAGATTCTTACTGGATTTATTACCAGTCTGCCGGCTGGTGCTATTATTCCAAAGGGGAGGACCACAGCGGTTTCAACTTCAAAAAGAATGGAAATTTCGCTGAATTTCAGATTGATATGCAATCCATGAACATGAAAAACGGAACGAATTTAGACAAAGTCAGAATGTTTGTGCAGGACGAGGGAAATGAATGGAAAAATATGGGCGATATTACCGCTGAAAATTTAACTCTTTCGGGAAATTTGCCGATGTTTTCCGCATATCAGACAATTTCCCTGAAAGAAAATCAAAACTATTCTTTACAAGCGGAAACGCCTTTAGAAAATGTTTCCTACACATGGCTGAAGGACGGAGAAATTATTCCGGAGGCGAACGGGAAAACATTCACACTGAATCAGGTGAATGCTGATGCTGTAGGGGAATATTCCGTGAAACTTACCACGGAAAACGGCATGACACAGGAATTTCCCTTATATAAAATTGAAACAGTTTACCCTTCAGAAAATAATATTCCGTCCGGAGATGTGAACGCTGACGGAATCGTTGATGTAAAAGACATAAAAGCATTGCAAAACTATTTATTAAATGCTGGAAGTCTCCAAAACTGGGAAAATGCCGACATGAATGGAAATCAAATTTTGGAAATTTTTGACTTAGTTCTGTTGAAACGTTTAGTTTTAACTTCTGCTACCTGAAAACAAAAAATAAAGAATAAAACAGCACTCCAGAAAAGAGTGCTGTTTTTAATTTAAGATAATAATAATTCAATTGCTTTTTGATATTTTTCGTGACGTTTTAAATCCCGTTCACTAATCACGTCAAGACGTGATAAATCGCTATTATGCTGTAAATCAGCTAATTTTACCATTCGGGCAAGGGGATTTTCTTTGAGGTGCAAAAGATAATCCGTGTAATTTTCTTCCGGTGAATGGGTCAGCAAATTAACTGCTTGAATGACTGTTTCCGGAAAATTCATTTTCTGCAAATCTTCTAAAGTATATGCTGTATCTTCAATAACATCATGCAGTAAGGCTACAGCAACGGCTTCTTCCGTGTCCATTTGTTCAGCAAGGTGAAATGGGTGAAATACATAAGGCATTCCGGCTTTGTCTGTCTGATTTTGATGCGCCTGAAAACATAATTTCAACGCTTTTTTAGTTAATTCCGTGTAAATCATGGTTTATTCCTCATTATATTCCGGTAATGGGGGAGCGGTTTCAGGTTTTTCAGGGTCATCATAACCTGGATCTGGTTCAGGAGGAACCTGAGGAGCAGCAGTTTCCGGTGGATTAGTGACTTCCGGAGGAACATATTCTGTCATAGGCGGAGCAGTTTCAGGCGGTTCTTCCGGTAAAGGAATTGTTTCTTCCGTTTCTCTTACAGTTGTTCTCGGTGGAGCAGCAGTTTCCCTTGGTGGGTCAGTTTCTCTGGGGGAGTCTTCTGTTGTGTTTTTGGGTGCAACGGTTGTTCTTTTCGTGGAAATTGTGCCAGATTCACCAGAAGTTTTATTTGTAGCGGTTGTTTCAAGTTCATCAGTAGTAGCAGAATTAGAAGTATTAGAAGTATAAGTATACTTCCCATAATATGTTTCTGTTTCGTCTTCGTCCCAATACCAGTCACTTTCAATTTCTGTTCCGGTTGTCGTGGCACGGTGTCTTCTGGTTGTCACTAAGTGTAAAGGTTCTGTTGTGGCAGTAGTAAACGTAGTTGTAGAAGTTGTCTGCATTTCATTCTGAATATAGCTGTTATCTTTTTGAGGACGTTTCATTAAATTCATAAATCCGAAAGCCAGTACGGCAATAATGGCAAGAATCAGAAACACAATCAGAAAAATTGGTGCAATATTGGAAAGTGCAGATTCATCATCTTCTTCATCTTCTTCGGGTTCTACAGGAATATCAATGTCCATATCCTGCGTTTGATGATGACGAGCCATTGGAATCACTCCTTAAAATGTTTTAAAACTTATGTTTTTATTTTAGCACAATTTTTCGGAAATGTCAAGAGGAGAATAACATAACAACAGGGCAACAGCATTTACTTTTTCAGAGATAAAAGAACAGAAAGCAAAACTTCAGGATTAAGAGAAGCTTTGAACA
>CANPYZ010000061.1 GCA_947589035.1 uncultured Clostridia bacterium | reverse complement strand
ACAGACAGACAGACAGACAGACAGACAGACAGACAGACAGACAGACATGACCTAACTATGCCCATTTTTCAATTAAATACGTGAATTAAGCCGTTTCTTAACAGGTGCGTTTTTATGCTGTTAAGATACGGTTTTTTGTATTCATTTTTAAAACAGAAAGGATTTGATTTTCATGAAACCGAGAAAGTTACTCACTGGAATTATGGCTTTAGCACTTGTTTGTGCTGTTCCGGTCAACCTCTCTTCTGCTGTAAAGGATTTCAGCATTACAGCTCATGCGATTTCCGACGGAACGAAAATCGTTGCCGGAAACTTAAGCTGCACAGTGCTGTCTACTGACGAAGATGGAACAGTTAATTTAGAGGTAAACGGTTTTTCCGATGGAGTAGGTGATGCGAAAACATTGGAATTTCCGGAAATAGTGGACGATATACCTGTTCGGTATATTTCTATTGTTGCTGGAGCATTCAGCGATTCAAGCCTTACGGAAGCCATTTTGCCTGATACGATTGAATCTATTGATAATGATGAAGAAAACAATGGAGCTTTCAAAAATTGTGTTTCTTTAAAGAAAGTACATCTTCCTGAAGGCGGGAATTTTCATTGCATTTTTTCCGGAACATTTTCTGGTTGTTCAGCATTGGCAGAAATTAATATTCCCGATTCTGTCAACGAAATCAAAACAGATGCCTTTTCAGAAACGTTGCTTTTGACAAATCAAGAGGAAGAGCCAATAAAATATATTGACAACTGGGCAATTTCTTGTGTAGAGGGTATCCCTCTTGAGTTCAAAGAAGGAACTGTTGGTATTGCAAATGATTTCTTAGGCGGTAAGGAAACAGGTACTCTTTTATTAGAATTTCCTTCTTCTTTGCGTTGTATTGGAACAAATGCTTTTTCTGGTGCAGAAGAGATAAATACTATTATTATCCCTGAGAAAACAGAAATTGTTCGTGATAATGCATTTAAAAATACTGGAATACAAGAAGTAATTTTCCCTGGAGAAGTTAGCTTTATTGGAAATGATGCGTTTAGTGGCTGTAGTAATCTGACTTCCGTGCAATTCGCTAAAACAGTTGGTTCTATTGGAAGTTATGCATTTAATGGAGATACTAATCTGACTTCTGTGCAATTCGGCGGAGAAATGTTGGGAAATTTTGGAGAAGGCGCATTTTCAGGCTGTTCTTCTTTGCCTGAAATCGTTCTGCCAGAAGGAGAAATTACAACTATTCCTTTGGAAATGTTTTCCGGCTGCACTAAACTTGCGAGCATTGACTTTCCCGACAGTCTGACTTCTATTCCTGATGCAGCAAGTTCTTTTTCTGGAACTGCATTGTATGCAGACGGACTTTCTGATTTGAAATATGTTGATAATTGGGCGATCAAAGTCAATTCAGGTTTTGATGGTGACAGTATCACTGTAAAAGACGGTACAGTCGGTATTGCAGGGGGAACATTCGCAAATCAAACAAACCTCATTTCTGTCGAGTTTCCGGATACCCTGAAATATATTTCAAATGATGCATTCAATGGGTGTACTGCATTAACTTCTGCGCCACTTCCTGACTCGTTAATTATTATTGATATTCGTGCATTTTATCAATGTAGTGCATTAACTTCTGTGACACTTCCTGAATCGTTGACTTCTATTGAAGATGAGGCATTTCAGGATTGCGATTCATTAACTTCTATCACAATTCCTGAATCGGTAATTTTTATGGATCTTGATGCATTTTGTAGTTGTAAATTATTAACTTCTATCACAATAGAAAATCCAGACTGTATAATTTATGGTGATTCAAGTACAATTTCTAATGAATATAGACTAAGTTGGGGTCCTGGATATTTTTATTATGATGGAACAATTTACGGCTATGCCGATTCTACCGCACAAGCCTATGCAGAAGAATATGGCTATAAGTTTGAATCACTTGGAAACAAACTCGTTCAGGGCGATGCAGACGGCGACGGAGAATTAACCGTTGCAGATGCGGTGTTAGTGCAGAAATTCCTTCTCGGTAAAGTGTCACTCCCCAACTGGGAAAGCTGTGACCTCTATCCCGATGAAAAAATCAACGTGTTTGACTTGCTTGCCTTAAAGCGTAAACTGATTTACCAATAAATTTTTTCCCCTGCTCCGGCAGGGGAAATTTTTTTCAAAGAACTGGACAAAACATAGATAAAAAATTGTTGCTATTTTTAATCATTCTCAATTGCAGAAATAATGTCCGGATAAGAATAACCTGTTGCATAATCAGAATAATATTTCGCCTGCGAATCCGGAATAATTGTAGTTAATTTATTCTGATAGTCTTCTTCAGATAATTCTTCATCATTCCAATAATAATGATAAATAGGAGAGCCGTTTTCATCAGTTGACATATCTGTAGCATTTATTCCAAATTCACCGCTGGCAATGCAAACTAATGCACCATCTTGAATTTTATAGATATGATCAGAATAAACGTCCATATGCCCGCCGGAATAGTCAACAATGTTTTCTCCTGGAATAAACCGGACAGAAGAACTATTTCCTTCTTGTACATCAGAAACAGTTTTTGTATTTTTATTATATGTCAATAATAAAGAACCGCCATAACCAAACCCTGACTGAATATGTATTTCCGGAATGGCATCTCCGTTAATGTCCAGAAAATAAAATTCTGCGGCTTCCCTGATAGCATCATCTTCTTCTACGTAACCTTCAATATATTGAATATAAGCCTCTTTCCATGATGTTGACGAATCCGGTTTAGTTTCGCTGGAAATTATTTCTTCAAAGTCGTCTTTGTCTTTACGATAAGTTAGTTCACGTTCTTCTTCAGTCAGTCCGTTTTGGTGTGTTCTTACTATAGCATATAATTTCCCATTTTTCGCAACGAAACCGCTGTATTCTTCATTAATCAGATATTCTTTTGCTTTTCCGTTCGAAACGCCGAACAGATATGCCTTAGCACCTGAACCGCCGTTAGTTGTACCCACAGCAAAATATTTCTTTCCATTGATAGTTTCCCGTTCCAGTTCCATATCAAAATAACATGTTCCGTAAAAACTTTCTCTCATCAGTGCTGCTTCGCCTTTACTGTTGACAAAATAAATTGCTTCAATTTCCTTTCCATCGTCATTGAATCCATCATATACCACAGCAAAGGCTTCATTTTTGCCATCTCCGTCAAAATCATCACATATCAAATCCTGAATAGGGAGATTTGCTTTATTGGAAACAGCAGTTCTGAAATCATCTTCTGTCAGTTCGTCATGTTCAACTTCAGAAGTACCAAGTTGAATTAACATGTTGGAAAACATGTAAGGCTTTTCTTTGGTATCTTCCAAAGAATACGCATGATAAGAATTGATTAACGCCTGCTTTTTTTCTTCATCGCTAAGATTATCATAACAATCTGAAATTACAGAAGCCAAAATATCAACATTATTTTCATTCGGGTGAATGTCTTTGTCCTGATCAGAAAAGGGAATTGTTCCGACATGTGAAAAACACAATGTGTATTTTTTTAACAAATTGTTTAACTGGTCAATCAAATCTGACCGGAAAATGCGTTCGTCTTGTTCTCCATAATATTCTGTCTGAAGTCCGTCTCCGAAATCCACCTCCCAATATCCTGCCAATGTCTGTTCTGCGTAGTAATCTTCTTCAAAAAGCATTTTCTTGAAGACTTCCGCCGGATAAGAGAAGAAAGAAGAAGAATAAATATATTCATATTTTCCTGTGTCTTTGTTGCGGATAACATTTCCGTTAATGTAGCCTAATCCAGGATTACAGTCTAAATTTGCGGCAAACAGGCAGGAAATATCTCCTCCTCCTTCCGGTGCTAATCTGACCATCTCGCCGGAATCGGTAAAACGATAGAAATCATAATTCACATTTCCCTGGTCATAATCTGACCAGATTGCCCCGCCAACAACAAATTCCAGCCTGCCGTCAAAATCTAAATCTTCAAACCATGCCATAGGCGTACCATATACTTCATGGGAAGTATATCTTTCCAGCCAATCGGATTCATGATTCATGACAATTTCTGCATATTTTTCCGCATCATCAGAAAAATTATCCTGTGTATCTGTTGTTTCTGAAGTTGTTTCCGGCATAGATTCTGTTTTCGTCTCTTGTGAAAATATTTCAGAAATTTCAGAAACGGTAGTTTCTGTTTGCGTATGGTTTTCTGTGGAAATGTCCCGTTCGGGTAATTTTCCGCAGGAAGTCGAAAAAATCACAGAAACCAGTAACAACAGCATAAGATGTTTTTTATTCATTTTGTGAAACTCCTTGTTGTAAAGTAATCGTTTTTAAGGCTTTTTTCCATTTTCTATACTGCACACGGGCAATAATATACACCACAATTGAAGTTCCCTGTAACATGTAAAATATCTGTGTACTGCCCATAAGATCAACTTCTATCGTAAAATATTCATTTATCAGCACTTCAATAAATTTATTGACGAGCCAGATTGTGCCAAACACAATACTATTTCCAATAAATATTGCCAGTGTAGAAGAAATTGATGCTTTCCAGAAACGTCCGTCTTGGTAAAGATTGCTTTTATTGGAAATCAAATACCAAAATTCAAAAACCATTTCAGCAATTCCGATAAGATACATTAAAAGATCAAAAATAATGATACCCATAATAATAGAGGCAAGTGTTTTTATGTCCTCGTTTTCCAATAATTCTGAACCAATATCAACCAAGCCGAAATTAAGATGAATCCCCATGAACCCCAGATAATCATCAATATTGGAAAAGAAATCATTCACTGTTTTATACAGTCCTAAAGAACTGAATTTTGTTGTTTCCACTGCGTTCAAATAATGCACTCGCATGAATGCGGATAATACAACAAATGCATTGAGGATAGCGATAATCCACATTGGTTTTTGATCAGATGAAACTGCAAAAACAGGATTGCCACAGTGCGGGCAAAATTTTGCACGAGCCTCCAATTCAGAACCACATCTTTTACAATACATCTCATTCACTCCTTAAATTTTATTGTTTTGGATATGCTCCAGTTTTGCCCATACATTCCAAAGTTACCTGCACTATTGATGTATCATCCACTGTATAGTTAAATGTAAAATTTGGATTATTGGCATCAGAGAAATACTCTTCACTGCTTCTTTCAAGCAATTTTATGACAGGAGGATTAGACGATTCTCCATACACATACATGCCTGGTTCTAAATATAACAAACCTTCTGAATCTAATTCTACAATAGCTGTTGCAAGGGAATCAAATAGACTTTTGGCTGTTGAATTAAGATCAATATTCAAATAGTCCACATCTTCAAAGGAATTATTTTCACTATTTTCACACGGATATACAACAGATTCTTCTTGATAACTGATACTTGTTTCCGTCAATGTATTTTCATCAAGAGTATAACAGAATGTCAGATAATCCATATCACTTATCTTTGAAAGATTTTCTTCAAGTGCCTGGATGACTGGGTCTGAAGATTCTCCGTAAGTATAGGTACCTGATTCAGGCATTTCCCTTCCTTTAGAATCAATCTTGACAAGATACACTAAAATATCTTCAAATAAATCATTTGCCAATTCGCTTATATCCGGAGAAGATCCTAACTTTTCGTGATAACTGACAGCAGTTTGTACAACTTCTCCATCTTTTAAAGTATACATAAATGTGCAACTTGTATCTTGTACTCCATCAAAATACTCTAATGCTGCTTCTTCAAGAGCAGTATTATCAGATTTTCCATAAATGTAATTTCCTGATTCCAGCTTTTGTTTATCTTCGTCATTTAACTTATCAATATTTATATCAAGAGCACCGGCTAATTCAAAAGCCATGTCATCTAAATCTTCTTCTAAGTACTTTGTATCAAATGTTTCTGGTTCTGTTTCTGTTGATTCCAACTGTGATATTTTTTCTTTAGAAGAGCTTGTTTCCGCTTGTGACGATTTTTCTTCAAAATAGCTTGCTTCCAGTTGTGACATTTGTTCTTTAAAAGAAACCCGTTCTTTTTTAGATTCTGCACAAGAAGTGAGTAAACTGGTTATCATCATGGTGAAAACCAAAATTGAAATTTTCTTTTTCATGAATATTCCCTCTTTAATTCTTAAAATTTGAACACAAATACTTGACAAAGTGCTAAATATTTGCTATAATAAAAGTGTAACATAACGTTACTGGAAAAAGATAGTTCTTATATCAAGAATTAACTTGGAAATTTATTGGAAATTTATTTGTTAGGAGTCATACTAATGAAATTTACTTTATATTGTTTCGCTAAAGTTTTTCATTTATCGTATTCAGGAGAACCAAAATACAGAAACACTCTCCATTTATACAATTTCTTTAATGAAGAAATTGGCTGTGCTGCTCTTGCCAAAGTGGTGTCCGGTCAAATTTCCGGAGACAGATGGATTAAGCGCATGTTAATTAACCCAGAAGTGTGTGAAGCCATTCAAGACGAACTCGTTTGCTATGTGTATCGAAAAATTATACAAGAATCTACAAAAAATCTGAAAAAAGAACAACTTCTGGAAAGCCTATTAAAACATTCTTTGAGAATACCCAAAGAAACGCAGCGTGAAATTTATGCCAATAGAGATAAACAGAAAATTATTGATTATATCAATTCTTTCACGCAAATGGCAGAAATGCAGTTTCAATCCAATGAACATTTTTCTCAACAAAATCAAGAAGAACATATTTTTCACGTCACTGCGCCTGATTTTATTGAAGAGAATTTAAAAAAATCTAAAATAGCTGAAATAGATTTTATGTTTTGCAAAGGAACGGAATGGTTAAGAAATGACCATAGAATTTTATTATTAGATGAATTAAGAGAGAAAAATATTCCTTGCCGAATGATAATCAATAGCGATTTGGAAGTGATGGAAGAAATGATTAAGCATATGGGACATCTTGACAGAGCATATACCACTGCTTTTCAAAGCATTCAGAATTGGTACCAATATCAGAAAAAATATCCTTCATTTCGAATTAAAATTTCTCCGCTGCCGTTATTACACTGTTATTATCATATCAAAACAGAACATGCAGAAAATGATATGATAAGACTACATCATTACATCTATAAAAATGCCTATGCTCGTGAAAACTATGTGCAACGATTCAATGCAGCTTCCCCTTATTATCAATTATATACAGAAGAATTTGAATATCTGTGGAATTTATCTCCTGATATTGAGGAATATTTTTTGAAAAACAATTCTCATAAAAAGCAATAATTTAGCTATCATTTTAATCACAGAAAATTGCTGCACAGTTATTGTGCAGCATTTTTCAGTTCCCGATTTTTTAAAAATTCATATATTCATCACATTTGACTTCAAGGCATTCAATGTTAAGAAAAACGTTAGAAATATTAAAATGAATGTCCAGACGCTTTTTCATGTGATAACTTCCTTCGTACCATACATGAAATGTATGATTGCCATCATGATTTCATTTTGTTAAGTATATATTGGTTTATATCCTCATCTTTAAACTCTTGTTGAAGTATTTGTGCAAACTTTTCAGGATATTGACAAGCAATAATGATGGCAAGTTTCTGTTTGATTTGATGATTGCCATTGATTAAATGATTAAGTTCATCTTCAGTCAAGTTATCTGCGGAAAGCAGAATCGACACATATTCCTGATAAATGGTTTCTGCCGTTTCAGAAAAATAGTCCCACATATAGTTAAGCGTAAAAATTCTGGGTAATGTCCCAAAATAATTGAAATTCAAAAAAGCATCTGTCAAGGCATAGTATGAAAAAAGAAACGATTGATAA
>CANPYZ010000060.1 GCA_947589035.1 uncultured Clostridia bacterium | reverse complement strand
TATTCTGTGAAGCAGTCGGTGCTGATGGCAAAGAGGTTCCACCCGTTCCCATTCCGAACACGGAAGTTAAGCTCTTTCACGTCGAAAATACTTGGTTGGCGACGACCTGGAAATTTAGATAGGTGCCGGCATGAAAAACTGTCTCAGCGATGAGGCAGTTTTTTGTATATATATATATGAAAGTGTGGTAAAAATGAAAGAAAAACAAGCCAATTTGGGAATTATTCTGATGTTTTTGGTGTATGAAGTCATTCAGGCAGCATGTATATTCTTTTCGGGAGACGATTTTTGGTGGTATGCAGAACCGCAGAAAACACTGGATTTATTTGGAAGATGTGATCAGAATGGCAGATATTTAACTAATATATTAACATTTTTAATGATACATCATACAACATTTCGGATATTTTTTCATATTGCGGTGATGATGGGATTATTTGTAGAAATTGCTTTTCTGTCAAATTATGGTAAAAAGCCTGAAAATTGGTGGAATTGGTTATTTTCAGCAAGCATGTTGATTTTTGTTCCACTTCCAATATATAAATATACAATTGTATGGCTATCCGGATTTGCAAATTATGTATTTTCAGCCGTGTTAATTTTAGGGTATTTATTGTTCTGTATGCCATTTTTTCAGAATAAAGAAAAGTCGTTTAAAAAAAGGCATATTGGATTGTTAATATTAGGAATATTTAGTGCGTTATGTGTAGAAAATGTGACTGTTTATATCATAATGCTTTCTGTAGGAATGATTATTTTTTCTTTGATTCAATTCAAAAAAGTACATGCAGGACATATTTTATATTTGATAGGGGCAATGACGGGAACAATTTTAATGTTTCTTGATAAAAATTATCATACAATTATGGCAGGAGATAGTGATACAGTTGGAATTAGATTTGTTGATTTTTCTTTCGTAGAAATCATGATGAAAATATATGATAAAATTATTATATATTATGCTAAACCTTGCTGGATTGTGCATGTCTGTATCGCTGTAAGTTTACTGATTTTATATCATCATAAAAAAACAACAAAATATTCCCAAATTTGCATGGGAATTGTTTTGGTTTTTGCCTGTTATTCCGCATTTACGCAAAATGTGGTTGATTTTGAAGTTATTTCCACGAAATACACAATAAGGGCAATTGAAACAGCTTTTGCATTTGTATATATATTATCAGTGATATATTTATCTTATGTATTGACAGAACAGAAATATTTTAGGTTAATTTGTCTGTTTCTGTTCAGCACAATGGCATTGACTGCTCCTTTTTTAGTGGTCAATCCAGTAACAGAAAGATGCTTTTTTTCAGAATATGTTTTCTGGGTATTAACAGGAGCAGTATTCTTAATGGTTGCTCTTCCGGAATGTGGCATAAATTTAAGCATAGTAAAGAAATGCATACAAATCAGTGTATTTGTATTTTCAATTATTCTCTCTACTATGCAAATTTCTAATAAATATTGTGATATTGTCCGGATTCAGTATTTGAAAAAACAACTTGAGGAAGAAACAAACTCTATTATGTTGATTGAATTGCCCTATCCTGATTTGGTGAAAGATTATATTCATATTTTAGAAGAAAAAAGTGTTCCTTCCGAGAATCCTATAAGAGATAGATATTATATAGATATACTGATTCAAACTTATGAATTAAATCCTGATGTTAAAAATAAAACTAAAATTTTTATTGATTGGTATCATTACAATCTGGATTCTTCTGTAAATCAATGACGTATAAATTTTTTCCGGAAACCTGAAATTGAAGTTCGAAATTTGCATATTGCAAATAGTAAATTCTGTTCGGGTCGTGCTGATAAGAAGGTCTTGGATCGTCTGCCAAACAGGCGAGCAAGGCTTTCTGTTTTTGTTCGGGAATTTGCACGAGTAAATTTTCCGGAAAATGAACAAATAATTTATCATTTTTGTGCATTTCACCATAACTTCCGAATGCTTTCGTTTGGGAATCGGTATAGGGCAGATAGGGTTTAATGTCTAAAATTGGCGTATGATTCAGCAAATCAATGCCGGAAACAAGCAATTCCGTTTGATTTTGGACGGCTTCCAATTTTACGCAGGATAAGCCAATCGGATTCGGGCGGAATGGTGAACGGCTGGCGAATACGCCGACACGCTGATTCCCTCCTAAACGTGGCGGGCGGACAGTTGGCGACCAAATTTTCCGGTGAGATTCGGAAAAATCGAAAATTAGCCATAAATGCGAAAATTCGGTAATTCCTCTTAATGCTTCCGGTTTGCGGAATTTCGGTTCGAAAATAATTTTTCCGAAAAGTTCTGGAACTCTTCCGGCTTGTCGGGGAATGCCGAATTTTTCCGGAAAATCTGTGTAAATATAGGCAATGGGTTCAATTTGCATAGAAAATTACCCCTTTTTGGTAGAAATATTCCCAAAAAAATAGCGAAAAATTGCTTGACTTTTTGGTGAAAATATGCTATAATGAAGTATCATTTGAATAACGAGGAGGAAAATTTTTGATGAGAAAATTATTCACTTTGCTGATGTGTTGCAGCATGATTGGAAATTTTACGAATTTTTCCGCAAAAGCGGAAGAAGCCGTTCCGGTTGATGTGGAAGAAGCGGTTTATCAGCAGTTAGTTGATTCAACTTCCGGCGTGGACAGGAATCAAGACGGCGTTGTGACGGCGGAAGAACTTGCTGCTGCAATGAGTTTGCGAATTTCGCTTGACGGCGTGACAGATGTGTCATGGATACAGAATTTGCAAAAAGTGCAGTACATGCAGTTAAGCGGCGGAACAATTACGGACTTGTCTGTTTTGGAAAATTTGCCGTTTTTGCGGTATTTGACTTTAGATCACGTGCCATTGGAAACGCTTGAATTTACGAAAAATATTCCGCTGAAATCGCTTAATCTTCAGAATATGCCGCAAATTACCGATGAAAAACGCCTTGCCGCTGTGCGTTGGGGAGATGTTGAACTCGGAACGGGCTATTCAGCGGAAATTGGTGCTTTGCCGTCCGGACTTCTGGAAGAAATTTATCCGGAAATGCACATAGAAATTGAAAATCCCGACATTGCTTGTTTTGAAAATCGTTCAGGGAATACAAGCCGTTATGCGCAGGAAATTATTTACGGCAACAATGCCGGAACAACGAGTTATTCTTTATTTAACGGGGAAGAAAAAATTTTTTCCGGAAATATTACAGTGAAAGAGAAAACTTTATTCCAGCCGCCTTTGCAGGGGGAAATGGCGGAAACGCCTGTCATTTTAGAGGCAAACACATATGGAAAATTTATCGTTCAGTTAGGGGAAAATCTTTACAGTTTCGAAAATGGAGAAATGACCCTTGTAGAAACGGGAGTTTCTGCTGTGGGGGAATTTTCCGAATGTGACGAAAACGGAGATTATCAATATGCAGATATGGTATTACTGAATACGGGAAAAATGAAAATCGGCGGTGTTTCCGTGGATACGGAAGATTTACAATTCACTGGAATGGATAGAAATAAATTATTAACAGCGGACGGCGGTTTATATACGATTCGTCAAATTAACGGCATCTACCAGCCGGAAAAAATTACTGATGATTTTTCAGCATTTATTGACCCTTACAGCACAGCCTATTATGTGAATACCAGCGGAGAATTAATTTATCTTCAGAGTGAACAACAGGAAGACGGCAGTGTGCTTTACACGAAAATTTCTACCGGAATTATGAATCCTTCTTCCGGAAAGAATGATTTTTTCGTTGATGAAAATCAAATTCTCTGGAAATTCGACAACCGGAAAAACACTGTGACGAAATGTGCGGAAGATGTTGTTTGGGTAGGCTACCGGAATCACAGCGGCGGAAATGTTTATTCCTGCGTACATATTAAAAGCGACGGGACAGCGTATGAAGTAGGCACTTCCCGACAGGTGACTTTAACAGAAGAAGAGGAAAGTGCTTTTCTGAAAAGCGGAAGATTTTCATTCCAGAATTATTTTTCCACAGAAGGGGATAATTTGCCGAATTATCATATTACGAAAGAACATGCTTTATGCATGAATTTTGAACATCAGGAATTTGCCGTTTCAGATGTAGCAGCAATGATTGGTCAGGAATACGTTCAGGAACAAGAGGAAATTTATGCTTATTTTGTGCGGACAGACGGAACATTCTGGAAATATGGTTTCCGGAGTAATACCTGCACGAAACTGAACGCTGAAAAAATTTCCCTTGCCGGAGACGTGAATCAGGACGGTGAAGTCAATACGTTAGATGTGGTATTATTGCAGAAATGGCTTTTAAACGTTCCGGAAATTCATTTGCCGGAATGGAAAGCAGCAGATTTGCAGCAAGATGACATTATCAATATTTTTGATTTGCAAAAGCTGAAATATTTGCTTTTACAGCAATAATTAACAAGTGACCTGACGGAAATCAGGTCACTAATTTTTAAATTCAGAAACGGAAATCCCGTTCGCCTTTGCGGATAGAAGCTAAATTTTCAATTGTTTTTGCACGGACTTTTTCATTAGGAATATTGGCAAGTTCTGCCTGAATGAGTTTTTCGCCGACGGCTTTCGTTTCGGGGGAGGCGTAATCTTCTAAATATTCCTGTAAAGTCATTAAGGCGTTCGGGTGACAGCAATTCAAAATTTGTCGAGACTTGCAAAGTTGCATGAATCTGTCTCCTGTTCTGCCTGCACGGTAACAAGCCGTACAGAAAGACGGAATGAAATCGCCCTCCATAAGCCATTTTACAACTTCATCAAGCGTTCTCTGGTCGGAAACGTCAAATTGTTCTGTATCGTGGGGGCGTTCTTCTTCCGTATAACCGCCGACGGAAGTTCTTGACCCGCCGCTGATTTGGGAAATTCCTAAACGTAATGCCATAGCACGAACTTTTTCAGATTCTCTTGTGGAAATAATCATTCCGGTATACGGCACGGAAACACGAATGCAAGCAATAATTTTTGCGAAAATTTCGTCTGAAATAGAATTATCAAACGCAGAAGGGTCAATGTCATCAGCGTGTTTAATTCTCGGAACGCTGATTGTGTGAGGGCCTACACCGTGAACGGCTTCTAAATGTTCAGCGTGCATTAACAAACCGGCGAATTCGTAGCGGTACATTTCCAGACCGAACAGAACGCCTAAACCAACGTCATCAATTCCGCCTTCCATGGCTCTGTCCATGGCTTCTGTATGATAGGCGTAATCATGTTTTGGTCCTGTGGGGTGAAGTTTTTCATAACTTTCTTTGTGGTACGTTTCCTGAAACAAAATATATGTTCCAATTCCGGCTTCTTTCAGTTTACGGTAATTTTCAACCGTAGTGGCAGCAATATTGACATTCACACGGCGAATATCTCCGTTTTTGTGGTGAATGCTGTACACAGTTTTAATGCTTTCCAGAATATATTCAATCGGGTTATATTCCGGATGTTCGCCAGCCTCTAAAGCTAAACGTTTATGCCCCATATCCTGTAAGGCAATCACTTCCGCACGGATTTCCTCTTGCGTTAATTTTTTCCGGGCGATGTGTTTATTCTTCATGTGATACGGGCAGTAAGTACAGCCGTTAATGCAGTAATTGGACAAATACAGCGGAGCGAACATGACAATTCTGTTGCCGTAGAAATCTTTTTTAATTTGTTCGGCAAGCTGGTAAATTTTCTGAATCATGTCTTCATCTTCACAAGCGAGTAAAACGCTTGCTTCCCGATGGCTTAAGCCTTTGTATTGGGCAGCCTTTTCGAGAATCTGTTCAATCATAGTTTTGTCGTTCTTGTGTTGGTCGGCAAATTCCAGAGTATCCAGAATTTCCTGGTGGTCAATAAATTCTTCAGCTTTGAGTGATTTTGGATTATACATGAAAATTTTCCTCCTGTTTTGCACTGCTGGTTCAGAAAGAAAAATCTTTCCCTGAACTTTTGCTTAATTAAAAAATACAGCATTAGGCAGTGAAGTATGTAATATGTAAATTGATAAAATTCGTTTCGCTGTCAGAAATAACTCTTTCAGCTTAACGGATTTATTATAACATATTTCTAAAAAAAAGTCAAGAGTTTTTGTGCAATTTTCAAAATTTTAGAAATAAAAATAAAACGGACATTCGGAACAGCTTGTTTACGCTGTTATGCCGTTGTCCGTTTAACTTGCTTGCTTCATCTGTAAGTGCTACCTTGTCAGCGGTAACAATGCATTGCAGAAGAAAATCATTTGAAATAACAGTTCACTTAATGCATTAAGAAAAATTTTTCAGTTCAACGAATGCTGAGGTTTCCGAAATACGGAAGAATAATTACTCTGAATATTTCCGGTTTTCAGCTGTAAACGCAGCTTGTCCGTGAGTAGGGCAATAAATTCCGAATTGGTCGGTTTTCCCTTACAGGTGTTCACCGTGTACCCGAAAAAAGAATTTAAAATGTCTAAATCCCCTCTGTCCCACGCAATTTCAATGGCGTGCCGGATGGCTCTTTCCACACGGGAAGAAGTGGTGTTAAATTTCTGCGCCACTGTCGGGTATAACAATTTCGTGACACTTTCTAAAAGTTCCGGATTGTCGATAGACAACATAATAGAAGCCCTTAAATAGTGGTATCCTTTAATGTGCGCCGGAACGCCTAACTGGTGAATCATATCTGTAACAATGATTTCTAAATTTTCCGTTTTCCTGGTCTGGTCGTTTGAAGAAGTCAATGCAATGATTCTTTCCGCCAAAGAAGAAACATTAAACGGTCTCAGCATGTAATAAGCCGCTCCGGCTTCAACAATCTGCCGTTCTACAAATGGGTTGTCATAGGTAGAAGTCACGATGAAAACCGGAAAAACTTCTGCTGATGTACGAACATTTTTAATCAATTCAATAGCGTCCATATGCGGAAGTACACTGTCAATCATCACAACATCTGGTTTTTCGTCCAGTATTGCATGAAGAAGAACATTTCCGTCTTTTTTTCTGGTTATGGCATACAAGCCATAATTCCGGAGCGCACTTGCGGTAGTGATTCCATAGTCTACAGTGTCATCACCAATCAATACTCTAATCTTATTATTCATGTATGTGATTTTCCTCCTTGAGAAATCTAATGATTTAATTGTTTTGCGGGAAAAATTTTTCTTGCATTCTTATTTTAGCATATTTACTATATTTTTGGCAAGAGCGAAAAATGTAAAAACTCTTCTTTTTGTGTCGAAACTTGTTGAACAGGACTTAAAATTTTTTCTTTTCTTGCAAAAGCTTTATTTCAGAAAGAAAAAACCAGAAAATTCACAACTTGACAAAATTTTCAAATTGTGGTATACTGTTTTTGTAAGCCCCTGAACTGAGGGAAGTCCGGTGAAAATCCGGCGCAGCCTTCACTACCGTGATAGTCGGGTCGCTCGCAGGGTGCAGACAGTGTTCATGCGTTTTCGGAATGGGGAAAATGTCACTGTTGGCTTTTCTGTATAAGCAGGAAGGTTTTTTTCTGTATGCCGGAAACGCAAATTTGATGATTTGATTTAAGGAGTAAAAAAGATGAAAAAATGGTTATGTTTGGCAGTTTCCGGAGTAATGGCAGGAAATTTCGCATTAACTGGCGTTCCGGTCAGTGCGGAAGAAACAGCGGAAGTTTTCGTGACAATCGCTGATGCAGAAGGAAAACTCGCTTTAGCACAGGAAAAAATTTCCGTGACGGACATTAACGCCGACGGGAAATTGACGATTAACGAAGCGTTATATTCAGCGCATGAATTGTATTATGAAGGCGGTGCAGAAGCAGGGTATACGGCTTCTGAAACGGATTATGGCTTATCGTTAATGAAACTCTGGGGAACGGAAAACGGCGGAAGTTTCGGCTATTATGTGAATCATGGGTATGTCATGAACCTTGGGGAAGAAATTCATTCCGGCGACATTGTGGATGCTTTCGTGTACACGGATTTGAATACATGGTCGGACACTTACTGTTATTTTGACCAGGATCAAGTCAATGTTCAATCTGAGGAAAATTTCACTTTGGCATTGAATTACATTGGTTATGATGAAAATTACAGCCCTGTTTCGCTTGCTGTGGAAAATGCGAAAATTTTAATTGACGGGGAAGAAACGGACTATTTCACTGATACAGAAGGAAAAGTGACTTTGTCAGTGGATTCCGGTGAACACGTCATCAGCGCAAAGTCTGAAAATATGCTTTTAGTTCCTCCTGTGTGCAAAGTCACCGCCGGAAATACGCTGAAAGCCGGAGATGCGGACGGCAATGGAGACATTAACATTTTAGATGTGATTCTTGTCAATCGTGCGATTCTCGGCAAGTCTTCTCTTACTGCTGAACAAGTGAAAGCCGTGGACTTCAACAAAAATGGCTATCCTGAACCAGATGAAGCCCTGATGATCATGAAATATATCGTAGGTATTATTACAGATTTTTCTTAAATTAAAAATTTTCCCCTGTTTCGACAGGGGAAAAAATTTTTTCAAAAAAGACTTGACAAATTCGGCAAAATATGCTATAATCAAATCATGAGTTAAAAAAATTCAAAAAATTTGCGAAAAGGGGTTGACAAGGTCATGAAATTGTATTATACTACAGACAGACAGACAG
>CANPYZ010000059.1 GCA_947589035.1 uncultured Clostridia bacterium | reverse complement strand
GAGATTTCAGTCTTCGTGTTTCTTTAATTTGCGGTATTTATAATTTTCAAAATTAGGTTATTAAACAGGTCTAATCTGATTGCCCGTGAGGAAGAACGGGAAATGTTGCCATTCTGTGCTGATCAGAATATTGCATTAACACCTTATAGTGCATTGGCAAGCGGACGACTTTCAAAACATTCCGGAGAAACTTCAAAACGCTTGACAGAAGATTCCTATGCGAAATTCAAATATGACAAAACTGCTGAGGCGGACGGGAAAATTATTCAGCGTGTTGAAGAGCTTGCCGACAAAAAAGGCGTTTCCATGACAGAAATTTCGCTTGCGTGGCTGCTGACAAAAGTCACCGCTCCGATTGTCGGCGCAACGAAAATTTCGCACGTTGACGGTGCAGTCAAGGCGGTGGATCTGGTTCTTTCACAGGAAGGAATTGACTATCTGGAAGAACTTTATATTCCTCATGAATTAGCAGGTGTCATGGCGCAAAACGGTAAGCAAAAAGCCGGAAATGTCGTGTAAAAAATAAGCCCTTTCTGATGTTGAATATCAGAAAGGGCGTACTTTTTATTTATTTGTGAAAGATGTGTGAAAATCTGATGAAATTTCAAAATGCATATTGACATTGTGTTAGTTATGGTGTATACTAATTATAGTGACACAACGTCAGAATAAATCAGAATAACAATGGAGGTTTCTCATGAAGAAAAATATTGGTTCAAAATTAGCTCTGTATCCAATGCCGATTACCGTCATTGGTGCAATGAATGACAATGTACCAACATGGACATTGGTCGGACATCTCGGAATTATTGGACATGACCGTGTTCTGGTCAGCCTTGCTGCACCGCATTTTATCAATGCGAAAATCAAGGAAACTGGAAAGCTGTCCATAAATCTTGTGGACGAAACTATTTTACCAAAGGCAGATTATATTGGTTCTGTCAGTGGAAACAAAGTCGATAAATCGCAGGTTTTCGCCTATGAAACAGGTGATTCCGGTGCGCCGATTATCAGCAATTCACCATTGACAATAGTGTGCAGTGTTGCGGATATTTATCTAACACCGAATTTTGAAAATTTCATCTGCACAATTGACAGTACCTATGTAGATGAAAAATGTCTTGACGAAAATGGAAAAATTGACTACAACAAGCTGAAGCCGATTTTATTTGAATTTCCGACATATCAGTATTTAAAAACAGGTGAGATTCTCGGAAAATGCTTATCTTTTCTTAAAAAGTAAGAAATTGGTAAAAACCAAATTTTATTACAGAAAGGGCGATTTTTATGTTAGGAAATTTTGCATACTGCAACCCGACAAAACTTTATTTCGGAGATGATTCTCTGAAATACCTGAACGATGAACTGCCGAAATACGGCAAAAATGTGGTTTTGGTTTACGGCACGGGTTCAATTAAAAAGAACGGTATTTATGATGAGGTAGTGAAAATTCTCAAGGCGAAAGGCTGTAATATTGCTGAAATTTCAGGAGTTATGCCGAATCCCACACTTGAAAAGCTGTATGAGGGCATTGAAATTGCAAGAAATCATCATGTTGATTTTCTGCTTGCCGTTGGTGGCGGTTCGGTCTGTGACTACACAAAGGCGGTTTCCGTATCCGTAAATTGCACTGATGACCCATGGGAAAAGTATTACATTCGTTTTGAAGAACCCGATTGCGAAATTATCCCTGTGGGCTGTGTTCTGACAATGGTGGGTACAGGTTCGGAAATGAATGCAGGAGCAGTAATTACCAATCACGAAACAAAAATGAAAATCGGTCATGTTTTTGCAGATGAAAATATCATGCCGAAATTTTCAATTCTCAACCCGAAATATACACTTACTTTGCCCCATTATCAGATGGTTGCAGGAATTTATGATATTTTCAATCATATCTGCGAGCAGTATTTTTCAGGTGAAGACGATAACACAAGCGATTATATCAGTGAGGGACTTATGCGTTCTCTGATTGAATCAAGCAGAATTGCAAATGAAAATCCGCAAAATTATGAGGCACGTTCCAATATTATGTGGACGGCAACATGGGCTTTGAATACGCTTGTTTCAAGAGGAAAATCAACAGACTGGGAAGTGCATATGCTCGGTCAGGCTATTGGTGCGCATACCAATGCAACTCACGGAATGACACTTTCTGCGGTTTCACTTCCTTATTATCGCTATATCATGCCATTTGGACTGAAAAAGTTTGTAAAATTTGCAAAAAATGTCTGGAATGTGGACACTTCCGGAAAATCTGATGAACAAGTAGCGAATGAAGGGCTTTCTGCAATGGAAAACTGGATGAAAGAACTTGGACTTGTTATGCATATCTCTGAACTTGAGGCAAGTGAAGATATGCTTGAAAAAATCGCCGATTCAACACTTGTCATGGAAGGCAGTTACAAAGTTCTTGACCGTGATGAAATAATTAAAATTCTGAAGGAAAGTTTGTAAAAATATGATTTATTTGGAGGGATATTAATGAAAAAATTAGCTGTAATTTCATGTGTACTGATGAGCATTTGTTCAATGATGTCCGCTGTTTCACCTGTAATCGCTGAAAATACTGAAACTGAGTATACAATTGACGATGTGAAAAATTTACAGGATTTCCTTCTGGCAAAACCGACAGAAGATTTATCGGGGAAAAATTATGACCTTGACGGAGATAATACGTGGACGGTTTTTGATTTATGCCTGATGAAGCGTGAAGTGATTCCGCCTGACGATGAACAGGAAAATACACTTGTTGTGTACTTTTCACGGACGGGAAACACGGAAAAAATTGCTGAAAAAATCGTTGATTTTACAGGTGCAGATATATTTGAAATTGAGGCAAAAATTCCCTATACTGATGAAGATATAGCCTACAACAATTCAACTTGCCGTGCAAATCAGGAACAGAATGACAAAAATTGCCGCCCGGAAATTGCACAGTCTGTTGACAATTTTGACAGTTATGACATTGTTTATCTTGGCTATCCGATATGGTGGGGAGAAGAACCGAGAATTATTGATACTTTCCTTGAAAGTTATGATTTTTCGGACAAAACAGTTATTCCATTCTGTACTTCCGGAAGCAGTGGTATCAGCACAAGTGAAAGAAATATCAGTGAACTTGCTGAAATTGGCACACAGTTAGAAGGCAGACGTTTTTCAGCAAATGCCGATTCTGAAACCATTCAGGAATGGGTGAACAGTCTTTTTGTTGAGGTAAAGCAGGAGGAGTGAGCATGAAAAAATTTTTTCTGATTGTTGCTATTGGTTTATTATGTGGACTTTCAGGCTGTGGGGAAAATTCTGTTGAAAATTCAGTATTAGAAAATACGCCTGCACAAAATTCAACGGCTGAATCTGTTGAAATATCAACAGTAGCAGAAACAATTCCTGAAATGGAAATTTCCACAACTGAATTATCATCAGATACATCTTTACCTGAAAATCCGGAAAGTGATACTTTACAGACGGAATTATCAGAAGAAACAGATATTCTTGTAGCATATTTTTCCGCTACAAACAATACTGAAAGTATAGCGCAAAAATTAGCGGACGGACTTGGTGCAGACCTTTACGAAATCACTCCGGAACAGCCATATACAGCTGAAGACCTTGATTATAACAACTCTGAATGCCGTTCGTCTGTGGAAATGAATGACCCCTCTGCACGTCCTGCAATTTCAGGTTCTGTAGAAAATATGGAACAATATGATGTTGTGCTTATCGGCTATCCGATATGGTGGGGCGAAGCTCCGAGAATTATGAGTACATTCATTGAAAGCTATGATTTTTCAGGGAAAACTTTGGCAGCGTTCTGCACCTCCGCAAGCAGTGGATTCGGCAGCAGCGATTCCGCTTTAAGAGAATCTGCAAACAGTGCGACATGGCTTGACGGTCAGCGTTTTTCCGCATCTGCATCGGAAGAAGATGTGCTTGTGTGGGCAAATAGTATTTTCTGAATAATTTTTTAAGAAGGAAATTATAATGAAAAACAATGAAAAACTTCCCAAAATAGCACTTGGTGCATGGGCATGGGGAAATGATGGCACATTCGGTGGAAATCTTACTTCCGAAAACCTTCGCCCGATTTTTGATGCTGCAATGAACGCAGGACTGAATCTTTGGGATACAGCTTTTGTCTATGGTCTGGGTACATCGGAAAGAACACTCGAAGGATTTTTGTGTACTGTTCCAAGAGAAAGTTATTATATTTCAGCAAAATTCACTCCTTAGTGTGCGAATCCGAATGTGGAAAATGCAGTTGTGGAAGTGGGTAACAGAGCTTATTTCCCTTGCAAAAAGCGGAAAAATCGGACATATCGGTCTTTCCAATCACAATCTTGCCGAAATTAAAGAAGCTGCTGCCATTCTTGAAAAAGAGGGGCTGAAAATTTCCTCAATTCAGAATCATTACAGCATTCTGAACCGTTCTTCTGAGGATTCCGGCATTCTGGACTATTGCAAGGAAAACGGCATTACTTTCTTTTCTTACATGGTGCTGGAACAGGGTGCGTTGTCCGGAAAATATGACACAAATCACCCACTTCCTGAAAATTCTGACAGAGGCAGAACTTACAATCCGATACTTCAACAGATTGAAAAAATCGTAGCAGTGATGAAAGACATTGCCGGTTCCCATGGTGTTAATGTAGCACAAATTCCCGTAGCATGGGCGATTGCTAAAGGAACACTTCCTATTATTGGTGTCACAAAGTCTGAACAAGTTGAAGATGCAGTTAAGGCGACAGAAATTGAATTGTCCGTTGATGAAATCATGGCACTGGAGAATGTCGCCGATGAGATGAATCTAAATGTCATTCGTGGCTGGGAAAAAATAATGAAATAAAAGTTAATTTGCTTAATAGGAAATTGACTGAACTGAAAAAGTAGGTGAAAAATTTATGAAAATTGTTGTGCTTGAGGGCAGTCCGAACAGGCACGGCTCGTCAAATATGCTTGCCGGGGAATTTATCCGTGGTGCAAAAGGGGCAAACCACAGCATAGAAGTGATAGATGTCGCCCACGCAAATATTCACCCATGTATGGACTGTATCCATTGCGGATATGAAGGACCGTGCAGTCAGCAAGATGATGTTGACAAAATACGTCTGCAAATTTTGTCGGCAGATATGATTGTTTTCGTCACTCCGCTTTACTATTACGGTATGAGTGCGCAGCTTAAAACAATAATAGACAGATTTTGCGCATTTAACAGCAGTATTCAGCGAAAACACATGAAATCTGCGCTTATTTCTGCGGCGTGGAATGCAGACAGCTGGACATTCGATTCGCTCGAATCTCATTACAAGACGCTTGTCCGCTATTTGAATTTTGAAGATATGGGAAAAGTTCTCGGAAAAGGCTGTGGTATGCCGTCAATGACGAAAAATTCCGATTACATGACGCTTGCATACACTTTAGGGAAAAATCTGAAATAAATATTCATAAGGAGGTGTTTCAGATGAAACGACATATTGCGTTAATGCTCTGTATTGCCTGTATTACGGGACTTTCAGGCTGTGCCAATCCTTATCGGCAGAAAACTGATGAAAAATTTAATTCACATAATGTGAAAACAATTTCCTTATCGGCAGTGGCTGCGGAATATGATTCGGAATATTCATTGACAGATGTCATCAATTTGCAAAATTTCTTACTAACAAAACCAACGGAAGATTTATCCGGAAAAAATTATGACCTTGACGGCGATAATGCGTGGACAGTTTTCGATTTGTGTCTGATGAAAAAGGATATTTTGGGCGATTTGATTCAGTCAGATATTCCGGTTGTCTACATGACAAAAGACATTTCCGCTGATGGTTTGATGAATGCTTATTTGTCGCTTGACTGGCAGCCGGAAGGGAATACAGCTGTAAAATTAAGTACAGGCGAACCGCCGAACAGCAACTATCTTCGCACAGATTTAATCAAAGATGTTGTAAATTATGTCGATGGGACAATTGTGGAATGCAACACAGCTTACGGCGGACAACGTTCTTCAACGGCAATGCACTATCAGGTTGCCGAAGATCATGGATTTACTGAAATCGCAGATTTTCAGATACTTGACGAAGAAGGTTCGCTGACATTGCCTGTTGAAAATGGCACTGTCTTACAAGAAAATTATGTTGGAAAAGCATTTGCCGATTACGATTCCTATTTAGTGCTTTCGCATTTCAAAGGTCACACAATGGCTGGTTACGGTGGCGCAATTAAAAATATCTCCATTGGTTTGGCATCAAGCGAAGGAAAAGCATGGATACATAGTGGCGGAACAGGCGGTAGTATGTGGAGCGGTGAGCAAGATGCTTTTTTAGAAGCAATGGCAGAAGCAGGAAAATCCGTTTGTGATTATCTGAATAACGGGAAAAATATTGCCTTTGTGAACGTAATGAATCGTATTTCTATTGACTGCGATTGTGACGGAAATCCGTCTGAACCTGATTTACACGATATTGGAATTTTAGCATCAACTGACCCTGTTGCACTTGATCAGGCTTGCATTGATTTAGTTTACGAACAAAAAGATGGTGACGGTGCGTCACTTGTTCAGCGTATTGAATCCCGTAACGGTTTACACACGTTGGAACATGCTGAAGAAATTGGACTTGGCAGTCGTGAATATCAACTGGTGATAATCGATGATTGAAACAGTTCGTCGTGAATTGATATACATTTGGTATTATTTTCAATTACAGCTAAGTCAGATTTTTTGGTATTGGCTTTTGGGAATTGTTCTCGGCTCAGTTATTTCTGTTTTTGTCAAAGATAAAATTCACGATGCACTGACAAAATTGTCCGGGCGTAAAATCGGCATTTTTGGAATTATCATAGCAAGTGTTTTAGGCATATTATCACCGTTATGCATGTATGGAACAATTTCGCTTGCGGCATCATTTTCAAGAAAGGGTATCCGTGACGACTGGCTTGCGGCGTTTATGATGAGTTCAATTTTGTTGAATCCACAACTGATTATGTACAGTTTTGCCCTCGGAAAAGAAGTTCTTGCCGTGAGAATTATCACCTGTTTTCTTTGTGGTATTACTGCGGGTATAATCATTCATTTTGTCTGTAAAGAAAAATCTTTTTTCAATTTTGAGGGATTTTCCGAACGTGCAAGCCATGACACTGACCCGAATTTATTTTTACGTTTGCTGAAAAATGTCGGAAGAAATATCAAGGCGACAGGCGGTTATTTTCTCATCGGCATACTGCTTTCCGCACTGTTTCAGCGATACGTTCCGTCAGAGCAATTTGCGGAACTTTTCGGCGAAAAGAACGAGGGCTTCGGTTTGCTGATGGCGGCAACAATCGGCGTACCGTTGTATGCCTGCGGTGGCGGTACAATTCCGCTGCTGCAACAATGGCTATATTCCGGCATGACTGTCGGTTCTGCTACAAGTTTCATGCTGACAGGACCGTCCACCAAAATCACAAATTTGGGTGCATTGAAAATCGTCCTCGGAATCAAAAATTTTATCCTGTATCTTGCATTTGTGATGATTTTCTCACTGATATGCGGATTTGTTGTCAATTTAATATTTTAAAGAATTAAGTGTCCCCGCTTGAAAAGGTGGGGATTGACTTTTTTGCAGTAATGTGTTATAATAGAAAATGCCAACTTGCCTGAAAAGAAGAGAATTTTCTTGTCGGAGGAGGATAAAGGTTAAATGAAACAATTTTGCAAATGTGGTTATTTTATGACAGATGTTACTGTTCCTAATCACACGCATTTACAACTCTGCAATAACAATAATTTAGATAATGATTCATCAGAAAATAAAATTATGGTTTTCCATTGTGAATGTTGCCACAGACTTCACATCTTTCAATCAAGATATTGTGTATATTGGCTTGATAAACTATTTTCATTAAATAAAAATCCGGTACCGTTCAAGCAAGATGAAACATATATTAAAGATGATTATGGCAATATATACTCTGTTGCATTCACAAATGAGAATAAACAACTTCTTCTAAAATTTCATGATAAAATTGCTGTATTCAGATTAGAATCAATATTGGAAAATCACCAGCTAATTTATCATGAAAATCATTCTGAAAAAATACTATATGACAAATCAGCCGTTAATATGTCCTTATCCGCATCTCAAATCAGATGTCCCTGCGGATGGCTGATTAACTTAGAGTTAATGGATAATAAAAGTATCATCAATCTATATGATTCCGTTAGTTGGATTTCAAGGGTAAAATACGAATTTGGAGAACTCCAAAATTTTCAGTATTTAATAGGGCTATACTGCGAAAAATGTAAAAGAATCATGCTTCCCACTAAAAAACAAAAATATATTATTTTTTCGTTAATAAATGAACAATATATTGATGAAGATTTTCATTTTTTCTATTATTATATAAAGCCTATAGACGAATGTACAATCGATTTCGAAAAATGTGGAGATGAACCAACTATATTAAACAAAATATATATTTCAGGCAACAAAGAATATATTCGTTTAGAAACCCAAAATAAAAATTTATTTTACAGAATAGAACCAGTAGATAATTAAAATATGCTTTTATCTTTTGAAAAATAGCGACAACGATAAAAAAACCGGAGTGTTTTATTACTCCGATTTGCTTTTTGTTATTTATTAGACCTGTCACGGCAACAGCATTTACTTTTTTCCAAAAATATGATAGAATATAAGTATGAAGATACAAAAATTAACAGAAAGAC
>CANPYZ010000058.1 GCA_947589035.1 uncultured Clostridia bacterium | reverse complement strand
GAGCCTGGCAGAATCCCCGTTAATGCAAAATATTCCAATCCAAGAATTACTTTTGACGGCTTGAATTGGTGGATTTCTGTTGGCATTGACTGTGAGGAATCACAGGAAAAGCCAATAAATCAGGGAATTGGCATTGATGTTGGTATCAAAGACCTTGCCATATGTTCAGACGGAAAAATTTACAAGAATATCAACAAGACCGCAAAAGTCAGAAAACTAAAGAAGAAAAAGCGTAGATTGCAGCGCAGAGTATCAAAAAAATACTCAAAAAACAAGAAAGGAGAACGTTACTGTAAAACACGCAATATTGTAAAAAGTGAAAGAAAACTTTTGAAACTCACCCGTAAACTAACGAATATTCGTCACAGCTATCTGCATTCTGTGACTTCTGAAATCATAAACCGAGAACCAAAGTTTATTGTTTTAGAAGATTTGAATGTAAAAGGCATGATGAAGAATAAACACTTGTCAAGAGCAGTTCAGGAACAATGTTTTTACGAATTTTACAGACAAATTCAATATAAATGCGCATGGCATAACATTGAATTTATCACGGCTGACAGATATTATCCGTCCAGTAAATTATGTTCCTGCTGTGGAAACATCAAGAAAGACCTGAAATTGTCTGACAGAGTTTATCATTGCTCTGTATGTGGACTTGTGATTGACAGGGATTTTCAGGCAAGTGTGAATTTAATGCGGTACAAAAACAAAAAACGAATTGCATAGCCAAAACAAATGCAATTGGTATGTACCGATACGTTAGTCGGGAAGTTACGCCTTTGGAGTGTTATCCCAAACGTGAGTAGAAATTGCTTGCGATTTCAAAAACGGACACGATGAACAAGGAATGAAACATAAAAGTTTGTTTTATAATTTTTTATAAGTTTTCAGTAACGGATAATAAAATTTTATGTCAGCAAGTATTGTAGTTGGAACGCAATGGGGCGATGAAGGTAAGGGAAAAGTTATTGACATTCTCGCTTCCCGTGCGCAAGTTGTCGTCCGTTCTCAGGGCGGAAATAATGCCGGTCATACTGTGGTAAGTAATCATCAGACTTACAAATTACATTTAATTCCGTCCGGTATTTTATACCCCGAAACAAAATGCTTTATTGGTGCAGGTGTCGTTCTCGACCCGAAAGATTTCATTGGTGAACTCGACGAAATGCATAAACGGGGCGTTTCTACTGAAAATTTAAAGATTGACCCCCGTGCGCATGTTGTCATGCCGTGGCATATTACTTTGGACGGACTTTCTGAAAAATTCCGTGGCGGTAATGACATCGGCACAACCAAAAGAGGAATCGGTCCCGCTTACATGGACAAATACGAACGCTGCGGAATCCGTGTCGGTGACTTAATCCGTCCGGAAATTTTCGCTGAAAAAGCCCTTTCCACAGGCACACTCAAAAATAAAATTATTACTGCTGTTTACGGCGGTCAGCCTCATGATTTACAGGCAATTATTGAAGAATATACCGCTTACGGGAAAAGGCTTGCGCCTTATGTGGCAGACGTTTCCGTTTTAACAGATGAAGCCTATAAAGCCGGAAAAACCATTTTATTTGAAGGCGCACAGGCAACATTATTAGATATTGATTTTGGAACTTACCCATTTGTGACAAGTTCGCACCCGCTTTCCGGCGGTGTCACTGTCGGAACGGGCGTAGGTCCTCGCATGATTGACGAAATTATCGGCGTGGCGAAAGCTTATACAACCCGTGTCGGGAAAGGTCCTTTCCCTACAGAATTATTCGACGAAACCGGCGAACTGATTCGCAATAAAGGCGGCGAATTTGGCACGACAACCGGAAGACCCAGAAGAACAGGCTGGTTCGATGCGGTCATTGTCCGGCATTCCGTAAGGGTAAACGGTTTAACTGGTCTTGCCATTAACAAATTAGATATTCTTTCCGGTATCGGTGAATTGAAAATTTGCACAGATTATCAGAAAGCCGACGGAACATTATTACATCATTTTCCGGCAAGCCTTGAAGAACTCGCTGAATGTACTCCCGTTTATGAAACATTCCCCGGATTCGATGAAGATATTTCTAATTGTCAGAATTTTAACGAACTTCCGGAACTCTGCCAGAAATATATTCAGCGTTTAGAAGAACTTTGTGAATGCAAAATCTGCATGGTTGGTGTTGGGGCTGACCGCTGTCAGATGATTGAACGCTAAAGGAGTTTGGCTATGCCTGATTTGGATGATATGCTTGAAGGCTTAGACACGCCTTCCTACACGGAAACTGAACGCAAAGGCGCACCGAAAATTGACCAGGCTGACCTTGCCGGTTTACTCGATGATGAACCTGCCGTCTGGACGGGAAACGAACAGAAACACGGCGCACCCGTTTTACAAGACCAGAATTTATTAGACGAACCCGAACAAGTTTGGCACGAACAGAAAAAGGATTCCTCTGCGTTACAGTCTGCCGGAGATTTATCTTCTTTGCTGGAAGATACTGCCGCTTATGACCCTGTAGCAGAATTTTGTCAGAAACTCCAGTTTGACGAGAATTTAAAATCTGCATTTTTAACACTCGATGCGGAAAAACAAATGCAAGTCGTGAAAATGCGTGCAGATGCGTTAGGCATTCCCGCACCGATGATTCCGAACGAATTAAGACCGAAAGCCGCCGCACCCGTGGAAGAAACTTCTTCCGGAGAATCCATGCTTGAAGACGCTCCCGAAACAGAAGAATATGTTCCGCAATTTAAAGATGAAGATTTAGAGCGGGCAAAAGAAGAAGCTAAAATTCCCCGCAAACACGAACCTCAGCCAATGGAACTTTCCGAAGAAGAGAAAAAAGAAAATCGCCGTTTAATGGCACAAATGCGTGAAGAACGGGAACGGGAACAGGCGAAAAAGGGCTTTAAAATGCTAATTATTTTAACGATTATCGGCATTATCGGAGCAGTGGCATTTTCATTGTTCTTTTCGGACATGTTCGGCTTAGGCAATAAATTAGCAGAACAGGGTGAAGCCGGTTTAACCATGAAAATTAAATCCATTGCCGGCTATGTTGGCATTATTCTTGGCATTGGGTCATTATTACTGGTTGCCCCCATTCCGCAACTGAAAGGACTTTGCAAATTTTTAAATATTGTCGGGTTTATTTTAATGCTTTTCCCGGGGATTCCCCTGTTAATGCAGACGGAAGGCAATGGCGCAGTGAATGGCATTCTTTACGCCGTGGCGATTTTGTCTTGTGGATTCAGTGCAGTGACACTCATCACGAATGACGACATTGAAAAATATAATAAATACGGTAATTCCTGAAAAACTCCCCTGTTTTCACAAGCAGGGGAAATTTTTTGCGAAAATGTTAAAAAAATACTTGACAAATGGAAAATGATTTGCTATAATAAAAATAATAATACTATTTTTTAAGGAGTGATTGCAATGAAAATCAAAATAAAATTACTTTTCAGCATTCTTGTCAGTGTGGCATTACTGAATTGTCCCGTTTCTGCTTCGGCAGAGTTAAACTTCAACTGGGCATCTCAATATCATTGGGGAGATACGTTCACAGTTGAAAGCGATTCTTTCACTTATTCAACAGGATTTCATGGTATTCACTTAGAAAACGCTCCTGCTGAATTTGACCAGCCTGGTTATTACATGGTTAGCGGTATCGCTAAAAAAAGTATAGAAGATTCCCTTCCCTGTCAGGGTCATCTCGTCATCACAGCAATCAATGACGACGTAAATGGTTGCCGGCAGATTATGCCCTTTTATACGGACATGAACATTTTCAAAAATTGTTCTGTTGACGAAATTCAAGTCGGTGACATTCTGAAAACTAATGGAGGTTGTGGCACAGACGATGTTCCTGGGCATTTTTACCCATTAGAAGAATCAGTTGAATATGTTGGAAACGGTGTAGACATTTTCGGAGAAGACTTTAAAAAAGTCATTCGTCATGAATGGGTTGATGAAGCATATAGTGATCATGATGCTGAATATTATGATTATCTTCCCTTGATTAAAGGCGACGTGACAGAAGATGAATCTGTGGACATTCTCGACGTGATTTCCATTAACAGAAATATTCTCGGAAAACAATTATTTAACAGTTACGGAAACGCCGTTGCCGATGTCAACCAGAATGGAATGTCTGACCCTGACGACGCACTTCGTGTTATGAAACACATTGTCGGCATTATTGACGAATTATAAATTGATTTTATTTAAATCATTAAAAATTATTTTCCCCTGTTTTCATAAGCAGGGGAAATTTTTTGCAAAAAATTCATAAAAATTTCACAAAAATCATGCCAAAAATACTTGACAAGCGGAAAATAATTTGCTAAAATAATAATAATAATAATAATAAAGCTAATGCTTGCAAAGGAGTGATTTTCATGAAAATGCATTCTATTCTTTCCGGAATTTTCGCATTCGCACTCATTTTCGAAAGTATTCCCGTTCACGTTTCGGCGGAGTCTTCTTTCGGTGATGCCAATGCCGACGGAATCATTAACGCCGTTGATGCCGCTGAAATCTTACAGCAAGCCGCTGATTACGGTGCCGGAATTTCTTCAGGAAGTCAACATTTAGCCGTAATGGACATTAATCAAGATAACACCATTAGCGCAGTTGATGCGTCACTCGTGCTGAAATATTCCGCTAAAGCCGGCGCAGGTACAATGAACTTAGATTTTTCCGACTTCATCAAAACGATTACTTCCCCCGAATTAACGTTGAATGGCGTGCAGTATAGCAGATTTGAACGTCTTGTTTGCGGAAATGGCGTTTCTTCCGGCGGTTCGGACGACTTCCGTTATGTGTTAATCACGAGTGAAACTGAATTAGAAAGTTATGTTTCTTCTGTTATGATGATTAATAATTATGAACCCTATACCCGTCATGACGGATTATCTTTGACCGATGCCGCAAAAAAATATGATTCTTCTTTCTGTGATTCTTCTTTCTTTGAAACTCAAGATTTAGTTGTTGTTGAAGTGCGTGAAGCCGGCGGTGAATTTGAAGATGAAGTGAAAACAATCACCATGAATGAAGATTACCAGTGTACAATCAACATTGACCGCTTAATTCCTTTAACAAGTGATTGCCGTATTTCTCCCCGGGCAATTTTCATTGAAACCAGTAAAGCCATTGAAACTGCTGAAAGCATTGACATTATTTTCACCGAGATTTTGCCTTCTTATTAAAATTCCTGATTCCGCATTTCTGAAAAACTGTACGAAATCGTGCAGTTTTTCTTTTTCCTTTCCTGTTGGTGAAAGGAGTGCTTGCCATGCTGAAAGCAATCGGAAAATTCATTGATACTCTGCCACTGAAACATTTACTATCTTTAGACGAAAGCGGAACAGATACTGTTAAAATTGAAGTTGACCGCTTCCACGGACAATTAGATTTAAGCGTATTTACGTTCGTGATGCGGGGCGTTTCCCCTTCCGGCACAGAATCACTCTCCCAATTAACCGTGGAAGTTTCTGAAGATGAACAATTATTAACCCTTACCTGGCACATCAGCAGAAGTTTCACCGCTGAATCCGGTACACTGTTTTTAGATTTACTCGCTTACCAGTATACCGTGCATGACCCTTCCGAAGAACAACCGCCGGATTTCCTGCTCCGGTATCAGCTGCCGCCTGTCGAAATCCGAAATATTCCTGAAGGTTCTGGAAAAGCCCCCGATGAAGAAAGTTATACTGCTTTCTGGGTACAGGTCAAAGAACGCCTCAAAGAATTAGAAAATTCCGTCGGCGAACAAGGCGAACGCATTCGGACTATTTTTTCCGCTCTGAATGCACAGTCTACACAAATTCTTGAATTACAGGACAGAATAAAATTACTTGTCATGACACAGGAAGAATATGACAATTTGTCCAGTTATGACCCGAATATTGTCTATGTCTTAACGTAACACAAATCCGGAACAGAATCAGTTCTGTTCCGGATAAATTTTTTTCAGAATGTCGGAAAAATTTTCCCCGTAAACATTCGCAATTTGTTTCATTTTCTGCCATTCCTGTTCAGGCGTGTGGCAGTCGTAAACGGCAACTGTCGGGAAATTTCCGGAAACTGCCGTTTCCAAACAGTGCAGGGAATCTTCAATGACAAGCGTGTTTTCTGGTTTCGTGCCGAATAATTCCGCCCCACGGAAAAACATTTCCGGCGTTTTCTTACTGGAAGGAATTTCTTCTGCCGTTAAAATCCATTGCATATTGTTCAAAATATTTAAACGGTTTAACACCGCTTCCGCAGATTTCCGGTAAGTTGCCGTGGCAATGCCACAGGGAATATTTAATTCATCAAGAACGAATAAAAATTCTTTTACATAGGGCTTTAACGGAATTTTTTCCGCATAGTAAGTATAACACATTTCCCCGATTCGGTGAATAATTTCTTCCGGCGTTCGGTTCATGTGAAATTCTTTAATGAAATACTCCGCCCATTCCCGCATGGTCATTTTGTTCACCTGATTGGAAATTCCCTCCGGCGGTGTTAAATCATTCTCCGCAAAAAATTCCTTGTCAATCTCCTGCCAAATCCCCAACGAGTCAATTAACGTTCCGTCTAAATCGAAAATCACTGCCTGAATATCCAGTAAATTTATCATTTAACATTACTCCCTAAAGCTTATAACGCTGTATTCGTTTCTGCGCAATGCGATAAACTTCATCGTCTGCACGTGCGCCAATAACAATAACAAGCATTGTATCATTAACTTTTATCGTCTAATAAACAATACGCAAACCAGATGCTTTCAATTTTATTTTCAAAAATCCATGAAGATTGCTTCCGTTCTTATTTCCGAGGGGCTTTCCATAGCCGCCTTCTGCTTGAGAAAGAGGATTGCTCTGTACTTTTTCGATTGTTTTCAGAATCAATTTTTTTTGACTTCCATCAAGTTCTGCTAAATCCTTTTCTGCTTCTGGCAAATATTTTACTGACCAATTCATTCAAATTCTACCGTTATTGAAAACTTATAAAAAGTGATAAAATAAACTTTTATGTTCCATTCCTTGTTCAATGTGTCCGCTTTTGAAATTGCAAGCAATTTCTACTCACGTTTGGGATAACACTCCGAAGGCGTAAATTCCCGACTAACGTATCGGTACACATCTGCATTTCCTTAACTATGGAATGATGCAGATTTTACGCTTAAGATTTTACATACAATACGATTCGATTGTAAAACCAGCTATCTTAACTTGTCAAGTTGCATGGTACTTGGTTTTCGTACCAATTTTATCCTACCACAAAACTCCTTCTTTGTCAAGTGTTTTTTAGACTTTTATTGAGTTGTATATTTTTATCAATTTAAACGTTTAAATTGATAAAAGTCAATACTTTATGATAACATTTTATAAAAATGTTTTAACTGTTAAATCCCTCGTCAAGAGCGGCTAAATCTTCTTCAGTAATTCCAAGCTTTCTCTTGACTTCCTCTTCTGGAATTGCCTGACTAAGGTCAAAATGTTCCATTCTTTCAGTGGCAATTGCAAGCAGTTGCGCATCATTTAAGGCATCCATAAGACGAATATATTCTTCTGGGGATAACAGTACACATTCCGGTGTGTTATTTTTCATCACGACTTTTGCGCCGTTTTGACGGACATCAGCAAAAATTTTTCCTGCTAAACCACGGTTGAATTGAGAAATTGGAATTGTGTTTTCGATTGCGGCAATAATATTCATACAATCATCTCCTTTCTTATATTATACACTATATTGACAAAAAAGTCAATAGGTTTAGCGATTAATTTACTGATAATTTATCAAATAAAATAATGCTATGGCAAATTCAAATATTTCACGCTACTTTTATCTTCTCTTTCATGATTGTGCTGTAAAATAAGCTGTTCTGATTGATTTCACTAATTTCAAAAACATCTATTTTCTTTTGTATCAGCATTCTTAATTCTTCCGCAAAGGCAAAAATAGAAGTCAATTTGAAATTTTCTCCGCCAAATACCAAAAAATCAATATCACTTGCGGAAGTGGCTTCATTTCGGGCATATGAGCCGAATAGATACACTTCATGAATGTGATATTTTTCCGCAAGCGGTTTCACAATTTGCCGAATATCATTCATTGTGAATACTTGATTTAGCATTATATCACCTGTTTTGATTTATTTTGAAAGACTGATTTTCCGCCGGAAATCTGCTTCCGCTCCGGAAATATTTTCCTGCGCAAGCCCGTAAACGTCCGCCGTTCTCGTGGCAATTTGCAGAAATCTGTCCGTTTCTGCCGAAATTCCCCGAAAATGCGCAAGCGATGTTCCGCACGGAATAGAACTTTTCCGGATTTGAGATAAAATTTCCGTTCCTTTCCGGTTAAAGGCTAAAATTCTCGCATAGGGAATTTCTTTCCGGAAATCTTCTTTCCGAATATCCGTTAAAGCGTAAAGTAAAATTCTTCTGATTCTTGCCATAGTCACGCATTTTGTTTTCACTTCATGCAGAAATTTTTCTAAAGAATTTTCCTGACAAGCTTTCCGGAATCTTCCGGAAAGCGAATCATTCATATCCGGCAAATGCAAAAATTCCTGTTCTGTCATTTTCCGAATCTGATAAAGAATGATTCGTTCTAAATTGCTGAACTGCGCTGTTGGCGTTGTATTCAGCAAAGTTTCCGTGTAAGCCGGAACATAATTCCGGTAGTTTTCCCCTTTATTGAAACATTCCCGAATGAAACTTCCGCTGGCTATCGTTTCAGAACAATTCCGGCTGTCGTGCGGAATATTTCTTTTCACGGTCATCACCTGAAACGGCGCATGTTGTTTCCGGATTGCCCGCAAATATTCTATTGCCAACAAATTATTCGCATCTTGTAATAAATTTTCAATTTCTGTTCCGTAGCGTTCCTTAATTATCTGCGCCACGGCAGAAGGGTAATTCATTCCGGTTTTTAATAATTCCTGTAAATTGCCTTCCGATTCTGTTTCCGAAAGAAATTGTAAATCTTCCAAATTTCCCGAACACCCGAAAGATAACACTTCCACGCAAGATAAACGCTGTAAAAGCTTAATTGCCCCTTCAGCGTAACGTTCCGCTGAACTGCATGAATACGGCATGGGCAGTTCAATCACTAAATCCATTCCCGCCTTAATGGCTGATTCCGCCCGGGAAAATTTATTCAGCAGGGCAACGTCACCCCGCTGCACGAAATCTCCGCTTAATATGCCGAGTAAATGCGTGATTCCGGCTTTTTTCGTTTCCTCAATCTGGAAAATATGCCCGTTATGCAACGGATTATATTCACAAATAATTGCTCCTGTCCGCATGTTTCCTCCCTTTTCAACCCCTTTGTCAACCCCTCTGTCGCTTTCAGCGACATCTCCCCTTACAGGGGAGACTAATTTGCCTCCCCTATCAGGGGAGGTGGCACGCAGTGCCGGAGGGGTCACTCCTTTGTCAACCCCTCTGTCGCTTTCAGCGACATCTCCCCTTACAGGAGACTTAATTTG
>CANPYZ010000057.1 GCA_947589035.1 uncultured Clostridia bacterium | reverse complement strand
ATGTGGTATAATGGAATTACAATAAAAACATGGAGGCGGTTACAATGTCAAAAATTCTGATTGTTTACTATTCACGCAAAGGCGAAAACTACTGGAATGGCGGTCTGAAAACGATTGACAAGGGCAATACGGAACGTGTTGCAGAATTTATTCAGAAGACTGTCGGCGGTGAGCTGTTCGAGGTGGAAACTGTCAAGCCCTATTCCGAAAGCTACATGACCTGCATTGAGGAGGCAAAACAGGAACTTCGTGCTGATGCACGTCCGAAAATCAAAGCATTTCCCGAAAATCTCGAAGATTACGACATAATTTTTGTTGGCTATCCGAATTGGTGGGGAACAATGCCGATGTGTATGTTTACACTGCTTGAAAAATATGATTTGTCGGGCAAGACAATCATTCCGTTCTGCACCAATGAGGGCAGCGGAATGGGCAGCAGTGAGCGTGACCTGAAAAAAATCTGTAAGAATGCAAAATTCAAGCGGGGGCTTTCTGTTCATGGTGCGGAATCAGCAGATTCAGAGGAAAAAGTGTCCGCTTGGGCGAAAAAATCTGTTTGAGGAGGAATTGATGATGCAGACATATATCAAACTGAATGATGGTACGGAAATTCCGCAATTCGGGCTTGGTGTTTATCAGGTTCCGGAGGGAGAAACGACGTTCAATGCGGTGCTTGATGCACTGAAAATGGGAGTACGCCACATTGACACGGCTCACGCTTATCAAAATGAAAGAAGTGTCGGCAAGGCTGTAAAGGCAAGCGACATTCCCCGTGAGGAAATCTGGATTACGTCAAAATTATGGCCGAGTGAATACGGTGAGGGCAAAACGGAAAAGGCAATTAAAAAAATGCTTGTAAGACTTGACACGGAATATATTGATTTGCTTCTCTTGCACCAGCAATTCGGCGACTATATCGGTGCATGGAAAGATATGCAGAAAGCTGTAAAAGCAGGAAAAATCCGTTCTATCGGTATCAGCAATTTTGAAAGCGAACGCCTTGAGGAAATCTGTGAATTTGCCGAAATCAAGCCGTCTGTTCTGCAAGTTGAATGTCACCCCTACTATCAGCAGAATGAATTGAAAAAGCGTGTTGAAAAATATGGTACGGTCATTGAAAGCTGGTATCCGATTGGTCACGGTGACAAAGGGCTGATCAACGAACCTGTTTTCGCTCGTCTTGCGGAAAAATACGGCAAAAGCAATGTGCAAATTATTCTCAGATGGCATATTCAGACGGGAAACATTGTGTTCCCGAAAACGACGAATATTCAGCATATGAGGGACAATTTTGACATTTTCGATTTTGCACTCACAGCTGAAGAAATGGCTGAAATTGAAAAACTCGACTGCGGAAAGCGTTTCTATAACATGACGCTTGAACAGCAGGAGGCAAGCCTCGACTCGTGGAAACCTGCGGATTGATGAAACTATGCTGAAACAGATAAGATATTTTCAATCGGTGGTAAGGCTTGGCAGTTTTACCGCCGCCGCAGAGGAACATTTCATTTCACAGTCGGCAATTTCACAGCAAATTAAGGCTCTTGAAAATGAACTCGGTGTAATTCTGCTTAAGCGGAAAAAGCGTAGTTTCACGCTGACGGAAGCCGGCGAATATTTTTACAAGAAAAGCCTTGTGCTTGTTGCAGATTATGACAACATCGTCCGTGAAATGCAGAGAATTTCGGGAAATAACAGCGAAATTCTGAAAGTCGGACTGCTGAAAGGCTACAGCGGTAAAGAGTTTAATTCGGCAGTTTCGGAATTTACAGCAAAATATCCCGATGTGACTGTTGAGGTTACGCACGGAAACCACGATGCACTTTATGACCTCTTGCGAAATGGTGAAATTGATGTTATCCTGAATGACCAACGCAGGGCATTTTCAGATGAATATGTGAATATTGTGCTTGACATTCGTGAGTATTATGCGGAAATTTCAGCCAATTCACCGCTTGCACAGCTTGATGAAGTGGAAATTTCAGACTTGAAAAATACACCCCTGATACTTCTCTCCACGCCTGAACAGCAGGAAACGGAACGGCGTTTTTATGCCAATGATTTAGGATTTTCAAGCGAAATTTATTTTACGGAATTTATTGATGATGCGTTAATGCAGGTCATTCAAGGCAAAGGTTTTATGCTGATTGAGGGTAGCGGAAATGCGGTACAGACTACTACAAAAGCCATGAAACTTCTCCGCAATGGCAAGCCGATTATCAGGCGATATTGTGCATTTATGAAAGTGGGTAATCCGAAAAAACACACAGACGAATTTATTGAAATTCTGAAAAAGCAATTTTGAGGTGAATGATAATGAAAGATGTAATGATCGTCACAGGTGCCGGACAAATCAGTATGGCAATTGCCCGCAGGATCGGATTTGGCAAGAAGATGATCCTTGGCGATAAAAATATGAAAAATTGTCATACAATCGCTGAAATTATGAATAATGCAGGCTTTGATGCAGAACCGTTTGAAATGGATCTATCAAGCCGAAAGAGCATTCTTGCGATGATAGCAAAGGCGAAGGAGTTTGGTGAAATCAAGTATCTTGTCAATGGTGCAGGTGTTTCGCCCTCACAGGCTACAGTTGAAACAATTCTGAAAGTAGACCTTTACGGAACGGCAGTTTTGCTTGAAGAAGTCGGAAAAGTTATTGCAGAAGGCGGTTGTGGTGTGACGATTTCAAGTCAGTCAGGCTGGAGAATGCCGGCACTTACAGCAGAACAGGATGAACAGCTTGCAACGACTCCGACAGAAGAATTACTTTCTCTTGAAATGTTACAGCCGGAAAATATCCGTGATTCACTCCATGCGTATCAAATGGCAAAACGCTGCAATGAAAAGCGTGTTATGGCGGAATGTGTGAAGTGGGGAAAACGTGGTGCAAGGCTGAATGATATTGCCCCCGGTATCATTGTGACACCGCTTGCAATAGATGAATTTAACGGTATTCGTGGCGATTTTTATAAAAATATGTTTGCAAAATGTCCCGCAGGTCGTCCCGGTACGGCTGATGAAGTGGCAAATGTTGCAGAATTGCTGATGAATCCGGCAGGTGCGTTTATTACAGGTTCTACAATTCTGATTGACGGCGGTGCAACGGCAAGTTATTTTTATGGTGATTTGCAACCTGAAAAATGAGATTTGGTAAAAATATTTCAGATTAAAACGATAACTGAACAGGAGGTATATATGAAAAAAATATTCTCTCTGATATGTGCAGGAATGATGAGCGTATGCTCTATGACATTCAGCGGACAAGCGGTCATTGCTGAAACGGAAGAAAAAAATAATGTCCTTGTTGCCTGTTTTTCAAGGAATGGCGAAAATTACAATGTAGGTGTGATTGAAAAAGGCAACACAGAATTGCTTGCTGAAATTATTTCAGAAGAAACAGGCGGAGAACTTTTCAATATTGTGCCAGTTGTTCCGTATCCTGAAAGTTATGATGAAATGCTGACAGTCGCCACACAGGAACGGACTGACAATGCACGTCCTGCAATTCAGAATACTATAGAAAATTTTGATGATTATGATGTTATTTTTGTTGGCTATCCAATATGGTGGGGGGATATGCCGATGATTATGTACAATTTTCTTGAAAGTTATGACTTTTCAGGAAAAACAATTATTCCGTTTAATACACATGAGGGCAGCGGGCAAGCGGGAACTGTTGTCGAAATCAGGGAACTTTGCCCAGATTCAAATGTTCTGGACGGCTTTTCAGTAAGAGGCTCAGTTGCACAGAATGACGGTGAAAGTGCAAGGACTATTGTTCAGAATTGGCTTGACAGCAACAATTTTTCATCACTTATTCAATCTGAATCTGTTACTTATACAGTGCAGGATATTCATGATTTACAAGATTTTCTTCTGGCAAAACCAACTGAAAAAGACTTGAAAAACAAGCCCTATGACCTTGACAATGACGGCGTGTGGAGTGTTTTTGACCTCTGTCTGATGAAACGAGTATTTTCATCATCAGCAGGAAGTCGATGCGACAAGTTCTGAGACAATGCAGAGATAGAGGTGCTGTATGAAGAAAAAATTATTGTCAATATGTTCTTTATTTGTTTTTTGTATTGTTATGACTTCCTGTGCTGAAAATGAATCTGTTTCCTCTGATACTGCCGAAAGCACCGGAACGATTGTTCAGGAAAATGCACCTGATGAGGAAAGCGATGATAAACAGTTGAATGAAACAACTGCTGTCATTCCTCAGACTGAAAATGATACTGAAACGGAAAATGACAATACAAATATTCTTGTCGCATATTTTTCCCTTGCTGGTGAACAGTACGATGTGGGAGTGATTGAAAAGGGAAACACTGAAATCATTGCAGAAATGATTGCCGATGCTACAAATGCGGATATATTCAAAATTGAATCTACTGAAGAATATTCCACGACATATGACAGAATGGCTTTCAGTCAACAGATATATTTAAGGAGGAAATTGAATTATGGATTGTAATGAAATCATTGTTGACATGAGGAAAACTTCAGCATAAGAAATGGCAAAAGGTAACAAAATTACCGGACTACTTTTCAAGCTGAATCACACAATGCCGAAAACAGATGAATATTTTGCTGTTCTGAAAGAAATATTCGGTGATAATATTGGTACAGATACATGTATTGCTGCTCCGCTTAACGGCGCAGTAATTGACAGAATGAAAATCGGGAATCACGTTTTCATCAACAGTAATTTGCTTGCTATGGCAAGGTGAAATATTACCATTGAGGATATGGGAAAATTATCTCGTTGAAGAATTTGTCGACAAAAAAGGCGTTTCCATGACAAAAATTTCTCTTGTGGATGCTGACAAAAGTCACTGCTACAATTGTCGATGCAACAAAAATTTCGTATGGTGACAGTGCTGTCAAGGCTGTGGATTTAGAATTGGCACAGGAAAATAAATTATCTATTAAGAGCTTTACATTTCGCATGAATTAGCAGGTGTTATGGCGCAAAGTGGCAAGCAGAATGCCGAAAATGAATTATTTTTATTTTATATACTGCAACCCGACAAAACTTTATTTCGAGGATGACTCTGAAATACCTGAACATGGTGACATGTATAGAATTTTATTTTATCTTTTTTAATTTATCAAAAACATTAGTTTTGAAATCAAGTCCAAAAAATTCTCTTGCCGAGTCAAGATTCATTATCACACATTCCCTTACCTGTTTTGGAAAAAGTGACTCTGGAAGTTCTTTTTCCAGTCTTTTCGCTTCATAAGTTTCTCCTGCATTGAACGTCAAGAGGTTGTTTTTTTTATCAATTTGGAAATTCTTCTTATCCGTATTCCAAGCCATGCGAATAAAGTCAACAATATGCTTACTGACAATTTTTTCGCTGAAGTAGTCCATAAGAGAAATTTTTCGTACATACTGAGGAAGTTCTGAACCTAAACATTCATACAGTATAGAACAGAGAATTTCAGAAGATTTCTGCAAAATATCCGGCGATTCGTCATCATTGTTCTGCATTTCTTCAGTCATTTGAAAAACAATATCCAGCATACGTCGAAAATATTCACAATATAAAGCTGTCCCTATATTTTTCATCACTTTTTGAGTGATATTGTCTTTTCTTATTTCCATATTTGTAATTGCGCCGTTTATGCGGCAAATAATCATTCTTCTGCGGATTTCACTGGAAAATACTTTTAAGTCACTGTTGGCACTGATTGCCACTGCGGGATAGTTTGTATCATCTTCTTCAAATCCGAAAATATCATTTTTTATCATTTCGACAGCATGTTCATCAAAACGTTTTTTAACAATATCATTAAAAACAATTGGCAGTCCTCTTACTTCATTGCGTAAATTATTGACAACTGTCTTTGTAAAATGGTTGACCGCAAAAGAAGATTCATTTTCATTTATTCCCGACATCATTTTCATACAAAGAGCAAGAAATTTACTTTTTCCGCCCTTACTATTACCGCATATCAATCCAAAAACAGGGTAACTGAAGCTGTATTCCTTACCGCAACGACTTGCTGTATCACGCAGAACAGCCATAAATGGCGAACAGAACATCCAGTTAAGAAAATTAAAATAATTTCTCTGCATTTCTTCATAATTGCCGTGAAATCTTTCATAGCCTTTCATATATTGAATAAACAATTCTGCATCATTCCGAATGGATTCAGGTTCAGGCGATAAATGAAAAGATTTACCATTCAGAGTTGCTTCACGACGTTCAATATCAAAAACGAATTTTGGCAAAACGATTTTTCTTTTATTTGTAGTTTGTTTTTCTTTTTCACGGATAATCTTTTTACTTATGGTTGTAATTTGTTCTGAGGATAAAACAATTTTTCCGTTTTTATTAGGTTTTGGCACTACTGCACGATATTTTTCAGCCAATCCCGAAACATTCATTGCAAATTTAATTTCTGGTTCTGCTTGTTGATTTTCAACTATCTCAAGAATTTTCTTTGCTCGTACTGTTCTAACTATGGGAAGTTCCTCTGGTGCATCTTCATCTATTTTCACAGCAATTGCTCGCTTTGGAATTTCATCTGTACAAGTTTCTTTCAAGTCCTGATATATTTTTTTATACCATGAATATGCCTGTTCACCATCAACAAATCCGATATTCTCACGCTGTCTTGCCGAAAAGGCGTGCAGTGACATATTTGCTGAGCCAAAAACAACACGTTTTCTGCCATCTTTTGCCGAAAGCAAGTAAATTTTCTCATGGGAAAGTTCCTCCCTTGCAACATACAGTTTCAGTGTACCAACTTCAATTCTGTCTGCAAGCATTTCTGCTGATTTGTTCATGAATATTCGTTCTGAAAGTTTCATTTGAAACGCCATAACTTCATGCAAAGAATAAGACATTACCTGTTCGCAGCCAAATAAAATTTCTGCATTTTCGAATAAACTAAGAAGTTTCGCAGTAAAATCAAGACCAGAAGAATAAGTAATTGCGTGAATAGTATCAAAACCTGAGAACAGTTCTTGCCAATCCATTTCCAATCCTTCTGAAAATTCAAATTGCACAACCTGCAATTTTTTATTTTCTTCTTCATTTCTTAACATAGACATTTGTTCCTCTGATTTTTTCATACCAAGTTCTCTCCTATTAAAAATATTTTCTACTATTTTAGTATAACATAAAATGCTGATAAAGTCAATGAAATCATAAAAAATTCATTAAAAAGTCACACTAAATCAAATTGCAACTCTTTCAATCTTAATTATTTCCCATTTTTTAAATATGTTTTATAGATGTTTACTTTATGCAGTATATACAATTTTTAAAAATATTTTCTATAGATTTTTCAGATTTCATCAATTGACATTATATATTAAATATGCTATAATATATTTTATAAGTGATTCATGAATTAGAGTGTGATTTTACAGTTGAAAAAATAACTCTTTTTCTGAACATATAAAAACATATAAATAAGGATTGGTATTATGGCAAAAAGCATAGAACCTAAACTTCGTAAAATTGGTGCATATCTCAAGTTAGAAGAAGATACAAAATTCACAATTCCTGAATATCAAAGACCATATTCATGGTCTATTACTAACTGCGATAAATTATGGCAGGATATAATAGATTTTATCAATAGTGATAGCAAAGACCGGTATTTTTTCGGGACGATTATTATCAACTGTCAGGATAATGACACTATATTTGGACTTATTGACGGTCAGCAAAGAACAACAACGTTTTTATTGCTGTTGAAAGCTCTCTTAATTCGAATTAATGCAGCAATAGACACTACAAGTCAAGATGATGATTCTGAAAATCTGTATCGTGGACTAAAGGAACGCAGAAGAAAAATTATGGGTATTCTGTATAAAGCAGAAACTGAAGATATTTCCGATCAGCCGGATATAACAACTGATAGAGCTATATGCAGCAGCGAGCCTATTATTGAAAATTATTCTATCAATGAGCTTTATAAGACAGAATTGCAAACAATATTAAGTGCGGTTGACTATGCCGAAACGGAAGCTAAAGTAATAAAAATTCCACGCAAACAGAAAGATAATAAATATACGAATTTTTTCAGAAATTTCAAGTTTTTCTATGATAGAGCAAAGGAATTATCTGATTCCCAGCTTAATCGTTTTGTGAAAACACTTACAGACAGCTGTGAAGTAATCGAAATTAAAAGCTGGCAGGTTGAACAAGCGATTACCATGTTCAATTCTTTGAACTCTGACGGATTACCGCTTTATGATTCGGATATTATTTCCGCAAAACTTTACGCTGAAGCGGAAAAGACTAAAGTTAGTGATAAATTCACAAAATTATGGAGAGAACTAATCAAACTGATTGATGAATTAAAACAAAGTGGAATTGCGGATATTGATGCGATTCTTATGCAGCAGATGTATTTTGAACGGGCAAAGAACAAAAATAATGAAATTGTTACAGCAACTGGTTCTATCAATGTGACAACACCGGGACTGAGAAGGTACTTTACAGAAGAAAATAAAAAACTTCTCACTGACCCTATCGGACTTTGCCATCAAATAATCAATATAGCGAAAATATGGAAAAAAGTTTCTACTTATTCAGTAATACAGATTCTTTTGAAATTTAATGATAATGCAAAACTGTTTTTGGCAAGTTATTTTCACCGTTTCAAGGCGGAAGAAATTTCAGAAGAAAATGTTCATGAAATCGCAATTTGTCTGTTAAGACTGTTCACTGTATTGGAACTTGTCAACATAGGCTATTCAAGCAGTGCATTTAAAACGTTCCTTTTTGGTGAGGTTGTAAAAATGGCAGATAGCACAGTGCCTGTGCAGGAAATAAAAGCTGATTTTGACAAACATATTGCAGAAAAATGGAATACTGATGAAATCAAGAGATATGTAACAGATTATGACAAAAATATGTTGGTATATCTTAATGAATATTTGTTTGCACAAGAAAATAATTTATCATTTATTCTTGGCAGCAAGCATGATATAGAACACATTATGCCGCAAAGTGGTGCAAATCTTGATGTGATTAGAAAAGATGCCCAAATTGAAAGCAAGGATGAATTTGATGATATTGTAAACAAACTTGGTAATAAAATTCTCCTTGAAGAAAAAATTAACAGGTCTATTGGCAACGAATGGTTCAGGACTAAACTATCAACTAAATTTTCTGATAAAACTGGTTATGTGAATAGCAATTACCCTATTGCAACTGCTTTAGTAAAGCAATATGAAAATGATGATAAACCGTATTGGTGCAAGCAAGATATTGAAAGGGCAACGAATCTTGCAGGAGATAGGATTGTTAAATTTATTTTTTCAATTTAACTATTAAAAAATATATATAAAATAAAAAAGACTGTTTCAGCAGTCTTTTTTATTTGAATTTTAGTCAATTTTTCACAGTACGTTTTCTAATTGCTTATTTTTTATGTTTTTCCAAAATAGGGCATTTCGCTTGAAATGCCCCTGATGTTAATGTAATTCTTCTTTTGCTTTTGCCAGTGCAGAGGCAATGACTGCATCCATGTCATAATATTTATATTCACCCAGTCTACCACCAAAAATAATATTTTTTT
>CANPYZ010000056.1 GCA_947589035.1 uncultured Clostridia bacterium | reverse complement strand
TGTTTGTTCTTCTTTCGGCTTGTTGTCAGCTTTTCTAATTTTACATGGGTAGAAGTAAAGCTGATTTTAGAAGTATCCGCATAAAAAGACGGCTTTGACTTTCTTCTGCTCTTGAATTTTGGGAATCCTGCAATACCGTTAAAAAATCTCTGATAGGCTGTTACTGCATCTCTGATTGCCTGTTTCGGAATATTATTGCTGTAATCGTTCAGCCACGCATATTCTGGTTGCGTTTTCAACTTCGTAAAAATTCTGCGTAGTTCATCCTGAGAAAGAAACGACTTTCCTGCTGCATAATTTTTTTGTTCATAGTCCAATGCCCAGTTATACGCAAATCTTGTCAATCCTGCACATGCAAACAATTTTGTTTTCTGCTTGTTGTTCGGTAGAAGCATGACTTTGATTGTCTTAATCATTTTCTGTAAGCTCCTTTATCATTTTTTTGGCTTTATTTGTACGCTTTCTTTTAAAATTATAAAAGTCAATACTCTATGATAACATTTTATAGAAATGTTTTAACTGTTAAACGCCCCTCTGTCAACTTTGTTGACATCTCCCCTTTCAGGGGCGATGTTCCACGTGGAACATTTCACCCTCAACCCCTCCGGCACTCCGTGCCACCTCCCACCCCCAGCCCCCTTTCAGGGGGTTCAGGGGAGGCATTGTTCCCTCTGAAAGGGGGAATGTCACATAGTGACAAGGGGGTCGCCGGAGGGGTTCATGAAGTAAGCACTTCATAAACTTCCTGCATAATTTTTTCACAGGGATAATATTGTAAAACACGCTGTTTAGCATTTTCGCCGTAAATTTTCCGGAGTTCCGGCGAATCGGTAAGCTGTTGAATGGCATTTGCGAGGGCTTTCGCATCATGCGGAGGAACAGTTAAACCTGTTTTCTTATGGAGACTGACGAACGGAACGCCTGTCGGCAAATTCGTATTAATGACAGGTTTTCCATAACGCATTGCTTCCTGTTGAACAATGCCGAAAGCTTCCGCATTTTCCACGGAAGGTAAAACGAAAATGTCACAGTCTGCGAATGCGCTTTGTAAATCCTGTTCCGGCAAACTCCCTAAAAAATGCACTGGTAAGCCGTTCGCTTGTTTTTTCAAGGATTCCTCAAGAACGCCTGTCCCACAGAGAAATAATTCACAGCCGTTCACCTGCCGGAATGCTTCTAATAACACTTCCACGCCTTTATAATACACTAATCTGCCCACGAAAAGTAATTTTACTTTTCCGGCGGAAAATAATTTTTCTGTTAAAATTGGCTGAACAGAAAATTTTTCCTGTATTTCTACGGGATAGGGAATAATTTTACATTTTTCCCGAAATTCCGGTAAAAAAGCAGAACTGTTAATATGTCCTTGTGTGGCGGTAATAATGCAGTCTGCACGCCGGAGGAATTTTTTCAGAATGGGCTGATAAAAGGGAAGAATTTTCTTCTGCCGAATGACATCACTATGCCAGGATAATACCACACGGCAAGAACAACGGGAAAGCAAACAGGCAATATCTTCCAACGGGAACGGCATGTGAAATTCAATGACATCTGCCCATTTGGATAATTCTAAAAATTTCACGAAAAAACTAACCGACAGCGGACAGGAAAAAAATGTTCCGAAACTGGAACAGCGGATAATTTCCACGCCGTTGTGCATTTCAATGCAGCCTTTGCCTTTTTCCTGACAAACCAACACTTTCACTTCTGTTTTCGGGAAACGGGAAAGATATTTCGCCCTTTGTGCGACAACGGTTTCAATTCCGCCGATATGGGGAGGGTAAAATTTATTCACTTCTAAAATATTCAACTTTTTTTACACCTCCGGCAGAATTTCCTGATACACCTGAAGTAATAATTTAGCACTGTTTTCCCATGAAAATAATTCTGCACGCTGCTGACCTTTTCGGGAAAGTTTTTCCCTTAACGCCGGATTAGTGAACAGGAAATGCAAGGCTTTTTCCATAGCGGAAACGCTTTTCGGGTGAACCATTAACGCAGCATCGCCGACGACTTCCGGAAGAGAAGCGGCATTCGACACCAAAACCGGAGTACCACAAGCCATTGCTTCAAGCGGAGGAAGTCCGAACCCTTCATACAATGACGGGAAAATAAACGCTTTCGCAAAACTAATGAGTACAGGCAAATCTTCATCTTGAATATACTCTGTGAAAATAATTTCTTTCTGCAAATGTAATTCCTGAATTTTCTGCAAAAGCGATTCATACAGCCAGCCTTTCGCACCGGAAAGAACTAATTTCGGCGGATTAACATGAGAACGCACAAAACGGGCATATGCGGAAATGAGTGTAATTAAATTTTTTCGGGGTTCAATTGTTCCTGTATATAAAAAATAATTTTCCGGTAAATGATATTTTTTCTGAATGCGCCGGAAAAATTTCACTTCCCGAACGGGGCGGAAATGTGTTCTGTCCACACCGCAGGGAACAACACGAATTTTTTCTTGAACTTCAGGATAATATTTCTGAATTTCTGAACGGGAAAATTCCGAATCAGTAATAATTCTGTCTGCCCTGTTCATGGATTGTTCTAAACCGAAAGCAAGCATTTGCCTTGTGCGGGTTCTGACCGTTTCCGGAAATGCCTTGTAAACCATATCATGCACAGTGACGACCGTTTTTCCGGAAACGCCAGGCGGAACGATATAATTAAAAAAATGCGTTAAATCGGCTTTCCCGAAAAAAGATTGATACGGCACGGGAAAAAATGCAGAAATTGTTCTGTAAGCATACGCAGGGAAAAATTTCCCTTGTAAAGTGACATTTTCCTGTAAATAGGGCTGTAATTGGTGTTGTTTTTCTTTCCATTGTTTCACAGCGAAATAATTCAGGAAAAATTCATTTTCCGGAAGAAGCTGAATGATTTCCCGAATCTGATTCGTCGCACAAAAACCAATTCCGGACTTCTGCCCTAATAACGGCAAGGCATCAAAAGCAATTTTCATGATAATTTTTTCTGTACTAATGCTAAATCATGCTGCACCATGCGGGCAACTAATTCCGGGAAATCAATTTCCCGTTTCCAACCGAGAACTTTTTCAGCTTTTTCAGGGTTACCGAGTAAGACTTCCACTTCTGCCGGACGGAAAAATTCAGGATTGACTTTCACAACGACCTGATTATTTTTCTTGTTAATGCCGACTTCATTCAAGCCTTCCCCTTGCCAACGCAATTCAATTCCCACATGATTAAATGCTGTTTCTACAAATTCTCTGACTGTCCGTGTTTCGTTCGTGGCAATAACATAATCATCCGGCTTTTCCTGCTGTAACATTAACCACATTGCACGAACATAGTCTTGTGAATGTCCCCAATCCCGTTTCGCAGACAAATTCCCTAATTCCACGCAATCCCGAAACCCGCCGGAAATTTCTGCAACAGCATGAGAAATTTTCCTTGTGACAAATTCCATTCCACGCCGTTCAGATTCATGATTGAATAAAATTCCTGAACATGCGAATAAATCATAACTTTCACGGTAATTTTTCGTAATCCAATGCCCGTAAAGTTTTGCCACGCCGTAAGGGCTTCTTGGGTAAAACGGCGTTTTTTCCGTTTGGGGCATTTCCTGCACTAAGCCGAACATTTCCGAAGTAGACGCTTGATAAAATTTTGCATCTGGTTTAACAATTCGAATAGCCTCTAATAAATTCGTTACGCCGAGGGCATTCGTTTCCGCAGTATTCAACGGCGTTGACCAACTGGAAGCCACGAAAGATTGTGCTGCTAAATTATACACTTCATCGGGCTGTGCAATCTGCATTGCCTGAATTAAGGAAACCGGGTCAGTCATATCCGCATAAATTAAATGAATTTTATTTTTAATATGAGAAATATTGCCATAATCCACAGTAGCTTTTCTTCTCCAAATGCCGTAAACTTCATAATTTTTTTCTAAAAGCAGTTCTGCTAAATAAGAACCGTCCTGTCCGGTAATTCCTGTAATTAACGCTTTTTTCATTGCTTAATACCTCATTTCATCATTTAAAAATTGAACTGCCTCCCCTGTAAGGGGAGGTGGCACGGAGTGCCGGAGGGGTGACCCCTCTGTCAGCTCCGCTGACATCTCCCCTTTCAGGGGAGACACCCCCCTGCCCTCTTTCAAGGGATTCAGGGGAGACAATGTTCCATGTGGAACATTTCACCTCTATAGTTATAGTAATTCAAAACGCTGATTTTCTTTCAATTGGGCAAGAATTTTCTTAATTTCCTGCGTTTGTTGTTTATGACAAATTAACAGCGCATCTTTCGTATCCACAACAACTAAATCTTCCACGCCGAGCATGGCAATAATTTTCTTTCCGTTTCCGGAAACAGTGCAATTTTTCACGTCGGAAGAAATAATTTCCCCGTCGAAATAATTATGCTGTTCGTCCGTTGGGTTAATTCTTTCTAATGCAAGCCAGCTCCCGACATCGTCCCAACCGAAATCGCCCCGTATGGTGAAAATATGTTCTGCTTTTTCCATTACGCCGAAATCAATGGATTCAGACGGAAGTAAAGGAAATTGCTGATAGAGAATTTCTTCAAATTGCGCTGTATGGTAAGCTTTCACAATTGGCTGTAAGCCTTGAAATAAATCCGGCATATATTTCCGGATATTTTCCAGAATGCTGGAGGCTTTCCAGATGAACATTCCGCTGTTCCAAAGATATTCTCCTGAATGTAAATATTTTTCCGCTTTAGGTAAATTGGGCTTTTCCACGAATTTTTCCACGGGGAAAACGTCATCACCGGAAGTTTTCCGGTAATGAATATAGCCGTAGCCGGTTTCAGGGTAAGTGGGCTGAATGCCGAGAGTAATTAATTTTTCCCCTTGTAAAGCGGCTTGTGCAGCTTTCTGCAAAGCAGAAATGAATTTTTCCTCATGTTGAATTAAATGGTCAGACGGCAGGAAAAACATTACTGCATCTTGTTCTTTTCGGGCAATGAGGGAAGCCGCTAAACCGATTGCCGGAGCGGTATTTCTCGGGCAGGGTTCTGCTAAAATATTTTCTTCCGGAATTTGCGGCAATTGTTCATGCACTAAAGAAAGATAATCTGCATTTGTCATTAAATAAATATCTTCTAATTTTACCAAAGGCAATAAACGCTTGACTGTTTTCTGAATCATGGTTTCCCCGTCAGCGGTCAGGGAAAGAAACTGTTTCGGGCAGTGTTGGCGGCTTTTAGGCCAGAAGCGTTCGCCAACGCCCCCTGCCATAATGACAGCAGTGTATTTCATGTTAAAAACTCACTTTCTGAAATTTGTAAATCTAACTTATTAGATTTATTATAACAGAATGGCGGGAAACTGTCAAGACTTTCCGGAGGATTTTCCAAAAAAAGACCGTGAAAACGGTCTTATTTTGTATCAATATATTTCCAATAGCCTTTTAAATAAATTCCGCCGGAAATTACTGTTAAAACAACGGAAATCCAGACAAGCGCAACTAAAACGCCGTGAATGATATTTTCCGCCGCACCGAAAGAAAGTTGAAAATCATTCCGGCAAGTCAGGAAGATTAACATGAACACAAGGGAAATCATCGTAAACGCTGTTTTTAATTTTCCCCAGATTCCGGCGGCAACCACAACGCCTTTTTCAGCGGTGACAAGGCGTAAACCGGAAACCATAAATTCCCTTGAGGCAATAATGGTAATGATAATTCCATTTACTAAAGTATGTTCGATATCTGCAATGCAGGCAAGCGCAGCAAGAACAAGAATTTTATCCGCAAGAGGGTCAGCGAATTTCCCGAACGTAGTAATCAATTGATATTTTCGGGCAATTTTCCCGTCAAGTGCATCTGTAATGGAAGCAATTGCGAACAAAATTAACGCAATCAGAAAATGATACGGAATTTCCCAATACAGAAACAACATGAAAAACGGCACTAAAATAATTCTTAGTAAAGTTAATTTATTCGGCAGATTCACCTTCTACGACCTCCCCGATAAAATCATAATCTAATGTATCTGTTAAACGTACCCGCACATATTGACCAGGAAATAACTTTTTCGGGGAAGTGAAGAAAATTTTCCCGTCCACGTCGGGCGCATCTTCAGCAGTTCTGCCGAAATAACAATCACTCCATTTGTCAAACCCTTCCACCAGTGCTAATTGTATTGTACCCAATTTTTTCTGTAAATATGTGTAACGGATTTCCGTTTGCTGATTCATTACAATTTCCGCACGCTGTGAACGGATTTCTTCGTCAATCTGGTCAGGAAGTTTTGCAGCTGGAGTGTTTTCTTCCTGTGAATAAGGGAAACAGCCTAAATGCGTGAATTGCATTTCCTGCACGAAATCGCACAAATGCTGAAATTGTTCTTCTGTTTCGCCCGGGAAACCAGTAATTAACGTTGTTCTTAAAGTTATTTCCGGAATTTTTTCTCTTAATTTCTGAATTAACTTCCGTAAACTTTCGTTTGTGGTAGGGCGGTTCATGCGCTTTAATATCTGATTATCAGCGTGCTGAATGGGCATGTCCAAATAAGGAAGAATTTTTTCTTCTGTGGCGATTAAGTCAATTAATTCATCAGTAATTCCTTCCGGATAACCGTAAAGCAATCTGATCCAACGGATTCCGGAAATGTTGCATAAAGCTTTTAATAAAGCGCAAAGTTGATTTTTCTGATATAAATCTTCCCCGTAATGGGTAATATCCTGCGCAATAATATTCAATTCCGTTACGCCCTGGGCAGCGAGATTTTCGGCTTCTTCAAGTAAAATTTCCATTGGCACGCTTCTGTATTTCCCACGAATTAAGGGAATAGCGCAATAAGTACAATGATTCGAACAGCCTTCCGCAATCTTCAGATAAGAATAAAATCTTAATGTTGACACGATTCGTTCACCGGACAAGGGTAATTCCGTTTTCGGGGCGAAATGCACAACTTTTTCCCCTTGTAAAACCTGGTCTAAAATTTCGACTATATCTTTATTATCTCCAATGCCGATAACAGCATCCACTTCCGGAAATTCTTTCACCACTTCTTCCTGATAACGTTCCGTTAAGCAACCGGTTAAAATAATTTTCTTCACGGTGCCTTCTTCTTTCAGTTTAGCAATTTCTAAAATTGTTTCAATTGCTTCTTCTTTCGCCGGCTGAATAAATCCGCAAGTGTTCACAATGGCAATATCTGCATCACCAAATTCCGCAACAAGCGTATAATTATGGTCAGCTAATTTTTTCAGCATTCTTTCGGAATCGACTAAATTTTTGTCACAACCGAGGGAAACAATACAAACTTTCAAAGACATGAAATTTCTCCTTTTCTAATATTAATTTTAATTTAATTTAAATTTTAGTTTAAATTTCGGAAATATTCTTCTATGGCTTGCTTAATGGGTTCATATTCATAGCCGAGACGGGTCATTCCGGCAATGACTTTCTGAATGGTTTGCCTGTCGTGTTCGTCAGTTAAAACACGGGCATATTTCTTTTCCAGAACGGCAGAAAGATTTTCATTAGAAATTTCTGAAAATTCCGCTAAACAAGTTTCCGCTAATCGTTTGTCAATGCCTTTCTTCAGTAATTCCTGCCGGACACGGTAAATGCCGTAATGTTTCGCACGCACTAAATATTCTGTAAATTTTTTCGCATAACGTTCATCGTTAATTGCACCGCACTGCACAAGCTGCTGCATGACGTTTTCACATAATAATTCATCATGGTAAGTCTGCATTAGTTTCTGATACATCATGCAGTAAGAATATTCCCGTTCGTCAAGTAAATGACTGGCACGGCGATAAGCCCGCCGAAATCTGGATTTTGCGTGAAGTTCTTCCAGAATTTCCCGGGCTGTTTCTGCACCTGTCTGAATGTGATACTGCCGGAGAAATTCTCCGTCTATTTCGAAAATTTCGCCGTCGGCAGTCACTTCATAATAAGTTTTCTTCCGAATAATCTGTGTAATATTCATATTCATATTTAATCATTCAATCATTCAAGCATTCAATCTTTTTCGCTGTCTGCTGCATCAAATTCATCAAAATCTTCTTCCGCATCAACATCAATATTCACTGATGAAACAGGAGAAACAGAAGGCTTTTCCGGTGCGGATTCTTCCGGAATGGGTTTTTCTTCAGGAATTTCTTCTTCCGGTGAATGTAATTCATTCATACGGGCAAGAATTTTTTCTTCCACTTCCTGCCGGAATGATTCATCATCAGCAAGCATTTGTTTCACATTGTCCCTTCCCTGACCGAGTTTCCTTCCGTCATAGCTGAACCATGAACCGCTTTTCTGAATCACATCTAATTCAACCGCTAAATCCATAATTTCCCCCGTTCGGGAAATGCCCTTCCCGTAAATATTATCAAATTCACATTCACGGAATGGCGGAGCAACTTTGTTTTTCACGATTTTCACTTTCATTTTGTTGCCGATTGGCACGCCGTTTTCCTTTAAAATTTCGCCTTTGCGTACGTCCATTCGCACAGTAGCGTAAAATTTCAGCGCACGTCCGCCAGGGGTTGTTTCCGGATTGCCGTATAATACGCCGATTTTTTCCCGAATCTGGTTAATGAAAATCGCCACACAACCCGTTTTCGACACAACGGAAGTTAATTTCCGCATTGCCTGAGACATTAAACGGGCAAGCTGTCCAACATGATTGTCGCCCATATCGCCGTCAATTTCCGCTTTCGTTGTCATCGCTGCAACGGAATCCACAACAAGAACATCAATTGCACCGGAACGTACTAAAGATTCCGCAATTTCAAGTGCCTGTTCGCCGCTGTCCGGCTGGGAAACCAAAAGCCTGTCAATGTCCACACCTAACGCTTTCGCATATTTCGGGTCGAGTGCGTGTTCCACGTCAATGAATGCCGCTTCTCCTCCTCTTTTCTGGGCTTCTGCCACAATGTGAAGTGCAACCGTTGTTTTTCCGGAGCTTTCCGGACCATATAATTCAATAATTCTGCCACGGGGAACACCGCCGACCCCTAACGCAAGGTCAAGTGTCATTGACCCTGTAGGAATGACTTCTACATTCATTTTCGTTTGCTGTCCGAGCCGCATAACAGCACCCTGCCCGAATTGCTTTTCAATCATTTTAATTGCGTGTTCGAGTGCATCTCTCTTGTTCTCGTCGGAAATAGGAGTAATTCCTGTTCCGACGGGTTTTTTTTCTGCTTTTGCCTTAGCCATAATTAAAGACCTCCTGAAAATTCTGTTTTCTATTTTCTATATCATGTATATAGTATAGCACAACAGACGTTCAAAAATTGCACTACTGAGAAAATTTCTGAAAAAAATTTTTGACCCGTTACTGAAAACTGATAAAAAGTTGTAAAACAAACTTTTCTGTTTCATTCCTTGTTCATTGTGTCCGTTTTTGAAATTGCAAGCAATTTCTACTCACGTTTGGGATAACACTCCGAAGGCGTAAATTCCCGACTAACGTATCGGTACATACCAATTGCATTTGTTTTAGCTATGCAATGAGTTTTTTGTATCGCATTAAATTCACACTTGCCTGAAAATCTCTGTCAATCACAAGTCCGCATACAGAGCAATGATAAACTCTGTCAGACAATTTCAGGTCTTTCTTGATGTTTCCACAGCAGGAACATAATTTACT
>CANPYZ010000055.1 GCA_947589035.1 uncultured Clostridia bacterium | reverse complement strand
ATTGAAATTAACAAGGGTTCAGTTATCTTTGCCTTTTTAGTATTGTTCAGTTTTCAAGATGCAGTTGCCGTTTTTCCAACGACTTATTTATTATACCACATTTTCAGAAGTTTGTCAAGTCTTTTTTTGAATTTTTTTCAAATTTTTTCTTGAACTTAACTTTCAGAAACTGGTTTAATTTTTTCGTTCGCTCCTTATTCCCGCAACTCCCGTTCGGCTCTCACAGCGACTTGATTATTATACCACATTTTTGAAATTTTGTCAAGCCTTTTTTGAAATTTTTTCAAAAAATTCTGAAAATTTCTTTTGTCGGTTTTTGTCCGACAGCTTTTTCATTATATCACGTTTTTCCGATTTTGTCAAGCTTAAAATTTCCAAATTTTCCGTTCAATTTTTATTCACTTCGACGAAATTATTTTCCGGAAATAATAAAAGTCCTGAATATCTTCAGGACTGGTCTGCTACACCGAAAATATTTCTCCGGTACATGTGGAGCGGATTACGAGGCTCGAACTCGCTACCTCCACCTTGGCAAGGTGGCGCTCTACCAGATGAGCTAAATCCGCATTTGGTGCTTCCGGTCGGAATCGAACCAACGACACAAGGATTTTCAGTCCTCCGCTCTACCGACTGAGCTACAGAAGCACTTGACGACCTGGATGAGACTCGAACTCACGACCTCCTCCGTGACAGGGAGGCGTTCTAACCAACTGAACTACCAGGCCATTGAAAGTGGGAGCTACAGGGCTCGAACCTGTGACCCTCTGCTTGTAGGGCAGATGCTCTCCCAGCTGAGCTAAGCTCCCACTGTTCTTTCGCTCGGTTTCCCTTGCGACTATTTTAGTATACCACAAATTGCTTGATTTGTCAAGCATTTTTTTCAAATTTTTTTAAAATTTTCCCGATTTGTTGATTTTACATAAATTTTAAATGATTTTAAATTTAATTTTATTAAAAATTTACAAATTCATGCCGTTCATGCCGTATTTCTCCATTAAATACTGCACATCCATTCGCAACGCTTTATGTTCTTCCCGCCGCAAGTCGGCATCATTTTGTAACAAAATTTCCACAGCCTCCTGCACTTCATAAAGCATTTTCGAATCCGTTAATTTCGCTAATTTCAACGGCGGAAGTCCGTGCTGCATACTTCCGAAAAAGTCGCCAGGTCCTCTGAGTTCTAAATCCGCTTCCGCTACTTTGAAACCGTCCGTTGTATTGCTTAATATGCTTAATCGTTCACGCACTTCCGGCGTGACATGCTCCGTGATTAAAATGCAATAACTTTGATGTGAACTTCTCCCGACACGCCCCCGTAATTGATGAAGCTGTGACAAGCCGAATCTGTCCGCATCTTCAATCATCATCACTGTAGCATTCGGCACGTCTACGCCAACTTCAACTACAGTCGTACAAATTAACACATCAATTTCATGCTGGTGAAATTTTTGCATCGTGTCTTCTTTTTCCTGTGCGGTCATTTGCCCGTGAAGAATTGCCGTTTTCCAATTGTTCAGTTTCGTTTTCTGTAATTGTTCTGCGTAAGAAATCACGGATTTCAATTCCGAATCCGCTTCTTCAATCGCTGGGCAAACAATATATGCCTGCCGTCCCTTTTCAAGCTCTTTCATCATGAAATTCAATGCTCGTTCACGGAGTTTCCCTGTTACGGCGAATGTCTGCACCGGAAGTCTCCCATTCGGCATTGTGTCCAGAATGGAAACTTCCATGTCCCCGTAAATCATTAACGCAAGCGTTCTCGGAATTGGTGTAGCAGACATGACTAATTTATGCGGCGTTCCGCCCTTTTCCGCTAATGCGTTTCTCTGCGCTACCCCGAAACGGTGCTGTTCGTCCGTAATGACAAGCCCTAAATGATGATATTCCACTGCTTTCTGAAATACGGCATGTGTGCCGACAATCACGTCCGTTTCGCCTTCTGCGATTTCCGCATAGCGTAATTTTTTCTGTTTCGCCGTCAATGACCCTGTTAAAAGCGTTATCCGGATATTCAGCTTTTCTAAAAAGTTTTTCAGCGTTGCGTAATGCTGTTCTGCTAAAATTTCCGTCGGTGCCATTAACACGCTCTGAAAATGATTCCTTGCGCAAAAATAACAAGCCGCTGCTGCTACTGCCGTTTTTCCGCTGCCAACATCGCCTTGTAACAGGCGATTCATGGGAAAATTCCCTTTCATGTCTGCAATAATTTCCTGAATGGCTCTTTTCTGGGCAGTAGTCAATTCAAACGGCAGACTCTTGTAAAATTCTTCCATGCTTGTTTCCTGCATGGAATATTCTGTTTTCTGCCGTGACATATCTTTCAGTAAAGCTAACCCTAATTGCAACCGGAACAATTCTTCAAACGCTAAACGCCGTCTGGCATTTTCTAATTCTTCTAAATTTTCCGGCTGGTGAATATTTTTCAATGCTTTACATAACGGCATTAAATTAAATCTTTTCCGAAAAAAAACAGGCAGCGTTTCAAAACCGTAAAAATCTAAAATTTGTAGGCATTCTTTAATATTCGTTCTAATCATCGGACTTGTTAAACCTGCCGTCTGCGGATAAATCGCTTCAATTGGGTTTTCCATGTCTTTCAGTAATTGCGGATTCTGAATTTCATAACGATTATCTCGAAAATTGTCTACAATTTTCCCGTACATAATATAAGTTTTTCCAATTTCTAACGCATAGAATGTATATTTCTGATTGAAAATCACTATGCCTAATTCCGTTCCGTCTTCGTCTACCGCTTCCGCTCGGAAAATTGCCATTCCTCTGCTGCTGTAAGTAGGCTTTTTCTTTTCCGTAATCGTTACGCTGACAACGTTTTTCTGGTCTATGATTGCCTCTTCAACGGCGATTGGTTCCCGATAATCTTTGTACGCTCTCGGAAAATAATATAACAGGTCATATGGCGTAGCAATCCCGATTTTCTGGTAAACTTTGAATCTTGTTTTACTGACGCTTGTTAAATTTTCAATAGAAAAAAATAATTTTTCCATAATTTTTCACCTGATTATTGATTATTTGATTATTCAATGGCAATCACGTAATAATACACCGGCTGCCCGCCATTCACTAAAAGCACTTCCATTTTTTCCCCGAATTTTTCCTGTACTTTTTCATAAAGCTGTTCGGCAATAGTTTCTTCTACGTTTTCCCCGTAATAAATCGTGATAAAGCCCGTTTCGCCGTTGACTAATTTTTTAATCAGCTTGAATGCAGCTTTATTTAATTCTTTATCCGTAAACGATAATTTCCCGTTGTCTAATGCCAATACTTCCCCTTCACGGATTTTATGCCCCTCCAGTTCAGAATCACGGGCGGCAAATGTTACTTGCCCTGTGGAAACTTTTTCAAAAGTTTTCGTCATTAAAATTCTATTGCCCTCTACGTCAAGACTTTCATCAAATGCCATCATTGCCGAAAGCCCTTGCGGAATCGTTCTCGTTGGCAATACACAGACATTTCTGTCCGCAAGGCTTACCGCCTGTTCCGCTGCCATGATAATATTTTTATTATTCGGCAAAACGAAAACATTTTTCGCCGGCGTGGCGTGAATTGCCTTTAAAATATCTTCCGTTGACGGGTTCATTGTCTGCCCCCCACGAACAACACAGTCTGCGCCTAATTCTTTGAACGTGTTTTCTATGCCTTCTCCGGCAGCGACTGCCACGAATCCGAATTGCTTTTCCGGTTCAGCCCGAACATAAGTTTCATCTTGTGCAGCATTCTGTGCTTCTCTTACTCTTCCGGCGTGCTGAATCCGCATGTTTTCAATTTTCGGTTTCGGCTCGTTCACGAACTGCCCGAACTCTAACGCTTTCTGCAAAGCTTTCCCGGGGTTATCCGTGTGAACATGCACTTTAATAATTTCTTCATCGTCAACGACAACAACACAATCCCCGATTGTTTCTAAATATGCCCGCAATTTGAACGGGTCAGGGCAATTCTTATTCTTCTCTACAATAAATTCCGTACAGTAAGTGAACCGGATTTCTTCTTCAAAATCCTGCCTTCCAATGGCAATTGTTTCCGGCTTTTTCCGGCTTTCCTGAACAGGTTCAACTGGCATTTCCCCATGAAATACATTCAGCATTGCTTTCCAGATTGTCAACAGCCCCTTTCCTCCGGCATCTACAACACCGGCTTTTTTCAAAATTTCTAATTGTTCCGGTGTGTTCGCTAAAGCCTCTTCTGCGGCTTTACAGATTTCTTCCCAAACGGCGACTGGGTCATGATTTTCCCTTGCGGTAAGCTGCGCACGCTGTGCGCCCATTCTCGCTACGGTTAAAATTGTTCCCTCTGTTGGTTTCATCACGGATTTATATGCCGCCTGTACGCCCATTTCCACGGCGTTTGCAATGTCCTGCCCCTGCGCCTCTTCTAAGCCTGCAAGCCCTTTCGCAAATCCACGAAACAGCAAAGACAAAATCACTCCTGAATTTCCTCTCGCCCCCCGTAACATGGCGGAAGCAGCTTTTTCCGCTACTTCACTAATTGGCGCATTCTCCGGAAGTACACTCAATGCACGTCTTGCTGCTGTCATGGTCATGGACATATTCGTCCCCGTGTCCCCGTCCGGAACGGGATATACATTTAATTCATCAATTTGCTTTCTGTTCTGTTCAATCGTCACCGCTGCACTGCACAGCGCATTATTCAAAAGTTTACCATTCATATTCGTGTAATCTCCTTCACGGTTCAATCATTTCATCCACATATACCCGCACATGGGAAACAGGTATTCTCACAGCGTCTTCAATGACAAATTCAATTTTATGCATTAATGCACGAATCACTACCGGAATATTCAGCCCGTACATCACACAAACATGAATGTCAATTTCTAACCGGTTGTTTCTCGCTGTAATCGTTACCGGACTGTTCCGCCTTTCTAAAATTCTGTCCGCAAGTGTCACCTGCGCAAATGATGCAATTCCGAAACACTGCAACACCGTCTGTTCCGTAAGCTGTCTTAAATACTGGTCAGAAAACGTAATCTTCCCAATATGATTTTCCATCACTAACATAATTATTCCGCCTTTCTTATTCGGTTAATTCTATTATAACATATCTTTCCGGAAAATACAAGCCTTATTTTTCAAAAAAAGCCCTTTCTGCTTTTACAACAGAAAAGGCTTTTGCTTATCTCGTAAATTTATATTTTTCAAATTCTTCAACCATTTCTTCTTTTGAACCCCACGCACGGCGAATATTATTCTCGTCAAGAATCCGGCAATGTTCCGTGAAAATATTCTGCTGTATGCGCCAGCCCTGATATTGCGCAATGTCATTCCAGAATACTTTTCCGCCCATTGTCGGAAAAGCAATATTCGGCGGTAAAGCATAATTTTTTTCCGCTCCGGAAGCTAAATGATATTTCTGCTGAATGGTTTTAAATTTTTTCAGCAGCATTTCTTCCGTTCCGTAGGCTAAACGGTAATTTTCCGCATCTAATAAACGGCAATTTCCTGTTAATTGATGACTTTGTACCCGCCAGCCGTCGCTTTCCGTTAATGTATTCCAGAATAATTCTTCCCCGTTCACCCGAAAGAAAATATCTGGAAATTCTTTCGCTACGATTTCCGGACGTTTCGAGAGTAATGTCAATACTTCTGCACTGATTTTAATAAAATTTCCGGTCATAAATTTCCCCTCTCTCAGCTGAACAAATCTTTCAATTTGTCTTTGAAACTCTTCTTTTTCGGGTAATTCTTTTCTTCTAAAGAATCTTCAAATGCTCTTAACAGTTCTTCTTGTTTTTTGGTTAAACTCTTCGGAACTTCTACTTTTAACGTCACATATTGGTCGCCCCTGCCTTCACGCTGCAAACGCTTAATGCCTTTCCCTTTCAGGCGTTGTTTCGTGCCGGATTGCGTGCCTTCCGCAACGGATAATTTCACATTCCCGTCAATCGTCGGCACTTCAATGGTATCCCCTAAAACCGCCTGCGCAAATGTAATCATGACATCACATTCCACGTCATAGCCGTTTCTTTTGAAAATCGGGTGCGGACGAACATTCACTTCTACATTTAAATTTCCGGCTGAACCGCCATTCGTTCCGCAGTCACCTTCTCCGGAAACTCGTAATACTTGCCCGTCGTCAATTCCTGCCGGAATATTCAGCGAAACTTTCTTCTGTACCCGTACACGCCCTAAACCTTTACACTGATTGCAAGGATTTTTAATAATTGTTCCCTTTCCTCCGCAATTCGGGCAAGGATTCGTGGAAGACATCGTTCCTAAAAATGTTTGCTGCGTGACTCTTATTGTTCCACGCCCCTGACAATTCGGGCAAGTTTCCGGCGTTGAACCTGGTTCAGCTCCACTTCCGCCGCAAGCGGTGCATTTTTCCTGATGAGCAATATTTAATTCTTGCGTTGTGCCTTTACATGCATCCATAAAGCTAATGTTGACACTCGTACGAATGTCTCTGCCCCGTCTCGGCGCATTCGCTGCACTGCCAGAACTCCGGAATGAACCGCCTCCGCCGCCGAAAATTCCGCCGAACACGCTTTCGAAAATATCACTCATATCTCCGCCATAACTTCCGGTAAACCCTCCGAAACCGTCCATTCCGCCGTCTAAGCCACTATGCCCGAATTGGTCATATTTCTGCCGTTTCTCTGCGTCGGAAAGCACTGCATAGGCTTCGTTGATTTCTTTCATTTTTTCTTCGCATTCCTCGGCTTTATCCGGATGAAGGTCAGGGTGGTATTCTCTCGCCATTTTCCGGTAAGCCTTTTTTATTTCGTCTTCGGTTGCACCTTTCTGAATGCCCAGAACTTCATAATAATCACGTTTCTCCGCCATACTTCTCCGCCGCTCCTCTGCGGCACTCCTTTCCAATCATCATAAGCCAATAAGGGGCAGAATTTCAGAGGTTCTGCCCCCAATAGTTATATTATTCTTCTGTGAAATCTGCGTCAATGACATCATCTGTATTATTAGACTGTTCATTGAAATTCGCTGCGCCGTTCCCCGGATTAATTCCTGCTGCGCCTGCGTTCGGCTGCTGGTAAATTTTCGAACCAATTTCCATTAACGCCTTCTGCAATTCGTCCATTTTCGTTTTCATTGCGGCTGTGTCATTCGCATCAATTGCGGATTGTAAAGCTTCTTTCTTTGCCTGAATGTTCGTCTGGTCTTTAGCGGAAACTTTATCGCCTAATTCTTTTAATGTGCCGTCTGTCTGGAGAACCATATTTTCAGCACTGTTTTTCGTGTCTACTTCTTCACGGCGTTTCTTGTCTTCTTCAGCGTATTGTTCAGCTTCTTTTACGGCTCTGTCAATGTCATCTTTGGACATGTTCGTAGAGGCAGTAATAGAAATATTCTGTTCTTTTCCAGTGCCTTGGTCTTTCGCTGTAACGTGAACAATGCCGTTCCGGTCAATGTCGAAAGTTACTTCAATTCTCGGCACACCACGCATTGCCGGCGCAATGCCGTCTAAACGGAATGTTCCTAATTGCTTATTATCCCGTGCGAACTGCCGTTCACCCTGTAAAACGTTAATGTCTACGGCTGGTTGATTATCTGCATAAGTGGAGAAAACTTCTGATTTTTTCGTCGGAATCGTTGTATTTCTCGGAATCATTACCGTGCATACTCCGCCGGCGGTTTCAATGCCTAAAGAAAGCGGCGTTACGTCTAATAACATTAAGCCTTCTTTCACGTCTCCGCCGAGTACACCGCCCTGTAATGCTGCACCTAAAGCAACGCATTCATCAGGGTTGATGCCTTTGAACGGGTCTTTCCCAATCAGCTTTTTCACGGCTTCCTGTACGGCGGGTATTCTGGAAGAACCGCCGACCATTAACACTTTATCTAATTCAGAGGCACTTAAACCGCTGTCATTCAATGCCTGCCGTACGGGTTCCATTGTTGCCTGTACTAAATCGGAAGTTAATTCATTGAATTTCGACTGTGTCAATGTCAAATTTAAATGTTTCGGTCCTGTTGCATCTGCGGTAATAAATGGCAAGTTAATATTCGTTGTCGGTGTAGCAGATAATTCAATTTTCGCTGCTTCTGCTGCGTCTTTCAGTCTCTGCATAACCATTCTGTCCTGTGACAAGTCAATGCCTTGTTCATTTTTAAATTCTTTGACCATCCAGTCAATAATTCTCTGGTCGAAATCATCTCCGCCGAGGTGGTTATTTCCTGCCGTTGCCACAACCTGCTGGAATCCTTCACCCATTTCAATAATGGAAACATCGAACGTTCCGCCGCCTAAGTCGTAAACCATGACTTTCTGGTCTTCTTCTTTGTCGATTCCGTAAGATAATGCCGCTGCTGTCGGTTCGTTAATAATTCTCTTCACCACAAGTCCGGCAATCTGTCCTGCGTCTTTCGTAGCTTGCCGCTGTGCATCGGTGAAATATGCCGGAACAGTAATCACGGCTTCATTGACGGTTTCCCCTAAATACGCCTCCGCATCAGATTTCAATTTCTGCAAAATCATTGCGGAAATTTCCTGCGGTGTATATTTCTTCCCGTCAATGTCTACTTTGTAATTTGAACCCATGTGGCGTTTAATGGACGAAATCGTTCTGTCCGGATTAGTAATTGCCTGATTCTTAGCGACTTTACCAATTAACCGTTCTCCCGTTTTCGAAAATGCCACAACAGACGGTGTTGTTCTTGCGCCTTCTGCGTTGGCAATGACTACCGCATTGCCGCCTTCTACTACAGCTACACAAGAGTTCGTTGTTCCTAAGTCAATACCAATAATTTTTCCCATGATAAAACGCTTCCTTTCGCTTATTTCCTGAAGTTAAAAATTGAAAAGTTGAAAAGTTAAAATGAAAAACTAAACGCTAATTTGCTACGGCAACCATTGCCGGACGAATTAACCGTTCTTTCAGCATATACCCTTTCTGAAATACTTCACAAACGGTATTTTCCGGAAATTCTTCCGTTGCCTCTTCCCGTTTAATTGCCTGATGAATATTCGGGTCGAACGGTTTTCCGAGTGCATCAATTTCCGCTACTCCCTGCTTTTCTAAGAAATTTCTGAACTGCTCAAAAATCATCTTCATGCCTTTGTGATATTCTTCATCACTGCATGGTGCTTCCATTGCCCGTTCGAAATTATCCATTACCGGTAAAATTTGCTCTATGCATTTCGCTGTGGCATCACCGAATAAGGATTGTTTTTCTTTTTCCGTTCTTTTGCGGAAATTTTCATAATCTGCTAATAACCGGATATATCTGTCTTTTTCCGCCTCTAATTCATCTGAACCTTCTATTTCGTCTAATTCATTAGCGGCTTCTTCTAAATTCACATCCGGCTTTTCCTCCGTTTCGGAAACGTCTTTTGTTTCCTCTTCCTGAATTTCATGTTCCATCGTCACAAAATCCTCCGTTACTGAAAACTTATAAAAAGTTGTAAAACAAACTTTTCTGTTTCATTCCTTGTTCATTGTGTCCGTTTTTGAAATCGCAAGCAATTTCTACTCACGTTTGGGATAACACTCCGAAGGCGTAAATTCCCGACTAACGTATCGGTACACACCAATTGCATGTGTTTTAGCTATGCAATGAGTTTTTTGTATCGCATTAAATTCACACTTGCCTGAAAATCCCTGTCAATCACAAGTCCACATACAGAGCAATGATAAACTCTGTCAGA
>CANPYZ010000054.1 GCA_947589035.1 uncultured Clostridia bacterium | reverse complement strand
GTTTTCTGCTTGTTGTTCGGTAGAAGCATGACTTTGATTGTCTTAATCATTTTCTGTAAGCTCCTTTATCATTTTTTGGGCTTTATTTGCACGCTTTCCTTGTAATTTACAGCTAAATACAGTAATAATCTGTACCAAATCTTCTACAAGTTCTTCCTGCTCTGTTTTCTCTGTTGTATCAACGATTTCAATTTCGCAACCTCCATGATTCTCAAAATTTGCCAGAAAAAAATTTACGTCTGGTACTACTTAATAGTATAGCACATTTTTCCGGCATTGTCAATAAAAAAATAACAGAATTGAAAGCGGTTCCGCAGGCTTTTCCTGATAATATTCACATAAAGCGGAAGAACGGAAACCAGCTTTCCGGATTTCGTTCAGTAATGCTTCATCAGAAAGGGAAGTCTGAAATTTTACTAAACAGTGTAAACCGGCATTTTCGCCGGAAATTTCCGCATTCCGGAAGAGGGGATTTTGTTTCATTTTCTGGAATAATTCATCTCGTCTGGATTTGTAATATTTCCGCATACGGTGAATATGCTTTTCGAAATAGCCTTCTGTGATGAAACGGCTTAAAGCGTACTGTTCGAAATTAGAAACCGTGCAGGAATAATGGCTTAATTTTTCGTGAAATTGGTTCAGTAAAGGCAAGGGAAGAATCATATAGCTAATACGAATCGTGGGTGTTAAACTTTTACTGAATGTGTTCATGTAAATGACTTTATCCGTCACATCTAAACTGAATAAACTGGGGATTGGTTTTCCGGAAAGGCGAAATTCGCTGTCGTAATCATCTTCAATAATATAGCGTGAATGCTTTTCGGAAGCCCAACCGAGAAGAGCATAACGTTTCCCGACGGAAGTCACTGCACCTGTTGGAAAATGATGTGACGGCGTAATGTGCATAATTTCAATTTTGCTGTTTTGCAAAGCTTGTAAATCAATTCCGTCATGTTCCATAGGGATTCGCACGCACTGTAAACCGGATAATTGATAAATATCTTGAATTTTCACATACCCGGGTTCTTCCACGCCGAAAACAGCATTCCCTAAAAGTAAATGAATCAGCATATATAAATATTCCGTTCCTGCGCCGATAATAATTTGTTCCGGCTGAACGTGAATATTCCGGAAATTTTTTAAATGTTCCGCAATGGCGAAACGTAAAGCATAAGCCCCTTCACAGGGAACTTTGGTCAATAATTTGGACTGGTCACATGCCAGTGTTTCACGCATCATTTTCGCCCAGACGGAAAACGGGAATAATACCTGTTCCGGCTCTTCAGAAAATTTTTCCTGAAAAAATTCCTGTTTTTCGGGTAAATTTTCTTCTTTAGGGGTGGGAATAATGTTTTCAGCGAACCAGCCTTTTTTCTGGACGGCGTGAATATAGCCTTCTGTTTCTAATTGGTGATAGGCATTTTCAACCGTGGAAATGCTCACGCCTAATTGAACGGAAAAAGCTCGTTTTGAGGGTAATTTTTCGCCTGCCTGGATTCTTCCGGATTCAATATCTTTCCGAATATATTGGTAAATTTGAAGATAAAGCGGTTCAGTTCTGGACTGGTCTAATTCGTAACTCAGCATAAAAAAGCTCCTTTCTGGACTGGTGAAATAAATCAATTCTGGTTCTTGCAATCATGCCATAATTCCAGTATACTATAAATATACGCATTTGTCAACTAATGAAAATAAAAAATAAAATTTAGAAAGGGTTTTGATGATGAATACAAATCGTTACCAATTAAACAAAGAACTTGCCCAAATGCTGAAAGGCGGGGTCATTATGGACGTAACCACGCCCGAACAGGCAAAAATTGCCGAATCTGCCGGAGCATGTGCCGTTATGGCATTAGAACGGATTCCGGCGGACATTCGTGCAGCCGGCGGAGTTTCCCGCATGAGTGATCCGGCAATGATTCAAGGCATTCAGGATGCTGTTTCTATTCCGGTAATGGCGAAATGCCGGATTGGGCATTTTGCGGAAGCGCAGATTTTAGAGGCAATTCAGATTGATTATATTGATGAAAGTGAAGTATTAAGTCCGGCAGATGATGTTTATCATATTGATAAAACGAAATTTAACGTTCCGTTTGTTTGCGGAGCGAAAGACCTCGGAGAAGCACTTCGGCGAATTGCGGAAGGGGCTTCCATGATTCGCACCAAAGGCGAACCAGGAACAGGGGATGTTGTTCAGGCTGTTCGGCATATGCGGAAAATGCAAAGTCAGATTGCGATGCTTTCCGCCTGCCGTGAAGATGAATTATTCGAACACGCAAAAGAATTGCAAGTACCTGTTGAATTAGTGCGTTACGTTCACGAACATAAAAAATTACCTGTTGTGAATTTCGCTGCTGGCGGTGTGGCTACTCCGGCAGATGCGGCGTTAATGATGCAGCTTGGCGCAGAGGGGGTTTTCGTGGGATCAGGCATTTTCAAGTCCGGAAATCCGGAAAAACGTGCCGCAGCAATTGTAAAAGCCGTGACGAATTATGAAGATGCGCCAATGCTTGCGGAACTTTCGAAAAATCTCGGTGAAGCGATGGTTGGCATTAACGAACAGGAAATTGCCCTGTTAATGGCAGAAAGAGGAAAATAAAATGAACGTCGCCATTCTTGCGGTGCAGGGGGCATTTATCGAACATGCACACATGCTGGAAAAATTAAATCAGGAATATGTATTAATCCGGAAAAAAAGCGATTTGCCGGAACGGATTGATGCATTAATTCTTCCCGGGGGAGAAAGCACCACGCAAAGAAAATTACTTTTAGAATTAGATTTACTGGAAAAATTAAAGCAGTCTATTTTAGAGGGCGTGCCTGTTTTAGGCACTTGTGCAGGGTTAATTTTACTTGCGGAAGAAATTGGAACGGGAGAACCGGAAGTTTTTGGAACACTCCCTGTGAAAGTTGTCCGGAATGCTTACGGCAGGCAATTAGGAAGTTTTTCAGTTGAAGGAAATTTCGGAAAAATTGAACATTTCCCCATGCGGTTTATTCGTGCGCCATATATTGAAAAAATTTTCCGTCCGGAAGTAGAAATTTTATCCGTGACGGACGGGAAAATTACCGCTGTTCGCTATCAAAATCAATTCGGCGTGGCATTTCATCCGGAATTAACGGAAGATTTGCGGATACATCAAGAATTTTTGCATTGCTAAAAAAATCTTTCTCCGGTATTCCGGAGAAAGAAATTTTTTTAAGAAATTAACTGGATAATCCAGTTAAGCCAATTTTTCACCGTGGGAATGTAAGCAGAAGTTTCTGAAAAATGATTTTTCGTTAATGTTTCAGCAATTGCAGATTCATCAGGGAAAATTCCTGTTTTCCAGTATTGCATGAACAAATCGAAAAATATTCCATGTGAAAGAATGCATTCACAATAGGCGAGTTGCCGTTCATGGAAATTAGCGGAAAGAATTTTCTTTCCGGAAGTGGTCAAAGCGTAAACAGAATGTTCTTTGTCAATTTTTTTCGTCAGCCCTAAATATTGGGAAGCCTCTGCACAAGCATCATCAGAAAAATATTCCTGATGGTCAAGCAATTCACAAAAATTAATGACTTTCCGGAAGTTTTCCGCTTTCGGGAAAAATTTTTCCTGTTCGTCAAGGTGCGGAATGCGTTCTAAAAGGGAAGAAATTTCCGCTTTCGTGACGGAAGAACGTTCAAGGGAATATCGCTTTTGCTTAACCAAAGAAATAGAATTATAAGAATACGGGTCATTGAAACGAAATTCATATAAATGATAAATTCCGTTTGTGTAAACTAAAAGAATGGATTTGACTTTTTTTCTGACTTTCGCCTGCCATACTCGATAGGGATAATATAAATACCCAATCAGAAAATTATCCGTTAAGAAACGTGAAGCCTGAATTAAAGATAAATATTTTTTCCCTTCACAGAATGCATCCGGCTGAAATGGTGCATTTTCCACATAAATTTCCCGTCTGTTTCGGGAATTGTTTTCCGCAATTTCAAAACTGAATCGTTCAGATTCGATTTCATCGGAATAAACCGGAAGCAAGCCTTCATCTTCCACGAAATCAGCGATAATTCCGGAGGCTAAAGCACAGAATAAAGCCGTTTGTTGATGATGAATATGCTGATGATTCATACTTTCTAAATACTCCGGCATGGAAAAATGATTGATTTCCGGATAATCTAATGTAAATTGATGATACGCCTGAACGGGCGCAAGAATAAATTTTTCTTGTTCAATAGGCAATAAGGCTAAATGATTTTTCCGGAAAATTTCCGGCAAGCATTCCCGATAGAGAAAACTCATTCGGGATTTTTCCGCTTCAGCAAGCTGATTTCGACTAATTGGAAAAAAGCCATTCTGCTGAATTGTTTCTGAAATTTTATATTTTTCAAATAAATTTTCCCAATTTTTAAATAAATCTCCCATTATATCAATAACTCCTTAGTGTAAATTCAAACTATATTCATTATAGCATTTTTATGCAGTTTTGTCAATAGTTTGCAAAAAATTTGCACCGTCTTTTCCGGAGACGGTGCAGAAAAATTATTCCTGAATAACGGCGTGACTTTTTCCGTTGCGGTCTTTGGTGACAACAATTTGTTTTGCAATGCTGGTTCTGAGGTCTTCCACATGGGAAATAATGCCGATAATCCGGTCATTACTGGAAAGTTCCGAAAGTGACCTCATCACCTGGTGTAATGAAGAATTATCTAAAGAGCCGAACCCTTCATCTAAAAACATGGAATCAAGCTGAACGCCGCCGGCATTCGTTTGAATTTCTTCCGAAAGACCAAGCGCAAGCGAAAGAGCTGCCTTGAATGCTTCACCGCCGGAAATGCTGCCGACATGGTTCCATGTGCCGTTCCAATAATTGACAATATTCAGGTCAAGACCAGTTTGTCCAGTTCCACTTCCGAGAGTGTCTTTTTTCCGTTCAAGACCGTATTGTCCGTTTGTCATCATGCTTAAACGATGATTAGCCCGTTTTAAAATCCGGTCGAAATATCCCATTTGGATATATGTTTCCAGTTTGATATGATTTTTGGATTTTTTGCCTGTTGCCGTTTCATAAAGCGGATACAGCATTTGCAGAAAATGGTTTGATTCCTGAAATTCTGCTAAAAGTTCAAGAAATTGTTTTTGGTTTGAGCGGTACTGTTGCAGTGCAGTATGGTATTTTTCTTTCTTTTCCAGAAGAGAAGTTCTTTCCGTTTTTGCCTGTTGTTCAGCGGAAAGTTCATCTTGCTTGTTAAGATTGGGGTATTGTTGAAGAACTTGCTGAATGTTTCGTTGAAGCTGCTGAATATTTCCAGCGAGCTGGTCATTAATTTTCTTGATTTCGTTCATCCGGCTTTCCTGGAAGGAAAAATTCTGCTGAATTTCGTCAATCTGGTTTTCTGTGTTCTGTATTCTTTGGGGAATATTGAACCGGTTCAGGAAAATGCTGACAGATTGTTCATTTTGCAACAAAGATTCTGCTTTTTCGGGTGTGCATTCGCTGAATGTTTTCATTAAAGAAGAAATCAAAGATTCTTTAAGGGAATTTTGTTTTCCCTGTTCAGAAAAGAAAACAGATTTCTTATTATTAAGTTGCTCTTCTGTTTCAGCGTGCTGTTTGTTGAACGCTTTCTGTTTTGTGGAAAGGATTTCTATTTGTTGCTGATTCTGGTTGAATTGGTTTTTACGGGCGAAATTTTCTTTCAGTTTCTGGTCAAGCTGTGCAAGGTTTTGCTGAATGTCAGAAAGTTCCATTTCACAAGAACGGGAAGAATCTTCAAAAGCGACAGAAGACAAAAGCTGTTCATGTAAGTTTTTAGAGGAAGTCTGAAGTTGTTCAAAAGAGCCTTCCATTTTCTGCAAATTCGCATGAAGTTCAGTTTTTTGTTTTTGCGCTTGCTGAAGTTGTTCATTAAGGGAAGATTTTTGCTGAATGGTTTTTTCTGCAATAGCAAGTGTATGTTCAATTTTCTGGTTTAACAGCTGTACAGCCTGCCGGATTTGAGGAATCGTTTCCGGAACGGAATCCAATAAACCAGATGCAATTTCTTGTAAAAGTTTTTCTGATTCCTGAATTAACGAATATAAATTTTTCGTTGCGGAAGTTTTCTCTTCCCGAATATTACGGGCGGAATTTTGTTTTTTATTCAGTTCATCAAGTTGCTGAGAAGTGACAGAACTTTCGGAAAGGCTTGCCGGATTCGGGTGATGTAAGGAACCGCAAACCGGACAAGGGGAATTATTATGCAATTCCTGTGAAAGAATGCCTGCCTGATTCTGAATAAAATTGGCGTAAGCCGTTTCATATTCGTGATGGGCGAAATTATATTGCCGGATTGCTTTCTGTAATTCCTGACTTAATTTCTGATGGGTAATTTTCCGATTCTGATATTCTTTATCACGGGCGAAAAATTCAGAAATTTTTTCTTTTTTGCGGGAAGCCTCTGTTTTCATGGCTTCACCGTCAGGAAGGGAAGAAATTTCCTGTTCGAGAGAAGAAGAAACCCGTTCGAAGTTTTCTGATTGTTTCTTAAGTTGTTGAATCTGGGAAGAAACTTTTTCGCATTGCTGAAGATTTTCCTGAAGTTGGCGGAACTGTTTCTGACGAGTGGAAAATTTTTCTTTTTCAGCGGAAAGGGAAATGCAATTTTTTTCCGCATCGGCGAGGGAAACTTGTTCTTGTTCGAGTTTTTGAAGTTGTTCCTGAATGTGAGCGATTTGTTCTGCTGAAAAATTAACATCTTGTTGCAATTTTTCTTGTTCTTTTGACAAATTCTGAACCAATTCAAGCTGTTTCTGATATTTTTGAAAAGAATCCTGAAGTTGAACGAGTTGTTCTTTTCGGGTTTTCAGGGAATCAATTTCAGAAAGACGGGCTTTTGCGTTCTGGTATTCAGCGAATTGTGTTTTTTGTAAAGTTTCCTGTTCATCGGCTTGTTTTTGTGCCTTCTGCAAATCTTGCTGGTAATTTTCGTAATTTTGGCAAATGGTAAGCCTTTTTTGAATTGTTTCCAGGCGGGAATCCAATTGCTGAATTTGTTCCCCGAGGAGGGAACGTTCTTTTTCCGTGTCCTGAATAAGTTTTTCCAGAATGGGGGAAATTTCCGTATAGGAAAGCGTTTTCACGGATTCCGGAAAAGCGATTTGCTGAATTAAAGCATCCATTTGTTCACGGATAGCCGTGCATTGTTTATCTTTTTCAGTGTAAGTCCTGAATAATTCGTCCTGAAGTTTCTGATATTTTTCCGTACGGAATAATGTTTGCAGAATTTCTTCACGGTCTTTTGTGCTTGCGGAAAGAAGTTTCCGGAACTCTCCCTGTGCAATCATGACAACTTGTTCGAATTGGTCTTTTGTCAGTTTAATAATACTTTCAATTTCAGCATTGATTGTTTTCGGAGTAGTTGCAGGATTAAGAACACCATTGCAGGAAAATTTTGCCTGTTCTTTGAGAGAGCCATCTTTTCCTAACCGGATAGAACGATAAATTTTATATTCGTTCTTATGATAAGAAAACACTAATTCAACATAAGTTGTTTTATTTGCTTCCGGACAGCGGGAAATCATCATTTTCTTGTTGCGGTAGTTTCCGCTGAGTTTTCCGTAAAGGGCAAACAGAATTGCATCGAAAATCATAGTTTTCCCTGAACCGGTATCACCAGTAATTAAGTATAATCCATTCGTGCCGAGTCGGGTCATGTCTAATTTTACTGTATCGGCGTATGAACCGAAAGCGGACATTTCTAAAGAAATTATTTTCATGTTTCGTCGTCCTCCCAGATTTTAGTAATTAAATTCCGGATATATTCCGTTTGTTCGTCAGTCATTTCTTTCCCGTTCATTTTCTGGAAAAAATCAGAAAAATTCTCTACCGGAGATTTTGAATGCACTGCTTCAGCAGATGAAGGGTCAATTTCAGTATGATTGATTGCATTTTCATATTGTAAATGCATCATATTAGGAAATTTTTTCCGCAGTTGTTCATAATCACTGGAATTATATTCACTGGTGAGAATAATGCGGGCATATTGTTCGGAAGGCGTTTCCCGCATAATTTCGCTGAATGTGCCTTTTAACTGAATCATATCACGAGCAGGAACAAGCGGAACAGTTTCCACTTGCAAAGGGGAATTTTTTTCCCGAATTGTGACGAACGTCACAGATTTCTGGTGATTACATTCAGAAAAAGAATATTTCAACGGCGTTCCGCAGTAGCGAATTTTTTCACTTCCGACATTTTGCGGGCGGTGAAGATGTCCTAAAGCGACATAATCGAAATCTTGAAATAAGCCAGCGTCTACATTTTCGAGAGAACCGACATAATTTTCTTCTGAATCGGAACGTTCCGCACCGGTCACATAAAGATGTGCGGAAAGAATATTCCGGAAATTCGTGTCAATCTGCATATTTCGGATAGCTTCTTCAACATTGTCATGCCGGATATACGGCAGAAGCCAGAAACGAATTTCCCCGTAATCATCATGAAAAATAACAGGTTCAACTGAACCCTGATACACAGGGGAAATGAACACTTGACTTTTTTTCATGACTTGTGAACCGAAAGAAACACGGGGGGCGGAATCGTGATTTCCGCTGATGATCATCACAGGAAATTCCCGATTAACTAATTCCGTCAGAAAATAGTCAAATAAAGCAACAGCATTTGCCGCAGGTGTGGGCTTATCGTAAACATCACCGGCGATAATGATACAGTCGGGGTGATGTTCGTCGGCGATGTCAAGAATTTGATTTAAAATCATTTTCTGGTCGCCGGTTTCGATAAAATTAAACTGATTCAGACATTTTCCGAGATGTAAATCGGAAAGGTGCATAATTTTCATGGAAAACCTCCTTAAAACATAAATTACTACTTTATTATACTCTTTTTTTCCAAAAATGTCAATAGATTTTGGAAAAAATAACCAGAAATTTTCTTCAAAAGTAAAATTATGGTTATTTTTCTCGTGAAAAACTCCTTTAATTTGATTATAACACAAATATCAAATCTTGTATAGAATTACTTTCGCTTGCAATTTGCAAGCAGAAATGAACACAAATTTGATGCTAATCACCAAAAACTGAACGGGAAAATTAAAAATTTTCGACTTGACAAAATCGGAAAAACGTGATATAATAAAAAAGCTGTCGGACGAAACCGGCAAAAGAAATTTTCAGAATTTTTTGAAAAAATTTCAAAAAAGGCTTGACAAAGTTTCAAAAATGTGGTATAATAACAAAGTCGCTGTGAGAGCCGAACGGGAGTTGCGGGAATAAGCAGTGGCGAAAAAACAGACATTTTTGTTAAAGTTAAAGTAAATCAAGACCCGAAGAAGGGCAGGCTATTGTGGGGGCTGCAATTTCCAGGATAATTTCTGAATATCTGGTCGGGAGACTGGAAGTAAAATCATGGAATTAAGGTCAAACTACATGCAAGGTTTGACTTTGCGTAAGTACGCAAAAAGCCTTAAATGTCCGAATGGAGTAATCCGCATGAAGAAAATTCATGCATCATACTGGATTCAAACAAATCAAATGTGAAATGTATGGGTTTAGCCTGTACATGAATTTGAAACTGCGGTAAAACGCATAGAAATCAGGCTAAATCGGGAGATTCAAGCCATGCACCATGCCGGGGTAATTCCGGTCAATATTGGGACACAGTAGTGGAAGATGGTGTAGATGTATGAGGGGAATTGATTTTATTAAGATTTGATTCAAGAAAAAATTTGAAAAAAATTCAAAAAAAGACTTGACAAAATTCTGAAAATGTGGTATAATAAATAAGTCGTCGGAAAAACGGCAACTGCATCTTGAAAACTGAACAATACTAAAAAG
>CANPYZ010000053.1 GCA_947589035.1 uncultured Clostridia bacterium | reverse complement strand
TTATTATATTTGCTCTTGTTTCCTGAGGGAAAAAATTCTTTTATTTCTTCCCATTGTTTATCCGTTAAATCACTTTCGTAATTTGTTGCTTTATATTCTTTCATCATATCTATATTATATCACTTTTTCTCTATGAATACAAGCTCTGAAAAAATTTTTACACAGCCTGCCTATTATTCTCCTCATTATCATTGGACAATTCAATTTCCCGAACAATCAGCCGTTTCAGAATGTCCGAAAGGCTCTGCTGAAAAGTAGGATTGAAAACGGTTTTCACGATGTAAGTTGTGTGTCCAATTTTGTATTCAGACACGGATTCTCTCATTTCATTCATAGCGAATTTTCTCCTTTAGCTTGTCTATCTCTACGCATTTGGAATTGAGGGTTTCGCATTCTCTATCTTCCCTCATATTTGCCGAAATTCAGTCCTCATACGGATTGTGTTTACTTTCAAAAAAAGAAGTCTGTCCGAGCGTTTCGGCATCGTCCGCAGGGACGTTCTTTTTCAGCTTTTCAAGCTGTTCAGGGTGCTTGCTGATGATTTCAAGCAGACCGCTTTCATCACAGCCAAGTAATGTTTTAATTTTGGCAAGCTGTAATTGTGCAATCTGCGAGTTGAGTTTTTCAATTTCTGCCTTGTCATCTTCCATACGTTTCAGCACCAAATCACGCTTTTTCAGAAACTTTTCAAGAGCCTTTTCAAAGTCCTGCATATCTTCACCACCTTTCTGAATCAAAATAATTTTGAATTTCACTCCTTTCAAATCTTTGAAAATGAGCAGATAAAAATACCCCTCTATATATCAACCGAGAAATTTGCATTTTGGTTAAAGATTTTCGGAAATTTTTTGCTGAAAAATCGAAAATTCTACCTTATGCACAAATTATAACAGATATTTCTGTATATTATGACGGTATTGCAGGGACTAAAAATTTTCTGTATGGGGAAATTTTTCACTACAGCACAATAGACAAAAAGCTACTGTTTGATTTGTGCAACAAGTAGAATTGTTGTGAACAAATTGTAAATTCCGGTGAATTTCTTTCACCCAAATCAAAATTCATCGGTTGTATAGTAGAGGGACATTTTCAAAAGCTACAAAAGCAAAAAAATCCGCTGAAATGCGGATACAGGCAAGAAACCCCAAAAATGGACAAACTCATATTGCAAGCATGGTGTATTGTGCCGCATTTTGGAAAATACGGACAAATCCACGATGCTTGTTGGGGAAGTTTCCCCAATCCCCTCGACTGCTTACGCAGTCAAAAAATCGGCTAATGCCGAAATATATACAAAGGAGTCACTAACATGAACACGGAGAAAAAGAAACGTGGCAGACCACCCAGGCACAAGGTTTTTGAAACAATGGGAATGACTTATGAGGGAGCAATCAATAACGCTCTCGACCAAGAGATTAAATCCGACCTTGACAAGAGCATTTTCAACAAATCCGATGACGAACTTACAGACGATGAACGTAAATATTTGAAAAGTAAAACGGAGAAAAAATTCTGCACACTGAATGTACGTTTTACGGAATCAGAAATGCAGTATATTCTTGCAAAATGTGAGCAGTACGGTTACAAGAACAAGACGGAGTATATTCGTGATTGCGTTCGTGCGAGGATTGACCATGCACAAGACAATGCCGATATTTCCGAGTGTAATCGTCTGATGAAACGCATCGGAGCAAACACCCTCATGCGAACAGCTCGACAGTATTATGCCGTGGAGTACAGCACTTCCCAATACTTGCCACAGAATGTATCGTAAAATCATCGAAAACAAATCTGAGATTAAGTGACAGATATTCATTCACAGTCGTTCAGAGCAACCGACAGTATTTCACGCACAGTAATTCACAGTTGCTCACAGCATTTCATTGTAATGAACTGAATACAGCATTTGAGCCGAGATTGATATCGGCTCATTTTTTATGTCCACTGGACTGGTTGATGCTTACGATTGAGATACAGAAATAAGTAAGAAACGGTCAACTGCTCTGTTAGGCAATAGACCGTTTCTTCTTACTTTGCTTCAAGATAATTTTTACGATAAATCAAAATAATAACTCATACAATCGTATCACTCCGCTGACTCTTCTTCAATGATTCTTATTCCCTTATTCTCAAGTGTATTACGGTTATCATCAGATAAAGCACCTTTCGAGACATACAAGACTTCCAGAGAATCCATCTCAACTATGCTGCTTATATCCTCTATCACTGTATTATAAATATGGAGTTTCTTAATATTGTCAAGTGAAGAAAAATCAGAACTGTTATTTAGGACACAAATTCTATTATATAAATCGTTGTCATTCGTAGAAATCATATTGTCATTTAAAATTACTGCGTTTAATTTTAATTCATTAAGTGCTGCACATTTATTGATACCTTCTAAAAAAGATACATTACAATGATCTATTCCTATACTTTCAATTGAATCGGAATTCAAATTATACAAGTCAACATCTGAGTACGTAAAAAATAGATATTTTAGATTTTCCAACGTATTGATTTTGTTAATACCACTGCCGCTTATTTGAGTTTTGGAACGAAATATGTCCAGGAATTCAAGCGTTGGAAAACTGTATAGTTTGGTAAGTGAGTCATTATCAGCTTCTGCCACGACTAACGTTGAGAGTTGTGAGCATCTGTTTAGTTCGTTAATATTTACTTGATTCAAGAAAACATGAAGGCTATCTATATTGCTATTATATATGACACCATCAATAAAAACAAATTCTTTTCTTATTTTCGCTCCTATCGCTACCCCTGCTGCAATAAAAGAAATTATTAGAAATATAAGAATTGTTTTTTTAATTTTTGATTTATCCATACATGACCTCATCAAAGTCACTTACAAAATCCCTCCCCTCAAATAGCTCTCGTAAATCCGGCTCTTTCGGCTGATAAAACGTTATACCGCAGACACTGCCTTCCGAGATATACAACGCAAGCCTGACAAGAGCAAGAATCACGATTGCCAGAATACATCTTTTGTCCTTATCATCCTTAACTGTCCTCACCTCGATTCAGAAACTTTCCCATAACTGCCACCAATGCTGATAAAAATATTCCGCTTGATACATAAAGACTTATTTTATTTTGCCGGAACATCATCAACAACAAAGAAAACAGGAAAAGAGTGATTACGAAAATTCTGCTGTATTTTTTCAGTTTTTTTCCTTTTTCTTCCGACATTGGTTTGTTCGGATGAGCAACGGGAGCAAATCTGAAAATAACAGGAATTGATATAACTACAAATCCTATACTGACTATCATTGCAATCCTTTCTGTTGCATTGCAGATGCCAAAACAAAATGTCAGCATTACAGCAACCAGTGTTGTCATACAACTCAAATGACTATTTGCGTGATAACCGCCGACAAATCTTCTCAATCCCATAAATACAGTTATGAATACAATCACCGCAGGCAGTGTATGGGAAATCAAAGCTATCAGCAACACAATCAATGTGTTCAGTATATCGGATATAAGCAGTTCCATACCATAAGCATAAATCACTTCTTTTGATTTTTCAGCTATGTTGTTTATCACAAAAAAAGTGTGCTATGCCTTTTGCAAGTTTTGAAATCATCTCAGATCACTTCCTGCAATCATTATAGCACACAAGATATGTTTTTGTCAATACATTTTTCACCAAATGTAACAAAAGTAGGGTTTTTTGTAATGAAATACATCATTGTTAAATCAATGAACTATTTCTTACAACAATATTCAGCTTGAAAACACCATCTTTATAATTGAATTTCACTACACCATTCAGACGTTCAACGGATGATTTTATGCTTTTTACACCGATTCCGTGCAGACCTGTCTTTTTCTTTGAGGTGGATAAATTTGTTGTATCAACCTGAATGGAAGTATTTGAAATGGAAATCAGCAGATTTTCCTTATCCTCACTGATACTAAGCAAAATATGTGTATCTGAAGTTCCGGCTCTGTCACAACCCTCAATAGCATTATCCAAACCATTTCCGAGAATACGGCACAATTCCATTGCATCAGCTTTAATTTCTGAGGTAATATTTACTCTGCAAATGAAATCAATATTGTGTGTAATTGCAAGTGCACCCTTTGTATTCACAATTGAATCAACGGCATTATTTCCGGTGTGGCAAAGGCGATTTGAACGTTTTACAAAAGTTCCAAGTTTATCAAGATATTTCAGGGCTTCTTCAATATCTCCGGATTCCATAAGGTCATGCAGTACAGAAAATTGATTTTCAATATCATGCTTGAATTCTCGTATCTGCTTATGAGTAAGAGCAAGAAGATTGTAATTTTCCTGTTCCTTATCCTGTATCATTTCAAGATATTCAAGTTTTATTTTGTCTTCGTAACTTTCAAAAAAATGAAACATTGTGATATTTATATAAATAATTCCACCAATTGCAAGAAAAAGAACAAAATAACCCTTAAATCCGGTGTGGACAGCAATACTGTCAATCATAAACTGAAGAATAAAAATACTGAACACAGGAATAACAATAATTAACAGCCAGTATCTTAAAGGAAGTTCACGAACTTTTTTGTTTATAAGGCGATTTGTAAAAATGGTAAACCACAGATAAATAATATCTGTTCCCATCATACCAAGATATCTTCCGGCACTGCTTTGCAAAAATTCGTTTGGAACTCCCGCATTTGCTACACACAGTATTCCTATAACAATCGGATCTGCAATCGAAATAATCAGGAGATAGATAAATATTAAAAAAATTCTGCGTGTGAATTTATCTTCAAAATTCAAAAAAGAAATCAATGTTAATACCACCGCTGTTGATAAAAAATTCACCATAAAATTACCTGATAAAAATACAGAAACTGAAAGTAAAACAGCAGCACTGAAATATGACAGAATCATTAAAGCCCAGTTGTTTTTCTTTTCACTTAACAGAGAAAAATAGTGAAAAATCAATGCTATTTCAATGATTATGTTTGCTATCTCGATGATATTTTGAATCAAAACAGGCAAAACAATCATCTCCCCGAATTGTACTCAAGATAGTCGGAAATTACCTTGTTTTTGTATACTCTCCCCATCTGGATTTTTTTACCGCTTGAAAGAATAATGTCGTTTTTTACGAATTGCTGAATATGCTCCAGATTTACAAGTATTCCCTTATTTGTCTGTATAAAATGAAATTCTTGCAATTCACGGCATATTTCCGGAAAATCACCATAATATTCGATTTCTCCGGATGTTGTAAAAATAGACACTTTTCTGCCATGTGCTTCAAAATATAGAATATGTATCAGCCTGAAACTAAATGTCAGACTACGGTTTGAAAATTTGAATGTTCTAAATTTCTGGTGATATTCATCAAGAACAGATTTAAGCTGTTCCATATATGCATACTCAGGCTGTTTTTTCAAAATATACCGGAACGCTCCTACTTCATATCCCTTTACTGCAAAATCAGGATAATTCGTCAGAAAAGAAATGATAACAAATTTATCGGTCTGCCGTATTCTCTCGGCAGTTTTCAAACCGTTCATTTCAGGCATTTCCACATCTAATATGATAATTTCATACATTCCTTTGACGAAATTTCTCAACAATTCATGACCGCTTGTAAACTCCGAAATCTGACAGTCCCGTATTTTCAGACTGTTGATTTTTGATCTAAGCTGTTTCAAAAATGTTTTTTCATCATCACAAATCGCAATGTTCATTACATTTACCTCCTTCTGCTTTATGTATCAATTCTATTATACCACATCTGAGAGATTATTTCAATAGAAAAAATAATTTTTAATGAAAAAAAGGACAGATATTCTAAAAGAACATCCGTCCATAGATGATTAGCTTGCTGTATCGGTCTAACGTTGTTTCTTAAAACTTCTCTATGCCTACTGTCCTAATTATGAATGCTTATCAGCAGGGGAATTTTTCTGAAAATGACCCGACAGCGGCGAAACCGAATACTTACCGCACTGTGGGTGATTTTGAAGGTTCGCCGGTAATGCTGGACAATGACAAAATGGTGTTAGCGACAGCGGCAGTAACGTTGGAAAATGAAGCGATTTTACGCCATTATACGCCATTAGCGACGGCATACACTGACGAAACCGGAGAAGTGAATTTTGAAAATTTGCGTGAAGGTTTATATTTATTAAGCGGTAAAAGAATTAAAATTAATGATAAAACATACGTTCCCACGGCAATGATGGTTGAAGTCATGGATAATGAAGAATTTAGTCATTATAATATTGATGCGTTTCCAAAAGTGGAACTCAGGACGTTAGCCGGAAAGGAAACGGTTTATTCCGTTCGGAAAATCTGGCAGAACGATGAATATTATTTATGGGACAGAAGCACACAAATTATTGTGAATGTCTATAAAGACGGTGAATTTTTCGATAAAGCCATTTTAAGCGAAGAAAACAACTGGACAGCCTCGTGGGAAGGCAAGGACGACTGCGAGTGGCGAGTGGAAGAAGTGGAAATTCCTGCCAAATATACTGTTGTCTATTTAGCGGACGAAACGCAATTCGTCGTGGAAAATACCTATAATCCGTGGTATGATTCTTCTTCAGCGAATGACGAATGGGGCTGGGCGGTTACGACAACCACGCCAAGCACCACGACAACGGCAGAATCCGACTTCAAAAGCACAACAACCACGAAAAATGGCGGTTCCGGACACTCCACAACGGCGGAAACTTTAACTTCTAAAGAAACCGGAAAAACAACTGAAACTGGCAAAACGACCACGAAAACCGGAAGTGAAACAACAATTCCAAAAAATACCACTTCTGAAAGTTTCAGCGAACATTCCGGAAATTCTTCCGAAACGCAGACAACCACCGTGACAACCGTCACCACAACGAAACCCTCCGGAAATGGTTCAGGTTCAGGCGGAAACGGTTCTGGTTCAAGTTCAAATTTCGGCGGAAGTTCCGGAAATGGCTCTGGTTCGGGGTCAAATTCCGGTGGAGGATTCAGTGGTGGAAATTCAAGTGGAGGTTCTTCCGGAAATAGCTCCCTAATCAGCAAACTTCCTCAAACTGGTCAACTTTGGTGGCCTGTGCCATTTTTAGCCTTAGGTGGAATAATTTTCCTGATGATTGGTTGGAAAACACGCCGTCAGGAGGAACAGGAATGAGAAAAAGCACAATCTGGCTAATTTCAGGGGCAATGCTGCTCATTGCGGCGTTGCTCCTGATTTTTTATAATTTGCGTGAAGACCGTCAGGGGGCGGAATATTCCGAACAAATTGTTCAGCAACTGAAGAAAACTCTTCCCGAACCGGAAAGCACTGATTTTCCGGAATTTCCGACGGAAGATTTATTTTCCCGTTATGAAATGCCAACTGAACCACTTTTCCGGACGGAAGAAGGGGAATTTTTGGCAATTATTAACATTCCCGATTTGGGCATAGAATTACCTGTTCAATCTGAATGGAGTTATCCGGCGTTGAAAATTTCCCCTTGCCGCTATAAGGGAAGTATTTTGACTGGAGATTTAATTCTTGCAGCACATAACTATCAATCGCATTTCGGGCGGATACAGGAATTGAACACCGGAGCGGAAATTCTTTTAACGGACGGAAACGGGGAAATTCACCATTATGAAGTCGTCCAAACAGAAATTATCCCCGGTCAGGACGTGGAAGCAATGGAATTTGGCTCGGCGGAAAACTGGGATTTAACATTATTTACCTGCACGTTAAGCGGACAAAGCCGTGTGACGGTTCGGGCAGTGGAACAGGAAAAAATTACAGGTGAAATGATTGAAAGTTTAATTTTACCTTGCTGAAAAATGAATTCTGATTTCTTCTTGATTTTTCATTTCTGTGATATAGTCTTTTTGAGGTTCGTTTTTTCATATCTTAATTATTACAATTTTTACCGCTTGGAAAGTTCTTTTCCAAGCGGTTATTCATTCTATTATTTTCGCAATTTGCAACAATTTTTTGCTTAAAATGAAAATTCATATCATTGTAATGTAATAAGATATCTCCTAAGTATATTCACATCATTTTCTATATCACGAGGGCGAATTCTATCAAGCACCTGATGTTCGACTTCCGGTGTCCAATAAATCTTCAATTGTTTTTGTGCTCTGGTAATTGCCGTGTAAAAAATATTATGTGTCAAAAGCTCATCAATTTCATCTGTAATGACTATTTTAACTGAGCGGTATTCCAATCCTTGTGCTTTATGTATGGACACAGCATAAGCAATTTGGAATGGAACAATCGTTCTTGAGGTATTCCCGTCATCGTCCTCGTCTGTGCTTTTGTTTTTATATACACAGAATCGAATGATAGAATGACCATCTTTTGTTTCGCCTAAGTACTTGAATTCACACCACATTTCCGCATCTGAATCTATCATGCCTTGAAGTTCTATATCAAATTGTATTCTTTCATTAGCTGTTCCAACATCAAGTTTTTCAATGCCTACGATTTTACCTCGCATATTATTATATATTATTGGATGAAAACGGTTGTTTTCAAGAAACAGTACAGGGTCATTTACCTTAAATTGTTGAACGTCCCATTGATATGCAGGGTTAGGATTACTTTCTTGCAGAAAACGGTTGATGTTATTAATGCCATAAAGTCCGTCATAATTTAGGCAAAGAACCGCCTCGTCTTCTTCCACAGCGGAAAGTAGAGATTCATCAACTCGTAAAGAATAACTCTGCTTATCAATCAATTCTTGTACATTATCTGACATTATTCTAACCTTTGCCCACATTTCTAATAGATATGGGTCTGTTGTTCTATAGGGATGAATTAATTCAAATACTGAATTGACCGGCATAAAACTTTTTAGTACAGAAAACCAATTACCAAATCTTATAGAGCTTATCTGAAATGTATCACCCACAAGTAATATACGTCTAAAATTTGCTTTGTTAAGCACCTCGACCATTTCTTTGTTGCTTACTGTACTACATTCGTCAATCACAAGCAGTTCATATTCTTTTGTGCTTCCATACTTAATAAAGCTTGCAATTGTTGAAAATTCTGTATTATCAGATTTTATTTTACGTCTTAAGTTTTCATTTGCTGAATTAGTTTGAGTTAAGTAAAGTTTTTCAGAATCATTGAAGAATTGTGAAATATGTTTAATCAATGTTGATTTGCCAACTCCGGCAGAGCCATAGATAATTGCTGCTTTTGACCGTGCGAACATTTTACGCAAGATGACTTTCTTTTCTTCACAATCAACATCAGCGTTTTCAGAGTTAAGCCACACATCAATTGATTTAGAATAATCAGCATCATTTTTTCCGACAAGAGATTGAAGAAAACGGATTATTTCGCAGATATCTTCCTTATACTCGTTAATAAAAACATACCCATCTTTTATTATTATACGAGATTTTTCTCGATTTTTGTAATAAAGGGTAGCATTGTACTGGCGTGCAAGTGAAAACACATCACCATAATGTTCAAGAGCTGAAAGTGGAGTAAAAATCATTCCTGAAATTTCGCTATTATTTCGGATTTGCCTTGCCGGTAATTCATGCTGTCGTCCATTAACATGAATACACTCAAATAGTACACTGAGTTGAGGGTTATGTTCATTGGTAGAACGCATAAATGGTGCAGTTTCAAATTGAAGACAGCCATATTTCAAATACAAATTTGATAGTTTAGAATTAGGGATAAAGTCACGCTGAGCTTTGATGATGGTGTTGTTCATTCCATACAATAGATAACGAAGTGTATTATGCCCGGGTAATTCTTGTTTTGAAATATTTCTGCAAAAGTCCAATACAGAAATAAAATGGTCAGTTTTCAGTTTATTACGCCATCCATTCGTTAAATGTTCGTATGCAATATCAGAAAAATCAAGAATTTCTGTTAAAGTGTATCCGCTTTCTGTAAGAATCTGTATTCATAGACGTTTCAAAAGAGAGAAAGCATGAGAAATGGTAATCATGCACTCGGAAGAGCGAGAAGAAATCTCATCATCTTTAGATAATCTGCGTGAAAAGTTCAGCCAGGCAAAAGTTCGTTCGACAACCCAACGCTTTGGTATAACTTGGAATCCCTTTTGTTCTTTTATCTGCATGGAAATATCAATTCTTATATGATGAAATTTTTCAAAAGTATTCTTGAAAGTACCTCTGTATCCTCCGTCAGCACATCCTGCCTGTATTGTAGGATATCTGTAAAGTG
>CANPYZ010000052.1 GCA_947589035.1 uncultured Clostridia bacterium | reverse complement strand
AAGAGATTTCAGTCTTCGTGTTTCTTTAATTTGCGGTATTTATAATTTTCAAAATTAGGTTATTAAACAGGTCTATTGTGATACAGGAGCTGATGTGCATTCATCATGATAAAATTAAATATCAGAATTGTTTCATAAGATATACAAATAAAAATATACAACTGACTGCATCTGTTAAAAGTTTTGAAGAAGCCTCTAAGCTGCCTCATTTTATAGTAATGAACAGGCTGACTTTTTCAATCTCCATAATATATCTGTCAGCCTGTAATTTTTGTTCAAACAGTTCTTTTGTTCCATAGGTCAGTAAAAGCCGATTAGTCATATTCTCTTACAAGAATATAGAGGACATCAGGACAGCGCATAATTATCTCTATTTTCAGGCGTTTTCCTTTCTTGCCACGGATTTTTCATGTTCAGATATTCCAGCTGAAATGAATCAGATCATGCAGAATAAATTGATGGAAAAAGACTTGCCTTCGATAACTTTAATCTCTGAACCAAATACTTATGCACAATTTGATTTTCTGATGCATATATTTGCACAGGATAAATATTTCAGGCTGATACAGGATAATAAATTGATGAATTTCAGAAAAGATGTGTTGTATGCTCTTTCATGCAGTACAGAAGAATTTCTTAACTTTGCTGTAAATCATAGAAATTTTGTTTATTCGGAATGTGCCTATGAAATGGCAGCGAAACTATTTGCAGAAGAAATTGAGTTTATGCTAAAAAACTCTGCACCATACAGCAGAGGAGTAATTGTTCCTGTTTATTTCGGGAAAGGAAACGAATATACTATTCACGTGAATTTTGCTTTTGTACAGAAATACATGATTATATCACAGATTAACTTTATCGGAAAAGAGATTGATTCTGTTCAAAGATATCAGGATTTGCTTTTCATTTAGAAAAATACTTGAAGCACTCGAAAAAGAGTGCTTCATTTTTAAATGGAAAACCACTCTTTACAATCGCCTCTGCTACTGATATAATAAAAGATAGCAGCACGGAAAAAATCGATGTTGACTATATTTTAAATTTTGGAGGAATTGTATTATGTATCCTAATCAAAACGCTATGGGTTATCCGAATCAGGCTCGGAGTCAGATGGCTGAACAGTTATTGTTCCAGAATCAAAGTAATGCAGCTATTGCGGATATTTACACAGCACTGGATACTGCGGGCAAACATGAATATTCCCAATACGGCAGAAGTAGCAGCTATCGTGCTGGGCATTATTCAGCCCCAGATTACGGAGCATTTGAACAAAAACAATCAGACGGTAACAGATATGAGAAAGCTGGTGGAAATGCTGATTAACAAAAATCGTTCTCAAATTTGGATTCTAAAAATGAAAGACGAAAAGTGATAATTCCGCTTGAAAAATTATCTGTCAAATCTTTGCTTATATTTTTTAAGGGATTTGAATTATCTATTCCAGCAAGCAAATTGCAAACGAATATCTTGCATACTGTATCAATAATTTCCTGAATCCTGTTTTCGTCACAGTTCCTGAGTATCCTGGATTTTCTCTGCTGACCGTGAATGAAGATGAGAAAGCAGAATTTCTCTGTAATGATGGCAATACAGCAGTAGAGTTTCTGGAAAAATGCTCTTACTATTTAAAAGTAAAATTATGCCAGACGGAAAGCTGCTTGTGAATGAAATCAGTACTGATGTGAATAACTACCTGAATACGCCTGAAAAAATAGTTCTGTTTGCTTATTGTATCTGCGGTTTGTTATCCTCTATATTGTATGAAATGAGAAATCCGATGTCACAGATTTTAATGATTTCTTCACCAAATTTAGAAAGCACCAGACAAGCTCGCTGTTATCTCAAGACTTACAATAAAGAAAAAAATATGATAATCTGCACTGCTTTATCACAGGTCAGAGCGGAAGCGGTAAGACACATTTTATGACAGAATATATAGTTACTCAGCAGAAAGCAGGACAGCTTGTAGTGGTTCTGGATACAAGTGACTCTTTCACAAAAGAGGCAGTGATGAACAATCTTTCCGTTGGTGGAGATGAAACAGTAAGAAAAGAAGTTGAAAAGTATATGGAAGAAAATGTTGTTTTTTGGGAAGTGGAAAAGATGGGAATTCCCGTAGATATTCTTAAGCTGGATGACGAGTTATCTTCTGCAAAAGAAAAACAGATTCTCCATAATATCATATCCGTAAATATTCCGATTAAGGAAAAAAACAGGATGCTGAACTGAACCGCTGTATTGAGCATTTAATGGAACGGCAGTTTTTCAATGAAAAAGTTATATGAAGAAATAATGGAAGGAGAAATACCTGACAGTCTTTCCATGCAGTTTGAAGAAATACTTTCTGCCTTTTTTGAATATAAACAGAACGAAAAAAGTTGGGGTGAATTTTTGAAAAATCAGAATGGCATGATTGTCATCTCTTCTGCTGCATTTTCTGGTTCAAGCGGTTCAGCTTTAGTCGATATGCTACTGATGTCATTGTTTTACTATCAAAGAAATAATCTTGACAGACAATTGCCGTTGTCATTGATGAGATTTAAAATCAAAATACCGGAAAAGGAAGTGCAGTTGAACAGATAATCAAAGAAGGGATTTAACAGTTAAAATATTTTTATAAAATGTTGTCATAAAGTATTGGGTAGTGTCCCAAAATAATTGAAATTCAAAAAAGTATCTGTCAAGACATAGTATGAAAAAAGAAACGATTGATAAAAAGCCTAATAACAATTTCATGTAGTATTTTACTTTTAGAAAAACATATTGTCTTTCTCTGAAGTCTTTTTATACGTGTACGTAAAGTCAGATGATATCGCTCTATGACTTGTGTATTTTTCTTTCCGATTGTCAACATATGACGATTAATTTTTTTAGAATAAGCATAATTGTTGTCTGTATAAAACCGAGTAATCGGAAACAGTTTCAGCAGTGCAAGCAGTTCTTCAAGATGACAATGTTCTCTTGTTCTAAACACATATGCAAGTGGTGTATGTGTATCATGATCAACTGCCCACCACAACCAATCCTGATGTTTCTTGTCATGATAAAATCCCCACATTTCGTCTGTTTCTACTTCTATCGAAGGGGTTATGTCTATATTTATCGGTTTGTTTCATTGAACAGCAAAAAATGACCGAAGGAAAAAATCTAATTAAATTTTTCTGTGTGCCTTTTGCAATAGAAAACGATATTCCGCAATTTCATCAGCCTGAAGAATATCCCGAAAAATGGACGATTTTCAAATCTTACAACCGGCGTGATGTTGAGGCAGAAATGGCGATTGACCGGAAATTAGTCCGTTTTCCCGTGCCTGAATTTTTGTGGCAGGAATTTTATCTTGATTAGGAAATCAATGATAGGGGTATTGAAATTGACAGGGAATTTGTGGAATCGGCATTAGCACTTGATGCGCAAGCGAAGGCAAAACTCACAGCAGAAATGCGAAAATTGACAGGTGTCGAAAATCCAAATTCCGTGTATCAACTGCTTGACTGGCTGGGAAAACAAGGTTATCAGGCGGATTCTCTCGCAAAGGAAAATGTCATCAAATTACTACGAACTGCCAAAGACCCGGTCAAGTCGGTTCTGGAAATCCGCCAACAATTGGCAAAATCTTCCGTGAAAAAATATCTGGCAATGCAAACGGCGGTTTGTTCTGACAGCCGTGCAAGAGGAATGTTCCAGCTTTTACGGGGCAAGCCGTTCAGGGCGGTTTTCTGGAAAACTAATCCAATTGCAGAATTTACCACAGAATCATATTCTCGACCTGACAGAAGCCCGTGAAATTGTTAAGTACGGCGATTATAAGGAATTGATATAATGAATAATTTAAATATTTGGAATTATAAATGCACAAAAGTAAAAACTGTTGAAGTAAACGGTGAACCGTTTTGTTGCAGCCGGAAGATTGGAAAAAGGAAACCCGCATTGCAATCGGCAAGCTGTCGCAGAAAATTTGCGGTGATTATAGCCTGATCACGAACTTTATCAGCAAAGTTACGCCTTGCTGGAAGATCGTGCAAGCATAAATTTGAATGCCTGTCCACAATAAAAAATCCCACATGGCAGAAAAGTGTATTTTGCAGCGAGAAATTTAATATGAAAACGTTTGATTGGTAAGCCACATTTCTGCCCATTTTAAAAAAGTAAGATTTGGATTACAAGGTGATATGCCCCATTCTGAAAAATTCCATATGTTACCATAAGAAGTACCACTTAGAATTAAATTCCAAGTTTCACCATCACCAACATCTGCTACTTCAATATTTCCATACTCGACCTCTAAATGTAAGTCAAAAGAACCTTCATCCCCCCAAATATATGGTTTATCGAATAAAAAAGTTTGTGTGATTAAATTTTTTTTAAAAACTCCAAATTTTCTTTCTGATTCTTCTACTTTTTTTAAAATAGTTTCTATATTATGAATTTTCTTTTCGTCTGTAGTATTACTATTTATACAAATCCCATTTGAAATTTCTGAATAGAAAAATTTAAAGTCTTCCGGAAATGTAATTAAAAAATTTTTTTCAATTTCATGTAAGTATTCTTTTGAAACAGTTGGGGAAATAATAGCATTACTTTTTAATTTATTAATAAAATTCATCTTGTCCATAGCATACCACCATATTAAAATTTCTCTATTGATTATATCATATATCCATGAATTTGTCAATAAACTGGAGTGAATTTTTATCTATTTCAAAATAACTTTGGCAATATAGACAAATTTTTAATGGCAATGCACTTATTTTGGCTGCGAAACGGAAGAAATTTTCTGGCATGAGGGCGAAATGTCCATTGAAAATTACCTGTTTTTCATGCAGGACAATGCCCCGAAAATTCAGCAGGGACAGCGAAATTCTACGCTTTCCCGATTTGCCGGACGAGCTGTGAAACGTTTCAGTGTAACAAAACAAGTTTATGATGCTTTTCAGGAAAAAGCAGAAAAATGCGAATCGCTTTTAAGTGATGAAGAATTGGGAAAAAAGAAATACAAAGACCCGTTCAATTTTACGCCAACACACACGCTGTTGTTATATACTAATCATTTGCCGAAAATCGGCGCAACAGATGACGGAATTTGGCGGAGATTGATTGTCATTCCGTTCAATGCGAAAATTCAACCGAAGAAAGACATCAAAAATTATGCGGATTATTTAGTAGAAAATGCTGGTGAGTATATTCTTAAATGGCTGATTGAGGGTGCTGAAAAAATCTTCAATGACAATTTCCGGATTGATACGCCGCAATGCGTGCAGAATGCCATTAACGAATATCATTCAGCGAATGATTGGCTTACGCATTTTTTAGAGGAATGCTGTGAACTTCAAAGCGGCTATGATACCAAATCCGGAGAATTTTATCAGACTTACCGTGTTTTCTGTATGAAAACGGGAGAGTACACCAGAAATACAACAGATTTTTATGCTGAAATTGAAAAACGTGGTATAAAAAAAGTCAGAAAGCGAGACGGAAATTATGTCAGAGGCGTGAAACTTAAAGTTACAGATGATTTTTCCGAAATATAGCCAAAAATAGCTAATGTGTGTAGGTCGTGTAGGTCGTATCTTAAAACCCCCTTTAGGGCTGAAATTTCAAAAAAATTTAGTTTATATAGAGAGTTTAGGGAATGACTTTCACGACTTACACCATGGCGATATATAGCCGTATTTTGATTTTACGAAAAAATGGATTTTCTCGCAGGGAGGAATTATTTTTGCTGGAGAAGAAAATTGAACAGAAATTAGAAAAAGCTGTAAAAGTGCAGGGAGGGCTTGCCTTGAAATTTGTCTCCCCCAATTTTGACGGAATGCCGGACAGAATCATTCTTCTTCCAGAAGGGAAATTAGCTTTCGTGGAAGTCAAGGCAAACGGCAAAAAGCCAAGGGCTTTACAGCTTGCAAGGCACAGAACGCTGAAAAAATTAGGTTTTCGGGTTTATGTGCTGGACAATGAAAACCAGATTGAGGTGATGCTTCTTGAAATTCTGTCCACATGAATACCAGAAATTCGCAATCAAGTTCATTGAAGAAAACCCGATTTCCGCTGTATTTTTAGATTGCGGGTTGGGGAAAACGGTGATTTCACTAACCGCAATCAATGATTTGCTTTTTGACAAGTTCGAAATCCAAAAAGTGCTGATTATTGCGCCTTTGCGAGTTGCCCGTGATACATGGAGTACAGAAATTGAAAAATGGGAACATCTGAAAAATTTGACTTACAGTGTTGCCGTAGGCACAGCAGAAGAACGGAAAAAGGCTTTACAGCGACAAGCGGACATTTACATCATCAATCGTGAAAATGTGCCGTGGCTGATTGAAGAAAGTGGAATTGTATTCGATTTCCAGATGTTGGTAATTGATGATGATTTTGTCAAGAGGTTTCCCGAATATTTTCGGCTGAATCATGCACAAATTTTTTTGGATAAATTTGTGCAAAATTCCAGTCGAATCATTGTCTTTGAATGAGTGATTCTATTTTTATGAATTTTTGTCCAATATATCTTCCGTGTATGGAATAAGAACCCGTTCACGGATGACCGTATTTTCTGTGTAAAAACGTCTTGCTTTTTCCCACTTCAGGCATTCTTCAAAATCTTTTGGGCGGGGATAGCAGGCAGCATATTCTTTGTCAAGAAGTTGTTTGTATCGGAAAGCATACTCTTCCACTGCTCTGGCAACAGTAAGAAATTTATTATGCAGCCGCATCAGTTCCACAAGATGAGGATATTGTTCTTCCATAAAGGCTATCCACCGCCTTCCGTAGCCGCCTATAGGCTCTTCTTCCATGGAAGGTTCAAGTCCGACCAGATTGAGATGATATAATCCGCATATCGGGTCAAACTGATACCAGAACTCTTCTCCGGAAACCATTTTGGACATATATTCCGGAAACCACCTTGTGTTTTCTCCGTTTGGCACTTTCTGTGTAATTTTCCAGCCCAGAACGCCGTACTGCCGCATCATTTTTGAATAGGTCAGCTTATTTTCCAACTGTTCAGGAGGAATTTCCGGAAGTTCTTCATCAGGCACTTGTTCCTGTTGTTCTTCTGTCAAGTCTTTCCATTCTTCATAAGTCATTCATGATGACTCCCTTCTGATTGATTTTCTTTTGATTTGCCAATGCTTCACAATATAACGCCAATTAAGATTAAGATAAGACTTCCAACAAGAAAAAAGATAAATACGACTTCATTAGGCAATAATTTCCAATCCAGTACAAGTTCTAATACAACTGCAATAAATCCAACCACACCAAAAGCTGTAAGCCAATCACCGACTTTTTTCATGTTTCTATCTCCTCATAAATATCCATATTTCTGCACAAAATAGCCAGAGGACTATCTTCATACAGATGTATCTCAACTGTATCTTTATCAAAAACATCTATAAGATTTTTCAATTTCAAAGAGAAAACCTCTTTCTGTTAATTCATTTTTTTTCATCGGAAAAATCAGTATTCCATTCAGGACATAAAAATAGCGGACAGTACTTCTTGATATGAAACATCATCCGCTAAAGTGACTTAGTTTTAGCATAAAACAGAAAGAAAATCAATACTACAATTTCCACAAAAATGTGGTAAAATACAACTACTTTATTATTTATTTAAGCGCATCTGTTACTTATACGTTGGGACTATCAGGAAAATCTTGCATTTGTGGACGGTTCCCACGGTCGAAAGGCTTTTCCGCAGGGGGTTGCATTTCGCCGTTTCCGTCTGGAGGAATATTTCCGCCGTCCATTCTTCCGCCAGGCATCATACCGCCGCCGAAACTTTTCGGCTCACCAATGAAACTAACTGAATTTTCAATTGTTACAGTTTTAAATTCGGCTTGGTTCACGAATAAAGTGTAAGTCTTCCCTGTTTCCAGTGTATCGCTGCTGAATACAACAGAATTGAAACTTTTTTCCGGAGCATAATTGAAAATTTCCGTTCCGTTTTCGTCGCATAATGTTAGTAATGTTTCTGTTATCTGGTAATCATCAAATGTGATGACGAGAACATTCTGTTCCGGATTTTCCGGATATCTGCCATGTCAGCCATTCCGGAAGCGAACAGGAAACCGCCTGAACAATTTATGCCATTATTGGCATCTAATGCGCCGTTTCCGCCATTTTCAGAACCGTTCACAAAAATTTTCCCTCCGGTAATGTTCAACATTCCGTTAGAATCTAACCCATCACCGCCGGAATTTACAGAAACTTCCCCGCCGGAAATCGTTAAAGCACAATCAGAAACAGCTCCCATTGCACCTTGTTCTGAACCGTCACTGGCGTTGAATCCGTCATCAGAAGAAGTAATATTCACCGTTCCGCCGGAAATAGTAATATTTCCTGATTCAATGCCTTCATAGGCTTGTGCAATATTCACAATTCCGGAAGAAATTAAAACTTCCGTGTCAGCATGTATGGCTTTATCTCCAGAAGAAATTTCTAATTCTGCACCCGAAAGATAAATTTTCCCGTTCGAATGTAATGCATCATCTGAAGTATTCATGTTAATAATACCGCCGGAAAAATATGCCATTGTTCCGGCTTTCATGCCTTTAGTGCTAATTTGATTTTCTGAATTTTCTGAATCTGCATTTGAAGTATTCTGCGGAGTGAATCTTTCCGGAATCATAGAATTTTGCGAATTTTGCTTTTCCGGTGCGTTGGCAGTTCCTCCGCCGGAAGTAATATTCAATTCTCCGCTGGAAATAATTAGTTCTGTTTCCGCCTGAATGCCGTCTTCCTGTGCATTAATGGTAAATTTCCCGTTCTGAATGTAAATAAACCCTTTTCCGGCATCTGTGGCGTTATTCGATTTCAAGCCGTCACCGCCGGAAATGACTTCCATTTCGCCGTCATAAACAGCAATATCATCTTTTCCCCGAATGCCGTTGCCTTTTGCATTAACCGTAATTTTCCCGCCAGTAATAGTTAATTTATCTTTGGAAACAATGCCTTCATCTTCGTTTCCGGTAACTTGTAAATTTCCCGTTCCATTAATGGTTAAATCATCTGCGCTGAAAATTGCCGCTCCGGAAATAGTTTCATTAGCGTAACCCGTCCCATCAGAAAGAACATTTTCAGAATGTTCCGCAAGCGTGAGGAAAACTTTTTTCGCCTGTTCAACGTAAATTGCCGGACCTGTTGAACAGGAAATTTCCGCATTATTCAACACAAGCTGAATTTTCCCGCCGTCACAGCAAATATGAATTTGTCCGGAAAATTGACCCGATAATTCATAAACGCCTTCTTGCGTAATTTCCAATACAGAATCTTTCACTTGATTTAAATCAACAGATTCTGTAATTTCATATTCCGTCCGCAAATCCCGTTCAGTAAATAAATTATTTAATTCTGCCGAAAATGGCACATCTTCCGGAAAATTCACTAAAGGGGAAATTTTTTCTGAATTTTCTGTAGCAGCAGCAGTTTCTGTTTCTGTGGAAGAAATTTCTTCCGTTGGGGAAATTGTTTCAGAAGTGTTTTCTGTAGAAATTTCTGCATATGTTGTTGCCTTTTCCGGCAAGGAATTGATTTCTGAAGAATCAGCTTCCGCTGAACAGCCTGTTGTAATAATTGCAAAAGCAATAGCAGCGGCGAATAGTTTATTCACATTTTCCAAATTATTCATCTGAAAAGCCTCCTGTATTGTAGTTTATGTTCTGATTATACTGGAGGAATATGTTTATTTCGTGACAGCGGAAAAAAATCAGCGTTAAAAACCGGAAAAATTTTCAGGAAGTAATAATTTCGTTCCAGTCTGGCTGATGACCACTTCCGACTTGTGCCGCATAAGTCAAAATGTAAGCAGCATCCACAGCGTTCAGATTTGGGGCTTCTGCGCCGTCTTCGTTCACGTCACTCAAAAATAAAGAAAATTCTTCATCTGTGCCGTCTTTGCCTGTGATAGAACCTTTTTGTCCTACACCGACATTTGCGGCATATGTCAGAATTAATGCAGCATCTTCCGCATTGACAACGCCGTCCTGATTAGCATCGCCTTTTCTGCCAATGTAATATTCTAAAGCGGCTGTTTCCTGATTTGGATTTTCAAGAGAATTTCCGTTCCAATTTAAAGTTGACTGCAATTTCCGGACAGTTTCGCCTTCCATGCTTAATTCTGAAGGGCTTCCTGTTTCGAACACTTCCACTAAATCCGCTGTTGATGAATGAAAATTTTCTTCCGCATAAGTAAAATCAAGTTCCGGCGCAAAATCTTCTAAAGAAAACGCTTTTGTATCTTCCGCAAAACGGAAAACAGGCTGAATTTCTTCCGTTAGTTGCGGCTGGTGTTCCGTGACAACAATTTCCACTGGATAGGAAACAGGGGTAATATGGCTGTAATAGCTGATAAATTTTCCAGGATTTTCTTCATCGGGAATACTGTCATCACTGCTGACATCTAATTTAGTAAACTGAATAGGATAAGTTCCGGCTGGTGTTCCGGCGGGGATTTGTACATCAAATTCCACAAAACTATAACTGTCAGAAGCATCTCCGAAAAATGCCGCAGATAAAATTTTATCTCCGTTTTCGTCTAATCGGTTATAATCATAGCCCCATTCCAAAGTAAATTCATTTTCCTGCATATTTCCCATGCAGAAAGAAGAACCATGTTCATATTTGTCCATCATGTTAATTCTGCCGAAACAGTAAGGCTTAAATCTTGTGGAATAGACTTTTCCGTCTGTGTGTGTAAATTCTTGCGCTTCTGCATAGGCATATGTTGAAGGCGACTGATAACTATCCGGCACAAAGGCAATTGTTTCACAAGAAAGATTCATCGTAACTGTAGAAATATCTGTAATACTGATATCTGTTTCGAACCATATACCAACATGCACAACAGCACCATTTTCCGCTTCTTCCGGACTAATGTAAACTTGATGCGGTTCATTTTCTTTGATAAATCCGCCGTTCATGGCTTTCATATTCACAACAACTTGTTCCGGACTTTCGTAACCTGCCTGAACGGACAAACCAGTAAAATTGAAACAACTTGCCAATAATGCAATGACAGGAATTAATTTTTTTTTCATAAAGTAAAACCTCTTTCTCAAATGATTTCTATTTTTATTATAGCATAATCCAAAAATTTTGTCAAGGGAAAGATTTTGCATTTTTTTATTAGATCTGTTTAATAACCTTGACAAACCCAGTCAAAAGTGATATAATAAATTAGGGTGATAAAATGGATAATATAAAAAGAATAGCCAAACTAAAAGAAGAAGAATA
>CANPYZ010000051.1 GCA_947589035.1 uncultured Clostridia bacterium | reverse complement strand
TTTTATCAATCGTTTCTTTTTTCATACTATGCCTTGACAGATGCTTTTTTGAATTTCAATTATTTTGGGACATTACCAGAATATCAGCATATTATTCAAGAAAAAGTGGAAAAGATGGATTTAAATTTACCTCGTCGTTCTTCTAATAAAATTTGGATTTGTTGGTTTCAAGGAATGGAGTATGCTCCTGACATTGTGAAAAAATGTTATACTTCAATGACATCAAATATTAAAAATCATGAATTTGTGGTAATTACTGAAAAAAATTATAAGAATTATGTGAAATTTCCTTTATTTATACAGAAAAAATATGAAAGTGGTATAATTACCAAAACACATTTTTCAGATTTATTACGTTTGGAATTGCTTATTCGATATGGTGGAACATGGGCTGATTCTACTTTATATTGTAGTGGTGATAATATTCCGTCTTATTTTTTTGATTCAGATTTATTTTTATTTCAATGTCTGAAACCGGGATTAGATGGGCATTGCACTGCTATTTCAAGTTGGTTCATCACTGCAAAATCCAATAATCCAATTCTTAGATTGACAAGAGATTTGTTATACGATTACTGGAAACATAATAATAAGATGATAAATTATTTTCTTCTCCATGATTTTTTTCAACTTGCAATTGAAACGTTTCCGGAAGAATGGGCTAAGGTAGTTCCATTTTCTAATTCCATTCCACATATTCTTCTTCTGCGGCTTTTTGAACCTTATGACCAGACAATCTGGAATGCTGTGAAAGAAATGACACCATTTCACAAATTGACTTACAAGTTTGATGAAGAATGTAAAAATAAAGAAAATACCTATTTCAAGCATCTTTTTGATTGATTTATCCTGGAGGTTTGCAAATGTCGCAGAAAAACGATAATGAGAAAGTACAACTTCTTACATTGGAATTATTGAAGGTGTATATTCAGATATGTGAAAAATATCATTTAAGATATTATTTTACTGGTGGTGCCTTGATTGGTGTTTTGCGACATCATGGTTTTATTCCATGGGATGATGATATTGATGTAGGTATGCCAAGAAAAGATTATGAAAAATTTCTTCGCATTATGCAGAAGCATCCGATTAAGGGATATGGCATCTGCAATCGCTATACAAATTCAGATTGGCATTTTGCAATGTCACAATTTGTGGATCTCAAATCTGAAATCATAATTCATCTTGCGGAGAAACCAAGAAAAGCGAATATATGGATAGATGTATTTCCATTAGATGGATTGCCGGCTAATAAAGTGCATCATTGGCTTCGGGTGAAAAACATTCTTCTTCATCGATACCTTGTACAAATTGCTTTTATTGATACACAGGTAGACGCAAAAAGAAATCGACCTTTGCCGGAAAAAATGATACTTTCTTTGTGTAAAGCGATACCATTCGGAAAGTTAATCAATACTGATAAAGTAATGTCTCATATGGAAAAAATTTTATCAAGTTCTGATTTTTATGAATCACAGTATGCTGGAAATATGCTGGGGCGTTATCGAGAAAGAGAAGTTGTTCCACAGAAATATTTTGGTACTCCTGTAATTGGTTCTTTTGAAGGGATTGATGTTAAAATTCCCGAAATGAGTCATGAATTGCAGACTGCACTTTATGGAGATTATATGAAACTTCCACCTGTAGAAAGTCGTGTAGCACATAATGTTACAATTGTCAAATGCAGAGAATTAGATTAGTTGAGGAGAAAAATATGAATGTTGCAATTATTATTGCCGGTGGTTCCGGTCATCGAATGGGGCAAGATATACCTAAGCAATTTATCAATGTTTATGATAAACCAGTACTGATTTATACATTGGAAAGTTTTCAGAAACATCCTCAGATTGATGCCATTGAGGTTGTGTGCATTGATGGCTGGCATGATATATTGTGGGCTTATGCAAAGCAGTTTAACATTACGAAATTGAAGTGGGTTATTTCAGGGGGAAAAACCGGTCAGGAATCCATTCGTAACGGCGTTTATCATTTAGAAGGCAAATGTTCAACAGATGATATTATCATTATTCATGATGGAATCCGCCCTCTTGTTGATGCTACTGTTCTCTCTGATGTGATTATTAAGTGTGAACAATATGGAAATGCAGTTACTTCAATGCCATATAATGAACAGATTTTTGTTGTAGATGATGAAATTTCTACAATAAAATATATTCCACGGGAAACACTCAGGCGTGTTTCAACTCCGCAGGCTTATAAATTTGGAAAACTTGATTCCGCTTATCATGAAGCTTTTGAAAAAGAAATCGGTATTTATGGTTCGTCTTATACCAATACGATGATGGTGGAATTAGGTGAACGGCTTTACTTCGCAGCGGGTTCAGATAAAAATATTAAACTGACCACAAAAGATGATTTAGAGCTATTTAAAGCATATCTGAAAGCAGACAAAGATAATTGGCTGAAATAATCAAAGGTACAATATGATGAATTTACTGAATAACGAATTATATCTTGAAGATATTGAAAAAGTTGCTGCACTCCCCTTTTCATGGAAAATGCTGCAAAATGCAAATATTTTGATTACTGGTGCTACAGGTATGATTGGCAGTTTTCTTATTGATGTTCTAATGAAAAAAAATACAGAATTACATTGCAGGATATACGCACTTGGAAGAAATATCGAAAAGGCAAAGCAGCGATTCGAAAAGTATTTTAATTCTCCTTGCTTTCAATTTATTGCTGGTGACATAAATTCAGGTATCCATCTGGACATTGAAAAAATGGATTATGTTATTCATGCGGCGAGCAATACACACCCTGTAGCATATGCAACTGATCCCATTGGGACTGTGTTGACAAATGTAGTGGGAACGAACAATTTACTGGAATTTGCAGCTTTACATCAAACAAAAAGATTTGTTTTTACTTCGTCAGTTGAAATTTATGGGGAAAATAAAGGCGATGTTTCTTTGTTTCAGGAAAATTATTGTGGATATATTGACTGCAATACCCTCAGGGCAGGTTATCCTGAAAGCAAACGTGCCGGAGAAGCATTGTGCCAGGCATATATCAAACAAAAAGGTTTGGATATTGTTATTCCCAGATTAGCACGGACATATGGTCCAACGATGTTGAACTCTGATACAAAAGCAATTTCTCAGTTTATCCAAAAAGGCGTGGCTGAAGAAAATATTATACTGAAGTCAAAAGGTACTCAGCTATATTCTTATTGTTATGTAGCTGATGCTGTTTCAGGTATTCTTGCGATTTTATTCAATGGAAAATGTGGTGAGGCATATAATATCGCTGATATTTCTTCTGATATTACACTGAAAGAACTTGCCGGTATAATCGCAGATTATGTAAATAAACAGGTGGTTTTTGAATTACCTGATGCAACAGAAAGTGCCGGTTATAGTAAGGCTACAATTGCCGTTATGGATAGTGCAAAAATTAAAAAAATCAACTGGATTCCATTTTATGAAATTCATGCCGGATTGCAAAGAACGATTGATATTCTGAGGAGTGTACACTGAAATATGGAACTTAGACCAATGATACAAATTTTGATGGCAACATATAATGGCGAGAAATATATCAAAAAGCAAATAGACAGTTTAATTGCTCAGACTTATAAAAATTGGAAGCTCCTTATACGTGATGATGGTTCAAGAGATTCAACGCTGGATATAATTAGGGAATATGCAAAAGCAGACAAAAGAATAAGTTTTATTGTCAATAATTCAGATGTACATAGTTGGCAGACAAACTTTCAGGAACTTATTTTCTGTGCAGATAAAAACATGGATTATTTTATGTTTTGTGATCAGGATGATATATGGCTTGAGAATAAAATAGAGTATTATATAAAAGCGATGAAAAAAACAGAAAGTGAGAATCCTGATAAGCCCGTTGTAATTTATGCAGATATGGATATAATAGATGAAAATGATGTGAAAACTTGTGATAGTTTAAATAAAGTATATCCAATGAAGTTATTGTATATGACAGATTCTTTTTTTACTAATAGAATTTATGGATGCAATGAGATGTTTAACCGGAAAGTTCTGAAATTGACAATTCTTGTTCTGGATAATTTATATATTGAAAAAATGGCTCATGATGGACTCGTTGTTAAAATTACTGTTGCTGATGGTGGAGTAGTCAAATATTTTTCTAAAATTACTATGCATTACAGAAGAACAGGAAATAATGCAACTGCTAATCAGAAATTAGAAATGAATACATATAAAATAATATCTAAACTAAAAAATTATAATCGTACTGTACTTGACCAGGTGTCTGCTTATCGACAAGCTCTTTGGACAATTGATCTTGTAAAAAAATCAAAATATGATTTTTCTTGCAAAAATCAATTACTTGAAATCGAAAGTGCATTAAAAAAAGGAGGCTTGCCTCTTTTAAAAGTATGGGCAAAATATAAAGTGAATTGTGGAAACAAATTGCAAACCTTGAGTCATTTTTTTGTTTTATTTACAGGAAGCCACAAAAAGTATATTCAAAACCTAATGATAAGAGAAAAACGAAATTAGTATCACACGCATTAGTGTTATAGTTCTTGAGGAAAGGTGTATCATGATGAAGAAATTAGGTCTGTGTGTTAGATATGACTGTGATAATTACGGAAGTATGCTCCAAATATTTGCGACACAAAAAGCAATTATTGATGTCGGATGGACATATGAGCATATTCGTTATGATAAGAAGACACTTATTTTTTTAATTAAAAATTTAACAAGAATTTTTAATCCCTACTTTATGCGTGGAAAAATACTTGGTTTCAAAAAAGCCAATTGTTTAAAAAAATATCCTGAGATACAGCAAAGCAATGCCAAGCGTAAGACAATGATTGAAATATTCCGTCAAAAATATATTGCCCCTTATTCGCCTGTATATAAAGGGTTTCATAATCTTGTCAAAGGTGCTGATAATTATGATGCTATTATGGTCGGAAGTGACCAGCTTTGGACTCCAGCAGGTATTAAGAGTAAGTTCTATAATCTTTTATTTGTTCCAGATGATATTCCTAAAATTGCTTTTGCAACAAGTTTTGGTGTGAGTGAGATTCCGGATTCCCAGATAAATGAAACTGCTAAATATCTCCGACGTATTGACAGTATAAGTGTACGAGAAAAGCAAGGTGCAAAAATTGTCAAAATGCTGACCGGTCGGAAAGCTACTGTAGCTTTGGATCCTACACTTTTATATACAGGAAAAGAATGGAAACAATTTTTTTCATTCAAGAGAGAAGTGCAAGAAAAATATATTTTTGCCTTCTTTTTAGGTGCAAATGCTGAGCATAGAAAAGCTGTAAACCAACTTGCAGAGAAAACAGGACTGAAGATAGTAACATGTCCGTTTATGGATGAATTTGTAGAAATAGATATGTCATTTGGTGATATCCACAAATTCGATGTCGACCCGATAAAATTCCTGAATTTGATTCGAGGTGCAGAATATATTTGTACAGATTCTTTTCACGGTTCTGTTTTTTCTATTTTGAATCACAAGAAATTTCTCACATTTAATAGGTTTAGTGATAACGAAAAACAATCCAGAAATTCCAGAATTGATAGTTTGTTTTCTCTTTTAGGTCTGGAAAGCAGAAGATTTTCAAAATCTGTTGATATTTATACTACCATCAATACAGAAATTGATTATAAAACTGTTGACCATAGGCTTGAAGAACTCAGAAAAAAAACATGGTTATTTCTTGAAAACGCTTTGAAGGAGGCAGAAAAATGATAAACTCTATCTGCAAAAATAAAAAGCTCTGTACTGGTTGTACAGCTTGTCAGGCTGTATGTCCGAAAAAGTGTATCAGTATGATTGAGGATAAAGGTGGATTTCGTTATCCTCGAATTAATATGGATATTTGTATTCAGTGCGGTCTATGCCAAAAAACATGTCCTGTGAATAACCCGATTGAATCTAATGGCGTAATGAAAAGTTATGCAATAAGGAACAAAAACAAACGAATACTGAAAAAAAGTACTTCTGGTGGAGCATTTTCAGCATTTGCCATGTATGCATTTGAAAGAAACGGACTTGTCTTTGGTGTAGGATTTGATGATAAACTTAAAGTTCGGCATTTTGGAATTGATTTATCAGAGAAAAATCGTCTTGCTGAAATGATATGTTCAAAATATGTGCAGAGTGATCCTGGTAGAACTTTTACAGAAGTTCAAAATGCTTTACAACAGAACAGGTTAGTGATTTACAGCGGCACTCCGTGTCAGATAGCAGGTTTGAAAAGTTTTCTGAAAAAGGATTACAGTGAATTAATCACAATTGATTTAGTGTGTCATGGAGTAGGTTCTCCATTTGTGTTACAGCAATATTTGAAATATATGTCTGAAAAATATCACTCAAGAATTGTTGATGTACGATTTCGGAACAAAACATACGGCTATCATAGTAGTACAATGAAACTTACTTTTGAAAATGGAAAGGAATACTATGGAAGTGCCAGAGTGGATTATATGCTTAAAGCATATTTTTCAGGTATTTGTTCAAGAAATTCGTGCTACGAATGCCCTTATAAACAAATTGAACGATGCAGCGACTTTACGATATTTGATAGCTGGCATATCAATCAAGTTTCTGATATAACTGAAGATGATAACAGAGGATATACAAATATCTACGTTCATAGTCAGAAAGGTGCGGAATTGATTTCTAAACTTTCTAAATTTTGGGATATAGTTGAAACAGATACAGAAATTACAAGAACTCTTGATGGAAGCATGATTGATCATTACCCTCCTAAACATCCGAAACGTGATGAATTTATTGCTATGTTGCATGAGCAAAGTATCGGTTTAGCTGGGAAGAAGTATCTCAATATTACTCCGAAAGATTATTTTATCGAAAAATCAAAAAGTGTACTCTATCATGCTAAATTATTGGATAAGGTTGTAGGAACAATCAGAAAGAAGGTTTAATTTTGAGAATACTTTTTATATCTCATGAAAAAAATTTGAACGGGTCAAGCAAATCACTTTTAAATATTATTGAAATGCTTGAACAAGAACACACAATATATGTTCTGACAAGATTTTCTGACGGAGCTGTATATGATGAATTGTTAAAGCATAATGTTACAATATTGGTATATAAATATTTTCTTGCAAGAAAATCCAAAAACACAACAAGTGAATGGATTTTTAAGCGATTAAAATATAATTTCTACTCTAAATTTGAAAACCAAAGAACAGCAAAAACTGTTGCAAAGATAGTAAAAGATAAAGGAATAGATATAATTCATTCTAATACAAGTGTTATTGATATAGGAGGATTGATAAGTCAATATTCAGGTGTTCCGCATATATGGCATTTAAGAGAATTTGGTGATTTGGACTTTTCAATGTATCCTGCAACTTTTAACTTGAATTATAAGAAATGGATGAATTGTCACGCTGAACGTTTTGTATGTATTTCTCAAGCAATTTATAATCATTATAGTTATCTTGACGAAAAAAAACGAATTGTAGTGTATAACGGAGTTGACAAAAAGAATGTACTGGAAAAAAACTATACAAGAAAAGACAATATAATAAAATTTTTAATAGCTGGTCGGATTTTGGAAACTAAAGGTCAATATGAAGCTATTGCTGCATGTGAATTACTGTTACAGCAAGGCATAAAAAATTTTGAATTGCATATAGCAGGTTCGGGAAAATTAAATAAAGAATATTCATCAGAAATAATGGAACATATTGTAATATATGGATTTGTAAAAGATATGCCATCGTTAAGAAAGAATATTGATGTTGAACTTGTATGTTCCAATGCAGAAGCATTTGGCAGAGTAACTGCAGAAGCGATGCTTGGAGGACTCCCTGTAATTGGCAGCAATAAAGGTGGAACAGTTGAATTAATAAAACATGGGGAAACTGGCTATCTTTATTCAAAAGGCAATATTAACGAATTAGCCGGATATATGAAAGAATTTATTTATAATACAACTCAAATTGAAAAAATGGGAAAGTGTGCCAAAAAATATGCGTTGGAACATTTTACAATTGAACGGTGTGTTTCAGAATTGTTAGGCATATATCATGTAGTTCTCAATAATAGAACATGATGAAATAATCTTCAAAGGAGATTGCGTATGAAAACGGTAAAGAGAATACAGATATCATTGATGGATTTTTTGATTCCGTTATGGCTTTTGTTGGAATATCGCTTTTTTTTCATAGTTCCCTTACCATATGCAATTGATAAGCTGAACACCTATCATACACGCTATCTTGAGCTTCTATGTATATTAGTAATGTACCTGGCATATCATCGATACAAAAAAGAGCATTTTCTTTATTATAATAATGTTATTGTTTTTCTTTTGATTATAATAATTGATCTTATCTTTACATTAGCCAGATATTCAGGAGCAAGTATACATGAAGTTATAGCACCATTTTCTACATATTTACTCATATTGTTGTATTTCCCGCTAAGTAATTATTTTCGTTCTGAAAAACATTTTGAAAGTTTTAAGCGTTTGTTTTTAAGCTTTAATATTGTAGCATGTGTTCTGCTGGTGTTTCAAGCATTTGTGTACAATACAAGACATCAGCTATTTTTGAAAGTGTTTGAGATTACCTATCTTGATGATTTACAGATTCGGAACGAACTTTTACGTATTACATATTTAACCACAATTGTCAGTGCCTCTGTTGTGGTTTCTGTGACTGAATTGTTTTCATTAAAAAAGCATGTTATTTCCAACTTGATAAATTTAATCGTTAGTGCAGCGTATTTTGGTTATGTCGCACAGACCAGAATGTATATAATAATACTTCTGCTGGTGGTACTTTATGTTTTTTACTTTCTGAAAAATAATACGAATAGTTTTGTCATTGCTTCAACATTTTTGATAGGAACTGCATTGATTGTATTTTTAGCTATAAAGTTAGATGTAAAAACAATGATGTATGAACTGATTGAACCAATGCTTGATGGAAGTTATAAAAATGATGGAAGTTATTATGCCAGATTAGAAGCAATTTCTCATTTCTCAAAGTCAATTTTTAAATATCCTCTAACCGGATTAGGTATTATCATTCCTGACAAAACCTCGGATTACTACTATGTGATTCATGGACCGCATGGTTTAAGTGTGTATACTGATGTCGGCATTCTTGGCACGACTGCCGAATTTGGATTGCCAATGTTAATTTGGTTTATCTGTATAATGGGTAAAATAAGAAAAGCAATAAAAAAATTGCATTCTAAAGAAAGTTCTTACAGTAAAGCTTTTTTTGTGTTCATTCTGTTAAGCTGTATATCTCTAAGCATATTTGATCCACAGCGTATTATTATTCTTCCATTAGTACTTGCAATCAATAACCGCAGCATTAGAAATAGTTCTGAAGTTGAGAATTTCAGTATACTGAAAATAATGAATCTAAAATATTTAAGTAAGAATTTATCAAATTGATAAATCAAGAAAAGGTGAGTTACTTATGCTTAAAATCGGAATTGTGATATTGAATTATTTGGCATACAAAACTACAATTGATACTATTGACTCATTTGATAAACAGAGTGTAGATGGATTTCAAGTTCATTATATGATTGTAGATAATTGCTCACCAAATGAATCATTCACTGAACTTTCGAATAAATACATTGGCAGGGATAACATTACAGTGATTAAAACGGATAATAATCTTGGTTTTGCATGTGGAAACAATTATGGGTATCATGCGCTGCTTGATATCATGCAACCGGATTTTGTGATAATTTCAAATGATGATATTCTTCTTCCACAGGATGGTCTATATCATTGGATTACAGATTGTTATGAAAAATATCATTTTGCTGTTCTGGGTCCTGATGTTTTTTCTGTGAATGGTAATTTTCATCAAAGTCCAGGACCTGTGTTCACACGAGACATTAAGAAATGTAAGAAAATAATTGCAAATTATGAGAAGAAACTTTTAAAATGCAGAATTAAAAAGCTGTTTCATAAAACCGAACAGTATCACCTACCGATTTGGAAAAACGATGCTTATAATCAATTTCATGATAATTTGACGTTACACGGTTCATTTCAAGTGTTTTCAGCAGATTATTTCGAATATTTTAATAATCCATATGATTCGTCTACTTTTTTATACATGGAAGAAGATATTTTAAAGTTACGTTGCGATCAAAACAAGTTGCGTATGATTTATGAACCTAATTATCAGGTTCATCATTTACAAGCAATTTCAACCAATATGATTAATCAAACAAATATTGAGAAGACTATTTTTAGGACAAAAAATATGCTGCAATCATTAAAAGTATATTTTTCCATACTTGGTAATAATAGTATAAATTAATCATGAAGGATTACATTATGCACTGTATTATTGCAAAAAGAAACAGTTATTATTTGAACAATAAATTAAGGTGTGAGTTATGAATTTAAAAAAAGCAGCAATTATAAATGCAATCGGAAAGTACTCTGTAGTTATCATGCAACTTGTTGTAACAGCGATTCTTTCACGAATTTTATCAGCAGAGGATTATGGTGTAATTGCAGTTGTTACTGTTTTCAGTACATTTTTTTCAACATTGTCTAATATGGGGTTTGGCACCGCCATCATTCAGAAAAAAGAATTAAACCAAACGGATATTGATAATATCTACTCGTTCACAGTATATTTATCAATTGTTCTTACATTTATTTTTGCAATGTTTTCATTTGTCATTGCATGGTTCTATAAAGATGGACTGTATATTCCTGTCACTATGCTGTTAAGCATATCATTATTTTTTAATGCAATGAATATGGTGCCGAGCGGCATTCTAAACCGTGAGAAACGTTTCATAGTCATTGCTGTACGAACAATAATTGTATACTTTTGCGCTGGTATCATAGCTATTATTTTTGCAGAGCTGGGATTTCGCTATTATGCACTTATTTTCCAGAACATTTTGTCTGCTTTTTTTGGCTTTATTTGGAATTTTATATCTACAAAACCACATTTTCACATTAAAGTCGATATGAATAGCATCAAAAAAGTTGCTAACTATTCCAGCTACCAGTTTGCTTTCAATTTTGTGAACTACTTTGCCGGAAACCTGGATAATCTTTTAACAGGTAAATTCTTTGGTCATACTGATTTGGGTTACTATAACAAGGCATACACTCTTTCAGTGTATCCTGTCAATAATCTGACAGGTGTCATCAATCCTGTACTTCATCCGATTTTGTCGGATTATCAATCTGATAAAAAACTCCTTTATGATAAGCATATCAAGGTGTTTAAGCTCTTAGCTCTCATAGGCTGTTATGCTGAAGCAGTTTGCATTCTTGCCAGCAAAGAAATTATTGATATAATGTTCGGTAACCAATGGGAACAATCAGTATATTGTTTTCATATGCTTTGTTTTTGTATCGTCTTTCGTATGGTCAATTCGTGCAGTGGGGCTTTATTTCAATCGCTCGGAGATACGAAGCGTCTTTTCCAAAATGGTATGCTGAATACAGGGATTTCTATTATTGCCATTTTGATTGGTATTTTTGTGTTTAGAGATATTAAAGGGTTATCTATTTGTGTGACTTGTGCATACGTTCTCCATTACTGCACAGCTTCATATATGTTGATTACTGGTAGCTTTTCTTTTTCATTGCTAAAATATTATAAAGATATCATCTATGAAGTATTTATTTTTGTAGTCATGACACCGATTTCTTTTATTGACTTTTTCAGCATTCAAAATATTTTTCTTTCATTAATTATTAAAATTGCTTACATTACAATTATCTTTATTTTGTTATTAGTTGTAACAAAAGAATATAAAGTTTTGATATCATTAATCAAAAAGAAAAATATCAATTCTCATGAATAATATATGTATGGTTTATTTATAATCAAACTACTTAACAACCAGAATTTGACGTTGTGTCTGATCTATTGCTGTTAAATTTGGACCTGTTGAAGAAGAAAGTTGACATCAGAGGCATTTCAACAGAAATGCCCTGTTTTGGAAAAACATAAAAATAAAAAATCAGAAAACATATGCAAATTGAAGTGATTGAACAGGGGCGATTATATGGAAAAAAATCAACAAAATATTCCGAAT
>CANPYZ010000050.1 GCA_947589035.1 uncultured Clostridia bacterium | reverse complement strand
GTCACACTATCCGGAATGTGAATGCTGGTCAGACTTGAACAGCCTTGAAATGCTTCGTATTTGATTTTGGTCACACTATCAGGAATATGAATGCTGGTCAAACTTTTACAGTCTGAAAATGCATTTTCTCCAATTTCAGTCACACTATCCGGAATATGAACGCTGGTCAGATTTTTACAGCCCAAAAATGCAGCATCGCCGATTTCGGTCACACTGTCTGGAATGTGAATGCTGGTCAGACTTGAACAGTTCCTGAATGCATCTTCTCCGATTTCAGTCACACTATCCGGAATATGAATGCTGGTCAAGCTTGTACAGTTATAAAATGCACAATTTCCGATTTCAGTCACACTATCCGGAATATGAATGCTGGTCAAGCTTGTACAGTTATAAAATGCACAATTTCCGATTTCAGTCACACTATCCGGAATATGAACATTAGTCAGACTTGAACAGCCTGAAAATGCAAAATATCCGATTTTGGTCACACCGTCCGGAATGTGAACACTGGTCAAACTTGAACAGTTATAAAATGCACAATTTCCGATTTCAGTCACGCTGTCTGGAATGTGAATGCTGGTCAAGCTTGTACAGTTATAAAATGCACCTCCTCCGATTTCAGTCACGCTGTCTGGAATGGTGACTTCTGTCACGCCGTTTTCTTTTACATATTGTTTTAATATGCCGTTTTCAATTTTAAATGCCATTTTGCATTCCTCCTAAATCATTTTCTAATTACCAGTATAGCATAGTTGCTGTTCAAAAATTTCACTACTGCGAAATTTTTTCAAAATTTTTTAATGCTTAATCTTGCTGAAAGCCGAATGGATTTCCGGCGTTTCAGTTTTTGAGATGCCCTGTCAATCACTCTCACATAATCTAAACCGTTCTGTGCAAATTCTTCCAGATTTTCAGAAAATACTTCAACTTTATGATTCATCAACGCATGAATCAGGGCATTCCGATAATCTTTCCATTCTTCAATCTGTTTCAAAGTGGTTTGCAAGTTTTCTATGTCCAATTCACATAATCCCGCATGTAATGCTTTCAAATACCGTTCTTCTCCATAATATTCCTGCCGTGCAAAGTCAAGCAAGGCACGGCAGACCTCTATTTTCATTGAGATTTTCTTTAATTGCGGTGGATTGGTATTTTTGCTGAATGCGGTGTATATCTCCATTAACATATGCTTGTTATGCTTGCTGCCCAGTCCGATTCTTTTGGAATCAACTGCATTCACAGCACCACACGCCCATAAAAACGATAGCAATCTGTCTTCCAGCATTGCATAATCAATTAACACTGCTTCAAAATAAAATTGGTTCTTCATGGCAAGTTTATGTCTCTTCATCATAAACTGATAAGTTAAATATTTTTCTTGCCCGCTGTGTACCTTGTTTTCTTCTGATTGTTCCATTTTCATCAACCTTTCTGAAAGTTTTACCAATTTTAGAATTATTCATAATTCGCTGTCGTCCATACAATAAAACCGTCTGTGTCATTCCCCGAAATTTCATAGTCTTTGTTTTCCGGAACGGGAATGTCCGTACTCCCGAACGCCGCCGCCGGAACAAAATAAATCAATACGGCACGTTCTTCCGTCCGGTATTTATACGGCGATGTCACGGAATATTCCCTCAATTCATGCAGGTATTCTTCTAATGTTAAATTCAGTTCATACATCATTGCGGCATGTAATTTTCCCACATAGCGAATATGATAGTCCGCTTGCGGTACGCTGAAAATAAACCCGAAACGCCATGCATTCTGTTTCAGCCATGCGCTGTTTTCTTCCGTTACTTTCGAAAATGTACCGTCTTCATTCAAAAATGCTAAATCCAGACAGAAACCTGTACTTCTGTCTGGAAAATCTTCCGCATAAAGTGACCCCTCTGCCTGATAACATTCTGTTGTGCTGTAAATCATTAAGTCACTTTTTCCTGTCTCCTGAAAATAGGCTTCCGCAAGCGCATTCATTGCCCGTAAAGCACTTTCCTGAATGGCTAATTCAAATGTTTTCAAATGATAATAGGCGTTTTTATCCTGAAAATCGGTCATGTGCGCAGTTACCCCTGAAAATTTTACTTCCGGCAAAACTAAAACCCCATTATGTACACTGTTTTCTGTGTAGCGTTCTGTTGTGTATCCGTCAGGTACGTTGAAAATTTCCCAGTTCGCTTCATGAACTTCCCTTGTTTCTTCTGTTTCGGAAAAAGCATTCGTTTCCGTTTCCGCAGAACGGTTGTCAATGACAACGGTTTCTTCTTCCGAAAGAAAAATTTTCCGGTATATCATATCTACTGCCCAGATACCCACCATAATTTGAATGCACAGAACAATAACTTCCCATATTCCAATATTCCATTCCCATTTTCTCTTCATAAGCCCTCCTAATGCAGAATTATGCAGCAGGAATTTCTGGGGTAATCTGTTCAATTGCCGGAGTTTCTGCTGTTTCTGCTTCTGTTGGATAAGTGCCTGTGACACTTCCATATAATGTAAAGGCATCGTAAACTGGCTGATAACGGTCTGTTCCTTTGGCAGTAATAGCAAGATAACGCTTTCCGTCAGGCGTTTCCGCATAGCTTGCTAAGCATTGACCAGCTTCATCAGTAAAGCCTGTTTTCCCTCCTTTAATGGTAATTCCAGGAACTTCTGTTCCTTCCATTTTGTTGAACATCGTATCTGAAAGCGGTATTCCGTCAGGGTGCTGTTCCGTCGGAGTTGTGACATAAGTTGGCGTGGAAATCAATTTCCGGCAAAGTTCATTCTGTAAACAGTAATTTAAAATTACTGCCATGTCCGAAGCCGTAGTATAATGCTTTTCATCATGTAAACCACTTGTGTTCATGAAATGGGTATCTTTCAGACCAAGTTGTTTTACTTTCTTGTTCATCATGCGGACGAATGCCCGTTCTGAACCGGCTACATAACACGCCAAACCCGTTGTGGCATCTGCTCCGGAAGGCAATGACGCTCCGTAAAGCATATCCATTATAGTACATGGTTCATCTGCCACGAATCCTGCCATAGAGGCATCTTGCGCATATAATTCATCTAATATGTCTTGTGTCATTGTGAACGTATCCTGAAAATTTTCTATATTTTCAATAGCAACAATCAATGTCATTAATTTTGTCATTGATGCCGGATACATGCGAACATCTGCATTTTTCTGTGCCAGAACGGTATTCGTTTCTGTATCAATCAGAATGGCATATTCTGCGTTAAGTTCTGCGCCTAAAGTTTTCGTGGTTTCATTTCTTACCGGATATTCCATTAACGGCGGCGGCTCAGTAGGGGCTTCTGTTGGTGGTTCAGTGGGGGGAAGGGTTTCTGTTTCTGCCACTGTTTCCGCTATGGTTGGTTCTTCTGAAGTCTCCGGTGCAGAAATTAATAATCGGAACATTCCATAAACAGCAATAATTACTGCTAAAAACATCACCAATAATAATAACATTCCTGCCGGAGATACTTTGCGCCGTTTTCTCTTTTTTGTTGACACGTCTTGTTTCCTCCTAAAAATAAAATCTTACATTCTTAATTATACCTCTTTTCTAAAAAAAAGTCAATGTATTTTCAGGATTTTTCTTTTTTCCTTTTTTCTCTCGCTTTTCTGAAAAAATTTTTCTCTCAGCTCTTGACAAATTCTGAAAATTGTGTTATAATGAAAAAGTTGTATGATATGTACTACTGTCTAAAGTAACTGATGGGCTACTTATATACAAATTTTTACAGATATGCGAGGTGATTCAGAATGAAAAAAGACATCCATCCTACACTGTATAAGACAACAATTACTTGTCATTGCGGTAATGTGATTGAAACACAGTCTACAAAACAGAACATCAAGGTGGAAATTTGCTCAAAGTGCCATCCGTTCTATACCGGTAAACAGAAACTGGTAGACACCGGCGGTCGTGTAGACAGATTTAAACGCCGTTTCAATCTTGACCAGTAAGCGGATTGAAATCATTATTTTTCTGCGGGCAGTTTTCCTGAAACTGTCCGTTTTCTTTCCCCAGAAAGTGAGTTTGAGTTTATGGCAAATGAGGATTATTTTACAATTTCTGCTCCGGCAGAAACTTCTTTTACAGAAAAAAAATCAGAATTTATTGGTTTTCTTTCTCCGGTAAATTCTAATGAAGAAGCAGTTGCATTCATTCAGTCCGTGAAAGCAAAACATAGAAAAGCAAAACATCATGTTTATGCATATATTTTGCGTGATTCCAATATTACCCGATACAGCGACGACGGAGAACCTCAGGGAACAGCGGGTATTCCTGTTCTTGATGTTCTCCAAAAACAAAATTTAACGAATATTTGTTGTGTTGTTGTCCGCTATTTCGGCGGCGTTCTTCTCGGCGGCGGCGGTTTAGTTCGGGCTTATTCCCATAGTGCTGCTTTAACTTGCAATACCGCTAAAATTCAACATATGTATTTCGGAACACCCCTTACGCTGAAAATGGATTATTCCCTGTATGGCAAAGTTTCCTATTGTCTGCCTAAATATTCTGTGATTGAACAGAATAGTCATTTTCATTCAGAAGTAATATTAGAATTACTTGTGCGCAATGACCAGCTTTCCGCCCTTCAGAATGAATTAACAGAACTTTCCGGCGGGAAAATACAAATGTCCTGCGGAATGCCATTTTATGCTGATTTTTCAGACGTTTTCCGGTAATTCTGAAATTTTTTCAGAAAAAAAGAGGATTTCTTTTTTCCGTATGCGTATTATATAATAGAAACTGAAATTAGAAATGAGATGATGCCGTCTGACGATTCGTGAACAACTTGAACAGCGTGAACAGGCGTTTCTTTCTCCTTTGGCGTGCCAATCTACGGATAAAGGCGCAACTGTCCGCTTAAAGGAAGAAGAACCTTGCCCCTATCGCACCGCATTCCAACGGGATAGGGACAGAATTTTGCATTGTTCCGCTTTTCGCCGACTGAAACATAAAACACAAGTATTTCTTTCCCCTGTCGGCGACCATTACCGGACAAGATTAACACATACTTTAGAAGTTTCCCAGATTGCCAGAACAATTGCAAAGGCTTTATTCTTAAATGAAGAACTTACGGAAGCCATTGCACTTGGTCATGATATTGGACATTCTCCGTTTGGTCATGCCGGTGAAGCAGTGTTAAACCAGATTTGTCCGCACCATTACCGCCATTATGAACAAAGTGTTCGTGTTGCTGACGTAATAGAAAAATTAAATTTAACTTATGCTGTCCGTGATGGGATTCTTTGCCATACAAATAAAATTGCCTCCACGAAAGAAGGCAATATTGTTCGTTTCGCTGACAGAATCGCTTATCTTAATCATGATATTGAAGACGCTTTCCGTGCAGGTGTACTTGTTCCGGAAGACCTTCCTTCAGAAGTTATTCACGTTCTCGGGAAAACCAAATCAGAACGCATTACTACTCTTGTTTCGGCAATGATTTGTCATGGGGCTGAACATATCGGCATGGCTTCAGATGTTCAAAAAGCCTTTGACATTCTGCATGAATTTATGTATGCAAATGTTTATCTTAATCCCTCATGTAAACATGAAGAACAAAAAGCAGAACAGCTTTTAGAATCGTTATATCGGTATTTCCGGAAATTTCCTGAAAAAATGCCTGAAAATTATCAGCAAATTGCTTTAGCATCTGATATAGACAGGGCGGTTTGCGATTACGTTTCCGGCATGAGTGACAGTTATGCAGTAAATCAATATTCTGAATTATTTATTCCAAAATTTTGGAAATAAGGCGGGTGAGTTTATGGCAAGCATTCCTGAAGAATTTATTGAACAAGTGAAATTTGCTAATGATATTGTTGACTTGTTCCGGCTTTACGCTGACGTGAAAAAATCCGGCAGAATTTACCTCTGCTGTTGTCCGTTCCATGCGGAAAAAACGCCTTCCTGTGCAATTTATCCGGAAAGTAATTCTTTTTATTGTTTCGGTTGTCATGTTGGCGGAGATGTCATTAAATTCATCACATTAACGGAAAATGTCAGCTATGTAGAAGCTATTCAAATTCTTGCACAGCGTTCCGGTTTAGTCATGCCTTCCACAAGTCCTGAACAAAAACAAAAAGAATTTCTCCGGAATAAATGCTATTCCCTTAATCGAGATGCGGCGAATTTTTATTATCAGCAAATAACAAAAAATCAAGAAAGTTTACAATTCTTAAAGGCAAAACAAATTCTTCCCGAAACAGTTAAACAATATGCTCTCGGCTATGCCCCTGATGAACAATCTGCCCTGTATAATTATTTAAAACAAAAAAATTATTCCGAACGGGAAATTTTCGCTTCCGGACTATGCCGGAAAAATCAAAATCAGAAATTTTATGATTCGTTCCGGAAAAGAATGATTTTCCCTGTCGTGGATTCCCGTGATCATGTAATTGCATTCGGGGCAATGGCAATTGAACAAAATCAGCCGGAATTTTTTTACACAGACTCTACTCCGGTAGCCAGTAAAAATAAAATTATTTTCTTGTTAAATAAAATTCATACTCTCCAGAATCAGGAATTTTTCATTTTAGCGGAAAATTATTTTCAAGCAGTTTTCCTCCGGCAATCAGGTTTTGAAAATGTAATTGCCATTCCGGACAAACTAACCGCACAGCAAGTGAACACAATCGCCCGTTATACTAAACAAATTCTGTTAATTTCAAGCCCGTCCGCCCATTACGGAGATATGCAGTATATCCGGAATTTATGCAGTCAGGCGGAAATTTTCGTCAGAATTGTTTCTTTGCCGAATCATGCCGATTCTGCCGGATTTATCCGGAATTATGGCGCAGAGGCTTTCCGGAAACAACTGGAACAAGCGGAAGATGCTGTGCAGAACGCTTTAGAAAATTCCTGGAACGGTCTTGATGAAGAACAAGACAGAACTATTTTACTTCAAAAATCTGCCGCTGTTCTCGCCGGAATTAAAAATCCACTTGAAAGAGAAGTTTATCTCACCGAAACAGCAAGAAAATTTCAGCTTACGCCGGAACAAATGCAGAATTTAATGGATTCTCTTCATCATCAGCGTTCCCCTTCTTCCAGGTCAAATTCACGTTCTCTCAGTAAAGAAGAATTGAATTTTTCTTTCCGATATTCCCGAAAAAAACGCTTTTCAGAAGAACAAATTTTAGTTTATTTAGTGCGATTCCCTGAAAAAATTTCCGACATTCGTTCATATCTTCCGCCGGAATCATTCATGACGGAATCTTACCGGGAAATTTATCAGCTGATTTGTCAAAATGAAGGCAATTTTTCCGAATTTCCGCCGGAACTTTCCGAACTTGTCCGGAAATATCAGGAAATTGAACTGAATGACGAATGCATTTCCGATTGCGTTCATGTGCTTAATTCTTCCGCAAAGTAGGTGATGAAATGAATGCACTGCCTGAAGAATTTCTATTCACTTTACTTGAAAAAAATCCCATTGCTGAAGAATTTCGCCGCTGTCATATTTCCCTTAATCAATGCGGAAAAGGCTTTTCCTGTTCCTGTCCGTTTCACTCCGAAACCGGAAAATCTTGTTTCATTTATCCGGAAACGCATAATTTTTATTGTTCTTCCTGTCATTGCGGCGGTGATGTGATTACTTTCCTGATGTTAATGCAGAATTTTTCTTATGAAGAAGCCATTCAGTTTCTCGCACAAAGAAGTCAACTTTCCATTCCGTCAGCATCTCCGGAAAATGCTTTTCAAATTCAGCAAAAACGGGAACGCTGTTTTCAGATTAACAAAGACACTGCTAATTTTTATTATCAGAATTTAATTACTCCTTCCGGTCAGGCAGGATTGAATTATTTCCGGAAAAGAAAATTACTTCCGCAGACAATCCGGAAATATGGTCTCGGCTATGCGCCGGATAATTGGCATAGTTTACATGATTATCTTTCCCGAAAAGGCTATTCCGATGAAGAAATGATTCTCGCTAATGTCTGCCGACAAGGGAAAAATGGTCAACTTTACGATAATTTCCGAAACAGAGTCATTTTTCCTATTTTAGATATGCAGCGACATGTTATTGGTTTCGGTGGGCGTGTGCTTGACGACAGTAAACCGAAATATTTAAATACCAGTGATACACCAGTATTTGACAAGGGCAATCATCTTTTTTCTTTGCCGTTTACGGAAAATTCTTCCGTTTTCATTCTTGCGGAAGGCTACATGGATGTCATTGCATTATATCAGGCTGGCTTTCATAATGCCGTTGCCACTCTCGGAACGGCAATTACTCCCCGTCAAGCCCGTTTAATTGCCCAGTATGCAGAAGAAGTCATTATTTCCTATGACAGCGACTCCGCCGGACAGAACGCCGCACAAAAAGCAATTTCCCATTTTCAGGAAGTTGGACTTCCTGCCCGTGTTCTGCATATGACAAACGCCAAAGACCCTGACGAATTTATTCAGAATTTCGGAAAAGAACATTTCCAGAATTTGCTGAATCATGCGCTTTCTGTTACGGAATTTTCCCTCAACCGCTGTCAGGAAAATCTTGACTTGCAGACACAAAACGGAAAAACAACTTACCTCCGGCGAATTTCACTCGTTCTCGCCGGAATCGGAAATCAAACAGAACAAGATGTGTTCATTCAAAAAAAAGCAAAAGAATTAGACATTCGCCCTGAAATTCTCCGGCAAGCCGTTGAACGTTCTGCCAATGATCAGAAAAAATTTCAGGGGAAAAAGTTTTTTCAGGAAATTGAACGCCGCTTTTCTCATATTAGCCGTTCTGAATCCAAAAATACTAAATCAGAAGAATTAATTCTTGCGTATTTAATGCGCTTTCCTGAAATAATTTCCACTGTAATGCAAATACTTCAACCGGAACAATTCACTATTGAATTTCACCGGAAACTATATCAATTACTTTGTCAGATTCTTCCCGATTGTACAAAATTTATTCCGTCATTGCTGGGAAATTCTCTCAGCATTGAAGAAATGTGCCGGACAACGGGTATATTTTTTGACTATCGGGATAAACTGAACCAGCAGGCTCTTGAAGACTGCATACATAATCTTTATCTTTTTTCCGCAAAACCAACCATTCCAGAACCGTCCGGCATTTCCGACAATGAATTACTACAACGTATTTCCAACAAAAAAAAGAACACCCACTGGATTTAATTAAGGAGGAATTTTTCCATGGATAAGAAATCTACAATTGAAGCCCTGCTCGAACGGGGAAAGGCTACAGGCAAACTCACCACAAAACAAATTACAGACGCTTTAGAAGAAATGGATTTTGATGCAGACCAGCTTAATTTGTTCTACGACAATTGCGAACAACATAATATTGAAATCATTGATAATAATATTATCAGTGATAATTTTGACCTGAACCATATCGAAATCAGCGATAATCCGGAAGAAGATTTAGACACTTCCCTTTCTACAGAAGGTTTAGCTGTGGACGACCCTGTGAAAATTTATTTAAAAGATATTGGCAAAGTGCCGCTCCTTTCCGGTGATGAAGAAATTGAACTCGCCCGCATGATGGCAGAAGGAACACCGCTTCAGGCAAAACGGGCAAAACAACGCCTTTCCGAAGCTAATCTCCGTTTAGTTGTCAGCATTGCGAAAAAATATGTCGGGCGTGGTATGCAATTCTTAGATTTGATTCAGGAAGGCAACCTCGGCTTAATTAAAGCCGTGGAAAAATTCGATTACAGCAAAGGCTATAAATTTTCCACTTATGCGACGTGGTGGATTCGTCAGGCAATTACCCGTGCCATTGCCGACCAGGCAAGAACAATTCGCATTCCCGTTCACATGGTGGAAACCATTACTAAAGTAAAGAAAATTTCCAGTCAGCTCCTTCACGAAAACGGACATGACCCCACACCAGAAGAAATTGCTGAACGTTTGGAACTTCCTGTAGAACGTGTAAGAGAAATTATGCGCATTGCGCAAGACCCTGTTTCCCTTGAAACGCCTATCGGAGAAGAAGAAGATTCTCATCTCGGTGACTTCATTCCGGACGATGATGCCCCCGCTCCGGCAGATGCAGCTTCCCATACTTTACTGAAAGAACAATTAGATGAAGTGCTTTCCACATTGACCGACAGAGAAGCAAATGTTCTCCGTTTACGTTTCGGATTGATTGACGGGCGTTCCCGTACCCTCGAGGAAGTCGGTGCGCAATTCAACGTTACTCGTGAACGCATTCGCCAGATTGAAGCAAAAGCCCTCAGAAAATTACGCCACCCCAGCAGAAGTAAGAAAGTCAAAGATTTCCTTGATTAAGCAATTTAAATTTTAATTTATACATAAAAGCACATCAGCATTTCGCTGATGTGCTTTTGTTTCAGGAAATTATTTATAATTTGCTAAATCTTCATCTGTCAGAATGTTCACAATACGTTTCATAATGGTAAGTGCTTCATCTGGTTCAGGAACGTTATTTTTGGAGAAGTCAATATTTTTCAATCCTTGTTCAGTCAGTTTAGATTTTCCGAGAATTGCTCTGTTGACTAAAATTACATCCAAAATATCTATGGTGTCATTGCAATCTGCATCACCGTATTTCGTTTTGCCTGTGTCCGGTTTGCCTGTTGCCGGTTCAGTAGATTCTCCGGTTGCGGGTTCGGTCGTTTCACCGCTTGTCGGTTCGTCAGATTCTGCCGTTGTGGGTTCTGTCGGTTCAGTTGTTGCCGGTTCAGTCGGGTCTTCTTCTCCGCCTTCTGTTTTCACATAAGCGTCAACGATTTTAATTTCAGACGTTTCTGCACCTTTAGCAGACCAGATTTGTCCCTGGAAAGATTTCTGCTGAACGAGTTTTTCTTTCACAGCATCGAGAATTGCTTTGTCTTCTACAGGTTCTGTGCCTTCAGTAACATTCAGTAAATCTTTTACTAAATCTACTTCAATTACACCGGATTTTTTTGCTTCCCACTGAACATTTGCCCAGTAATAAGTGCCGTTCACTTCTATGGACACGCCAAGACCGCCGTTCGCATAAGTTGCACTTTCCGGCATTTCAATTTCAAGGTAAACTGTTCCGCCTGCTTCCGGCAAATCAATGGTAAAGTTTCTGTCTTTGTCCTGACCAATTACCGCATGACCTGCTTCCGGTTCAGTTGGTTCAGTGTTTACTGTTCCATTCGTTGCTTCAGGGTCATAATCCACATCGGAAAGTTTCGGCAGTTCGTCTAAAGTAATGCAGTAGTCGCTCTGATACATGGCAATTAAATCTTCTTCTGTGTTGAATCTCGGGTCACTCAGGAAATTGATGTCAGGGCTTCCGCCGTCATACCACGGAAGGAAATATAACCAGCCTGCTTTTTCCGTTGTCAAATTCTCAACAGTGGAAAAACTGTCGCATTCTGCCATAGCTACCATTTTTGCATTGTTGTACCGTTCCATAATATTATAGAACGTGTCCGGAATTGCACTGGTATTATGCACAATTGTTGCCTGTCCAGTACTCCAGTCAGTGCAGTTATATTTATCATAACCAATAATATCTACATAGGCATCGCCCGGATACCAGTTTGCTGACGTGCTGAAATCATAGCTGTTCCATTCCCAAATTAAATTGTGGCAGCCTTTTGTTTCTGTTAAATACTTATATGTATAAGCATAAAGTTCTCTATAGGTTTTAGAACCTTCTCTGCCCCACCAGAACCATGAACCGCCTTCGCCGCCGTTGCCTTCTGCTTCATGCAGCGGTCTCCAGATTACCGGAACGCCTGCTTCCTGTAATTTCAGGAATTGTTCTGCGAGCGTGTCTAATGCCTGTGTGTAATACTGATTTTCCTTTGTGCCTTCCTGTGCAGCTTTCGCCGGTGAAAAGTCTGTTTTTTCTGAATAGGTCGTTGCTTCAAAGCCTATTCTGCTCCCGATTTCATAACTTGCAAAGTCTGTCGGTACATTCAAATGGAAAGAAGCTGTCACTAAACCGCCTTTTTTCGCCCATGCTAACGCTCTGTCTATTGAACCGTCATCACTGCCGAATGCAGGGCAACAGAAATTCCCAAAATCAAACCCACGAATTGCCGGAAGTTTTCCGGTTTTTTCTTCAATATAATTAAATTCCGTTTCTACATCATGCGGTCCGTACTGATAAATTTCCTGCTGACCAGACAAAATATGTTCCCCGTATACGCTGGATAAATAGGACATTAACGCCTTTACTTCATCTGTTGCTTTCGGGTCACAAGGTGCTGTCTGTGTGGCTTTAATTTCCGGACGTTCCGGTGGCTGATACTCAGTAACTTTCACATAGTCTACAATAGTATAGCCCCATGTGCTGTTAATTTTGACCGTGTTTTCTCCGGCTTTAAAAGAAACTTTCCCGATGTTCAGTTCTGTAAAGTCTGCCGATTCTTCAAAATTAATTTGTCCGATGTTTTCACCGTTGACTTCTACTGTTGCGCCCTTGTTTCCATATGGTGCAGCATAGCCGATAATTAACGCATAATCTCCGGCTTCTGCTATATTTACTGTTGCAGTTGCTGCCGGAATTGTAGAAGAATTATCTTCCAGGTACACATAACCAGAACCGGAATACCCTGCTAATTCACTCTGAACTTTAGCATCATTTTCCAGTTTTCCGTCTTCAAATTCTCCGACGGTTTCTTCTGCAATGGCTGTAAATGGTAACGCTGCAAGACAATTCAACGCCATTGCTGCCGCCATAATACCGCCGGTTACTCTTTTTTTAGACATGAATAACTTCCGTTACTGAAAACTTATAAAAAGTTGTAAAACAAACTTTTATGTTTCATTCCTTGTTCATTGTGTCCGTTTTTGAAATCGCAAGCAATTTCTACTCACGTTTGGGATAACACTCCGAAGGCGTAAATTCCCGACTAACGTATCGGTACACACCAATTGCATTTGTTT
>CANPYZ010000049.1 GCA_947589035.1 uncultured Clostridia bacterium | reverse complement strand
TTCCGGATTGCCGAAAATGAATTTAAATAATCTGTCACGGTATTCACGGTTCATGCCTTTATCAAAAACCATGGGAATCACACTTCTTTCTAATTTAATTTTATTTTTCAAATTCAGGTCTTTTTTTCATTATAGCATTTTTTTTAATTTTTGTCAAGCAACAGGTAAAAATTTTCTGTACTTTGTCTTTTGTTTAATGTATCCAATGTTATATTTTGTTTTTTGTGCAGATAACCAAAATTCAGAATAGGCTATTGACTTTTAGTTGGATTTATGATAAAATTTAGTCAAACGATAGGGGGTGTTTTTTTTGAATTGTCCGAAATGTAACAGTGAAAACTGTCAAATTATCAATGAAGTGACTGAAACGGGAAAAGATTTTTCAGCAGGCAAGGGCTGTCTTGGTGCGTTATGTTTTGGTCCGATAGGAATTTTATGCGGAGCATGTGGAAAGGGGAAACAGGTACATAACAAGCAATTTTGGGTATGTAACAATTGTGGAAACAAATGGAAAGCATGACTTCTATATGGATAAAACTTATGCAATGGGGGCATTATTACGGGTGTCATCAAATGCCTGAACGGAGTTTTTTTCTATTTGGGTATCAATTCCCGTTATGTGCGAGATGTACGGGCATGTTGGTAGGCGAAATTATTGCATATGTGTTATTATTATTTAAAAAAATTTTTTCGCCGATAGTAAGCCTTATTTGTTTAGGGATTATGGGCATAGACTGGTTTATTCAATTTATTGAAATTTTATCTTCTACGAATTTACGCCGTTTTATCACAGGGATTCTCGGAGGAATAGGGACAGTTTTTTTATTTTTTCATGGTGTTTGCCGATTGGTGAATATTCTGAAAAAATTGGCAAATTGATTTAATTCAGCTATTTATATTATTAAATTATATTTTAAGAAAAATATTTTGTCATAAAATAAAGGGTGAGTTTATGCATTATTATGTGGATTTTGAAAATGTCGGAACTGCCGGACTGGCAGGTATAGAACAATTGACAGAAAATGACTGTGTAAGAATATATTACAGCAATAATCCGAATGTCAATATGGAAACAGTGATACAAATCAAAAAATCCGTTGCAAAAATACAATTTCTGAAATTATACGATTCTTTGAAGAAAATGAATATTTCCAATGCATTGGATATTGTGATTGTGACAGATATTTCCAATACTTTGTCGGAGTTAAGTGATTGTTTTTGCAGTGTAATCTCCAATGACAAAGGCTATGATAATGTAATTGTTGAATTAAATGGAAAAAACAAAAACAAAACAGTTTTCAGGGCGGCGACTATAGCAGAAGCAATGAAAAAATGCGAAGTTTCAAACAGTACTTCTGCTAATGATTCTGTAATAGATGAAACAGCGTTGGAAAATTTATTCAAAAATGAGTTATTAGGCTATCAATCAAAGAAAAGTCAGATTATTCAAATTGTGAAATCTTCGAAAAGCAGAGTGGAAGTTAATAATAACATTGGTAAGTTTTTAAGTGGAGTTGATCAAAAGGAAATCATGAAACAGTTAAAACCTATTATTAAAAATTTACCAGGTAACGCATGAATAAAATTTTAAAAAGCTATCTGATTCCGAAAAATCAGATAGCTTGAATTTTACTTGTCTTTGTAAAGCACTTTCTGGTGATAGCCTTTTTTCTGGCAGCAAGGGCAGCGCATTTTACGGGAAGTGAGGATATGCGGAGCGAAAATGACTGCTTTCAGGTCGGGAATGTAAATTTCACGGCAGTTAGGGCATTGATAATAGCCGGCATCATGTTCCAGTTTCACGCAGTAAAGGAAACACCCGAACGCAAGCAGCGTGCTGAAAATCAGTACAGCGTATTTCCAGAATGCAGACTGTTCCTGAATGCTGTAAATCATAGAGAAAACAATCATCAGAAAAAAGATAGTTGTGATAATTCCGATGATGTTTTCAAGGTGCAGAAGTTTCTTGTTAAAAAGTTCTTCCTGTTGTTTCAGCTGAAGTAAATTTTCTTCCGCCATTTTCTGATAGTTGTTCATGGTTAAATGTTCACCGCTCAACAGTTCGTTGATATTGATTTGTAAAATTTTGCAGAGTTCGGGCATAATGGAAATATCTGGTAAACATTTGCCAGTTTCCCATTTGGAAACGGCTTTATCGGTAATGCCTAATTGTTCAGCAAGGGAAGCCTGTGTAAAATGCAGTTCTTTCCGGCAAGAAGCGATAAATTTTCCGATTTTCTGTTGATTCATAAGGTGAACTCCTCCTTTCTTGTATTCAGAATAACACAATTTCAGAAAGAAGTCAACCTACTGTTGGTTGAGTTCAGAAAATGGCAATATATCGCTGATTCAACTGGAAGTAGAATTGTAAAATTAATGTTCAAGCAGTAAGCGTTCATCACAATATTCACAAGTAAGGGTTGTTCCGTTTCCGGAAAAACTTTTCGGAAGGTAATATTCCTGATTCGTAATACATTTAGGATTTTTGCAGAAAACACCATGATGTACCCGACCGGAAAGCAGTTTTGTTTTCGTGGAACTTTGGAGCATCGTTAAAATTAACGCCATACGAATATACATACCATATTTTGCTTGTTTGAAATATAACGCTCTGGGGTCATCATCAACAGCAATCTGAATTTCGTCCACTCTTGGGAGAGGGTGAAGAACAATCATAGAAGGTTTAGCGAGTTTCATTTTTTTAGGGGTAAGAATGTAAGTATCTTTTTGGGCTTCATATTCTTCCGGAGAAGAAAAGCGTTCTCTTTGGATTCGGGTCATGTATAACACATCTAATTTCGGAATAGCCTGTTCAAGGCTTTCTGTTTCTTCGAACGTTCCGCCGTGTGCGTAAATAGTATCTTTAATATAAGAGGGCATTTTGAGTTCTTTTGTGGAAATCATGATAAAATGATTATGTTCATAGCAACTTAAGGCTTTACAAAGGGAATGCACTGTTCTGCCGTTGAGTAAATCACCGCAAACGCCGATATTCAAGCCGGAAAGAGTATGCTTTTCTGATTTAAGGGTCAGTAAATCCGTTAAAGTTTGTGTTGGGTGAAGGTGACCGCCGTCGCCGGCGTTAATGACAGGGCAATCCGCTGTTAAAGCGGCAGCTTTTGCTGCGCCGACAGTGGGGTGACGAATAACAAGAACATCAGAATAACCGCTGATAATTTTAGTGGTATCTTTTAAATTTTCGCCTTTAGCAACGGAAGAAGTCTGCGGATTATCGAAACCAATAATTTTTCCGCCGAGGCGGAGCATTGCGGCTTGAAAAGACATCTGTGTTCTTGTGGACGGTTCATAAAACAATGTTCCCATAATTTTCCCGTCGCAGCTGTTCGCATAAAGAAACGGGCGGTTCATAATATCGCCAGCAAGGGAAAGCAAGCCATTCCACCATGAAACAGGATAATCATTCAAATCAATCAAATGAGGGTAAGTAGAAATCATAAATATCAACTTCTTTCAAATTATTTTTGAAAAAAGGGACTTATTGCGAGTAAGTCCCTATTTCTATTATCATTATAACTTAATTTTAGGAAAATGTCAATGGTTTAAATTCCGAATTTAATGGATTCGCCTTCAAAGTAAACGCCATACCAAATTAAAAACGTGTAAACTGTCCAAATTTTTCGGCTGTAGTCAGCTTTTCCGGAACGGTGGTCATCTAATAATTTGATTAACTGGTCAGTGTGGAAAAATTTTTTTCCGGCATCACTTTCAAACCGTTTCCGGACGATTTGGTAATATTTATCTTCTTTCAGCCAGACACGAATCGGAACGGGAAAACCAAGTTTTTTCTTAGCGGCAGTTTTTTCCGTGCCTTGCGGGGTATCTTGTTTAGCGGCTAAACGCATAGCGTATTTTGTGACATAAGGGGTGTCTTTGTCGGTTGTTTCCTGACGGGTGACACGATAACGGGAAGGAATTTGTTCTGCAACGTACATCACTTCTTTGTCAAGGAAAGGCACACGCAATTCCAAAGAATGCGCCATACTCATTTTGTCCGCTTTTAACAGAATGTCTCCGACCATCCACATATGCAAATCTAAATATTGCATTTTCGTCACGTCGTCCATATCTGCAACCCGTTGATAATAGGGGGCAGTCAATTCCTGTGGGTCGGGGGCGTAAGTGGGAATATTCAGTAATTTTTTCCGTTCTTCAGGCGTGAACATGTACGCATTGCCAATAAATCTTTCTTCTAAATCTTTCCCTTTACGAATGAAGAAATTCACGCCACGCCGTGCAGGAAATTTCTGTGCAACTGAACCAATGCCCCGCTTTAATCCTCTTGGAAGTTTATCATAAGCGGAAGAATTTGGTTCACTGTAAACATTATAACCGCCGAAAATTTCATCTGCGCCTTCACCGGAAAGAACGACTTTCAATTGTTTTGAGGCAAGCTGGCAAACGAAATATAATGCAATGGCAGCAGGGTCAGCTAAAGGTTCGTCCATCTGGTACTGGATATGTTTTAATTCTCCCCAGTATTCTTCAGGGGTAATCACTTTCGAATAATGTTTTTTCCCGATTGCTTTGGAAAAATTTTTCGCCCAGCTGATTTCATTATATTTTTCATCTGTACCGAAACCGACAGTGAATGTTTTATCCACATCAGCAATAGCGGCAACATAACTGGAGTCAACACCACTGGAAAGGAAAGACCCAACTTCCACATCAGCAATTTTATGGGCTTTTACGGAATCGTGGAAAACAGAAGAAATTTCTTTTACCCAGTCATCCAAAGAAGGTTCTTCTGCCGGTTCAAATTCAATATCCCAGTAACGGCGAATTTCTAAATGATGGTCTTCATAAATGAAGTAATGCGCCGGCGGGAGTTTAAACACATTCCGGAAGAATGTTTCGTCCATAGCAGAATATTGAAACGTTAAATATTCTTCAAGGGCATCTGTGTTTAATTCTTTAATGAAAGCGGGGTGTTGCAGTAAGGCTTTAATTTCGGAAGCGAACATGAATGTTTCGCCCATTTGCGCATAATAAAGAGGTTTAATTCCGAAGAAATCCCTTGCGCCGAAAATGGTTTTATTTTCTTTATCCCAGATAACGAAAGCAAACATTCCTCTTAATTTTTCGAGAAGTTTTGCGCCGTATTCCTGATAGCCGTAAATTAACACTTCCGAGTCAGTTTTTGTCCGGAAGTGATAACCGAGGGATTTCAATTCTTTCCGGATTTGCTTATAATTATAAATTTCGCCGTTAAAGACGAGAACGAGAGAACCATCCTCACTGTAAAGCGGCTGGTTGCCTTGTTCTGAAATGTCAATAATGCTTAACCGTCTATGACCGAGGGCAATATCTTCATCAACATATTTACCGCCGGCATCGGGACCACGGTGCCGGATTTCCTCCATCATATTTTCAATGACCTGATTCGCATCGTTAATTTGATTCGTAAATCCTACAAATCCACACATAAAAATTTCCTCCTTGAACACAAAAAACAGATTCACAATTACTATTATACTACGAAAAACCAGAATTTGCAATATTTTTTTGAGAATTTTTGAAAAAGAGAGAAAAAACACTTGCAAAATAAAGTGATTTAGGGTATAATATTAAATATAAAATCTAAAACGGAGGCAGGAAATTATGGCAAAGAAAAAAAAGAAGCACGGCAAAATAGAAAAGAAGAAAAATAAGCCGTTCATGCAATTTAAATTAGGGGTATTATTATTATTGATTGTGGTGTCATTCGGGGGGACTTTCGGAATGTATCTGTTCACGGCAGCCACAACGCCGGACTACTGGAAAAATGAAGTTGTCGGAAATTCACAGGGAGAGGAAGAAGAAAATTTAACTTCTAAAAATAGAAAATCCGTCACAAATCCCGTTCCGGAGTCTGAACGGGCAGAAGACAGTTACATGAGTAATTGCGCATTCATCGGAGATGTTTCACCGCTTACGGGGTATTATGAAACGAAATCGGAGCTTGTTTTCACGGATAATGTGACGGGAATGTCTGAATCAAGAATGAACAGTATCAGCCGGAATATTACTGAAGCGGGAGCGGTGTATATCTGGTATAATTACCCCGAAAACGAAACGGAAACGCTTGACGCACTGAAAAAATTAGTTTCCGTGATTCAGGAACAGCACAACACGAAAATTTACTTGCTGAATGTCATTCCGGACGTAGACACTGAACAATCCTGGAAAATTGACCAATGGAACAGCCAATTATTCGCTTTTTGTGATGCGTATGCCGTGCATTATTTAGACATTAACACGAGTCTGAAAAAAAGCGACGGCACATTGTCCAGCACATACCGGCAGGAAGATGCATTATATCAGGAAATTGGCGAATTAATTTTGACACATATTGCAAAATAACCGAAAAAAGCCTTGTTTTTTCAGAGCAAGGCTTTATTTTTCGTGGAAAGTTTGTGAAATAGTTGACAAAGAATGTTTTTTGCGGTATAATAGAAGAGTATTAAATTTTGAAAGGAATGAATTGAAATGGGTTTGACACTCACAGAGAAAATTCTCCGTGCGCATATTGTGGACGGGGAAGCGGTAAAGGGAAAGGAAATCGGCATTAAGATTGACCAGACCTTAACACAGGACGCAACCGGAACAATGGCGTATTTAGAATTTGAAGCAATGGGTGTGCCGAGAGTGCGCACAGAAAGAAGTGTGGCATACATTGACCATAACACATTGCAGAATGGGTTTGAAAATGCAGATGACCACCGTTTCATTGGTTCAGTAGCAAAAAAGCATGGCATTTACTTTTCAAGACCGGGGAACGGAATTTGTCATCAGGTGCATTTAGAGCGTTTCGGCATACCGGGGAAAACGCTGATTGGTTCAGACAGCCACACACCGACAGGCGGCGGAATTGGCATGATTGCGATAGGCGCAGGCGGTTTAGACGTTGCCGTTGCAATGGGCGGCGGAGCGTATTATATTACTTATCCGAAAATTGTTAAAGTCAATTTAACGGGGAAACTTTCTCCTTGGGTAGCCGCTAAAGATGTCATTCTGGAAGTATTGAAAAGATTATCCGTAAAAGGCGGCGTGGGGAAAGTCATTGAATATTGCGGAGAAGGCGTGAAAACGCTTTCCGTTCCGGAACGTGCGACAATTACGAACATGGGCGCAGAATTAGGCGCAACGACTTCCATTTTCCCGTCTGATGAAGTCACGAAACAATTTCTTGAAGCACAGGGCAGAGGGGAAGTTTGGAGCGAACAAAAAGCTGATGAAGATGCGGTTTACGATGAAGAAGTGAATATTAACTTGTCGGAACTCGTGCCGTTGGCAGCTTGTCCGCATTCACCGGATAATGTGAAAAGCGTTGCGGAAATTGAATCTGAACACGGCGGAAAATTGAAAATTGACCAGGTTTGCATTGGTTCATGCACAAATTCTTCTTTACTGGACATGATGAAAGTAGCGCATATTCTGAAAGGGAAAACGGTTCATCCGGATGTTTCTTTAGCCATTGCCCCGGGTTCAAAACAAGTGCTGAATATGATGGCAGATATGGGGTTACTTTCTATTATGATTGATGCCGGAGCAAGAATTTTAGAAAGTGCCTGCGGTCCTTGTATTGGTATGGGACAGTCCCCAAATTCGAAAGGCATTTCCTTACGGACGTTCAACCGGAATTTCTTAGGGCGTTCAGGGACGAAAGACGGACAAATTTATTTAGTTTCGCCGGAATTGGCAGCCATTTCAGCGGTAACGGGCTATTTAACCGACCCCAGAACAATTGGAGAAATGCCGGAATTGATTCTTCCGGAAAAATTCACCGTTCATGATAATATGATTGTTCCGCCGGCAACGGAAGAAGAAGCCGGAACAGTGGAAATTCTCAGAGGTCCTAATATTAAACCTTACCCGGAAACAGCCCCTTTGGAAGAATCCATTATTGCGCCGGTTTCGCTGAAAGTGGAAGATAATATTACGACTGACCACATTATGCCAGCCGGAGCGAAAATTCTTCCGTTACGTTCTAATATTCCGGCAATTTCACAGCATTGCTTTACTGTCTGTGATGAAAAATTCCCAGAAAGAGCGAAAACTTTAGGGAAAAGCATTATTGTTGGCGGTTCGAATTACGGACAAGGTTCTTCCCGTGAACATGCAGCCCTTGCGCCGTTATATTTAGGAATTAAAGCGGTTTTAGTGAAATCGTTTGCGAGAATCCACAGGGCGAACTTAATTAACGCCGGAATTTTGCCATTAACATTCGTTAATGAACAAGATTATGAAGAAATTCATCAGGGCGATATGTTGGAATTAGCCAATATTCGGGAAAAAATTTCTTCCGGCGAAACAAAATTCATTGTATTGAACAAAACAACCGGAAAAGAAATCCCCGTACTTTGTGAACTGACCGGAAGAACGAAAGAAATTATTCTCGCCGGAGGGTTATTAGATTACACAAGAGAAACCCTGAAATGAATTATTTCCGAATTAAAGCAGAAAATGATAAAATTTTCGCTGATTTAAATTCTTCAGAAATGCAGTCAGAAGTATTTTTTCAAGTAGAAGCACCGCAGACGAACCGGAAAGAAAAATTTTCCGTGAAAGAAAATTTATTATGTAGTGATACGATTACGGCAATATTAGCAAAACCGGAAAAGAAAACACTTGCATTAAATTTTGCGAATGCGATGTTCGCCGGCGGAGGGTACATTTTCGGCGGAAACGCTCAGGAAGAAGCCCTCTGTCGGGCGAGTATGCTTTACTACACGATACGCACGGCGAAAAACTATTATCAGGCGAACCGGAAACATTTTTTACCGGATTATACAGACTACATGATTTATTCCCGAAATGTTCCCATAATTCGGAAAAATTCCGGTGAACGCTTAGCCATTCCAGTATATTGTGATTTTCTGACAAGTCCGGCAGTCAACCGGAGATTCGCAAAATTTTTCTTTTCGGGGAAACAATTGGATAAAATTATGCAGAACAGAATTATGCAAATCATTCAGTTATGCGCTGTAAACCAGCCGGAAAGAATCATTTTAGGGGCGTTCGGGTGTGGAGTATTCGGAAATTCAAGAGAAAAAATTTACCCCATGTTCGAAACGGCAATTAATTTATTTATTCCGGACGGAATAGAAATCGTTTTCGCTGATCCGGAAAGCAAGGAGATTTAACATGAACAAAATCAAAATGACAACGCCGCTCGTGGAAATGGACGGCGACGAAATGACCAGAATCCTCTGGCAGTGGATTAAAGAAATTTTAATTCTGCCGTATGTGGAATTAAACACGGAATATTATGATTTAGGATTGAATCACCGTGAAGAAACGAAAGATAAAGTGACTTTCGACAGCGCAGAAGCAACGAAAAAATACGGCGTTGCGGTGAAATGTGCGACAATTACGCCGAATGCGGCAAGAATGCCGGAATATCATTTAACGGAAATGTGGAAGTCCCCGAACGGAACAATTCGTGCCATTCTGGACGGAACCGTTTTCAGAACACCAATTTTAGTGAAAGGCATTACGCCCTACATTCCGACATGGACGAAACCAATTACTATTGCCCGTCACGCTTACGGGGACGTTTACAAAAATACGGAAATGTGCGTTCCGGAAGGCGGAAAAGCGGAATTAGTTTACACCGACAAAAACGGAAAAGAAACTCGGCAGTTAATTCACGACTTCAAAGAAGGCAACGGCATTATTCAGGGGTTGCATAACCGTGATGACAGCATAGCAGGGTTTGCAAGGGCTTGCTTTAATTACGCCTTAGATTTGAAGCAAGATTTATGGTTTGCGACAAAGGACACGATTTCTAAAAAATATGACCATCGTTTCAAAGACATTTTCGCTGAAATTTTTCAGAATGAATATCAGGCGAAATTCCAAGCCGCTGGCATTGAATATTTCTACACGTTAATTGACGATGCCGTAGCCCGTGTGATTCGTTCCCATGGTGGTTATATCTGGGCGTGCAAAAATTATGACGGTGATGTGATGTCTGACATGGTTTCCACAGCATACGGTTCATTAGCGATGATGACTTCTGTTTTAGTTTCGCCGACGGGCGTTTACGAATATGAAGCCGCACACGGCACTGTACAGCGGCATTATTACAAGCACCTGAAAGGGGAAGAAACGTCCACTAATTCCGTAGCAACCATTTTCGCATGGAGCGGAGCATTGCGCAAACGTGGAGAACTCGACGGCAATTCAGAATTAATGCATTTCGCCGACGAATTAGAAAAAGCTACCATTCAGACCATTGAAGAAGGCGTGATGACTGGGGATTTATATGCATTATCTACGCTGGAAAATAAGCGGAAAGTCAATTCGAAAGAATTTTTGGAAGAAATTCAGAAAAGGCTCTCTGCCTCTTTGCAATGAGGGAATTAGAAATGGCGAAACAGTCAATTTCTATTCCCGTCATTCGGCGGCTGCCGAGATATTATCGGTTCTTAAGGGAATTGGAACAGGAAGACGTGCAGCGCATTTCTTCGAAAGAACTTGCCCGCCGTATGGGGCTTTCCGCATCGCAAATCCGGCAGGACTTTAATTGTTTCGGGGGATTTGGTCAACAGGGCTACGGTTATCGGGTGCAGGAATTGCGAAAGGTAATCGGCGAAATTCTCGGCGTTGACGAACAAACCGGAATGATTTTAATTGGCGCAGGCAATTTAGGAAAAGCCGTTGCCGCACATGTCGACTTCAAGAAATGCGGCTGTGTGTTAATTGGCATTTTTGATGATAATCCTTTATTACAGGGAACAATGACAGCAAATTTACCCATTATGCCAATGGAAACGCTCACATCGTTTTGCAGGCAGAGAAGACCGCAGGCGGCAGTATTATGCATTCCTAAACACGCCGCACAGCAATTAGCGGACAAATTAATTGAATTAGGCATTAACGGCTTCTGGAATTTCAGTCATTATGATTTAAGAATTACGAATCCGGAAGTTACCGTGGAAAATGTGCATTTAGGGGACAGTTTAATGACATTGTCCTATTGTATGCACCGGAAGAAAGAAGAAACCTAACAGAACATTAAATTAAATCCGGTTGGTGAACGCCAGCCGGAATTTTTAATGCTTTAATGCATGGGAAATTCGGAAATAAAAAACGGACTCTTCTGGAAAGAGTCCGTTAAATTGATTTTGTGTTGTTCGAAAGAACAAGGCAATTCAATTAGTCGTTTTTCTTCTTGGAAACGATAGCCACGCCACCGAGAACAGCAACTGCTGCTGCAACGCCGACAATCGGGAGAACGTCTGCTGCGCCAGTCTTTGGAGAAGAGCTTACAGTCGTTGTCTTTGTGCCGGAAGAAGTGGTGTTGCTCTTGGTGTTGTTGTTAGCCTTAGTAGTTGTCTTCGTTGTTGATTCATCTGTATTTGTTGTTGTTGATGATGATTCAGAAGTAGAAGACGTGCTGGAAGTTTCTGTAGAAGCATTTGTAGAAGCAGGCGTTGTCATAGCTGTTGTATTTGTAGTTACTGCTGTAGTTGCAGCTGTTGTAGCCTTAGTGGTTGCCGTAGTAGATGTAGTAGTAGATGTAGATGTAGATGTTGTCGTTGTGGTTGTTGTCGTAGTGGTCGTCGTCGTAGTGGTTGTCGTAGCTTCTTCCTGTTCAAAAACGATAAAACCATTACTTGCAGTTGCAGAAACAGGAGTTTCTTTATTCTTCCAGATTTCTACAGCAGGTTTGCCTTCTTCGTTGACACCTTCTGTTTTGTAAATAACAGGATATTCAACATTTGGAGTTGGGTTGTCAATTGTTACGAGACACAGTGCAAGGCAAGTACCGTCTGTTGTACCTGCATCAAATGCCTTAGTCAACCATGTGTTTACACCATCAGCACTCTTAGCGAAAGTCATATCCCAGTCAACAGCTTCACCGCCATTTTTACCAGAATCAACAGCTTTATTGAATACTTCATAGCTGATTGTTGCACCATCATCAGCTGAATTGGCAATTTCCACACCAAATTCAATTGCGTTGACTGCATCATGTTCACCATTCAGTCTGACGAAAACCGGAACAGTGTAAGAAGTACCAGACTGTACAACTTTAGCTGTCTTATCTACACTATCTTTCAGAACTAATTCATAAGTTGTCGGGTCGAGCTGATAGATACCAGCATCATTTTCAGCGATTGCGCTGTTGACAGAACCGTCATCGTTCAGTTTAACAGTGACTTTATCCAAACCAACGTTTAAAGCTGCGCTGGCTGTAACAGAAGCCATGCTGACTACCATGCCAAGAGAAGCAATGGCAGCAATTCTTTTCTTAAAGCTAATCTTCTTCATTTTCGTAAATTTCCTTTCAAATAAAATTATATCATGCGTCTCATCTGACCGGGATAAGACGAATAACACATACAGAGACACAATGAAAATATCAACTTGCATCCCTACATGGTTATTATAGCATAATTTCTATCAGATGTCAAGACCTATTTTGATATTTTCAAGAGAAATTTCGTACCAGAATATTTAACATTTCTTAACATTCTGCATTGTTTGGTACAATGCAGAATGCAAGAAAGCCGAAATTCAAACTAAATTAGTTGCTGGCAGTAGTTGTGCCTGCCGGTTCTTCAGGATCTTGTTCAGGAGCGGTGGTTGTTTCTTCCGGAGTCTGGTCTTCTGAAGTAGGTTCTGTGGGTGGAACAGGTTCAGAAGAGCCGCCGCCGTTAGCAGTAATCCATTCGCTGATTTCCTTAGTATATTTCGGAAGGTCAGCAATTCCATTCAGCACGTCATTGCCCCAGTCAGCGGGTTTACCTGCACCATAAAGTGCGGCGTAAACAAGGATATAAGCAGCATCTTCTGCATTCAGAGCAGCAGATTCTTCAGAAGTGTTATTGCTGGTTACGCCTTTGTCCGGAGATTCACTGGTGACATCAGCGAGGAACCATGCAAAGCTTTCACGAGCTGCGCCAACACCAGTAGTTGTTACATCTTTCAGGATATTGGCATCATTACCTGCACCGTAATCAGCTGCATAACTTAATACGTTAGCTGCATCCTGAGCGTTAGCTGTACCATCGAGGTTAGCGTCACCCTTCACGCCGATATACACGTAAACCTGATCGCCAGGAGTGTCGGCAACAGCGAAATTCTGACTGTCTTCAACGTAGAAAATGTACAGCGGAATGCAAACGTAAGCATCTTCAGGATAAGCGTTGTAGACATCTTCCGGAGAGAGTTCAACATCATAATGTTCAGTGTCGAGACCGAAAGCGAATTTCGTCATATCCACAGGAATTTCTTCTGTAGTAACTGTACCGTCTTCATTGACAGTTTCTTCTGTCAGAGTAGCGGATTTAATTAAATCGCTAACATTAAACGGTCTTGGGTCGTGTGAGAAGTAGAAATTCTTGTTGCCGTCTGTATCGCCTTCAATGTCAAGATGAAGATTCTTCACAATGTCGCCAGGTGTGATTGGTTCAGTGGTAGTTGTTTCGCCGCCAGAACCGTCGTCGGAAGTGGTTGTGCCTGTTTCGTTGCCAGAACCGTCATCGGAAGTGGTTGTGTCAGTTTGTTCACCGCCAGAACCGTCATCGGAAGTGGTTGTGTCAGTTTGTTCACCGCCAGAACCGTCATCGGAAGTGGTTGTGCCTGTTTCGTTGCCAGAACCGTCGTCGGAAGTGGTTGTGCCTGTTTCGTTGCCAGAACCGTC
>CANPYZ010000048.1 GCA_947589035.1 uncultured Clostridia bacterium | reverse complement strand
ACCGGAACGCTGATATAGCCAATAATGCCGTCTCCGGTGATGTCCAAAACTGAATAATACTCTTCTAATAAATCAGGTGGCAAATTCATCAATAAATATTGACTAATGGTCAGTTCCCGATTGAATTGTTCAGCTTTTTCTAAATATTCAGAATAATCCTCTTCCGGAATGTTCTCCGCCGACGACATATAATTGAAAATCGCCCGTCTTTGCCGTTGGGCATTGATGTAGTTGCTGACGGACGGATACAGCAGCAGGGACAGACCCATGACCAGCATCACAAACGCTAAAAATGACAAAATCCGCTGTTTCATATGAGTCTCTCCTCGCTGCTGTGGTGAGGGCTTTCCCCTCATCACAGCAATGGTTTAGAATTTGTTTAAATGTTATGATAGTTCAGGCAACTTTCTTTTTGGACAGTCTGAACAGAACGAAAGACATTGCCAGACCGCCTGCGCCGAGAATGTAGAACCAGTATGTGCCAACGCCACCGGTTGACGGGAGGTCAACATACTTGAAGTTTGCAACAAGCATATTTGCGCTGCCATCGGATTCAGCACCACCATCAAATGTATCTGTAATATCTACAGGATTGTCAAAGCTGAAAGATTTTCCTGTTTCTATACTCTGGTCAGATGTTGCATTTGAAAGTCTACCAGTGTATTCTGTTTTCTCTGTATTCATTTGTGCTGTAAGTGTAATTGTAAAAGGATTGATTTTGGCATAATCAGCAGTAGGTGTTTCAGTTTCTACCATTGTATAGGTTACGCCATCATTCAAACCAGAAATATTCAAATGTCCCTTTTCACCAGTATCCGAATATGTTTCTAATTCATAATCGGTTTTTGTTTTGCCCATCACAAAAGTATTAAACAATTTCTCTAATGTAGTATCAGAATTTAATGTTCCAAGTTTTTCCCAACTGTCAATAGAATAATATTTTTCACCCTTAAATGGGTCTGTTTCTATAGTTGTTGCTGCTACCGTTACAAATTTTGCTATCTCATATTCGTTCGCTGTTGCAGTCGGACGAACAAGTATGAATTTTGCACCGCTAAGACCTGCTTTTTCAAGGTCTTTGTCATTTTTCAGGAAGTCAGCCGCATCAACTTTCACAATGTCAAGACCAAACGTGTAAACGGTCGTTTCTTCTTTGGTCGTGTCGTCCGTGTCATCGTAAGACTGCGGGTTGTCGGAGTATGTAAGTACTGCGGTGTTGGTGTTGCCGTTCAGTTCTCCTGCATCGCCTTTCGGGCTTACAACTGCATCTTCATCAACAACGGCTACATAGTCAATGTAGATTTCAGAACCTTTATTAGCATCTGCATCGTAGCCAAGGGTGTAAGTTGTGCCAGAAACGCCACCATTACCAGTAGCTTCTGTGCCTGTACCTGTAATCAAAATTTCTTTCAGGCAGGGGAAATCAACAGTTAAAGTCTGTATTCCAGATGTTTCTTCTTTTACTTTTGCTGTATATGCCTTTTCAGTAACATGAGTATGTGTTATTGGCTCTGTAACATTAGTTGTTGAAATTGTCAATGTTGTGTCAGATTCCCAAGTTGTTCCATTATATACACCTTTTACACTTACCTTAAAACCATTATCTGAAATTGAGGTATAATCATCAATTTCTCTACTTGTTTCCAATCCTTTCAGTGTCAAGCCCTTGCTAAGAGTATCAGTAAATTTAAACTGATAACCCAGAGTGTACTGGTCATAGTTGCTGGGGAGCGTTCCTGTCAGGCGGAATTTGACCTCATCACCAACACCTGCGGCTTCTGTATCTGAGTTGTATTCTGTGCCATCACTCCTCATGATTTTCTTTTCAAGCGACGGAACGTCCTGTTTGATTTGCTGAGTGATGTTGTTAGCCACAAAAAGCATACGTGCTGAATAGGATTCGTCAGTACCACCTGTGGATTCATCAATCCCTGTTTTATCAAGTATCATATAGTAACCAGCAGGAACTGTTATTTTATATGAACCATCTGTTCCCTTTTCCTTATCTGGAGCAGTATAAGAATTATCTACTTTTTTAGCAACATCATCATAGCACTGTTTCACATAGCCCTTGTTATTATTTGCTGATTCAGCATACTTATCACCATAACCACCCAGAATATCAGTAAATGCCTGTAACCAGGTACGGTCGTTCCTATTGTTAATTACGTCTGCCACTTTTGTCGCAAGTTTATCAAAATTTACATTAGCAGGAATTTTTTCTTCTTCTTTAATAGGATTCCCATCAGGAGTAGGGTCAATATAATACTCATCAGCAAGATAGCTACCGCTTTTAAAACTTGAAAAATCTTTAAAATTTGCAAAAGCAGCAGAATATTTTCCGTTATCTGTATAAGGGTCAGCAAGAGCAAGAACAAAATTGACAATATTTTCCTGCCAAGTCTCTTTTTCAGTATTTACATCACCAAAAGCGTTACCCCATTTAATATCAGTAAGTGGAATTTGTTCGAGTGTATTACCGGGGTTTGTATATGATGTACCACCATTTTTAACAGTACCTGTAAAAATTTGATAAGCACCAAAACGGGGGTCTATATTATCATTGATTTCATAAGTAGAAGGTATTGTCAAGGTGATTGTATAGACGGGTTCCGCTTCTGTACTTGTAGGAACAGCTAAAACTGTATCTTCGCTATGGTGTGAATGTCCAGCCGCAAATGCCGTCATACTCGAAGTAACAAGTAGTGCCGCAGATGCCGCTATCCCTAAAAACCTTTGCAGGAGTTTTTTCATAAAAACCATTCCTTTCTTATATTGATTGTCACTCCGGAATCGCCGGAGTCGGCAAAATTCTTACCAGCAATTTTCCTTTGACTTGCCGTGAATCTACGCAGCCAACAACGGTACTCCGTGAATCAATCGAAGTTTTCCGGTTGTCGCCCATAACAAAATAGCTGTTTTCGGGGACTGTCACGGGATAGTCAACCGTACTTTTCCCGAGATTTTTCGTGTTCAGATACGGTTCGTCAAGCTGTTCACCGTTCACACTGACAACGCCGTTTTCGTCCACGGAAATTTTGTCGCCACTCAGACCAATAACACGCTTGCAAAGGAAATTGCCGTCCTTTGAAAATATGCAAATATCACCCCTTTCTAATGATGATGTTTTTTGGGCAATCACAACGTCCCCGTCAAAGAGCGCAGGACTCATCGAATCGCCGTAAATCCGCATCACCGAAAATGCGTAGGTCAGCAGCAGAAAGACGATTGCCGCCGTGAAAATTGCGCTGACCGCCGCCGCAAAAAGCATTCTCAACAGTCTGTTTTTCCGAATTTTTCACCCGCTCCTTTCATGGCATCACTCCTCCCGTTCATCATGGGTTCTGCATTTTTTGCAGAAAAGTGTCGTGAAATACAATCCAGCTGCAACCACTAACATAATGCCACAGTACAGCGTGATGTCTATACCTGCTCCGCCTGCTGATGGGAGTTCAGGGCTGGGGAATTGGTTAATGAAGTTGACTGAAGATGCCGGTGAGAGTTTTCCTGAACTTGTGCCTTTAGATTGATCATCAGCAATTTCTGGTTTTTCACCCTCTACCAATATATCATATCGGTATCTATCCTGAAAATCGCCATTTTTTTCTTGATTTTTCCTGATTTCAGAAACTTCATAGCTTACATCATTCGGCAACTGCTCCAATATCACTTGTGTGTTGGATTTTACGGAAATTTGTGCCGTGTAATGTATAAGACCATCTGTATAGGTTGCAGAATCTTTTTCAAATTTGAGACTTTTTGCATATTCAGTCCCGGTTAATTCATTTCCTTCCAAATCAAGCCATTTCAATGAATATTCTGTTGTGTCCTTTGGTTCTTCATTAAACTTCAATGTAATATCAAACTTCCAAAAATTATCGAGAACAGCCTGTTCTTTGATAACCGCAATATTCTTGCTGGTGACCTCTTTGCTGATTGCAAGGCGGTTACTGCCGTAAGAAAGCATGATAATTCCGAGACGGTCTTTGACGTAGTCGTTGTCTGGGTCGGTTGTCTTATTGTAGCCTTTCGCATTTGCCACATCTTTTCCATTGACTTGTTTTGTTGGAACAGTACCGAAATAGAATGTTAAACTCTTTGTATCTGCATCTTTCGTATTTTCGGCGATATTTTCCTTTGCAAAATCAAGATTTTCGCCGTTCCAAATTAGATACTTTTCATCGCCCGTATCTGTCGCAGCATTCGAACTTTCATTGCAGACATTTTCAGGAAAATACGTATGTATAAAGTTTCCTCGGTTATTGTCGGCATTAAAGTTGTTGAAAACAACAGCACTACTTTCACTACTTCCACTGGTTGAAGATGCTGGCTTGACTTCAATTTCACTCTCATATTTTATAGTATAAGTACCTATCGGCAAACCGTTCTTAAGCTCTGTTCCGCCTTTTGTTATGGTTGTCAATTCTGCCCAGATAGTATAAGTTGAAGTAGTATCAATAACATCAGGAAAATTATCAATAGTAAATGTCAATTTATATTCTTCTTCACTGGCATTAGCTTTCATATCACTGTCCGGGTAATCTTTATATGGTAGCGGATCAAGCTCATCTGTGTAATTGCGTTTTGCAGTAAATTCAAATGTTTTGCCTGATGTTATTTTTATTTCACCTGATTTCAAATCCTCGCCCTTGACAATCATTTCCAGCGCAAGACCTGCATTGACGACATCTTTCGTGTAAGTTGTACTTGCAATGAGTGAATGCCCGTCAATCGTCGCATCGCCGTAATTCTGCCCTTCTTCTACTTGCGGAGTGCCTTTTGTAGGTTTATAACCTGAACTCCACTCATACACATCATCTTCTTCAGCACCATGACTTTTATCGCTGATAAGGGCTTTCAGATATTCAGCACGTGTGCCGAATGTCCATTTATCTACGCTACTGTCACTAAACTCTCCATCTGTCACGGTGAAAAATTTTTCGCCATCAGTAATAAAGTTTTTATCAAGTGTAAAGTCTTCAAGTGTATCGCTTTGAGGCAACGGCGTGAATTTTAGCTCCAGACTGTAGCAAATTCTGTCTGTACTCTTGACAACAAATTCGTCCATGATGTCATTGTCGCCCTCAAATACATATTCTTTTGTAGGGTCATTGGAATCTAATCTTTTCCAAGTATAGGTGATAAACCCGACAATATCACGGAGATTAGGGTCAGTAAAATCTATATTTCCGTCAGTAAGACTTCTACCAGTATTATTTTTTATGCTGTTTTCTTTAATTTCATTGTTCTCATATACAGGAGCGGGAAGGTAGATATATGGAATGGTAAAAGTTTTGTTTTCTTCAGTATCTACGCTTATTTTCAGCCATTCATTCAGCAACTGTATCAGCGGCATCTTGTCTGCATCGCTGCCATACAGCCTATATGCATATCTTTCCAGATATTCCAGATAATACGACCCTGACATATAGTCGCTTTCGATTTCATTCAGCATGATTGTCGGGGAGACAACTTCGCCGAGGTAAATCACTTCATTCAGGGGCTTTGTCTGAATTGGCAACAGCCGGACATTCACGCAAACACGGGGGAAACCTTTTGAGGGGCTGGTGTCTTTCAGGATTTCTCCTTCTTCTGTTACTGTTTTGTCAACGGAATTATCTGTTCCGGACAAAGTTTGCAATTGTTCGCTTGCTGATGGGTTAGATTTATCATCTTCAGGGATACTATTTTCATTGAACACGAGATTCATTCCGGCTTCGTTGCCGTTGGTAAGAATGGCATTTCCGCCGATGAAATCATCTTTCGCCTTTACGGTGATTGTGCAGTGCCACATACCGTCCTGTTCTTCGTTTTCAGGCGTTTCCGGATTATCGGCAAGACTTTCATTCAGGTATTGTTCCGTTTCATCTGTGGTGAATGGCGCATTGCCGCCGCCGATACTGTCGACTTTCCAACGGAGATAGTACATATCTTTTACGGAATCATAGTAAATTTTCGCCTTGTCGTTCTCACCGCCGCCATAGCTGAGGTCTTTCGGAGTGTATTCAAGATATTCTGTAGAAGAATCTTTAAGAATTATTCCGGTGCTGTTGGTAATTTCCCCATTTGCACCGAGTTTCAGCAAGCCTTTTTCTTTGTCGACGAGGTCAAACCGTGGGTCGATGTAGTCCTGGACGGTGTAACCTGTCAAAGAAGAACTCATATTATTCAGGACTTCTCTAAATTCATTCTCCAGTGTAACTTCGCTGTCAAGTGGATCGGAAATAAAAACATATTTATCTTTATCTTCCGGTTTAGTTTCCTTATTTCCTGCCAGTGTTGCAAGGAAATTTGCGGCTCTATTATATTCATCTTCATTTGCAGTAGGTGAAATCGAACCGGTAGCCAGCATTACACAATAAATTGTGTAGTCTTCATCTTTCAACTTTTTTGCCCATGCCTCTGCAAGTTGTCCTTCTTTTGTAATACTTGTATCACCGCTATTTGGTTTATTGCTGACATAATCACCACTATCATAATTTTTAGAACCACTATCTTGATCTTGTGTGTTGTCACGTCCGTCTGTAAATATAATTAAATATTTTGGTCTGCCATTTGCTTTTATTGCTGCATTTTTTTTATCATTTTGCACACTATCATAAAATGCTTTCAGTCCTGTCCATGTATATGTACCTCCGGTCATTACATAGTTATATTGACCGTTAAAACTTCCTGCTGAATTGGCAGTTTCAGGAGTTGGATAACGTGGATTTATAATATCCATATTATCCATATTACCAGTAATATCACTCGTCCAGTTTTGCATAACAAGCTCTGAAAGTTTAGAACTATCTGATTCACCTTTTAGCAAATTATGTGTACTGAATCTTACAGCAGAAACTTTGCTGAAACTTGATTTTTTATGCAATTCTGTGAAAAATGTGTTAAGTGCATCATTCAATGTCTGGTATTTCAATTTAGAAGGGGCATGACCGTTACTTCCGTCATTGGTATATACAACAGAACAGAATGTGCGTTTCGGCTCATCATTACTTGATTCCTTTCCGCTATATACAAAGCATCTCAGATGATTACTTTCATCTACAAAAAACCTTATACTGCGTTCACTTTCAGGAAGATTGTTTTTATAGTTAGTAAAATCTTGAATTGTATTGCCTAATAATTCACTAACTTCTCCTGAACTATATGCGCTTGGTATTGTTATTTTAGATTCAGTACCATAATATTCTGTTCCTGTATCTTTTACAATTCCTATATACTGTTTACCACTTTTCAGACAGCCTTCAATATCTTTCCAGTCAGACAAAGAATTTACATAATACCAGCCACGGCGTTCAGAAATTTTTAGATTATTTGCCAAACTATCACTTATCTGTGCAATATCGACTTTTTCTCCATCAATGATTGTTTCAGCATGATAAACAGCAGTTTCAATTTTAGTTTTATCAGTTTTATCATATTCTGTTGCCTCACAAAGTTCTTTTCCAAAGTAAAGTCCAACTTTATCTGCTGATAATGCTGAATTGAAAATATATACATCATCAACATAATGTTCTGAATGCCCTTCACCAGTGTCATTACTATATAATGCACCAAGCAAGAAAACGAAGTCAGCTACATCTATTTTATCTATTGAAAAATTGTGGTTACTCCCATCTTGATACTCCGCTTTTCCGTTAATATAGGGTGTAATGATAAATTTCTTGTCATTAGATGGGTCTGTTTTGAATACAAGAGTATTTATGTACCAGGCATCATTGCTTGCTAAACCGCCTTGATAATACACCTTGTCACTTTCTGTAGGAGGTTTGTTTAATAAATCTTCCTGCTCACTCTTGGAAATACCTAAATAACCACCAGCGGATATTGAACGGAAAAACTGGTAATAATTATTTTGCTCTTTATCACCTAAATAAAAGATATTTTGTTTATTTGTTTTCAAACCAGCTGTTCTTTTAAGTTTCATAGAAATTGTAAATTCATCTTCACTATTTATATCCGGCAAAGCCCCAAGCATAACCGCACCATTCTCAGCGAATTTATTCAAATTTAAGTAATAATTTTCATCCTCATTATCATATTGCAGTTCAATAGAAGTTGATTCTACTTCTTCAGTGACATTAAAACCGTCATCTGTTCCGTCTTTCATGAGAGAAGCATTGCCAATTTCACTGCCAGTAACAGTATTTTTCAAATTGCCTGAAAGTGGGAAATTTGCTACTTCTTCAGAATTTACAGTGATTTTCAAATCTTTGATTTTGTTTTTGCTGATGTCTGTCGAACCTTCTTGATAAGCAAGTAATTCATTGCCGCCTAATATTAAATATAATGAATCATCTACCGCAAATTTAAAATCATTAAACATTATTGTACCATCACTACTATTGTCTGGACTTTTTCCATTTGCCGTACAGCTTCCTTTATATCCGTCCCCGTTCCATTCAAATGTCAGACTGCAATCCAACCAATTCGCCTCATCACCACTTTTAATTGCACCTGACTTTTTTGGAGAAGTATCACCATTATTAGCAACAACTCTAAAATTATTAGAATTTCCTTTGCCAGTGCTATCTACATTACCTCTAAACAGAGAATAGAATTTGTTGCCGCCTGCATTACCTACATAGACTAAAGGTGTATTATACTGATTTTTGCCATGTTCACCAAATTTCACTGAAAAAGATAAACTAAAATTTTTTTCTTTTAACGATGAAATATCAATAACAACATTTCCATTTTTATCTGTATTGTACAAATCCAGTCCACCATCAGAAAATTTTGCGGGGGAACTGGAGGCTGGCTTTTCAGTATCAAAGCCTGTGCTGTCTTGTTCAATGTATTTTCCGCCTGTATTATCAGCAGCTTTAGGGGCTTTATTTTCCAGAGAATTTTCAAAAGGATAGTACCCAATCAGACTTTCATCATCAATAGGGTCTGCACCCCCGTCCCAATATCCCAAAGGCACAAACTCTGAAACAGAAGAACGGTCTTCATAGACATAATATTTATATTTATCATAGCCGAGTTTGGTGTTATCCGTATTGTTGGGGTCTAATATCAAGTCAACAGCATCTTGAGGCAGGTAGCCGCCATTTTCCGAATTATTTTGCCACTCTACAATATCATTAATATCAGTACTTCCATCTTCATTAGAATCAGTAATACCATATTTTCCAATTATACTTTCAATATCTTCAGTATCGATTTCCAGCGGATACAGTGTATTTGTTGTCCATGCCATAGAACCTGATGCATCAAGGACAAGTCCCACATCTACAGGCTTTTCGCCGATATACCACGATTCAAGGTCAATGTCAAATGTCCTGCCATCGCTGTACGCTTTGGAAACAGTTTTGTCCGTATGCAAGCCATAATTTGTATTATAGATTTTGTTGCCGGAATCATCTGTTCTTGTGTCCTGCTCTGGATTTAAAAAATTATCTTGACTGCCTTGTTTCAGGACGGTTTCATCTGAATCCGCATGAAGTGTCTGCATGAAATTTCCAATCCATGTGTCGGAGCTAATCGCAGACACAGACAATATCGCTGCCGACACGCCAGCAAAAATTTTTCTGATAACCTGATTCATCATCTGCACGCTCCTTTTGAATAAAATACACCTGTTGCACTCTGTTTCCTGAATGGTTAAACTATAACTATAGAGAGTTTAGTATATTTTTTTAGCATTTCGCAAAAGAAGCCCTTTCAGGAAAAGAATATCATCACTATGTATTATTATATCACACTCAATAAGAAATGTCAAGACAGAGAATTTGAAAAATTAAACTCATTCTATAGAAAATATTTCGAAAAATTTGTACATGTTGCACAAGGAGGATACATATGCAGAGAGTAAACGTTTACCACCGGAAAGACGGAAGATGGGAAGGAAGAATTTCCCGTGGAAAAAACAGCGGCGGAAAGAGAATATTTCAGTATATTTTCGCCAGAACTAAAGCTGAAGTTGTGGCAAAAATAGAAGAAATCCGCCAGAAAGAACGTTCAGAAACCGTTTGTCACAAAACGCTGGAAGAAATTTTCGCAGAGTGGTATGAACTCACGAAACACCGTGTTAAAGAATCTACTATTGCTAATTACTGCATGAAAGCGAAAAAGCATATTCTGCCCTATTTCGGAGATAAAGAAATAAGCTCTATTGCGCAGAAAGACATTTATGCCTTTATTTCGGAAAAAAAGAATACAAAGCTTTCTAATCGGTATATTTCCGATATAATCATTCTGATGAAAAATTTGTTCAAATATGCCGTCAGAATATATCATATTTTTAACCCCATGGACGGCATTACTTTGCCAAAATGCACAGTGCCGGATGTTCAGCTTCTTGACAAGACCGAACAACAGCAATTGCAGAAATATATTTCCGAAAATCCGAATCACGGCACACTGGGAACGGCTTTAGCAATTTCCACGGGAATCCGCATCGGGGAACTCTGCGCTTTACAATGGAAAGATTTAGACCTTGAAAAACGGATTCTGACCGTCAGGAAAACCATGCAGCGCATTCAATGCCCTTCAACTACTACGAAAACAAAGCTTATCATCACTGACCCGAAAAGCGAATCCTCTAAAAGAAAAATACCCATTCCGGATTGTATGATGAATTTCCTGCTGAAATTCCAAGGCAAACCAGAAGAATATATTCTAACTGGAACAGAAAAGCCCATTGAACCACGGACAATGCAATACAGATTCCGCAAAATTCTAAAAAACGCAAATTTGCCGTCAGTGCATTTTCATGCATTGCGCCATATTTTCGCTTCAACCTGCATTCAGCTCGGATTTGATGTGAAAACAGTCAGTGAACTTTTAGGGCATAGCAATGTAGAAATCACGCTGAATCGCTATGTTCACTCTTCTTTTGAACAAAAACAGGCATACATGAAGAAAATTTCTTTCCAATTTTAACTATTCTGTATCTTGAAAGGGCTTCTTTTGCGAAATGCTAAAAGAATATACTAAACTCTCTATAGTTATAGTTTAACCATTCAGGAAACAGAGTGCAACAGGTGTATTTTATTCAAAAGGAGCGTGCAGATGATGAATCAGGTTATCAGAAAAATTTTTGCTGGCGTGTCGGCAGTGATATTGTCTTTGTCTGCTGTCGGTCCTGGTGCATTTCAAAATATGTCTACAAGAACGGTGTCTGCTGAAGGTGACATTCAGCGAAAGGGCAGGTCAACAGATTTCCCCGATCTTGAACAGGATACAAGCAATGAATATTACAATACTGGCTACGGTCTGCACACGAATAAAACGGCTACAGCATTAGAGGACGGCAGAACATTTGATGTCAATTTAGAATCATGGTATGTCGGCGAAAACCCTGTGGACGTGGCAACAATCCTCGATGCTTCCGGTTCTATGGCGTGGACGGTGGATACACTTAACCCGCTACAAATTGATAAGATTGAAAGCATAGATCTCAATAATTTGAAAGAAGAATATGGTATTACAGATTTAACTGAATATAATAGTGGTTATGATTCAGATTTAACCAAAGTTTTAGCAGCAATTCAAGACAAAAATGGTGGCTATCTGCCGCAGGACGTTGTTGACCTGATATTAGACAAGACAAAAACTGACAACAGCAAGCTCTCCTATGCGGACTATCAATACTATGTCTATGAGGCTCGTCCTTCTGTTGCGGAGTTTGTGCCGTTGGGATATTGGGACGGGGGAGACCCCACAGGCATAATTGAACCTATCGGCTATTATCCGTTTGAAAGTACGCTGAAAAATGAAGTGAACGGCGGAGAGGCTAAACTTATTAAGCACGCAGAAGATACCGAAGGTACATTTGATAAAGAACAAACACCAATGGTTAAAGTTGAGCCATCATTCACCATTGGAAATAAGGATTTGCAACTTGATGAAACTGCCAAAAATGGTGCATTGCTGGCTGATGTAAAAGCTACAGAATCTTTTACTATTTCGATGAGAGTGAAAGCAAGTCAATTACTTAGTTCTTCCATTGAAGATAAAAATAGTGTAAATAAGATGCCCCTGGTATATGTTGGAAATAATGAAAATTATATTTCTGTATATAGAAATGGGGCAGGTAGCGACCCAAGAAAATTAACTATTGAAGCAAATAACGAAAAAAAATTCGAAATTGAAAATCTTTTTCAAAGAACTAGTAATGGTATCGGTACAGACAATTGGGTAAATATATCATTAAGTTATGATAATGAAAATAAAAAAATAATTATAGATTTATCCGTTCAAGCAAAAGATAACAAAGCCCAATTTGATTGTTCTTTTACAGGTAATTTTAACGATGCAGATATTATCATTGGCGGAGATGTTGTAAATAGTAATAAAGATTTGCCATATTCCGGAGTACAGTTGACAACATTTTGTGTATTTAGTAAAGCATTAACTACAGATGAAATTACAAAACTAAATGAAAATAAAAACATAAGTACCTATAATACTATGAAAAGTATTGAAGGTTTAACTGCGTTTTACGATTTTGGTGATGATTATAATTTAGAAAACCCTGTTTCTGGTGAATCTCTCACTTTTATTGAACAAGCAGAAGGCGGTACATTCAGTGGAAAAACGCTCGAAGGTGCTCCGGCTGAACCAGTGTATACAGATGCGAAATATCAAGGAGATCACTCATTGAATTTAACACAAACTGCAAAAAATGGAGGAGTTTTGCTTGATGCTGTTCCGAATAAAAATAATTTCACCATTTCTTTTGCAGTAACAAATTCTAAGACAAACGATACACCAACACACGAAGCCGAATTAGTTTACATGGGTTCATTAGATAAAAATGAAGGTTACTATAATATATTCCGTTCACAAAATTTGTCAGAATCCAAAAGTGGCAACCCAAGCCATATAAGATTTTCACAAAATAGTTACTATGGAAACAAAGCAAGCGGTTCCAATGCATTTAATACAGGTGATTGGACAATAGCAACATTCACTGTTAATAATGGTACTGTAACTGCTTATGTAAATGGCGCAGCAGTCGAAACTGCTGGCAGTTCTACTCAAACTTTTAATTTATTAACCGCAGATAATTTTGCAATCATTTTGGGCGGTTTAGTAGATGAATATGATGGTAAAGATATTCTAATTGATGACCTCTACATATATGACAAGGCATTTGATGCAACACAGGTAAAGAAAATATATGAAATGGCATCGGGTGCAACAATTCCGGATTCAACCCTTGCTTGCAGTGAATATCATGCAACGGAAACGGTTGGGAGTGGAGAAGAAACAGAAAAGGTTGACATTGCACAGATTAAAAAAGAGTTGTATAATAATCCATACGACACTCAGCGTAGAGGCTGGTACTATGTCAACTCACATTCTACATGGGCAGATATTTCAGGCTGTCTGGAAAGCGGCAAACAATATATTGGTATTAGAGCCGAAGTGGGAATTGACCTTGGCGACCAAGTTATGAGAAAAAATATAGCCACTGTTCCGAAGGCTGCTAAAGATGATTTAAAAGTATCTATCTTTAATGGGAATAGTGAAGATATAAAATACAGTCCATCTTCAAATGAACGCAGTATTCGTTTTTATGTGGACGCTCAGAACCATTTGCGTTGCTTTGTTTGGAGTGGCGGTGATACGACAGATGTAGACACTAACCCAAGAACATTCTGTTCTCTCGTTTATCAAAAAATAATGGACGGCGATGATAAACAGATAACAAAGTATGAGGAACTGAACAATGCATTAAATTCATTCTACAGCGGTCTTGCAAGAAATTCTGACCTCTCTAACAGTGCGATTGTTCG
>CANPYZ010000047.1 GCA_947589035.1 uncultured Clostridia bacterium | reverse complement strand
AGTGTTTTTTAGATTTTTATTGAGTTGTATATTTTTATCAATTTAAACGTTTAAAATGATAAAAGTCAATACTTTATAATAACATTTTATAAAAATGTTTTAACTGTTAAATCCCTTCTTCAATGATAACTTGCTGAATTGGGAACTTTTTCCATGGCGGAGACCAACTATTTTCCATTCTTCCCGTTCCGCTAATCGTAAGCGTTCCTGTGGATTCATCAAAATTCCAATTGACATCTTCGCCGCAAGTGCCAGAAGTGGGTTTTTCTTCGCCCTGTGAAATAATTCCTTTGTCTGGTGTATTCAGTTCCAACGCCGAAACCGGAATATTGATTATTCCCATACTCAGCACTGCACACAGCGCAAGCAATGTTTTCAGTTTCCGCATGAAAATCAAATCCTTTCTTTATACCATAAGATCCGTTCCGTCATAAATTAAAAGCCAGTAATCTGCCATTATTCCTGTTTGGTAAGATAACCGCTTCCGGCGTGTTCCACCCTGTTCGGGGAATTTTTCCGACTGCAAAAACGTTTCCAGCGTATGCCCTCCGGAAAATTTGATTTGCAGGGCGTGTTCTTCAAGCCGGATTTGTTCAATGTCTAATCCAATCAGCAACTGTGAAAACTGCTTTTTCGTGTCAGGATTTTCCGACAATATCCACGGGTTATATTTTTGTTCGAATATCGGGTGACAGCGGAGTATTTTTCCATTGAACAGTAAATGTTCATCTGCTGCCCAAATGCTGTAGACAAGCCAGCGAACGCCGAATGTGCCTTCTAATTTCAGCCCGAAAAACCCCGGTCCGCCCATGCCATACGTCCCTAAAAATGAACTATAGTCTATTACTTTGCTGTGTAACAGCTTTTCCGGCGAAAATTCCTGTATCGTCAGCGGTTTCCCTAACATGACAATTTCTTTCCCTATATGATGAAATACAGGGTAATTCCATTTTCGCCGGAATCCACGGTCTTTCCATAACGCAATTTCTTTCCTGCGGACAATGACAAAATTTTCTTTCACCAATCCCATATTTAAATTGATATATGGATTTTTACTGAATATCATTTCGTGCCGAAAATTCTGTCTCCGGCATCACCTAACCCAGGGATAATATATTTATCTTCATTCAAGCCCTCGTCCATAACGCCGCAATAAATATCTACGTCCGGATGTGTCTGAATCATTGCCGTTGCGCCCTCCGGTGAACACAAAATACACATGAATTTAATGTTCTTCACGCCGACTTTCTTCAATTCCGTAATCGCTGCACACGCCGTTGAACCTGTTGCTAACATCGGGTCAACAATAATCACATCACGCTCCGCAATATCTTCCGGAAGTTTGCAGTAATACTTCACGGACTGGTGCGTTTCCGGATCTCGGAACATGCCAATATGCCCGATTTTCGCCGCCGGCACTAAAGACGTTACCCCGTCAATCATGCCCAGCCCTGCACGCAATACCGGAACAACCGCTAATTTCCGTCCGGAAACAATTTTCGTGTGCGCCATGCACAAAGGCGTTTCCATTTCAATTTCTTTTAACGGCAAATCCCTTGTTGCTTCATAGCAAATCAGCATTGCCGTTTCATTGACCAGTTCACGAAATTCTTTCGTTCCGGTGTTCTTGTCCCGCATCAGCGAAATTTTATGCTGAATCAGCGGATGATCAATAATGTGTAATTTTGCCATAATTAAATTCCTCCTAATGATTTGTTTTCTAATGCTGTAATCTTATCTACTCTTCTCTGATGTCTGCCGCCTTCAAATTCCGTTTCTAAAAAAATGTCAACCAGTTCCAACGCTAAACCCGTTCCGATGACTCTTTCTCCCATGCATAACACATTTGCGTTATTATGCTTTCGGGTATACTCCGCTGAAAATCCGTCATTGCAGACCGCCGCACGAATGCCTTTCATTTTATTCGCCGCTATACTCATGCCTATTCCCGTTCCGCAAAGTAAAATTCCCCGCTCCGCTGAACCAGAACACACCGCTGAACAAACTTTTTCCGCAATGTCGGGATAATCGCAAGAAGTTCCATCTGTTCCGAAATCCTCAAAAGAAACATGCTTTTCTTCTAAATGTTTCTTGACGGCATTTTTCAAATTGACTGCCGCATGGTCACAGCCTATTGCTATCATAAAATTCACCAATCCTTATGTTCAAAATATTCAAAAATTTATTTCTCTGTTTTCTTTTTCTGAATTTGCACCGCCTGCAAATAACTTGCCGTTAAGGCAGCAGCGGAATTTTTCAGTTCAGGGTGACTTGCCGCACAAAGGCAAACCCCTGCCGCCGACTGCAAACGTAAATGTTCCGGCGCAAGACGGAGAAATTTTTCCGGATACTGCCGGAGAAATTCTTCTGCCCCTTCTCCCGTGACAAGTAAAGTTTTTTCCTGCTGAATGCGTTCAGCAATTTCTTCCACAGATAATAATTCGTCTGGAAAAATTCGTTCACAGGCTGTTTCCGTCTGGAATAACGCCGCATAAAATAAATTCTGCCTTGCGTGCATAACGGAAAGCACTGCCGGAAAATTTAATATTCTGCACGCCATGGCTTCTAAAGTGGAAACGCCTGCACAAGGCATTTTCTTCACCATTGCCATTCCCTGCACGGCAGCAATGCCAATTCTTAACCCAGTATACGACCCGGGACCAACGGAAACGGACAGCATGTCAATTTCTTCTAAAGTCAAATTACAATCCTGCAATAATTGCTTACACATTGGCATAATCACTTGCGAATGCGTGCGGTTCGTATAAATCGTATGTTCTCCGAGAAGAATTTTCTTTTCCGTGTCTAATATCGCAACAGAAGCCGTTTTCCCTGACGTGTCAAGCCCTAAAATCCGCAAAGCGTTCCGCCTCCTGCCATTCAATAATAATTTTCCGTTCTTCTTCGCTGATTCGTTCCAAACTGATTTGAATGCAATCTTCCGGAAGAACTGCCTGAATGATTTCTGACCATTCTATCACAAAAATGCTTTCCTGTAAGTCATAATCATAAAAGCCTGTTGTTTCTAATTCGGATTCGTCCGCTATTCGATACATGTCAAAATGACATAACTGCAACGGCGGCTGCCCGTAAACATGCACAAGGTCAAACGTTGGGGAAGTCACTAAATCATTTATGCCTAATCCCTTAACAAGTCCCCTCGTGAACGTGGTTTTCCCTGCTCCTAAATCACCGGAATAAGCTAAAATATCCCCTACATGAAGAGATTTCGCAAACGTTTCCGCAAAAATCAGCGTTTCTTCCGGCGAATGGGTAAAATATTCTTTCTTCATTCAGAACAACCCGCTAATATTTCCTTGTGTGTCACAGTCAATTTTCAAGGCGGCTGGCGATTTCGGAAGCCCCGGCATGGTCATAATATCCCCCGTCAGCACAACTACAAACCCTGCACCGGCGGAAACTCTCATGTCACTGACCGTAATCCGGAATTGTTCCGGCTTGCCTAATTTTTTCGGGTCGTCAGAAAGCGAATACTGCGTTTTCGCAATGCATACAGGCAAATTCCCGAAACCAAGCTCTTCAATTTCTTTCAAAGATTTTAACGCTTTCGGTTGGAAGTCTACCCCATCTGCACGGTAAATTTCTTTCGCTATCGTCTGAATTTTTTCTTTCAGCGATAATTCCGTTGAATATAATACTTCAAAAGCGGATTCCTGATTGTCGGCAATCTGACAAACTTTTTCCGCTAAATCTGTTCCGCCTGCACCGCCTTTCGCAAAAACTTCACAAAGGGAAGTCTGCACATTGTAATTTTCCTGACAGTAATCAGCAATGAAAGCTAATTCTTCTTCCGTGTCCGTATGGAAACGATTGATTGCCACAACAACAGGAACATGATATTTCTGCATATTTTCAATATGTACGCCTAAATTCACAATTCCTTTTTTCAGGGCTTGCAAATCCGGTTCAGCTAAAGCCGCTTTTTCCACACCGCCGTTATATTTCAACGCTCTGACTGTTGCCACTAATACCACGCAAGAAGGCTTTAATCCGGCATAACGGCATTTAATATCGAAAAATTTTTCCGCTCCTAAATCTGAACCGAATCCCGCTTCAGTAATGCAGTAATCCCCTAATTTCAAGGCTAATTTCGTCGCTCTGACGGAATTGCACCCGTGGGCAATGTTCGCAAAAGGTCCTCCGTGAATCAATACCGGCGTATGTTCCAAAGTCTGCACTAAATTTGGTTTCAATGCATCTTTCAGCAATGCAGTCATTGCGCCTTCTGCCTGCAAATCTTTTGCATAAATCGGCGTATTTTCCAAACTCCACGCAACTAAAATATTGCCTAATCTTTTTTTCAAATCTTCTAAATCAGAGGCTAAACATAAAATTGCCATGACTTCCGAGGCAACAGTAATCTGAAAACTGTCCTCTCTCGGCACGCCGTTCATTTTTCCGCCTAAGCCAATCACAATATTTCTTAATGCCCTGTCATTCATGTCCAGACAACGCTTGAATAAAATTCTTCTCGTGTCAATTTTTAATGCATTCCCCTGCTGAATATGATTATCTAAAAGCGCACAAAGTAAATTATTCGCTGCCGTAATCGCATGAATATCTCCCGTAAAATGCAAGTTAATGTCTTCCATTGGCACAACTTGCGCATACCCTCCGCCGGCTGCACCGCCTTTAATTCCGAAAACAGGACCTAAAGACGGTTCACGTAAAGCAAGTACTGCCTTCTTCCCGATTTTCGCCATTGCCTGACCTAAACCAACACTGACAGTTGTTTTTCCTTCTCCTGCCGGTGTCGGGTTAATTGCCGTCACTAAAATTAATTTCCCCTCTTTGCAATCTGCCATTCTCTGATAAAGCTTTTCATTCAGTTTTGCTTTATCATGCCCATATGGTTCAAATTCTTCTTCGGTAATCCCTAATTTCCCTGCAATTTCTTTCACAGGCAATAGTTCCGCTGCCTGCGCAATTTCAATATCAGATAACATACATTTTCCCTCCAATGTAAAACAGCCGCATTCCGCAATCACGAAAAAGCGGCTGTTTCTTTACTTTCATTTAAACCGGCTTTCTAAGAGAAATATTCCCGCCCTCTGCGACTGCCGCTTCTGCTGCGGCTTCCGCTGCGGCAATTTGTTCCTCTAAAGAAAGTTCCCCTTCTGTCGGCTGAATTTTCCCCATTTCCGCCATAAGTCTCTCTAATTCCGTGTCTACCCGTGCATCTGCCTGAAGTTTTTCAAATGTTTCAAAATCTTGTGAAACTGCCGTTCCGGTAATTTCTGCAAATGCATCTGCTTCCGCTTCTTTTCGGGTTACTTTTTCTTCCAGACGGTTTAATTTTTCGTATGCGCTGGAAGTATCTATTCCGCTGATACTCTGCGCCAAAGTTTTTTTCGTGTCTGCCATTTGCGAACGGGCAATTAACATTGCCTGACGGCTTTTCGCCTCTGAAAGTTTCGATTTCAGCGTTTCCACTTGCGTCCGGATTGCTTCTGTTTGATTAGAAATTGTTTCCGCCATTTCTTTATAAGCAGCAACTTCTTCATCGGCTTTCACTTTCTGCGCTAACGCTCTTTTCGCTAAATCAATATTATTCGATGCAAGAGCCGCTTTCGCTTTCGCTTCCCAGTCAGAAGACTTTTTCATTGCCTCCTGATATTGCTTTTGTGCAAGCCGTTCACTGGCAACGGCTTTTCCTAAAGCCTGCGTGGATTTATTCAATTCCTGCTGCATATCTGCAATAATTTGTTTCACCATTTTTTCAGGGTCTTCCGCCCTGTCAATCAAATCATTGACATTCGATTTGAAAATATCAATCATTCTTGAAAAAAAGCCCATAAAGGTTCCCCTTTCTTTTACAGGATGATTCTGACATGTTTTTTCAAAACATATCTGCATTGTAATTTTATCATAACACAAATTCACAAAAATGTCAAGTCATCTGTAAAGAATTTCTCTTTCTGACTTGCATTTTTTCTCGTACTATGCTATAATAAGAGAGTAGGAAAAATACTATTGCATTGGGGGATTGAATCATGATTTTTATTACTGGTGATATTCATGGAGAATATGATATTCACAAATTTTCTACGAAACGTTTTACTATGCAAAAATCGCTTACTCGTTCGGATTATATGATTATTTGCGGCGATTTCGGCTTATTATGGGAAGGATCAAAATCAGAAAAATGGTGGCTTAATTGGCTCGAAAACAAGCCGTGGACAACACTTTGGATTGACGGCAATCATGAAAATTTTGACATGCTGAACACTTACCCCGTAACAGAATGGAATACTATTCAAGTACATCAAATTACAGAACATATTTTTCATTTGTTAAGAGGGCAATGTTTTACCCTTGAGGGGAAAAAATTTTTCGTTTTCGGCGGTGCGGAAAGTCATGATAAAGCTTTCCGGAAGTGGGGAATTTCCATGTGGAAAGAGGAACTCCCCAGTATTGCCGAAATGAAACGGGGCAGAAAGGCTTTAGAAAAAGCTAACTGGAAAACAGATATTGTGATTACGCATTCACTTCCGCAGCATATTCAAATGGACATGTTCGGCTATGAAGCCTATAACCGGAATGAATTAACAGATTATTTTGATGAAATTGATTCACGGTTAGAATTTCAATTATGGTTCAGTGGGCATTATCATTTGTCCATGCCTTGCGATAAAAAACATTTTCTTGTGTATAATGATATTCTGCAACTCACAGACGACGGTTTTATTTGTGCGTACTCACCGTTTCTATAATATTTCTATTTTCGAAAAAAAATGCACCTGTTACAAGGTGCATTTTTCTTGTATAAATTCACTGTTTAAAGCGTATCCATGCGCCAATGGTCCTGAACCTTTCCCTAAATTAAGCATTGCCGCCAATGCCCCAGAAAGATAATTTTTCGCCCGTGCTACCGATTCCGGCAAGGGAAAACCTTTCGCTAAATTCGCCGCAATTGCACTCGATAATGTACAGCCTGTTCCATGCGTGTTCGGATTGGCAATTCTTTCCCCGTGAAACCATTGACGGCTTTCAGCGGTAATGAGAAAATCATTCGCTTCCCCTTGTGCATGACCGCCTTTAACTAATACTGCACAATGAAACATCTGCAAAAGTTTTTCCGCTGACTGTTCCATGTCTTTTTCTGTGTGAATTGCCATTCCCGAAAGAATTTCCGCTTCCGGAATATTCGGTGTAATCACTTCCGCAAGAGGAATTAACATTTCTTTCAGCGCAGAAACAGCCTTTTCCGGAATGAGTTCTGTTCCGCTTGTGGCAATCATTACAGGGTCAAGAACAATATGTTCTGCTTGGTAATGCGTTAATTTTCGGGCGGTGATGTCAATCAGCTCCACAGAAGGCAACATGCCGATTTTTACTGCATTCGGGAAAATATCTGTGAAAATACAATCTAACTGCTGACTTAACATTTCCGGCGTGGTGTTCTGAATTGCTTTCACTCCGGTTGTATTTTGCGCCGTCAATGCCGTAATGGCACTCATTGAAAATACACCATTCGCTAACATAGTTTTCATATCCGCCTGAATGCCTGCTCCCCCGCTTGAATCACTTCCGGCAATGGTTAATGCGGTTTTCATGCATTCGCTCCTTTTCCGGAAATTAAATTTTCCGATAAATTTTTCAGCCTCCGGCAAGTTTCTTCAATTCGTTCCGCTGAAAATATCGCTGAAACTAAGGCAATTCCTTCCATAGGCAAGCCGGAAAGTTCCGGTAAATTTTCTTCCGTAATTCCGCCGATTGCCACAACGGGAATATTTACAGTTAAGCAAATTTTTCTGAACAGCGTCCGGTCAATTACAACAGTATCTGTTTTTGTGGAAGTCGGAAACATTGCCCCTGTACCGAGATAATTTGCGCCTTGTTCCTGCGCCTGCATTGCCTGTTCAATCGTTTTCGCCGTTACCCCGATAATTTTATTTTTCCCTAAAATTTTTCTTGCCTCTGCGGCGGACATATCTTTCTGTCCGAGATGAACGCCGTCCGCATCAGCTTTCAGCGCAACAGAAACATTATCGTTAATGAAAAGCGGCGCATGATACCAGTGACAAATTTCTTTTAATATTATTGCTTCCTGTAAAAATTCTTTCTCTGCTAAATGCTTTTCCCTGAGCTGAACGCAAGTCACACCGCCTTTTAAAGCCTCTTCCACCTGTTCAGCAAGAGTTTGCTTTCCTGTCCATGTTCTGTCTGTCACGGCGTAAAGCCGGAGCATTTCCGGAATAAAATTCATTCTTTTCTCCCTTTTCTGAAAAATTTTATTTTAAACTAAACCAAGAACCATTATATTTTTTCTGGGCATGATGACCAATGAAAAAGCCTATTATTAACCCTAAAGTAAATATTCCCCAGCCGATTTCCGTGTAATACAGAAAATCAATCAAACCAGTAATTCCCGTACAAATTCCCATAATCAATAACGAAAATCCCCATAATTGAGTATAGGCTTTTATGTCCTGCGGTTGAACATTCTGATGATGATATTCATGAATGAGGGTAATATTTTGCCTGCAAATCAAACAAAATGCTAAGATAATCATTATTATTCCCGTTGGTAAAGTAATCAGCAGTTCAATTAGTCCGGCTGCATTCATGAATTATTCCCCCTGTTCAACTTTTAGAATTACTTAAAATTATCATATTTACATGATGATTTTGTGAAAATTTCATGTTGATTTCGTGAAAAAATATTCTCTTTACTTTTTTTCCGTTCCGTGCTATAATATTACTAAACCACACAGGAGGAATTTTTATGCGAATTGAACTTCAAGACCTCAACGCCCCTGAATTACAGCCTTTTCTCTGCACTAACGAAACAAGGCTTTTCCATTGGAATGAACCTGAACAAGGCTTGTTCATTGCTGAAAGCATGAAAGTCATTCAACGGGCATTGTCTGCCGGTTATCAGCCAGTTTCTTTTCTTTCTGAAAGAAAAATTTTACCTAAAGCGGAATTTTTAGCTAATTATCCAGATATTCCCATATATACGGCAGATTCTGACATATTAACCAAAATTACCGGATATAAACTTACACAAGGCATTCTCTGCGCTATGCGCCGCCGCCCACTTCCGGAAATAACTTCCCTTTTCCGGAACGCTTCAAGAATTGTTGTTCTTGAAAATATCATGAATCAAACTAACGTCGGAGCAATTTTCCGTTCAGCGGCGGCTTTAGGAATAGATGCTGTATTATTAACTTCCGGTTGCAGTGACCCGTTATACAGGCGTTCAGTGCGGGTAAGTATGGGAACAGTGTTTCAAATTCCGTGGGCGTATCTTTCTTTACCTTCTCCGGAATATGTTCATTTTTTACATCAGCAAAATTTCCACACTGTGGCAATGGCGTTAAAACAGAATACTTTAACTATTGATGACCCGAAATTTTCTTCTCTTTCTCGAATAGCAATTATTTTAGGCACAGAAGGCGACGGCTTACAGGAATCTACTATTCAGTCATGCGATGATACTGTAAAAATTCCCATGTTTCACGGCGTTGACTCTTTAAATGTTGCCGCAGCCAGTGCGGTGGCATTCTGGGAATTAAGAAAAAAATCATGAAAGGCGGATGATTTATGCAAAAATTTATTCTTTCCCTTGACCAGGGAACAACTTCTTCAAGGGCGGTTATTTTTAACCAACAGGGGCAGAAAATGTTTTCTTCCCAATATGAATTTCCACAGCATTTTCCTGAATCCGGTTGGGTGGAACATTTACCGGAAGAAATTTTACAGTCACAATTGCAGGCAGCGAAAGACTGCCTCGCATGGTGTGAAACACAAAATGCATCAGTGATTTCCATTGGCATTACTAACCAAAGAGAAACAACTTTGATTTGGGAAAAATCCACAGGAAAACCCATTTACCCGGCAATCGTCTGGCAATGCAGAAGAACGGCAGATTTCTGCGAAACATTAACACAACAAAATTTAAATTCTTTCTTTCAGGAAAAAACCGGTTTAAGAATTGACCCGTATTTTTCCGCTACGAAAATTCGCTGGATTCTTGACCATGTTCCCAACGCACAACAACAAGCTGAACAAGGAAATTTACTGTTCGGCACTGTGGACACTTGGTTAATCTGGAATCTTACCGGCGGAAAAGTTCATGCTACTGATTACAGTAATGCTTCCCGTACCATGCTATTCAATATTCATGAATTAAAATGGGATAAAGAAATTTTAACTTTGCTGAACATTCCGGAATGTATTCTTCCGGAAGTCCGGAACAGTTCCGGCGATTTCGGCGTAACGGAAAAAGCCGTTCTCGGTGCGGAAATTCCCATTTCCGGTTGTGCAGGCGACCAGCAAGCCGCATTATTCGGGCAGAAATGTTTTCATTCCGGTGATGTGAAAAATACCTACGGTACAGGCGGTTTTCTTCTCATGAATACGGGGGAAACTCCTGTACAAAGTCAGAATGGCTTATTAACAACAATTGCATGGCGCATTCATCAGAAAATCACTTACGCTTTAGAAGGTTCTGTGTTCATTTCCGGTGCAGTCATTAAATGGCTTCGAGACGAATTGCAAATCATTCAGTCGCCGGAAGAAACGGAAACTTTCGCTTCCAGTATTCCGGATAACGGCGGCGTTTATTTCGTTCCGGCGTTCACTGGCTTAGGCACGCCCTATTGGAACCCTAATGCACGAGGTTTACTTTGCGGTTTAACCAGAGGAACAGGAAAAGCCCATATCATTCGGGCAGCTCTTGAATCCATTGCTTTCCAGACAACAGATGTTATTCAGGCTATGCGGCAGGATACCGGAAATATTGGTTCTGTTAAAGTTGACGGCGGTGCGGCGAATAATCATTTTCTGCTGCAATTTCAAGCAAATTTACTGAATCAAATCATTTACAAACCGGAAAATGTTGAATCTACAGCACAAGGTGCAGCCTTTTTCGCTGGTTTGCATTCCGGAATGTGGCATTCTTTAGAAGAAATTTCCGCTTTGCCTTATTCCGTTCAGGAATTTCACCCTGAAATGCTCCCTGAATACAGAGAAAAACTTCTTTCTGAATGGCATTCCGCTGTTTCTTTTCAGTTGTCATAATTCTGACACTTGTCTCATATAGTGAATCAGCTTAATATTTCCGAGGTGATTCACATTGATTAAATCCTATTTCATGAAAATCAGCGCAGTGCTTGCCGTAATTGCTCTTGTTCTTTCCGGTTCGTGGTACACAATGCACCGAATGAACCAGAAAACCGCTTTCGTTAATTCTTCCGCCAGTGACGGACAGGTCATTATTTTAGATGCCGGTCACGGAGGAATTGACGGCGGCTGTACTTCCGTTAATGGTGACGTGGAAAAAAATATTAACCTTGCAATTCTTCTTGACTTGCGGGATTTACTCACTATGTCCGGCTATACTGTTTTCACCACAAGAGACACTGACCGTTCCATTCATGACGAAGGCGTGGAAGGCATTGCCAACCAGAAAAGTTCTGACATGGATAACCGCCTTGAGTTATTCAATTCCGTTGACGGGGCAATTTGCCTTTCCATTCATCAGAATCAATTCACTGACCCGAAATATCACGGTGCGCAAATGTTTTATTCCGACACTAATTCCCGAAATGCTGAACTGGCAACACGTCTTCAGAATCAGTTTGTTGCATTTCTTCAGCCCGATAACCAACGGGAAATTAAACTTTGCGGAAAAGAATTATTCCTTTGCTATTACAGCGAAAATCCAACTGTAATGGCGGAATGTGGTTTTCTTTCCAATCCGGAAGAAGCGGCTTTATTAATTACGGAAGACTATCAGCGGAAAGTGGCTTTTACATTATATGCTGCTTTAATTCAATATTGTTCCGAAAACACTTAAATAATTATACTATTGCATTTTCTCTGTGCTGATTGCTATAAATCAGCACGGCTTTTTTTGCTTTAATTCAATATTATTCCAAATTATCCGAAAATACTTGACAAATTCCTGATTTTGCGGTAAAATAAACATGTAACATTTCCTGAAAGTGAGGATTTTTCATGCGTTTTACTGCATTAGTGAAGAAATATTCCCCCTTGTTCATTGGCGTTTTGCTGATTCTTATTCTAATTTTATACCAAAAATTTCACCAGAAAGAAGAAATTGCTCCCGTTGCTTACGTGGAAGCCGAAACAAAAATTGAAACTGAAACTTCCCCTGAAACAGAAACCGAAACAGAAACGGAAACTACCATTCCGGAAACGGAAACAACCGAAACAGAAACTATTCCGGAAACTTCTGAACCGCCTGAATCTGTGTTAATTGAAGATGTCCCCTATTATTCTCAGGAAGACTTACTTCCTACCGGCTGCGAAATCGTCAGCGCAAAAATGCTTTTAGATTATTACACCGGAAAAGATTCTGATATTGAAGATATCATTGACTTATTGAATTGTCAGTTCCCACAAGAAATTAATGACCGTGTCTGCGCCCCTCACCCTGAAAATGCTTTTATCGGCAATCCGCTGAATGATTCAGGATTCGGCTGTTTTGCGCCCATTATCGTTAAAGCCCTTAACCGCTTACTTCCTAAAAATTACAAGGCGGAAGATATTTCCGGAGAAGAACTCTCTGAAATCGCTGAAACTTACCTCCCGAAAGGGCAGCCTGTTCTTGTTTGGGCAACAATTTGCATGTGGAACACTTCTGTTACTGACGGCTGGTATATTTTAGACACAAGAGGAAATCCTACTAATATTTGGTATGATTGGTATGTTAATGAACATTGTATGGTGCTTGTCGGCTACGACGAAACGAAATATTATTTCAATGACCCTTACGGTTCTAACGGCTTAATCGCTTTTAACCGGAAAACTGTAGAAGACCGCTACGAAAAAATCGGAAAATATGCCGCTGTTGTCGTTCCAAAACCCAAAACGAAAAGCCCGAAAGGATAAATTTATGGCAAAAGAAAAATTACAATATGTCTGTTCAGAATGCGGCTGGTCAACTTCTAAATGGAGCGGTTTCTGCCAGAATTGCCGCAAATGGAACACGTTAAAAGAAACTCTCCCGCAGAATTTTCAGAATGCTAAACCCGTTTTAGATTTGTCCAGTAAAATTCACCCTATTGATGATATTCATTCCGAAAATGAAATTCGTTATAGTACCGGCTGCGGCGAACTTGACAGAGTTCTCGGCGGCGGTCTTGTGAAAGGTTCTGTTGTTCTGCTCGGCGGTGAACCAGGTATCGGGAAGAGTACGCTTTTATTACAAATTTGTCAGTTTTTATGCAAAAATCATAAAATTTTATATGTTTCCGGTGAAGAATCCGGCAGACAAATTAAACTCCGTGCGGAACGGCTCGGCGTTTCTTCCCCTGATTTATATATTCTTACGGAAACAGATGCTGATGCGGTCTGTGATACAATTACTTCTTTTAAACCGGATATTGTCATTATTGACTCCGTTCAAACTATGCAATTGAAACAAATTTCTTCTTCCCCCGGCAGCCTTACTCAAGTCAGAGAATGCACAAATGCTTTTCTGCATACTGCTAAAACATTGGAAATTCCTTTCTTCATTGTCGGACACGTCAACAAAGACGGCGCAATTGCTGGTCCTAAAGTCATGGAACATATCGTTGACACTGTGCTTTTTTTCGAAGGCGAACGACAAATGAGTTACCGTGTACTCCGTGCCGTGAAAAATCGTTTCGGCTCAACGAATGAAATCGGCGTTTTCGATATGCAGGAAAAAGGCTTACAAGAAGTGCAGAACCCTTCACAAATGCTTCTTTCCGGTCGTCCTCTCAGCGTTTCCGGAACATGCATTGCTTGCGTTATGGAAGGAACACGCCCCATTCTTGCGGAAGTGCAGACGCTCGTTTCCAGAACGAATTTCGCTGCCCCTAAGCGAACGGCAACCGGTTTCGATTATAACCGTATGTCACTTTTGCTTGCCGTTCTCGAAAAACGTTTTGGATTATCCTATTCTAACCTTGATGTTTATCTGAATATTGTCGGCGGTTTCCGCTTAGATGAACCTGCCGGTGATTTACCGGTTGCTTTAGCTTTATATTCCGCATTGACGGACAAACCCATTCATGACCAACTAATCGCTATTGGGGAAGTCGGTCTCGCCGGAGAAGTCCGCAATGTTTCCCAAATTGTCAAACGTGTGGAAGAAGCCCGCCGAATGGGCTTTACTTTCTGCATTGTCCCGAAACAATCCCTTTCTTCTCTTCCGAAAAATTCCCATTCTTTGCGAATTTTCGGTGTCAGCAACTTGAAACAAGCTTTTTCCGTTCTTGCTAAACTCAGCACGGAAACTTCTGCTTCAACATAAAAAACCGCTGAATTATTCAGCGGTTTCTTCAATGGGCCATCGGGGACTCGAACCCAGGACCATCCGGTTATGAGCCGGAAGCTCTAACCAACTGAGCTAATGGCCCTTTTTTTAAATAAAATAAAATATGACAAAAGAGCGGTATTCCGCTCTTTTCCCTAATTATGCCGGCACCTATCTAAATTTCCAGGTCGTCGCCAACCAAGTATTTTCGACGTAAAAGAGCTTAACTTCCGTGTTC
>CANPYZ010000046.1 GCA_947589035.1 uncultured Clostridia bacterium | reverse complement strand
CAATTAAATTATCTTGTCACCTGAATGATTTGTTCCGGAATTAGCGTTTTCTGCTTTATGACAAAAATTAACAGCTTTAAAATCTTTCTGATGATGAAAGAGTAATTTTCTTTTTCAATAAGCACCGAAAAAAGGGGGGAAAATATATACATTTTGAGGCGTAAAAATTTATTTTTGTACGAATGCACAAATTTTTACGTTTGTTTTTATGAAATTTGTTTAATATTCATCCTTAATCATGTTTAACAGAAAATAAAAAAGTCTGTACCTAAACAGGTACAGGCGGGATATGAAGTAGTTTTATTTTTCAAAAAATTATTATAAAAATTTATTTCTGTGTCACATAATATTGTTTTTAAGCATTATTTGTCTGGAATAAAAACATAATAATTGTAAAAAAATAGGCGAATGCAGATATAATGATTTTAGTTTATAAATAAAAAAAGCCCATGAAGTGATTTGCTTCATGAACTTTACTCACATTTTGATAATTATTTTTCATTTTATACTCATAAATGGTATAAAATAAACTATTCCATATTTTTTAAAGCATCTGCCAAGGGAACGTTTTTAATCTCTCTCGTCTGGAAAAATGCAATTACAGCATAAGAAATAATGCCCAAAATTGCCATTTTTGCAAATAGCGATGGTGCAGCATAATAAGGTAGCCATCCCGGATAACTCTTGAGATAGTATTCAAAAGCCTGCTTCATTGCAATATTGGCGATGGGAATCGTCAACAGTATGGATAGTACAACAACAATTGAAGTCGCCATAATATAAATTCTGTTTATCTCGCTATTCCGATAGCCCAAAATTTTAATCATAGAAATAGACTGCGTATTTTTTTCAATAATCAACTTTGACAACAAATAAACTATCAACATAAACATTACAATACCAAACACAAGAAAAATGCGCATCATGCTTCCCATTGAAAGTTTTAATTGACGTGAGGTTTTTGTCAAATCATCAACCGTGATTTCAGTAACAATGTACATATCATCAATATCCGTAATTTCTTTTTTTGAGAAATAACCGCTGAAATAATTTATATCATTATCAAATATATGATTAAAACTTTCCCTGTTCATGAATACACTCAAAGCTGCCGGATAATTATAAATTCCGTCAACGATGAAGCTGTAACGCTTTGTTCCAAACTGCTCCTGAAGTGTAATTTTATCACCAATTTTTATATCATATTTTTCAGCATAAGCATTAGAAATATATACACTGTTTTTGTTTTTTAGATCAATTTTTATATATTGACTGTTATCTGAGATTCCGTAAATGGTTACTTCCTCGGATTCAAGTTTTCCTTCAATTGTTTTCAAAGAACTTACTGCGTACTTTTCAGCATCTTCTGCCATTGTTTTCACGGGAGCTTTCAGCATATACTGATGATCAGCGAGCAGGTTTGTTGTGATATTCTCCTGATATTTATCCAGCATTGGCGTAAGCAGCAATCCAAACAGCAGTATCGCATTTGCAAAAAAGATGCCCACAAAAATTGTTGCATAATTCGGGAGATTCTGAAATATTACACGCAAACGAAAACGTTTCATCATGCCAATTTTCGTATTGAGTTTGAATGCTTTTTTCCTTTTTCTGAGGCTCAAATCACGGCGAATAAATTTCAATGGTGGAAGGCTCAGTTTTCCGTACAACATAATAAAATTGATTGCAAGCATGATGAGCAACGGAATAACTGTTGTATTGACAAATGCACCCGGATTCCAGAGTGTCACATAAGTCGGCAGACTGTAACTTCCATAATATGCAGAAGCAGCAAAATCTTTCAAGGCTGTGTAGCCAAGAATATTTCCGACAATCGCACCTGCAAGCGTTACCAGCACTGGCATTGTCATATAATGACAAATCAGTTCGCCTTTTGTGTAACCTGTGGCACGGAGTGTACCTATTACAGTAGATTCTTTAGCAATGGTATTTCCTGTTGTAATGGCAAAAACAAATGCGATGATCACGACTACAATATACAGGAAAATCTTAATAAAAATACTGTCGCCCTTAATATCATCACCTGTAAAAATAATTGCCCGATTGGCGTATTCAGGAATATACTCCGTAACAGCATTTCCATGCAGAGCTGACTGTTCATAAAGAGTTTCTAAAAAATCTTCCGAAAGTTCTTTTGCTTCTGTATCGTCTTTCGGACGCTTGTTATATTTCCATGAATAACTATAGTGCAGTCCACTTTCGCCAAGAGAATCAAAACAATCTTCAGTGACAACTGCAACACCAAATTTTACGGCATCAAACATCATATCTGCCGGACTTGAAAACAGTGCACTGTAATCTGAAAGTGCTACAAGTCCGCTTATCGTAAACTTATTGTTTCCGAAAGTCAGCGTATCGCCCACAGATAATTTATGATTATCTGCATACATTCTGTCAATTGCAATTTCATTTTCGGATACCGGAAATTTACCTTCCATAAGGCATTCAAGATTGATTTTATCACGCTTTTGGAAAACTCTCAATATACTATCAACTTCTTTTGTACTGCGCTCTATGTAGAAATTTTCACAAATGTTAAGACTGTCTGTTTCTAAATCTGAAATGAAATCGCTGTCTGCCTCCGCATATAGTTCAAAGTTTCCGTCCTCAATACTGTATTTTTCAAAGCTTTCATCATAAGCTGTTGACATACTGTTTCCTGCCACATTCCATCCGGACGTAATAGAGATCGTACCTGCAATAAACAGAAAAATAATCAGATACTTGCCAAACTCGCTTTTCATCTCTCGAGGGAATCTTTTGACAAGAGGATTTTTCATGTTCAGACCTCCTTACCAGTCCAGCTCTTCTGCGGAAATTTTTGCTTCATTCATGTAATTTTTTCTGATTACTCCATCATGAAGTTTTATCACTCTGTCTGCCATATTCTTTATGGCATCATTGTGTGTTACCATAACGACTGTACAGCCGAATTTTCTATTCAGATGTTCAATCAGTTTCAAAATTTCCTTTGAAGTAGTATAATCAAGCGCACCTGTCGGTTCATCACAGAGTAGAATATCAGGATTTTTCACGATTGCACGTCCAATCGCAGTCCGCTGCTGCTGACCTCCTGAAAGTTGATTCGGCAATTTGTGGCGATGCTCATAAAGTCCAAGAGTTTTCAGAAGTTCGTCAACGTTCAGAGGATTGTCACTGAGATATGCTCCAACTTCCACATTTTCTTTTATGTTCAGATTTGGAATCAGGTTGTACATCTGAAAAATGTATCCCAGATGCTTTCTGCGATAAATTGTCAATTTTTTCTCGTTCATGTTTGCGGTTTTTTCACCATTTATAGAGATATAGCCGCTGTCTGTACTGTCAATTCCTCCGATGATATTCAGCAGTGTTGATTTTCCTGAACCGGACGGTCCAAGCAGAACGCAAATTTCTCCTTTTTTAATTCCTGCATCGATTCCTTTCAGCACCTCAATTCTGCTTTCACCCTCGCCGAAATGCTTTTTAATTCCACTGATTTCCAAAAACATCTGCATATCCTCCTAACGCACTGTACGAATTTGAATTATATAAGATGATAAGATAAATTATTCCACATTTTTGTTTTTAATTGTTCTGACACCAAAAACAAAATAAAGTATATGGCATATCCAGACAATCATCAAAATAATGCAGGGTATCCATATTTCTTTTTTTGCCATCATAAAGAAGCCAAATCCCATCAATAACGTTACTGTAGTCATGATACTAAGCTTAGTTTTTAGCAGCATTCCTTTCTTTTCTACAAACGACTGTAAATGTTTTTTGTAAAGTTTCGTTCCGATAAACCAGTCATGTAATTTTTGTGAACTCTGGGAAAAGCAAAAGACTGTTGCAAGATAAAAAGGAACAGTAGGTAAAATAGGGATAAATATTCCAATTGTACCAAGCCCAAGGCAAACACAGCCAAGTATCAGAAATATCAATCGTTTAACTGCCATTGTTTTCCTCCAATCGTTTCTTTTCTTTTTTGGTTGCAACCAAATGACGAATTACTGTAACAGGGCGATAAAAAATCATTCTCGGACCACTGAAACGCATAACTTTTCTGATTTTTTCACGCATATCTGAACGATAACAATGTACCCTGCAATTTGAACAGAACGTTTTATTTTCCATAAAAGGGCATTTATCAGAACGTTTCCGTGCATATTCATCAAGTTCTGCACATTCCCGACACAAGTAAGCATTGCCATGTTTATTTCGGCAATATAGCTTTATCATCAAAGAAACAAGTTCTTTTTCTTTTTCACGTTTTGTCTGAACATTCATTCTGTTACTTCTCCACTTTCCACGGAATACATCACATCAGCAATTCGCATTGTAGAAACTCTGTGTGATACAAGCACAACTGTTTTTCCTGTGGATTGTTCTTTCAGAGATTTAAGAATAACGGCTTCATTCAAACTGTCTAAATTGCTTGTCGGCTCATCAAGAAGTATAAACGGTGCATCATGAAGAAATGCCCTTGCCAATCCTATTCTCTGCCGTTCTCCTCCGGAAAGCGTTTCACCGAGTTCACCCACATCTGTTTCATAACCATTCGGCAATGTCAAGATAAATTCATGAATAGAAGCTTTTTTGCAGGCGTTTTCAATTTCGCTTTGTGTGGCATTCAATTTTGCGATACGAATATTATTCGCAATCGTGTCTTTGAAAAGTTGTGTTTCCTGTGTCATATAACTTTCTAAATCCCGAAGATTTTTCGTGTTGATTTCATTGATATTTATATTGGAAATGTTTATTTTTCCGGATTGGATTTTCCAGAAACGCATTAGTAATTTCAATAGTGTAGATTTTCCGCTGCCGGATTTTCCAATGATACCAACAATTTGATTTTCGGGAAATTGCATATTAAATTGTTTCAGTACAATTTCACCGCCATAGCTGAATGTGACATTCTCACAGTCCGCACCGTTGAACGAAATCTCCTGTTTGCCAGTGATTTCTTCAGTTTCAGGCGTTTCCTCAATAATATCCAGAACACGCCCGCCAGAAGCAATTGTATTTTGCAGTGTTGTTCCAAGATTGGCAAGTGCCGACACTGGTCCATAGCTTGACATCAATGCAATAAGCGGAATAATTAACCCGTCTGTTTCAGTAATTCCCTTACTGTATAAAAAAGCAGAAAGCAAAAGCATTGCAATATCATAAATGAAAATAAATGCGTTGGCAAGTGCTAAATTAAACCCTGTCAGTGTGTTTAATTTTCCTTGATTTTCAGTAAGTTGATTTGTCATTGCATTCATGCCGTCCATACGATTTTTACCATTCTGATATTGAATTGTTTCGTCCAGTCCCTGTATATTTTCAAGAACATAAGCTGCTAATTCTCCGGCTTGTGAACGAATCATACCGCCAATATTTCCACTTCTTTTACTGATGATTAAGGGCAGAATTACGCCAACACTGAAAAAAGCACAGAATGCAAGAACGCCGAGTGTCCAATGATAACTGCCAATAAAAATAATCATTACAAGTTCAACTAAAAATGCAATACAAATTGGTGAAATTGTATGCGCATAAAATACTTCAAGAAGTTCTACATCAGAAGTAATTAAGGAAATAAGGTCGCCTTTGTCACGTCCTTCTAATTTGGCAGGGCATAATTTCCGCAGTGCCTGAAAAACTTTGTCACGGACAATTGCTAAAAGTGTAAAAGCAATATAATGATTTGTTTGTTGCTCCACATATCGCAGGACAGCCCGCAAAAATGCAAATATCACAAGACAAATCCATATTGTTGTAATGCTTACAGGAATGTGGATATGAAGTCCATGAAGTACAGCAAATCCGCCTAAAATGGGAATAAATTGCACTGCTAAACAGGCAAGTGTTCCGCAAAAAACAGCTAAAACCATAAAGCCTGACAGAGGTTTTACGAGTTTCAGCATTTTGCATAATGTTCTGAATTTTGAACGCTTGTTCATGTTTCCCACTCCTTTCCATAATGTTCAAGTTTCATTTGTGTGTGCCAAAGTTTCGCATATGTTCCGTGATGGCTTAACAGTTCATCATGTGTTCCGCTTTCAGCAATATTTCCATTTTCTAAACAATAAATTCTGTCAGCATTCACCACGTTTGCCAGCCGGTGACTAATCATAATGATTGTCTTATGATTGACAAGTTTTTTAATTTCGGAAAGTATGATTTCTTCTGATTCTACATCAATATTGCTTGTTGCTTCATCAAAAATATATATCGGAGAATCATGCAGAATTGCTCTTGCTAATGCAAGTCTTTGTTTCTGACCGCCGGAGAAATTCCCTGCATTTTCAGTCAATAGGGTTTCAAGTCCTTTTTCGCTTTTCAGAAATGCAGAAAGTTCACATCGTTCAAGAACATTCCAGAGTTCTTTTTCAGATGCATTCGGTTTTGCAAGCAGAAGATTTTCCCTGACTGTTCCTTTGAAAAAAGTACTGTTATGGCTGATATAAGTAATTGTTTTCATGAGGGAATTTTCTGAAACTGTATGAATATTTATTCCGTTAATTGTCAAATTGCCATTGTTTATTGTATTTCTTCCCATGAGCAGGGAAGCAATTGTGGATTTGCCGCAGCCTGATTCGCCAACAATGCCGATAAAGGATTTTTCCGGAATTGTCATACTAATCCCGTGAAGAATTTCACGTTCTGCATCATATGAAAAATGCACATTGTCAAGTTTAATTTCTCCTGTATGCTCAGAAAGAATTTTTGTTTTATTTTCAGGTTCTTTCAGAGCCAGAAATTTAAATATTTTGTCACTTGCCGCCATGCCATTCATTGCCACATGAAAATAACTTCCCAGTCTACGCATGGGCAGGAAAAATTCAGCTGAAAGCAAAATCATAAAAATACAGCTTGCAAGTGCTAAATTTCCATTAACAAATTGTCTTGTTGCCATGAGTATTCCCACTGCTGCACCGCCATAAGCAAAGAAATCCATAATAATAATAGAATTTAACTGCATGGTCAGAACTTTCATTGTCACAAACCGGAAATGTTCAGATTCTTCATTCATCTGTTGATTTTTGAATGCATCTGCCTGATAAATTTTCAATGTAGTCATACCTTGTAAATTTTCAAGGAATGTACTGCCAAGCTGTGCATATTGCCCCCAATATTTTGAGAGTAATTTTTTGGCAATTTTCTGCACCGTCATAATTGCCCCCGGAATTAACGGTACACAGATTAAAAGAACTGCTGCTGTACTCCAGCTTCCATTAAATCCAAACAGAAAAAATAATGTCACCGGTGCTAAAAATGCATAGAAAAACTGCGGTACATACTGCCCGAAATAACTTTCAAGCTGGTCTACACCTTCCACGGATTCCTGAACTAATTCCGCCGTTGTGACTTGTTCCCGATACTTACTGCCGAGTTTCAGCAATTTTCCGTAAATCATTTCACGAAGTTTTTTCTTGACAGTTTTTGAGGCAAAGTAACTCATTCTTACTGCACCTTGTGCGGTAAAGAATCGAATGAAAAGCGTTACAAAAATTATAATTATTGGAATTTTAAGTTCCTGCATTGTCCATTCTTTGTAAAACAATTTACTGATTGTCTGTGCAACCGTCATCATCATAATAGCATTCAGAAACAATTCAAGCCATTGTAAAAGAATATTTCCGGCAATGAATTTTTTACTTTCAGGACAAAGTTTTGTCAGTCGTTTGTCAAACATAAGATACCTCCATTGGCAAAATAAAAGGTTTTCCGTCAATTTCTTTCATTTCAGGATTAACGCCATATATATTTTTCATCAGATTTGCTGTGATAATATTTTCCGGTTTACCCTGTGCAAAAATCATTCCTTCTTTCATGGCAATAATTTCATCACTATAATATAATGATTGATTGATGTCATGCAACACCATAATAATAGTCATTCCGTATTTTTCGTTCAGTGTCCGGACAAGTTTCAAAATTTGCAATTGATAGCGAATATCAAGGTAAGTTGTTGGTTCGTCAAGAAACAAAATTTTCGTATCCTGTGCCAATGCCATTGCAATCCATACCCTCTGACGCTGTCCGCCTGATAATTTTGATACAGGTTTATGCTTATGTTTTGTCATATTGGTAATTGCCATAGCATGACGAATTATTTCTTCATCTTTTTTTCTGTCAGAAGAAATTCCGAATTTCTGGTGCGGCGTTCTTCCATAACTAATGAGTTTTTCAACAGTTATATCATTCGGTGCAGTGTTATATTGATGAACAATAGCCACTTTTTTAGCAAAATCACGAATTTTCATTTCTGAAATATCCTGATTCTGAAGAAAAATTCTTCCGCTTTTTGGTTTCAAATTTTTTGTCATTAAATTGAACAATGTAGATTTTCCACAACCATTTGCACCAATTAAAGTAGTAACTTTTCCTTCCGGAATTTTCACGGAAAGTCCTTTTATTACATCATTTGCATCATATGCAAAATACAAATTCTTTATTTCAAATACATCAGCCATTATGTTTGTCTGACCTCCTCAGTAAAAAAATAAAGAATGGTCCGCCAATTACAGACATGACTGTTGCAGCATTGATTTCATATGGGTAGCAAATTGTTCTGCCAACTGTATCTGCCAATAAAAAAATAAACGCTCCAAGAATCATTGTATATGGCATTAGTACTTTGTGATTACTGCCTACAAGTAATCTCGCAATATGCGGAACAATCAAGCCAAGAAAACTAATTACTCCTATTACTGCTGTAGAAACAGAAGAAAGTAAACAAGCAATCACTGAAATAATTAGTCTGACAACGGTGACATTCATTCCGAGAGAACGCACAGTTTTATCTTCTAAACTAAGCAAATCACAATATTTTGTCACAATTAGTGAAAATAATAATCCAACTGCTGTATAACAGACCAGAATTTTGAAATCGTCCCATGTTTTCTGCGTAATATTAGCATTAACAATGCTTGCGGCTCCTGAATAGGTTGAACCTGTACCGCTGTTGAATGCACTCATTAAGCCGGTGAACATTGAATTGATTGCCACACCAACAAGAATTAGTCTGATTGGGGAAAGTCCTGATTTCCACGACAAAAAATAAACCAATGCACAAGCCACACATCCACCTACACAAGCAAATAATGGTGTTAATTTATATAAAAGCGGAAAAAATGCGGTTACAATTACTGAAACAAAACTTGCCCCTGAACTAATACCAATAATTCCGGGGTCTGCAAGAGGGTTTTTCATGACAGCCTGCAACAATACACCTGAAACTGCTATTGCTGCACCGCCAAGCATGGCAATAAATATTCTTGGAAATCTAAGGTCATATACTGTTGCTACATCTTTATCATAAGCAATGAACAGCCCTTTGAAAAGCTGAACAGGTGAGATTTTCAGACTGCCTGTATTAACAGAATAAACAAACAAAATCAATAAAAGTAATGCAGTAAGGATATATGCCAGCAAAATTTTCGTTTTATTGAGCAAATTCATTCCTCCTCATATAAAATTGATTTCAGAACATTCAACGCTTCCGGATAATCAAATGTTGCACTCATGCCAAACAATGAACTATCAAGATAGTAAACATGATTTTCTTCAACGGCACGGAAATGTTGCCATATGTCGTTTGTTTTGAAATCATCTTTTAAGTATTGATATGCTTGTTCATCAAGCCCGCCATGTGCTGTACATAGGATTAAATCAGGATCCTTTTTTATCATGTCTTCTGTATTGGCAATAATATAATTTCCTGCTGTACCTTCATAGACATTATGACCGCCTGCCAGTTTCACAAGTGAACCGGTATAGCTGTTTTCAGTGGCAACGCTGAATGAACCCGGAAATCCCATTAGTATAAGCACTTCAGGCGTTTCCTTGCCTTCAATTTCTTTCTTGTATTCGGTCATATAGCTGTTGTATTCGTCAATCATTGACTGTGACTGTTCCTGTCTTTCAAAAATTTTTCCAAGGTCGTCAATTGACTGATACATTCCTTCAACACTTTCAAGATTCAGAAACATGGATTTTACTCCAATTGCAGTATATTTCGGCAATAAATCATTTTTCAGACTTGCCGGACTAAGTATCCAGTCCGCATTCAATGTGGAAATTTTTTCCGTATCTGGTGACATGGCAAGACCGATTCTTTCCGCATTAGTATATCTTTCGGGAAGTGTACTGATATTGGAATCACATACGCCCACAAGGTCAAGTTCCAGTTTATCCATAATATCCGCTGTTGCAACAGAAGTTGCCACAAGCCGAACATTTTCTCCGGTATTTTCATTCTCTGCATGATCAGGATGCTGATTGACACATCCGCAAAGAGAAAATGCAAATATCGCAGCAATGCTTATTGCTAATGTTTTGAATTTCATTTGTTGTCCTTCTTCCTCTTATAGAAAATCATTGAAACTGTGCCAATGATTACAATTACACCTGCGATAACTCCAACAGCAATACCAAAATGATTTTTTCTTTCTGTGTTTTCTGTATCTGTGTTTTCTGTAACAGGCTGGTTTGACAAATTTTTAAGTTCAACACCATTTTCATCGAACATTACAATACCTTCTACATTACTTTCTATAGTTGAATTTTCTTTAATTATTTCTGTTTCTTCTGTGAAGGGAACAGTAGTTGTAATGGTTTCTGTAGTTTCAGCAACAGTACTTTCGGAAGCAGTAGTTTCAGTAGTAGTTGTGGTAATTTCGGTAGTGGTTATGGTAGTTTCGGCAGCAATTGCCATGGTTGTTTCAATAGAATTTTCCGGTTCTGTGATTTCGTCAGGCTCCTGAACGATATGTTCTTCCTCTGTTGGTGGTGCAATTTCAACGCTTGTGACAAAATCTGCACTTCCTGATTGAAAATCAGAAAATCCAATATAATAAATCACATCACGCCCCATTGGTACAACATAAAATGTTGCTCTTAAATAACAATTTTCATTCGGTATCTGCATACGGAAATCAGTTGTATTATTATCCAAATCTTCCTGCATAATGTCATAAGATACATCATTGAACGGAGCGTTTCCATTTTCCTGTACCATAAAGGAAACATTTTCGATATTGTCCATCAGGCTAAGCCGAACTGTTGCATAAATATTTCCATTTGAATCAACTTCAATTAAAGCTGTCGGATATGTCGCACTGTCTGTCATTGGCTGCCCGATACCTTGCGATTCTGTGCCGCCGCTGTCCTCAACAACGCCTGTTACGGGGTGAATGTAATAAGGAGTACATTTTGCAGTATAAATTCCGTTGTCAAGAGCCTTTGCTGTGACACTATTCGCCATGCTGAAAAAAATCAGCAGACTACTGCATAAAATACCGAAAATTTTTTTACTTATGTTCTGCATTATTTTTTCTTCCTCCTTGTCATAAATGCTGCCGCTGCTGCAACTGTCAATTCAGCTGCAACTGTGCCAATTCCAACGTCACCTGTCTGCGGTGAAGTTGTATTACTTTTATTACTTATAGTTGTAGTAATATTGCTACCGGAGCTATTTGTATTTGTTGATGTAGCAGACACTGTTGAACCAATTGCAAATGTGCCTGTTTCCTTAACGGAAAAAGTAAATATTCCGTTTTCAACATTGCCATTGATTTTTGTCTTTTTTCCGTCAGAAATACGGTAAACAATCGGTTCTGTTACGCCTGACGGAACAGGAAGTGACACCTGCATTTTGCCATTCAAATCAGAAGATACAGAAAAATGATAAACCTTAAAATCAGAAAGATTTGATTTGGCAATATCAAAATCAGCACCACTTGTTACATCGGAAACTGTTGCAGAAGCATCATTCGGCAGAACACCTTGATCAGCGTGAAGTTTCACACCTGTTGCTGAATCAGTATAATTAAATTCTTTTGATTGTTCTTCCGGTTCTTCAATCTGGAAATTGCTGTCTGTTTTCACAAGCGTTGACCAGTCAAGCCGCATGAGAACGCTCTGTGTACCTGTGCCGTCTGCGATTGCTTCCATAATTGGCACAAAAACCTGAAGTGGTACAAATTCATCATTTGCCTTTTCAACAAGAGGAAAACGAACAAGCTGCGGATAAAAATGATTTGCATCATTGTACTGATCTACAACATCATATGTGGAAATCACTTCCGCAAGCGTAACATCACCTTCCGGCTTACCATATTGGTTATATGTATAGCCTTTGTTATAATAGTACAGGTCTTTAAGGTAACCGAACTGATTATAAATTGATAATCCCTTAAATTGAACAGTCAGATAATATTCACCATTATCCACTTCAAGCTGCACTGTATGATTGATTCCATTATTTGACATGGAATATCCTGAACGGTCGGCTTTAATCATTTCTGCCTGAATTTCATATTTACCATCAGAAAGATGATTCTTATCAAAGTCAGAAGGAGCAACAGGTTCTGTTGTAGTAGAAGTAGCAGAAGTTGTTGCAGATTCTGTTGTTGTAACGGCTGTAGTTGTTTCTATTTCAGTTGCTGTAGTGGTAGAAGTTGTAGAAATGATTGTGCTGTCCGCTGTAGTCGTTGTAGTAGGTTCTGTTGTTACCTGTGATTTGGATTCAATCTGTTTCAGGCTGTCCCAGTCAATATCTAAAACAGCAAATTTTGTTCCGCCGCCTTCCATAATACTTTCCATAACAGGCACATAAACCTGAACAAGAATATCATCTTCCTGATGTTCAAAATCAATTGGAACAGATAACTTTTTCGGATACCATTTCCCTGTTACCTGAGCATCAGCATATTCACTTTCAGGGTCATTGAACGCATCGAATATATCAACGTATTCTTCTGGAACAGCAATGTCTTCCGTTTTAATTTCCGTCGGATAATGATATTTATTTTCAGATGTGATTTCCGTCACTTTTTTCATCCAACCGAGATAGCCTTCCTGTCCAAGATAGGTAAGGGAATGCAAATCAATTTCAAGACAGGCTGTCCCGTCGGCATTCACAATAATCTGTGCTTCCGGATTCATAGAAGCATTTCCCATAGAAACGGAATCACTTTGAAATTGCATAAGCTGAATATTAACTGAATAAATGTTAGTTTCTATTTCTGTTGCAGATACATTAATTGCATTTGGCATGACGGTATTCGGATAACTTGCAAGTGTTCCGGTTATTCCGGCGGTGAGTAATAGCGTTGACACAGCAAGTGCTGCCGATTTTTTGAAATTTGCTTTTGTGTTCACGATGAATTTTCCTTTCTTAATTGGATTCTGTGATGTTCATCTGATTGAGAAGTTCTCTTTTCATTAGGCACAGGTCAAAAACATCAATCTTGTTGTCTTCACAAAAATCAGCTGCTTTCCAGTTTTTCAGTTCTGTATCCGGAACGGAGAGAAGCCATTTTTGCAAAATGATTACATCAACAACATTTAATTCTCCGTCATCATTTACATCTCCGGCAACTTCTCTGACCTCTGACAATGTATCCCAATCAATATCTAAAACAGCAAACTTTGTACCGCTACCCTCCATGATACTTTCCATAACAGGCACATAGACCTGAACAAGAATGTCATCTTCCTGATGTTCAAAATCAATTGGAACGGATAACTTTTTCGGATACCATTTTCCTGTTACCTGAACATCAGCATATTCACTTTCAGGGTCATTGAATGCATCGAATATATCAACGTATTCTTCTGAAACAGAAACATCCTCTGTTTTAATTTCCGTTGGATAATGGTATTTATTTTCAGATATGATTTCCGTCACTTTTTTCATCCAACCAAGATAACCGTCCTGCCCAAGATAGGTAAGAGAATGCAAATCAATTTCAAGACAGGCTGTTCCGTCAGCATTTACAATAATTTGTGCTTCCGGATTCATGGGAGCATTCCCCATAGAAACGGAATCACTTTGAAACTGCATGAGCCTGATATTGACTGTATATTCTTCCGATGTTGTTTCCACAGCGGAAACTCCCATTGTATATAATAAATTGGCATACATATTACTGAAAGCAATCAGTAGTGCCGCAACACCAGACATTATTTTACGCTTATACGATTTCATAATAAAACCTCCTGTTCAAAAATAAAAGCAGAGTATCAAGGGAATTTGACACCCTGCTTTGTTGTCATTTTTCTGTTGTCATCTTTTCGAATATTTGTATACTATTCAGTGAGGATTATTCATTTTCTTTTCTTTTTTTCAACACACCTGAACCCCAAATAGCAGTCATTCCAATGCCGGTCATTGCCAATGCAGAAAGAGCAATTACGAGTGAAGAAAGGGAATAATTACCAGTTTGTGGAAGATTTACTTTTTCATTTGCAGAATTTGTTCCAATACCGGTCTTAGGGTCAATGACATATGTATCCAGAACATTTCCTTCATCATCTGTCAAAGTAATGGTATACTTCCCATCGTCAGATGTATCTGTAATTGCTGCATTGGAAGGCGTTACACCTGTCTTATTCTTGCAGTCATTGATTGCCCACTTACACAACTCATCATTAGAAGCAATATTTTCAGTTTTTGCGGTGGTTGTTTCTTCAGTTGTGGTAGTTGTTTCCTCGGTTGTGGTGGTTGTTTCCTCAGTTGTGGTAGTAGTTTCCTCAGTTGTAGTAGTTGTTTCTTCGGTGGTTGTTGTTTCTTCGGTGGTTGTTGTTTCCTCGGTTGTGGTGGTTGTTTCTTCAGTTGTAGTGGTAGTTTCCTCAGTTGTGGTAGTTGTTTCTTCAGTTGTAGTGGTAGTTTCCTCAGTTGTGGTAGTTGTTTCCTCGGTTGTGGTGGTTGTTGTTTCCTCGGTTGTGGTGGTTGTTTCTTCAGTTGTAGTGGTAGTTTCCTCAGTTGTGGTAGTTGTTTCCTCGGTTGTAGTGGTTGTTTCACTTACAGGTTCACAAGCTTCCCATGCACTCTTTAGATTTTCAGCTGCTTCTCTGACCTGTGCTTGTGTTACGCTGTCGCTTTCATATACTTCCTTTGCTTTATCAAGGTAGAACTGATAAGTCACAATCGAATCGGAAGTATACTTGCTTGCTTCGCTTTCAATGATGTATTCAGCAAATTCAATCTCATATTGAAGTTCAGATTTATCAATATTTACTTCTCCAATCTTAACTAAACTATCATAGTCAACAACCATTTGAGTATTAATAATCTTCGTTTCATCTGTTTCCTTGTTATATAAGTATTGGAGAAACTCAATATAACTCGGATCTCTCACCTCAAAAGAAATAACTGTACCATCGAGCAAGGTAGTATACTTCTCGCCATCGTGCATTACAGTACCAGTGTTCTCATAAGTAGGCACAGGTGAAGATCCCTCGTCTGCGTGAACAAGTATAGCACCATAATAATAATCTGAATTCTCACTTCCATTTGAAGTAAGCGATGCAGTATAATTATTATTTTCAATAGTCAGCTTGATTGTATTTCCATATATTTCTTTAATAGTATCATTTTCTTTATTTGTAGGCTTATGTACAAAATATCCGTTTTCAAGTACACTTTCTAACTCCATAAACTTCACGTTAGCAGTATAGATTCCATCTTCACGAGAGGGAACGGTAGTGGACTCTGTTGTTGTAGTTTCTGTCGTTGTGGTTTCCGTTGTAGTTGTTTCTGGTGTCATTGTAGAAGTCGTTTCACTGACTGTGTTCTCAACAAGCCCATCGATTGCACCTTGAATCAAAGTTACAAGCTGATCTGCAAGTTCCTGTGTAAGATCGTCCGCTGTGACAGCAGGTTCGCCAATTGCAATATACTGTTGAAGTGCAGAATAGCTCTCCTCAGTGTACTTTCCGTCATCATTACTGATCGCCTTTGCTTCTGCTAATTTCGCTTCAAGTGCAGTGGTATCAACTGCATTTTTTGTCTCAGCCTCAACAAGCCCATCGATCGCACCTTGAATCAAAGTTACAAGCTGATCTGCAAGTTCCTGTGTAAGATCGTCCGCTGTGACAGCAGGTTCGCCAAT
>CANPYZ010000045.1 GCA_947589035.1 uncultured Clostridia bacterium | reverse complement strand
TGTATGTGGACTTGTGATTGACAGGGATTTTCAGGCAAGTGTGAATTTAATGCGATACAAAAAACTCATTGCATAGCCAAAACAAATGCAATTGATGTGTACCGATACGTTAGTCGGGAATTTACGCCTTCGGAGTGTTATCCCAAACGTGAGTAGAAATTGCTTGCGATTTCAAAAACGGACACAATGAACAAGGAATGAAACATAAAAGTTTGTTTTACAACTTTTTATAAGTTTTCAGTAACGGACTATTTATGAAGATGAAGAAAACGCTGGCGATTTTGTCGGCGATTACCATGAGTGCAACTGTTTGTTTATCTTCCGTTTCGGCAATGGCAGAAACAGTAGAAACAACAGCAACCACGGCAGAAACAACTACGACTTCTGAAACGACTACCGTTCAGGCAGAGACGAAAGCCGCCGGAGAAACTACCGCTCCTTCTGATGCTCCGGTTGAAGTAGAGGCTACTGCCGATGATGACGAACTTCCCATTGAATCAGAAGAAACTGAAGCAATAGCAGAAACAGTAGAAGAAACCACTGCTGAACTTCCGTCAGAAGATGCCACTGAACCAGCTACTGAAATAGTAACAGCCCCCGCTGTCAATTACGAACAGGTTTATTCTGATTTCGTTTACAAGACACTCATTCCCCAAAAAGGCAGAGCTGCACTTAATGTAAAATTTACTAACAAAAACTATGATGTTAATAAACTTTATGGTGTAATGAGTACAGCAATTTATGACTTTGGTCAGGACGGCAAAAAAGAATTGATTGTTGTTACTCGTGAAGAAGATACAGAAAGTGGCGAACATGATGGTGCGCCTTTAAATTCTAACTTTTTCTTCCTGAATCTTTATGAAGTAGATTCAACTGGAAAAGTACAACTTTCTGACCGTTGCAAATTACCTGAAAGACACGAAGGTGCTTTCCCTACTTCAGAACGTAGTGATGACATAAAGATTGTGATTTCTGGTAATGCTATTTATGCAGATGTAGACAATCCAATGCCCTACATAATTGGAGAAACTATGCTTAATCATAGCTACGGTGTTTATTCTGTAAAAAATGGTAAATTTAATGAATATGGACTCGTACTTACTTGTTCAAACGTCTACAATGCTACTGGACTGGACTATGATAGAGTAGAATTTTTCCCTGATGATGCTTTATTATATAGCAATGAAGAAATATTTGATGATTTCACAGATGATAAAGGTGACCCGCCTTTTATTCCTGGTGAATATGCAACTTTTGATGAATTGAATGCTGAAATTCAAGCAGAATTAAAAAATGCCCAAGTAGATTTCAATTCAGCAGAAGTTAAAACAATTGAACAACCTGAATATGGCTGGACAGTTCTTCAATTTGATATTGATGTTAATTCTGCTATTGATTTAGTAAATTATCATTATAGTGCTGTAGATTTGAATACTTCTGAACAAAAAGTCACCGCCGCTATGATTCCTGATTTAACTGAACAGCCCACGGAAACGACTGAACCGACGACAGAAGAGGCACTCGACTATGACAGCATTTATTACGATTTCGTTTACAATCAGTTAATTCCGGAAGTCGGCAGAGCCGCAAGAAGTGTCGCTGTATTAGACGCTGATTATGACATGGACAAGTTATTCGGCGTATACTGTGCAGCCATTTACGACTTCGACGGCGACGGCGTGAAGGAATTAGTGGTTGTTACCCGTGATGAATTATTCGACGACGACGGCAACAGCACAAGAGTTCTCTATAGCGATACAGGCGACTGGAGCGTAGACACAACATTCACGATTTCTGTTTACCGTGCCGACGCAGCAGCGAATGTGAACTTACTCACCAGCACCGGAACGGAAACGCATACCATTACTTCCCTTGTAGACAACCCGAGTTTCGAACAGGTGCAGTTAATGATTTCCAACAACTGCATTTATGAAGAATATGTCACTCATCCGGCAGGGTCAACCGGTTCTGAAGCCCTCCGCCATGAATATATTCTGTATGAATTTGTCGATGACGAATTAAACAGCTATAAATTCACCACTGACGGCTGTTCCGTCTGGGAAGGCAATTACGGCGATGATTTGCTGTATTACGATTCTGATTTGAAATCTTCCTATAACACGGAATACAACGTCGAAAGAATTTACACCGATACGGAAACGTTGAACAATAATTTAACAGCATTCCTTGCGGATAATTATTCACTCGATTTCACTTCCGCAGAAGTGGTGACCGACTCCGAAAGTGTCGCTGACTTTATCGATGCACCGCAATATCTCCGGCTGAATATTGACGTTGTTCCGGACGTTACATTAATGAATTATCAGTTCTCGCTTTCAGAAGACAGCGTTTACACTTCCGGCGGAAGTTCCATGTTAGGAACGCCTTTACAGACGAATGAAGAAGATGATGATGTCATTAGTTCTGTTACTTACAGTCTCCCGAGAAATTCCTCCAGCAGTAGCAACAGCAGCAGCACCAACAACAACAGCAGTAATAATAATTCCAGTGATGCACAGTCACCGGATACTTCCGATAAACTCCCTGTTGGGATTGGTTTAACTGCACTTGCAGCACTGGCAGTAGGCGTTTCTTCTAAAAAGAAAAAATCCTGAGATTCCTCTAAAAAATAGCGGCAGTAGAATTTCTACTGTCGCTATTAATTTAATTCCAGTCTTTCGCCCGAATCTGATTATAACAAATTTTTCCGCTTGTGGTTTTCGGTAATTCTTTCGAAAAAGCAATGATTCTCGGATATTTGTAACCGGCAAGGCGTTCTTTGGCGAATTGTTTTAATTCTTCACGGAGTGTTTCACTTTCTTCATAGCCTTCCCGCAGAACAACAGTTGCCTTGACGAGTTGACCACGTTCAGCATCGGGAACGCCTGTTACAGCGCATTCTAAAACGGCTTTATGCTGAATTAACACGCTTTCTATTTCGAACGGACCAATTCTGTAGCCGCTGGATTTAATGACATCATCTAAACGGCTAATATAATAATAATATCCGTCTTCATCATAATAAGCCGTGTCTCCCGTGTGGAAAATGCCATTCTTCCAGTAACGGGCATTAGCATCTTCATTATGTTCATAGCCCTGACATAAGCCTTCCGGCATTCTTTCTCTTGTGTCAATGACAATTTCCCCGTGTTCGTAAGGTTTCACCGGCTTTTGTTCACGGTCTACTAACATGACTTTGTATAACGGATTCGGCTTTCCCATTGAACCCCGTTTCGGGTGAGAACCTTTGAAATTCCCGATAATTAACACCGTTTCACTCTGTCCGAAACCTTCCATAATTTCTAAACCGGTTTTCTCGTAGAATAACCGAATAATTTCTTCCTGTAACGCCTCCCCAGCCGTGGAAACATGTTCCACACTGGCGAACGCCTCATGACGAATACCTGTTTTTGCCATTAACCGGAATAACGTCGGTGGTGCGCAGAAAGTCGTTACCTGATATTTTTCCAGAACCTGCATCATTTTTTCGCTGTTGAACCGTTCAAATTCGTAAACCATAACGGCACTGCCGCAAAGCCACTGCCCGTAAATTTTCCCCCAAGAGGCTTTCGCCCAGCCTGTATCGGCAACAGTTAAATGCAAACCCTTATCCTGCACACACTGCCAATATTTCGCCGTAACAATATGCGCTAACGAATACGTATGATTATGCACAGCCATTTTCGGATTTCCGGTTGTTCCTGAAGTGAAATACATAATCATCGGGTCTGTTGCTTTCGTGGGTATGCGTGTTAATTCAGCAGAAGCCTTTTCAATTGGTTCATCTAAGCAAATGAACCCTTCTCGTTCTTCCCGAACTGTATACAACGAAATATTTTTTTCGCCGACAGCGGTTTTCACACGTTCGCATAAATTTTCGTCTTCCGCACAAATAATCGCTTTCACTTCTGCCGCTTCAATTCTGTAAGAAATATCATGCGGTTTTAACATATGCGTTGCCGGAATGGCTAATGCGCCGATTTTATGCAAGGCAATGATTAAATACCAATATTCATAATGCCGTTTCAGCATTAGTAAAACTCTGTCCCCTTTGGTAATGCCTTGTGTTAAAAAATAATTCGCTGCTTTATCTGACAAAGTTTTTATTTCTCCAAAAGTCAGAAATTTCTCCCGTTCGTGTTCATCACACCACACGACAGCCATTTTTTCAGGTTCTTGCCGTGCAATTTCGTCCACTACATCATAGGCAAAATTATAATTTTCTTCATAATGCAGGGAAAACCCTGTGAAATGCCCCTCAGCATCAAATTCCGCATTGCTGAATTTTTGATACAATGGTTTCATTCGAAAACACCTCTCCTAAATATTCGACAACAGTCGAAAAAATACAAGCAATTTTTCCCCTCTCATAAAGAGAGGGTATTTTATTTTTTGAACAGTCTGCCTTTTTTTTCTTCAAAAATGCCAAATTTCCGGAAACGCTGATAACGCTGACGAACAATTTCTTCTTCGCTTAATGCGCTTAATTCCTGAATGGCAGTTGTTAATATTGTTTTCATGTCTTCGCACATTTTGCTGAAATTTTCAAAATCTTCCGGAATAATTTCTTCTGCCACTTCAAAATCTTTCATATCCTGTGCAGTAATATGCAAGCATTCCGCTGCTTTCGCAACATTTTCCTGAGTGGATTCTTTCCAGAGAATGCTTGCGCAGCCTTCCGGAGAAATCACGGAATACACGGCATTTTCTAAAATCATGACACGGTTTGCACTCGCTAAAGCTAATGCGCCGCCGCTGCCGCCTTCCCCGATGACAACGGAAATGACCGGAACTTTCAGCCCCATCATTTCTAAAATGCTTTCCGCTATGGCTTGCCCTTGACCACGTTCTTCCGCATCTGCGCCCGGGTATGCGCCTAACGTGTCAACGAAACAAATTACCGGACGGTGAAATTTTTCCGCTTGTTTCATTAAGCGCAAGGCTTTCCGGTAGCCTTCCGGCTTAGGACAGCCGAAATTTCTAACGAGTCTGCTTTCTAAATCTTTGCCTTTCTCCATAGCAAGAAAAGTGACTGGTTTTCCTTCAAGGAAACCTACACCGCCCATAATGGCTAAATCGTCGCCGAATCTTCTGTCGCCGTGAAATTCTATCGGGTAATCAATAATTTTTTCAATATAGGCACTTCCGGTAGGTCTGCCGTTTTTTCTGGCAGTTTTCAGTTTCACATAAGAGTTCACGCTTTCGCACCTCCCTGATGCATCATCAGTAATTCTGCTAACACGTCACGCATTTCCGGACGGGGAACAATCGCATCAATAAAGCCATGTTCTAACAGAAATTCCGCTTTCTGAAAATTATCCGGCAATTTGCTTTTCGTGGTTTGTTCCACAACACGCCGACCAGCGAAACCAACTAATGCTTTTGGTTCAGCGAGAATAATATCTCCCTGCATGGCGAAACTTGCCGTTACACCGCCTGTTGTCGGGTCAGTCAATACAGTAATATATAATAATCCTGCATTGCTGTGCTGTTTCACTGCGCCGCTGACTTTCGCCATTTGCATTAAGGAAATCACGCCTTCCTGCATTCTTGCCCCGCCGGAAGCCGTAAAGCCTACTACCGGCAATTGATGTTCCGTAGCATATTCAAACAAGCGAGTAATTTTTTCCCCGACAACGCTGCCCATACTTGCCATAATAAATTTAGAGTTCATGACGAATAAAGCACATTCGTTATCAGCAATGAAACACGTTCCGCAGACAACAGCGTCATCTTCATTTGTATCATGACGGGTTTTTTCTAATTTTTCCTGATAATTTGGAAATTCTAAAAAGTCTTTACTGATTAGTCCCTTATCCAGTTCTTTGAAACTGTTCCGGTCAGTAACTAATTTAATTCTTGCTCTTGCATCTAAACGATAATAATTACCGCAATTCGAACAAATATAATCATGCTGTTCCAAATTGCCGATTGTTTCTTCAAAATTACATTTTTTACAGGTGATTTTCGCAGAACTATTATATTTCTGCATTAAATTATCAATAAAACTCACCGCTTATTCCCCTTTCAAGGCAAAGGAAAATTCCGCTGAAACGCAAAGTTTTCCGTTTACGGTGCCTTTGCCCTTGCAAAAATAAAATGCTCCTTTGCTTTTGATGATTTCGCATTCTGTTTCGAAAACGTCGCCAGGTTTCACAGGATTTTTGAACCGGACTTTGTCTAATCCTGTGAAGTAAGGCGTTTTTCCGGAAGATTCCCCGGCGAGAAGAACGCAAGCCGACTGTGCGAGAATTTCGCATTGAATCACGCCAGGAACTACCGGATTTCCAGGAAAATGTCCATTCAGGAAAAATTCTTTTCCGGTCACGTAATGTTTCCCGTAGGCTTTCCCGTCACGGACTTCCGCCTCATCAATTAACAGCATATCTTCCCTATGCGGAATAATTTGCTTAATTTCTTCTTGTGTCATGAAATTCACCTCAAATTTTCCGGAATGCTAATACAGCATTATGACCGCCGAACCCTAAATTTGAAGATAATGCTAATTCTACAGGTGTTTTCACTGCCTGATTCGGTGTGTAATTCAAATCGCATTCAGGGTCAGGCTCTGCATAATGAATTGTTGGCGGAATGGTATTTTCCGTTAAAGCTAATACAGCAGCAATGGCTTCCACTGTTCCTGTTGCGCCTAACATATGACCGGTCATGGATTTTGTTGAACTGATGTGTAAACGTTTCGCCTGTTCTTCACCGAATGCATTTTTTAAGGCTTTCGTTTCTGTTTTATCGTTTAACGGCGTGCTTGTGCCGTGGGCATTCACGTAAATTTTTTCGCAGTCTAAATTTTTCAATTCTTCTGGAATTGCCTGTAAAAATGCCCGTGCAACCTGTTTCGCTTCAGGGTCTGGAGCAGTCACATGATGTGCATCACAAGTAGAACCGTAACCGCAAATTTCAGCGATAATGTTTGCGCCTCTTTGCTTAGCGTGTTCATATTCTTCTAAAATGATTACTCCGGCACCTTCTGCCATCACGAAACCGTCACGATTTTTGTCAAACGGTCTGCAAGCCGTTTCAGGGTCGGTATTATCTGTTAATGCCTGACAATTTCCGAATCCGGCTACAGTCAACGGCAAAACGCCAGCTTCCGAACCGCCGCAAATCATCACATCTGCATAATCATGCAAAATTGTTCTGTACCCTTCACCAATTGCTGTTGCACCCGTTGCGCAAGCTGTGGAAACTGCCGTACAAGTTGCATTTGCCTTGTAACGAATGGCAAGATTTCCAGCTGCAATATTATAAATCATTTTCGTGACGAAAAACGGAGAAACTTTCTTCATGCCCTTTTCTAATAAATTCGTATGGTCAGCACAAAGTGTTTCTATTCCGCCAATCCCTGAACCGAAACAAACGCCCATTCGTTCAGAATCAATATTTACTTCGCCTTTTTCCGCATCAGCATTTAAACCGCTCTGCGCCATTGCTTCATCTGCGGCAATCACAGCATATTGTGTGAACGGGTCATTTCTTCGAACAAAGGGCTTGCCTAACTTTTCAGCAGGATCTAAATGTTTAATTTCTCCGGCTAACTGATATTTAGAATCTTCTGTATCAAATTTAGTGATTTTCGCTATACCGTTTTTTCCGGAAAATAACGCCTGTTTAAATTCTTCAACAGAATTTCCGATAGGAGTAACTACCCCCATACCTGTAATTACTATTCTTCTCATCTCACATCTTCTTCCCTCGTTATAATCATCTGCATAACAATTACATTGCCATGCCGCCGTCCACACGAATGACTTCACCTGTAATGAAATCTGATGCCGGACTTGCTAAAAATAATGCCACTTCTGCAACGTCTTCCGGCGTTCCGAAATGCCCCATAGGAATAGACTTTTTCAATTCGTCATTGCCTTGAAAATTTTCCGTCATTTCCGTTAGAATAAACCCCGGGGCAATGGCATTACAGCAAATGCCTTTTGCGGCAAGTTCTTTCGCTGTCGATTTCGTTAAACCAATAATTCCGGCTTTCGAAGCGGAATAATTCGCCTGTCCTGCATTTCCGAATAATCCTGAAATAGAACTGATGTTAATAATTTTTCCGGCTTTTTTCTTCAGCATTGCCCGGTAAACATGTTTTGTCATGTAAAATGCGCCTTTTAAATTCACATCAATGACTGCATCAAAATCTGTTTCTTTCATGCGGAGAATTAAATTGTCTCTTGTGATACCGGCATTATTGACTAAAATATCCACATTTCCGAAATCGGTCAGAATTTGTTTACAGACTTCCGCAACCTGTACGCTGTCGGCAACATTGCAAGTGTAAGCTTTCACTTGTGTGCCTGACTGGGAAATTTCCTGTACAGCAGAATTGATTTTTTCCGGCGGCTGAATGTCGACAATGGCAATGTCTGCGCCATGTTTCGCTAATGTTTTGCTAATGGCTAACCCAATGCCCTGTGCGCCGCCTGTCACAACAGCAATTTTATTTCTGAGCATGAAATTCTTCCTTTCGTTGGAAATTTACGCACGTAATGCGTCAAGTGTTTTCGTTAATGTTTCTAAACTGTCTGTCTGGTAAACTTTCGCTTCCGGTAAAATTTGCGTAATTAGTTTTTGTAAAGTCGTTCCCACGCCTGTTTCAATAAACGTGTCGAATCCGTCTTCTGCCATTTGTAAAATTAATTTCGTCCATTGAACCGGATGATTTACTTGCGCAAGCATTAACTCTTTCGGATTTCCGGCATAGGGTTTCGCTGTGTAATTAGCGTAAACAGGCTTTTCCGGAAGTTTTACATTAAAATTTTCTAATGCTTTTCCGAATGGTTCAACTGCTGGTGTCATGTAAGGGGAATGAAATGCACCACTCACTTTCAGCATTAAGCCCCTGCCTTTCGCATTCTTCACATCTGCGCTGAATGCTTTTAACTGTTCTCTGTCGCCGGAGAAAACTAATTGCATTGGCGAATTATAATTCACGGGGAAAATTTTATCATAAGGCTTTGCTAATTCTTCCGCTTGTTCAGTGGGAATTTTTACAACAGCCATCATTGCGCAGTCTACGCCTTCGGAAGCTTTCGCCATTGCCTGACCACGAACGCTGGCAATCTGGAAACCCTCTTCCAAAGTATAAGCCCCGCCTAAAGCTAACGCCGGAATTTCCCCTAAGGAAAACCCTGCGAAACCGTCCGGCTGAATACCGTTTTCCTGTAACGCTAACGCAGCGGCAATGTCTGCTAAATATAAACAAGGCTGAGTATTTTCCGTTTTTGTTAAATTTTCAGGACTTCCTGAAAAGCTTTGTTCTATTGTTCCCGTTCTTAATGCTTCACATGCATCATAAAGTTGTTTTACTGCCGGTATGCTGTCATAAAATGCTTTGCCCATACCAACATATTGTGCGCCCTGTCCGGAAAACACAAAGGCTAATTTTCCCATTTTGCTGCTCCTTTCAGGCAAGTTTCTGTTTCCTGTATTAGTTCTGCAATAATTTCAGCGCAAGTTTGTTCCCGATGAATTAAACCGGAAATTTGTCCGGCAAGAACGCTGCCTTCTTTCACGTCGCCGTCAACGGCAGCTTTCCGGAGTGCGCCTGCGCCTAAATCTGCAATACTTTCCGCTGTAGCTTCCGGAGAATATTCCTGCTTAATGAAATTTCTCGTGAAATTATTTTTAATTCCACGGCAAGTATTTCCTCCGAACCGTCTTCCGGTGACTTGTGTTGAAATGTCTTTCGCTTTCAGAATCATATCTTTATAATTCTGATGTACGCTGCATTCTTTCGCAACAAGAAATCTCGTTCCCATTTGCACGCCGTCCGCCCCTAACATGAATGCGGCGGCAATGCCTCTGCCGTCACCAATTCCGCCGGCGGCTAAAATTGGAATATTTACTGCATCGACAACTTGCGGAACTAATGCCATTGTCGTTAATTCTCCAATATGTCCGCCGGATTCCTGCCCCTCTGCAATCACTGCATCTGCTCCGGCTTTTTCCGCTTGTTTTGCCATTGCCACGGAAGCAATTACGGGAATTACTTTAATTCCGGCATTTTTCCAAAGAGGAATATATTTTGCGGCACTTCCTGCCCCTGTTGTCACAACAGCGGGCTTTTCTTCAGCACAAACTTGTGCGCATTCTTCCGCAAATGGACTCATTAACATAATATTCACCCCGAAAGGCTTTTCTGTTAATTCTTTCGCAAGCTGAATTTGTTTTCTAACATATTCCGCATTAGCATTCATTGCGGAAATAATGCCTAATCCGCCTGCATTGGAAACAGCGGCGGCGAGTTTGCCGTCCGCTATCCATGCCATTCCGCCCTGAAAAATTGGCGCAGTAATGCCGAGTAATTCACAAATTACTGAACGCATTTGTTTCAACCTTTAAGGGATTCTACTACTTCTGTCAGTTTGCCGACAGTGTCAATTTCGGGCTTCATTTCTAATTCAATGCCGAACTCTTCTTCGAGCTGCATTGCCATTTCCGTTAAGTCTAACGAGTCAATGCCTAAGTCAGCGAATGCTGTGTCAGCAGTGATTTCTGCAGCGTCTGTGGCTGTTGCTTCTGCAAGCAGTTCAATAATTCTTTCTTGTACCATAATAATTACTCCTTTAATTAATTAATCATAATTTAAATTAAAATTAAATTTAATTTATGTGAACCGTTTCCGGTTATCACCATTCAATTAGACATGCCGCATTCGACAAGCCCCCGCCAAATGCACAAAGAATTAATTTATCGCCCCTGTGCAATTGTCCGCTTTTGGCTAATTCGTGTAACGCTATCGGCACGGAAGCACTTGACGTATTGCCGTATTTTTCAATATTACAGAAAAATTTCTCTTTCGATACGCCGAGACGTTTTGCCGCAAAATCAATAATTCTCTTGTTCGCCTGGTGCGGAACAATCCACGCAATGTCTTCCATGGTCAAAGAATTTCTTTCCAACAGCGTTGTCACGTCCTGAGACAAAGCCGTTACGGCATATTTAAACGTTTCCTGCCCCTGCATATGCACATAGGGAGATTCTGTTTCCCGTGTAAACCACGGACAAGAACCCACAGTATGCGGAATTTTAATGACACTGTCGCCGCCGTCAACGGAAATGACAGAATCTAAGTAATTTTCCCCACGTTCTAATATTGCCGCCCCTGCGCCATCACCGAAAATAATACAAGTGCTTCTGTCTGCATAATCCGTAATTCCACTCATGCGCTCCGTACCAACAACTAAAATTTTCTGATATTCTTTGTGAAGTCCGAAAAATGCCGCTGCCGTTTCCAACAGAAAAATAAATGCTGAACATGCTGCACTGATGTCCATTGCCATACAGGACAAGCCTAACCCATTCTGCAACATGCAAGCCATTGACGGGGAAGAAGTTTCTCCGCTGACGGTTGCTGCGAAAATTGCATCAATTTCTTCCGGATTAATTCCTGAATCTGCAATAGCTTGTTGTGCGGCTTTCAAGCCCATTTCCGAAGCAAATTCATTTTCAGAAATGCGCCTTTCCTTAATGCCGACACGCTTAGAAATCCATTCATCGTTTGTGTCAACAATTTTGCTTAAGTCGTCATTTGTGACGACTTTCGGCGGCACATACATGCCTGTGCCGATAATGCGAAAACTCATGCTCCGCTCCTCCTAAAATATTTCATTTCATTCAGTCCATGCCTAATCTTATATTGTAAGTGTTTACACTAACTTAGTCACGGAAATTTTCATTTTGTTACAAAAAAAATCACTAAATTTTTCATGAAAATTTTGTTGAATTTGCCATATCATAAAAGCCTTCCCGAAAAAAGAGAAGGCTTGCGAAAAATTCAAAAATTTGAAATCAAAATTCTAATTACCCTGCCAGTGATAGAGGATTCCCCCCGCATGTGCGGGGGAAACCACAAACAATAATTATTTAGGAGAGGCATTCAGTACTCCCGCATGTGCAGGGAGAATTTTGAACAGTGCATAAGCACAGAATAGAGTTTTTCAGTACTCCCGCATGTACGGGGAGAATAGCAACAAACACAAACACAAACACCAACAAGTACTCCCGCATGTGCGGGGAGAATAGTACTGAATACCTATTGAATAGTATACCACAAAGTTTCGGTTTTGTCAAGAATTTTTTCGAAAAAATTATGCTCTTGTCATGTCAAGATTTTACTAAAATTTAATTTTCCGCTATATTTCGCCATATTTTCAAAAAGGTGACAGTCGTTGACGGTCATTTCCGAAACTTTCTATAGCAACTAATTTTTTGAAAAATTTCAGCCCTAAAGGGGTTTTAAGAAACGACTGTCACGACCGTCACCCATTAACGAATTTCGGCTATATTAAGCCTAAATGTTAAATTTCCGGAAAGTTTTAATTTTCCGGAAAAATGAGTTTAGTGTTTCCGGCAGGGAAAATTTATTTTTTGCGTTAGCCGTAAAGCCGTTTAAATGCCCGAATAAGACGTTGACAAGGGTTCATTCGTATAAGTTTACTACCCAGAAAGAAACGCTCCGGAAAATGCCCTTAAAATGCAAATTAGAAATTGTCCTGAAAAATTAACGTTTTTTGAAATGTTCCACGTGGAACATTTTTTTCAAGTTTTTCAAGTTCGAAATTTTCGAAATTGCGGAAATTAGCGAAAATTTAATTTTCCGCTATATATCGCCAATGCGGAAGTCGTGGAACTCGTCCCCGAAACTTCCCTATATAGTTAATTTTCTGAAAAATTTCAGCCCTAAAGGGGGTTTTAAGAAATGACCTCCATGACCTCCACCAATTAAAATTTTTCTGAATTTTCGGCTATGTTAAGCCAAAATTTCATTTTAGTAAAATCTTGACCTGATGTGAAAATCACTAAATTTTCCATGAAAATTTTGTGGAATTTGCTACTGTTTTTTCTGTAATTTTTTCACATTTTGTTGGACTAACTTAATAGAAACAGAAAATACAGAAAGCGAGGTGTTCCCCGTGAAAAATAAAGATTTTGAAATATTATATAAAGATTATTTCCCCCGAATTTATGCGTTTTTATATAAACTCACGGGAAATTACACTCTTGCCGAGGATTTGACACAGGAAACGTTCTTTCAGGCGTTTTGTTCGCTTTATCGGTTTCGGGGCGAAAGTGATATTTTCACGTGGCTTTGTGCCATTGCCAAACATGTATATTATCGAAATTTGCGGAAAAATAAAAATTTTTTAGAAACAGTCAGCATGGAAACTTTGCTGGAATCTTTACAGGAAACAACTGCTCCCGTGGAAGAAGCCGTTGAACAGAGATTTTTAGCAGAATCCGCTAAAAAAGCTTTGCTGAAACTCCCGAAAAAATATCAGGATGTCATGATTTTAAGAGTTTACGCCGAAATGAAATATGCCGAAATCGGGGAAACCCTGCATATTAGCGAAAATTCCGCACGAGTACGCTATCACCGTGCAAAAAAAACGATATTGGAGATGATTACCCATGACACTGAATTGTGAATTTACGAAAGATGTTGCTGAATTATATTATGAGGACATGTTAAGCCCTGAAACCCGTCAGGCGGTAAAAGCACATTTGCGCACTTGCCCGAATTGTCAACGCCATTATCAGCAATATGAAAATTTCCGGCATTGTCCGCTGCCAATCCGGAATTTCTTCCCGAACGAAAAAGAAGAATCAGATATAGAAAAACGGCTGTATCAGAAAATTTCCCGAAAATTACGCCGTCGGCGGTTCTGGAATATTGCCGGAACGAGTGCCGCAATCGGGGCTGGGGGAGTGATGTTCATTATCGGAATTTTTCTGTCCAATCATAAAAATTCGCTTTAACTTTAAGCTTTAATTTAAATTTAAGCTTGAATTTCCAGAAAGGAGAACATCATGTTACAAATTTACTGCGGTAAAGGCAAAGGAAAAACCACGGCGGCAATTGGTCAGGCTATCCGTGCCGCCGGAAATGATATGCGGGTGCATTTCGTGCAGTTCCTGAAAGGAAGTCCTACTTCTGAACTGTCCATTCTGGAAAGAATTTCGAATATTCGCATTCTGCGCTGTGATAAAGATTACGGCTTCACGTTCACCATGTCCGAAACAGATAAAGCGAAAATTACCGCTTGCCATAACCGTATGCTTTCGGAAGCGATGGACGGCGTTTATCAGAAACAAACAGACATGTTAATTTTAGATGAATATTTCCCGACGTATCAGTGCAATTTATTCAATAAAGAACTTGCTACACGGTTAGTTTACGCCTTACATGAAAAAACGGAATTAATTCTGACTGGTCGTGAACCGGAACAGAAATTTCTTGACCTTGCGGATTATGTCAGCGAAATTCAATGCATTAAGCACCCCTATGAAAAAGGCATTTCCGCCCGTGCCGGCATAGAATATTAAAATTAAAATTAAAATAAAAAAAATCCTCTCCAAATGGAGAGGAAATTTTATGCTTCTTCTGTATGTCTGCCCCAGGCACAAGCCGTTGCTGCGTCAATGACTGTTGAACCGCTTTCGGGACTGTCATTGTTCGTTGTTGCACAAGGATAAGCCCCTGCAAATTTCCCGTCTTTAATGCCAACAGCACGGCAAATCATGTCGTTAATCGTCACTGCAATTTCAATATCGCCAGAGTCAATAAAATTCTTGATTCTATCTTCAATTTCTTCCGGCACGGGTTCACATTCAGCTTCAAAATTTAATCCTTCTGCATCTGCTTCAATGACTGCCGTATTGACTGCATTAAAAACATTTTTCGCCGTTGCATTAGCAGAACTAATTTTTGATTTCGTGACATACCCCAGCATAGAGGGAACTAAAATTGCTGCCAGTACGCCGATAATCGCAATGACAACAATCAATTCTACAAGGGTAAACCCTTTAACAGTTTTTTTTGTCATCATCAATTCCTCCCTATCTTCATTTTAATGAAACGTTTCCGCTTTTATTTTTCGGCGGAAATTCTTGTAATTCATATATTATTCATATTATAGCACAGAAAATTCATTTTGTCAAGTCCTTAATGCAATTTTTACTTTATTTTTTTAGAAAATTTTTCTTTTCAATTGCAATAGTTCATTTTTGCAGAGGCTTGACATTTCCGGCAATAACTGCTATAATAAAGTATATCATATTTTTTAGATTAGAAAGGAAAATACACATGAAACATCAGTTAATTATTGTTCTTGATTTCGGCGGACAGTATAATCAGTTAATTGCCCGTCGTGTGCGGGAATGCGGTGTATACTGTGAAGTCAAAAACGGAAAAACACCCATTTCCGAAATTCAGAAACTTCAGCCGAAAGGAATTATTTTCACTGGAGGTCCTAACAGCGTTAATCATGCTAATTCTCCGCATGTCGCAAAAGAAATTTTTGATTTACAGATTCCTATTTTAGGGATTTGTTACGGTGCGCAGTTAATCGCTTACACACTCGGCGGTAAAGTTTCCCCTTGCCAGACTTCTGAATACGGGAAAACAGATACTCATTATGACACGTCAAGCGTGTTATTCGGCGGGATTCATCTTCCCGAAACTGCACCTTCCTGGATGAGCCACACGGATTATGTTTCTGAAGTTCCGGAAGGCTTTCGCATTACGGCACATACAGCGGACTGCCCTGCTGCCGCTTTCGAACACGAGACTAAAAAAATTTACGCTGTGCAATTTCACCCAGAAGTGAATCATACATTCGCCGGTCAAGGCATGATTGACAGTTTTGTGAAAAATGTCTGCGGTTGTACGGGCGACTGGTCAATGTCCGGTTACGCTAAAACGGCAATTGAAGAAATTCGGCAGAAAGTCGGTTCAGGTAAAGTCCTTCTCGCTTTGTCCGGCGGTGTGGACAGTTCTGTTGCGGCGGCTCTTCTTGCGAAAGCCGTTGGCAGTCAATTAACTTGCATTTTCGTTGACCATGGCTTTATGCGGAAAAATGAAGGCGATGAAGTCGAAAATGCTTTTCGTGATTCCGGTATGCAGTTCATCCGGGTGAATGCTAAAGACCAATTTATGCAAAAATTACAAGGCGTTTCTGAACCCGAATCTAAACGGAAAATTATAGGAGAAGAATTTATTCGGGTATTCGAACAAGAAGCGAAAAAACTCGGTAAAGTGGATTATTTAGTCCAGGGGACAATTTACCCTGATGTCATTGAAAGCGGTTCAGGCGATGCCGCTGTCATTAAATCTCATCATAATGTCGGCGGTCTTCCGGATTATGTAGACTTTAAAGAAATTATTGAACCTTTACGAATGCTATTCAAAGATGAAGTCCGGAAATTAGGCACGGAATTAGGGCTTTCTCCTGTGCTTGTCCATAGACAGCCTTTCCCCGGTCCAGGGCTTGCGATTCGGATTATTGGCGAAATTACCGACCAGAAATTAGAAATGCTCCGTGAGGCGGATTTCATTTTCCGTCAGGAATTAGCGGAAGCCGGTCTTGACCGGGAAATTAACCAATATTTCGCCGTTTTAACGGATATGCGTTCTGTGGGTGTAATGGGCGATGCAAGAACTTACGATTATACAGTTGCTTTGCGTGCCGTGACGACAACTGACTTCATGACGGCGGATTTTGCACGCATTCCTTATGAAGTTCTCGGCGTTGTCGCTAACAGAATCGTGAATGAAGTTCCCAAAGTCAACCGCATTGTGTACGACATCACCACCAAACCACCAGCTACTATTGAGTGGGAATAATAAAAATGTTTGCTGAAACGGCGTAGATACGTCAATTTTGCTGTTATCACGATAACAGTGGCAACGATTTGGCAACATTTCCTGATTATCGGCAACAGTATGAAAATATTTGTCTGAAAAGATAAGAGCTATCTGATTCGCAGCTGAATCGGGTAGCTCTTTTTGTTTATTCTATTATCCATTCCACGTCAACGTGTTCATATTCGGTAATCAAAGGGGCTTGAAGTCTGTTTGATTTTGAATGAGAATGTGTTGCACTCAATTTATGTGAAAACTGATCATAATAAGCTTTTTCTTCGGAGTCATAATCGGTATATCGTTCACCTGCATTCAATGTTTCTATACCAACAACTTTCTGCCCCATTGCAGCTGCGAGCATTTCTGCCTTTTTCTTTGAGTCAAGAACGGCTTCTTTAAGAAGTTGTTCGTGAACTTCTAACATATTCGTTAGTTTAAAAGAAATATCCATATCAACTTTTAATTGGTTTTCTTTTATTATTTCTGATAACCTGTTAATCACATTCATATCAAAAGGCATTCTTAATTCAATTTCTCTTTCAGCACTGATTTCCAACTTGTCATCATACATATCCTGTGATATATCGGCATTCGACATATGAATCAAATTGATGTCTATTCCTTGCTTTTCAAGTAAATCAAGGAATAAATCACAATGTGACATAGATGTTTCGATTGTCTGAGCCGTATCATCTCCCCAAACCTTAAAACTCAGCTTAATGTACATAATATCACAAGTAAATTCTTTTCTTGCCTTGCCAACTACGTTAAGTTTTCCCATTACGATTTCTCCTTTACTATCTTCAAAGCTTTTTCATTTCGCTCTGCCTCTGACTTTGGGTAGTTGTACCTCCACTGGTCATACTCCTCACGGCTGATTTCCCCGTTGCGATATTTCTGCGCCATTTCTTCCCACGATTCAAGCAGACCTGTCATCTTTGCAAAATTTGAGCCGTTTTGTCTGTTAATGCGAATGCAGATTTCGCCGTCCAGAC
>CANPYZ010000044.1 GCA_947589035.1 uncultured Clostridia bacterium | reverse complement strand
TCAAAAGCGGACACATTGAACAAGGAATGGAACATAAAAGTTTGTTTTACAACTTTTTATAAGTTTTCAGTAACGGTGAAAAAGCGATGAAAGAAAACAAAGCAAGACGAGTGGAAAAACACATCATCAAGGCAACTGACAGATTTTTTCCGTTGCTATTGGATTTCTGTCATCAATCAAAAAATTTATATAATCATGCAAATTATCTTGTTCGTCATGCGTTTACAAAAAATAAAAACTGGATTCGTTACGCTGAACTGGATAAAATTCTGAAATTTGATGAAGAATATCCTGATTATCGAAATATGCCTACAGCGCAGTCTGCACAGCAGATTCTCCGCTTGTTAGACCGGAACTGGACAGCATTCTTTGCAAGTATTAAAGACTGGAGCAAGCATAAAGAAAAATATTCCGGCAAACCCAAATTGCCAAAGTATTTAAAAAAAGACGGAAATTTTCTGCTGATTCTCAGCAATCAGGAATGTAGATTAAAAAATGATGGTAAAATCCATTTTCCGAAAATATTTCATGGATTCACAATCACTCCGAAATTTATTGAAAAGAATAATTTTAATTCTTTTCAGCAAGTCTGGTTAATTCCGCATCGGAATAGAATTGTTGCAGAACTGGTATATACCATTAACGTTCCGGAACAGAAACCGGATAATCAAAAATATATCGGAATAGATATTGGTGTCAATAATCTTGCGACTGTTTGCAATAATACAGGTCAACAGGCGTTTATCATTAACGGAAAACCGTTGAAGTCTATCAATCAGTTCTATAATAAAAAAATCAGTCATTATCGGGAAATTTGTAAGCGAATGAATCATCGAGAGTATTCGCAAAGAATGAACAGATTAACCGAAAAGCGAAATGCTAAGATAGAAGATTATTTGCACAAGACAAGCCGATACGTTATGAATTACTGCATTGAGCATGATATTCATACCATTGTTATTGGTAAAAACAAAGAATGGAAACAAAATTCCAAAATGTCAAAATGTCAAAAAGAGTGAATCAACATTTTGTTCAGATACCTTTTGCAAGGTTCATTGAGATGATTCAGTACAAAACAAAAGAATATGGTGTAGCAGTCATTTTGACCGAAGAAAGCTACACGAGCGGTACGAGTTTCATTGACAATGAAGAACCAGTAAAAGAAAATTACAACAAAAAAAGACGGATTCACAGAGGATTATTTATTTCCAATCAGGGTATTAGCATCAATGCAGATTTGAATGGTGCTTATCAGATTTTAAGAAAAGTAGTCCCAATTCAATGGGATAGAGGGTACGTGTTACATCCGTTTGTAGTAACTATGGCGTAAGCCTTAGTGAACAATAAAGAAAAGCATTTTTTACATTTTTCATAACATAATAGACTTAATCAGAAAAAAATTCCGGTGCGAAACGGTCATAGACGTATTTCGCAGGGATACTGGTAAAATACCAGAAAATGCTATGCACAAGGCAAATCTGCCCATGATAATTCAGGGGTAAATTGCTATAATCCCACACATTCCAGTGAAAATGAAGATTCACGACAACACCGACGGCTAATTCATAGGAAGTAATGACAATTGCGCCGAGTAAATACAGGCATTGTTCAGGCATTTCCGGCGCATAGCGGAACAGAATGCACAGCGTTGTGAACACCGCCCCGCCAGTTAAAGCCATTGTCCAATGCGTGTAACCTCTGGCAATAATTTCAATTAAGGCGTAAAGAAAATACCCCATTAAGAACGTAATACTACATTGTGTGAATTTCATGAAATCAACCCTTTCCGGAATTTTTTGGTATGATTAGTTTAACCAGAAGGAGAAAATTTATGCAGAATATTTTATTAGTTGTATGTTTCATCTGTTGTATGATTGCCGTAATTCTGAACATACTGATGAATAAGAAACTGAATGAATTACATCATCAGATGAATCAGGAAAAACCGGAACAAGACATACAGAAAGAAATTTCCCGTTTAGAAACGGCGTTGAACACTTCACAGCAGGTTTCAGGGCAGGCATTTGAAAAAATGGCGGAATTATTACGGGAAGAACAGAGAAATGCTTTTTCTCATCAGGAAGAAAAAATTGCGTTAATCAGTCAGCAAACGGGAGAATATTTGCGTTCAGCGAAAGAGGCTTCCGAACAGCTTAACCGCCAGACAGAAGAAAGAATGCGGAGCTTTTCGCAAGAGAACGCCCAGAAATTAACTCAAATTGAACAGACTGTACAGAAAAATCTTTCCGACACGCAAAAAACATTCAACGAAAATATGCAGCTGTTCAATCACCAGACGGAAGAAAGAATGCGGAGTTTTTCGCAGGAGAACACCCAGAAATTAACTCAAATTGAACAGACCGTTCAGCAGAATCTTTCCGACATGCAGCAGACGTTCAACGCAAATATGCAGCAATTCAGCCAGCAAACAGAAGAAAAAATGCAGAATTTTTCACAGGCAAACGCCCAGAAATTAAACCAGATTGAACAGACTGTACAGAAAAATCTTTCCGACATGCAAAAGAATGTTAATGAAAACATGCAAAGTTCTTTTCGGGAACAAGTTGGAACAATTCATTTGTTAAGCCAACAAACAGGAGAATATTTGCAATCAGCGAAAGAAGCCTCTGACCGGTTTAATCACCAGACGGAAGACAGAATGCGGAGCTTTTCGCAGGAGAACGCCCAGAAATTAACCCGAATTGAACAGACCGTTCAGCAGAATCTTTCCGAAACGCAGAAAACATTTAACGAAAATATGCAGTTATTCAACCGCCAGACGGAAGACAGAATGCGGAGTTTTTCACAGGAGAACGCCCAGAAATTAACCCGCATTGAACAAACCGTTCAGAAAAATCTTTCCGACATGAGACAGGAACAACAGAAACAGCTTGACGACATGCGGCAAGTTGTTGACGAAAAAATGCAGAAAGTGTTAAATGAACGAATGCAGCAGGCATTTTCCACTGTGAACGAACGGTTAGAACAAGTTCACAGGGGACTCGGCGAAATGCAAAACCTCGCCGGAAGTGTCGGCGACCTGAAAAAATTATTAACTAACGTTAAAGCCCGTGGCGAAATCGGAGAAATCCAGTTAGGCACTTTACTTGCGGACATTTTCAGCGAAAATCAATATATCACGAATGCGAAATTAGGCACAGGCACTGTTGAATTTGCGGTGAAAATTCCGGACATGCAGGACGGGGAAACGCTTTTGCCAATTGATGCAAAATTCCCCGGGGATACTTACCAGCATTTACAAGAGGCTTACGAAACAGGCGATAAAGCTTTAATTCAGGCGACACAGAAAGCCCTTGCGGAACGAATCCGGCAGGAAGCGCAGGACATTCAGCAGAAATATCTTTGTCCGCCGACAACAACGGATTTCGGAATTTTGTTCTTACCAACGGAAGGCTTATATACAGAAGTTGTTCGAATGGATTTACCAGCGGAAATTTTCCGGAAATATCGAATTTTCATTACAAGCCCGTCCACATTAGCGGCAATGTTAATGACTTTACAAACGGGATTCCGGAGTATTGCCGTACAGAAAAGAAGTAAAGAAGTTTGGGAACTTTTAGAAGAAGTTCAGCAGGAATTTCAGAAATTCGCTGATGTATTGACGAAAACACAGGATAAACTTTCTTCAGCGAGTCAGGAATTAGAAAAATTAGTTGGTGTCCGCACCAGAAAACTGAACCAGAAATTAAGTAAAGTCCAGTATCATTTGACGGAAAATTCCGGAAATGATTAACATATATTATTACACTAAGGAGAATTGAACTATGCGAAAAAGCGGAATATTGCTGCATATTTCCAGTTTGCCGTCACGTTACGGAATCGGCAGAATGGGAAAAGCAGCTTATGACTTTGTAGATTTTCTACAGGAAAGCGAAACGGCATGTTGGCAAATTTTGCCTTTGTCGCCGACGAGTTACGGAGATTCGCCCTATCAGAGTTTTTCGGTATATGCCGGAAATCCATATTTCATTGATTTTGAAAAATTAGAAGAACAGGGCTTACTGGAACATGAAGATTATGCTTCTATGTTATGGCAGAGAAATCCTGATGAAATTGATTATGAATTGCTTTACCGGAGTAATATTACTGTATTGCGGAGGGCGTATGCGAAATTTAAAGAAAAACCCGTTCGGGGGTATCGGGCATTCCGTCTTCAGAATAAGCATTGGCTGACGGATTATGCGTTATTTATGGCGTTGAAAGATGCGCACGACGGAAAACCTTGGTATGAATGGGAACAGGAACTTGCCATGCGTGAACCGGTTGCCATTGTGCAGGCGCAGAAAGAATTTGCTGAAGAAATTGATTTACATTGTTTCATTCAGTACATGTTCACTCAGCAATGGACGGCGTTAAAGAAATATGCTAACCAGCATAATGTGCAAATTATCGGAGACATGCCGATTTACGTTTCTTACGACAGTACGGAAGTTTGGGTTTCGCCGGAATTGTTCGATTTAGACGAACGGAAACGCCCTTTGGAAGTTGCCGGTTGTCCGCCTGACCCGTTCGCCACAGAAGGGCAATTATGGGGGAATCCGCTTTACAATTGGGAGTATCATAAAAATACAAATTATGCATGGTGGACAGCCCGATTAAAGCACGCCGCAAAATTATATGATATTGTGCGGATAGACCATTTTCGGGGATTTGAAAGTTACTACGCTGTGCCATACGGCAATGAAAACGCCATTCACGGCAGATGGCGCAAAGGACCTAACAAGAAATTATTCCAGACAGTGGAAAGAGAAGTCGGCAATTTACAAATTATTGCAGAAGATTTAGGCTTTATCACTCCGGCAGTGCGCACAATGCTGAAAGCGTTGCATTACCCGGGAATGAAAGTTTTACAATTCGGATTTGACAGCAATCCGGAAAATGAACATCTTCCGCATAATTTCGAGTCACCGAACTGTGTTGTCTACACGGGAACGCACGACAACGAAACGCTGAAAGGCTGGTTAGAAAATTCAGCGAAACCGACAATTAAATATGCGAAAAAATATTTACAAGTCAACCGGAAAGCAGATATTCCGGACGCAATGATTGTCTGCGCATGGCAAAGTATTGCCCAGTTAGCAGTAGCGCAAATGCAGGATTTCCTGCATGAACCGAAAACTTGCCGCATGAATACGCCTTCTGTTTTAGGGGGGAACTGGCAATACAGAACCAGTGAAGAAGATTTTTCGCCGGAATTAGCGAAAAAAATTCGCCGTCTGAATCGGATTTACGGCAGGGCGTGGAAACCGGAAACAGAAACACCAGTCCGGAGAACACGCCGCAGACGGGAAGACTTATCAGAAAATTCAGAAAGTGAGGAAGAATGAACATGAATTACACAAGCGAAACATTCAAGAAATATTTAGAGGGGGTTTTGACGAAACCAGCGAAAGAAGTTACTCCGCAGGAACTGCATAATGCCATTGGGGAAATGGTCATGCAGTTAATGGCGGAAGATTGGGAAGACAGCCGGAACGCCCACCGTCACACGAGACACGCAAGTTATTTATCTATGGAATTTTTAATGGGGAGAGCAATTTATAATAATTTGCTGTGTTTAGGGATTTACGACGAAATGGAAAAAGCCCTGAATGAATTAGGAACTTCTTTAGATGTATTAGAAGAAATTGAAGACGCAGCTTTAGGGAATGGCGGTTTAGGACGGCTTGCGGCGTGCTTTTTAGATAGTGCAGCAACAATGAATTTACCGTTGGACGGGTATGGAATCCGGTATAAATACGGTTTATTCAAGCAATCCATTGTGAACGGTTTCCAATGTGAAGAAGCGGACGACTGGACGAAATACGGCGATGCGTGGTCAGTTCGTCGGGAAGAAGATGCCGTTCTTGTGGAATACCGCAACCAGACAGTAAAGGCAATTCCTTACGACATGCCCGTAATCGGTTACGGAACGAAAAATATTGGCACATTGCGTTTATGGCAGGCGGAACCGCTGAAAGAATTTGACTTCCATGTGTTCAACAGTCAGAATTATTTAGGCGCATGTGCAGAAAAAATTTATGCAGAAAATATTTCCCGTTGTTTATATCCGAATGACGATACAGACGAAGGAAAACGCTTGCGTTTACAGCAGGAATATTTTTTCAGTTCGGCATCATTGCAGGACATGCTGAAAAAGCATAAAGAAGATTACGGCAATTTCGACAATTTAGCGGAAGAATTAGCCGTACAGCTGAATGACACGCATCCGGTAATTGCCATTCCTGAATTGATTCGCCTGTTAATGAAAGAGGGCGTGAATTTCGAAACAGCCGCTGAAACGGCAAGAAAGGTTTTCCGTTACACGAATCATACGATTATGGCGGAGGCTTTGGAAAAATGGTCAGCAGGGTTAATGGAAGATTTACTTCCGGAAATTTACCAGATTATTGTGCGGCTGAATGAAATGCTGATTGCGGAACTTTACCAGAAAGGCATAGCCAAAGCCGAAATTAACAAAATGCGCATTATTCAGAATGGAATGGTGCATATGGCACATATTGCTATTTTCATGGGCAGTTATGTGAACGGCGTAGCGGAAATTCACACGCAGATTTTAAAAGACACAGCGTTGAAAGACTGGTATCATTGTTATCCGGAACGTTTCCAGAATAAAACAAACGGCATTACTCAGCGGCGTTGGCTTGCGTTATGCAATCGGGAATTATCTGCGTTATTAACAGAATTAGCAGGGTCTTCTGATTGGGTGACAAATTTAGACTTACTGGAAACGCTTGACCATTTTGCGGAAGATGATGCGATTATGGAAAAGTTTATTGCAATTAAGCTGAACAAGAAGAAACAACTTGTGGAAAATATTTATTTCCGTGAACGGGACAGATTCGCCGGAATTGAAGATTGTGAAGACTTTTTCGATGCGGAAAATACTGTTTTCGACATTCAGATTAAACGCTTACACGAATATAAACGGCAATTATTGAATGCGTTTTCGATACTGTATTTATATTACGGGATTAAAGACGGCAGTATTACGGATTTACCGCCGGTAGCGTTTATTTTCGGGGCGAAATCTGCGCCGGGATACCGTCGGGCGAAAGCCATTATTAAATATATCAATGAAATTGTGGCAATGATTGACGCTGACAAGGAAGTTTCCGGAAAAATTAAAGTATTTTTCGTTTCAGAGTATAATGTTTCCTATGCGGAAAAATTAGTAGCAGCAGCGGACATTTCCGAACAGATTTCCACAGCCGGAACGGAGGCTTCCGGAACGGGCAACATGAAGTTAATGCTGAACGGGGCAGTGACTTTAGGCACTTACGACGGCGCAAACGTGGAAATTGTGCAGGAAGCCGGAGAAGAAAATAATTATATTTTCGGGGCGAGAGTGGAAGAAATTGAACAATTAGCGGACACTTACGACAGCCGGAAAATTCTTGCGGAAAATGAAAAAATCCGCCGAGTTGTGCAGACGTTAATGGACGGAACATTTTCAGACGGCGGAACGGGAGATTTCAAGGAACTTTACGATTCTTTGACAGAAGGGGCAAGCTGGCACAAACCTGACCATTATTATTTATTATTAGATATGCAGGATTATTGTGACAAGAAAATTCAGGCGTTGCAGGATTACCGGAAAGACCGTTTAGCGTTTGCCCGTAAACAATGGCATAATATCTGCCATGCAGGGAAATTCAGTTCTGACAGAACAATCCGTGAATATGCAGAAGAAATCTGGCAGATTAAGCCTGTACACTTTGACTAAGGGGATGTTTTTTTGAAACATTATGATGTCATTATTGCCGGAACGGGTGCAGCAGGATTATATGCAGCAATTAATTTACCAAGAACGGCGAAAGTTTTACTATTAACGAAACAGGAAGTTTCACTTTGCAATACCGCCCTTGCGCAGGGCGGCATTGCGGGAGTGTATCATTCACCGGAAGACCAGACGACTTTGCACGAAAATGATACTTACATTGCCGGAGGATTCCAGAACAACCGAACAACCGTGCATATGTTAGTAGAAGAAGCCGGACAGGACATTGAAAAAATTATTTCTCTCGGCGTGGAATTTGACAAACTGGAAAACGGCGACTATCACAGAACTTTAGAAGGCGGACACAGCCGGAGAAGAATTTTTCATCATAAAGATGCTACCGGAAGAGAAATTGCGGAAAAATTATTAGCGCATGTGAAAACTTTACCGAATGTGGAAATTCGGGAATATACGTTATTATGTGACGTGAAGAAATCAACAACAGGCTTTTCAGCGTTAATTTTACATGAAGGGGAATATGAAATAATACACAGTCATTTCTGGATTATGGCAACGGGCGGAATTGGCAGAGTGTATGAATTTACGACGAATTCAGCAATTGCCACGGGTGACGGCATTATGTTTGCGTATAATATGGGCGCAATGATTCGTGGCTTAAGCTTAATTCAATTTCACCCGACGGCATTTAATAACCGTCACACAAGGGAATGTTTTTTAATTTCGGAAGCGGTGCGGGGAGAAGGGGCATATTTATTAAATTGCCATGGAGAACGGTTCATGCACAGATATGATGACCGTTTAGAACTTGCGCCGAGGGACGTTGTTTCTAATGCGATTGTCTTAGAAAGCCGGAGAACAAATTCCGATGAATTTTATTTAGACATTACGCATAAAAATTCCGAAGAAGTCCGGAACAGGTTTCCGATGATTTACCAGAACTTACTGGAACAGGGCTACGACATGACGAAAGATAAAATTCCGATTTACCCCTGTCAGCATTATTTAATGGGCGGAATACAAGTAGATTCTTCTTCTTTAACAAGAGTGAAAAATTTATATGCCTGTGGTGAATGTTCTAATACTGGCGTACACGGCAATAACCGTTTAGCAAGTAATTCCCTTCTGGAAGCGTTAGTTTTTTCAAGGCACGCCGCTGAAAGCATTACTCAGAAATTACCACAGACAACAGAAGAATTTGAAGAATTAACATTCAATCCGCACCCGCACGCTGAACCCGTTCCGCACGGAATCCGCACAAAATTAAGACATATTTTGCAGGAAAGTTATTTCGTCATTCCGAATGCGGAGAAAATACAGGAAAATTTCAGCAAAGTATGCGAAATTCTGCATGAATTAGAAGACGGAAATTATTTAGTGAATCAGGATTATGTGGAAGCCCGTTCAACGGCGACAATTGCATTTTTAATTCTGAATGAAGCATTGATTGAAGAGAAAGGAGAATAAAATGAAATTATTGCAAAGCGAAATAGACAAAATTATTCACATTGCACTGGAAGAAGATATTCATTATGTCGATGTCACAACGGATTATTTACTTCCGGACGAACATCAGAGCAGTGCTTATTATTTAGCGAAAGATGACGGCGTAATCTGCGGTTTAGACATTGCGGAAAGAGTTTTCGCATTAGTCGGCGGCGGAGTGAATTTCCAGGCGAAATATAAAGACGGCGACAAAGTCCGGAAAGGGGAAATTTTAGCCTTAATGAACGGCAACACGAAAACCTTGCTGAAAGGCGAAAGAACCGCCCTGAATATTTTACAGCACATGTCCGGAATTGCCACAGCAACGGCGCATTGCGTGGAATTAGTAGCAGGCACGAAAGCGCAAATCACCGACACGAGAAAAACTTTACCAGGTTTACGCCGACTGCAGAAATATGCCGTTACCGTCGGCGGAGGGAAAAATCATCGGTATAATCTTTCTGACGGGGCAATGCTGAAAGACAATCACATTGACGTTTACGGCGGAATTAAACCAGCCGTGAAAGCTTTACGGGAAAAAATCGGACACATGACCAAAATTGAAGTAGAAGTCCGGAATCTGAAAGAATTATTAGATGCGCTTTCCGTTGGTTGTGAAGTCATCATGTTAGACAACATGACCTGTGAAGAAATGGCACAAGCAGTAAATTTAACCGCAGGAAGAGCCTTATTGGAAGCCTCCGGCAATATTACGGAAGAAAACATTGCGGAAATTGCCCGTACAGGAGTAGATATAATTTCTTTAGGGGCATTGACACATTCAGTGAAATGTTTTGATATTTCCATGCGGTTTGATCAGTGAGGAGGAAATCATGAAAATTTGGAAGAAAATGATTCTTTTATGTTCAGCATTGGGCATAGCCATGAATATTGTTTCCTGTGCGAAACATTCCGACACGGATTCTTCTTCTGAAACGACAGCACCGGAAAGTATTTCAGGAGAATCCGGAACGAAAGCCCCCATAGAAACACGAAGTAAAGCCTCTAAAGAAGATGCAGATATTTATGTGACAATTCAGCAAGTGGAAATTTCTTTAGACGACTTGAAAGAAAGAGATTATGTTGTTCCGGTGTATATTGTTCTGGAAAAAAATGCAGGCATTACCTATTCAGAATGGGGGGTACACTATGACGAACGCTGTACAGTGGAAAATGGCAATGTCCCCACAGCAGGATTTTCCACAGTGGCTTCCATTAACGACGAAGAACATTTCGTCTGGTCAGCGTGGGCATCACCGGACGGGGCAGATTATCCAGGAATTTTGCTGAAATTAGATGTGACTATTCCGCAGAATGCAGCATTAGGGGATACTTACCCGATTACCTATGCGAACGTATCGCTGATGAACACTTCGCATATCTGGAATAATTTCTCTGGTGAAAACTGGGCGGACACTGGCAAAGTAGGCTGGGAAGATGGTGGCATTACGATTACGGAAGAATCTGATTTGACGGTACCGACTTTTGAGTATCAGAATTTCTGAAAGGATGAACAGCAATGAAAAAATTTTATATTACAACGCCAATTTATTACCCGTCAGGGAATCCGCATATCGGGCATTGTTACACCACAACGGCATGTGACACGATTGCCCGTTACAAAAGAATGCAGGGTTATGATGTCATGTTTCTGACAGGAACGGACGAACACGGGCTGAAAATTGAACAGAAAGCCGCTGAAGCCGGCATTACTCCGAAAGAATATGTTGACCACGTTGTGGAAGTATTCAAAAAATTATGGTCATATATGAATATTAGTTATGACAGATATATTCGCACAACAGATGATTATCACGTGGAAAGCGTGCAGAAAATTTTCAACACGCTTTATGACAAGGGCTATATTTACAAAGGGAAATACACCGGAAAATATTGCACGCCTTGCGAAAGTTTCTGGACTTCTTCACAGCTGAAAGACGGAAAATGTCCGGAATGCGGCAGAGATGTCATTGATGCGGAAGAAGAAGCCTACTTTTTCAAAATGTCACCATTTGCGGACAGAATAGAAGATTTACTGCTGAATACAGATTATTTACGCCCGAAAACGAGAGCAACGGAATTAGTGAATAATTTCATCAAGCCGGGGCTGGAAGATTTATGCGTGTCGAGAACATCATTCAAATGGGGCATTCCGGTAACTTTCGACACGAAACACGTTGTGTATGTCTGGATTGATGCGTTATCGAATTATATTACGGCGTTAGGCTATGCGAATCAGCATTATGAGGATTTCAGCAAATTCTGGCCCGCTGACGTGCATATGGTAGCGAAAGACATTATGCGTTTTCATGCGATTATCTGGCCTGCAATGTTAATGGCGTTAGAATTGCCTTTGCCGGAACATTTAGCCGTTCATGGCTGGATTACGTTCAACGGCGAAAAAATGAGTAAATCTTTAGGCAACGTGGTTGACCCGTTTATTTTAGGGGAACGCTATGGCGCAGACGCAATCCGTTATCACATTTTAAGAGAAATGGCACTCGGTGCGGACAGTGATTTTTCTAATGAAATCATGATTAACCGCATTAACTCCGATTTAGCGAACGGGTTCGGCAATTTAGTTTCCCGAACGGTTGCGATGGCGGATAAATATTTCAGCGGAACTCTTCCGGCAGAACGGGAAAATGCCCCGATTGATGAAGAATTGAAAACGCTTGCCGTTTCCCGCCGTGAAAAAGTAGACCATTATGTTGACGAAACACAATTGAAAAATGCCCTGATAGAAATTTTCACTTTAGTGGACAGGGCGAATAAATATATTGATGAAACAGAACCGTGGAAATTAGGGAAAGACGACACGAAAAAAGCCCGCTTAGCAAGCGTGCTGTATAATTTACTGGAAAGTATCAGAATTATTTCTGTTCTGCTGTATTCATTCATGCCGTCAACAATGCCGGAAGTCTGGGCGCAAATCGGCGCAGAACCGGAACATGTCACTTATGAGAAAGCGAACTGCTGGAATATTCTTCCGGAAAATGTGACTGTTCACAAAGGGAAAATTCTTTTCCCACGGATTGACGTGGAAAAAGAAATTGAAGAATTAAATGCAATTATTCTCCGCAACCAGCCCAAAGAAGAACCGGAATACACGCCGGAACCACTTGCGGAAGAAATCAGCATAGACGATTTCGGGAAAGTGGATTTACGGGTAGCGAAAGTGATTTCAGCGGAAAAAGTGAAGAAATCTAAAAAATTACTTTGTCTGCAATTAGATGACGGCATGGGCGGCAGGCAGGTTGTTTCAGGGATAGCGCAATTTTACCGTCCGGAAGAATTAGTCGGAAAGAAAGTCATTTTAGTAGCGAATTTAAAGCCGGCGAAACTTTGCGGAATTGAAAGTAACGGAATGATTTGTGCAGCGGATTTGCCTGACGGAAGTATAAAAGTACAATTTGCAGATGATAGCTATCCGTGCGGCGCAAAATTAAGATAATTCCCACGGAAAAATAACTCGTGAAGCCGCTGTAGAACAGGAAAAGCAATTTTAGGAAACTTTTAACAGTTGAATAAATATTAATTTTTATTATATTTGAATAAGAAATTACAGAAACCCCTCCCGTTTCATTTCGGGAGGGGTTTTGTTTGCAATTGCGAATTTAAACTAAATTTTTTTAATTGGGTGACGAATGACTGTTTTCCATTTTTCAGGAGCAACTCTTCTCGCATCAGATAAATAAATTTCATGGTGTAATCTTGTTTCTGATAAATCATTTACATATCCATTTTCTGTTAAATATTGATTCATTAGGGTAATTGTTGCCGGTTCATTATCGAAAGACCCTAAATGCATGATTTGCACACATAAGCCTTCAGTAATTGTCATTAATTTTGCTGATGAACAATCCAATTTTTTCTTCTTTGTTGCCGTTTCAATTGCCCATTCAACATCTTTTTCCATTACAAAATCGGGTAAACGAATGACCGAAATCCAACGAAACGCAGATTTATTCGTATAATCAATAATATTATCAATATTATCCTGTCGCCAAAATCCTTCTAACGGCGGAACAACATAATCAAAAAAACCTTCCATGTGGTAATTCGTTTTATGACTCATTTTCAATGTATATGCAACGGCGTATAAAATATTAATTGCTTTCTGATACGCACCGCCAATTTCGTTCGGGTCGCCTTCTCCTTGAATGGCAAGATAATTCATTTGCGGAATCGTGATTATTTCCGGTTTGTTTTTCGGCATGTAGTATTCCTTATATTCTTTCTTGAAATCAAACGCCATAATTTTCCCTTTCAAATTCAAATTTTCATTAATCAAGGCATTCCCTGAAATGAGAATGCCTTATTTTTTAGCATTAAACAGGCTGACCGCAGTGTTCACAGAACTTCTGTCCGGAATGAATGATTTTTTCTCCGCAATACGGGCAGAATTTCGGTTCTTCTTCTGTTTTTTCTTCAATAATGACTGCATCAGCAATAGGTTCTTCTTCCGGTGTGGAAGATTCTGTTTCCGGCTGGGTTTGTACGTCTTTTTCTGTTTGTGCAGGTGCTGTTGCCGCTGCTGCTGCGCTCTGATACTGGGGAACAAGTTTCTGCCCGCATACGGCGCAGAAAGCTACGCCTTCCCCGTAAGTATTCCCACAATTCATGCAGACCATTGCAGTCGGTTTCGCTTGCGTGAATGTGGGTTCTTCCGGCTGCGGAACGAGTTCCGGTTCTCTTGCCCGGATAATTTTCACGGCTTCCTGCCATTCTTCAATTTTCTTTTCGGATTCTTTCACCGCTTCCACAAGTTCCCGAAATGCTTCATCAGGGTCATCTTTACATAAATCATAGTAAATTTTTCCCATTGCACTGAAATTCGCCTGAATGCTTTTGTTTTCAGCGGAAATCTTGCTTAATAATTTGCTTGCGTCAGTGGAATTTTTCACTTTCTGTGATGCCGTTCTGCCTGCATTCGTCAGGCTGACACCCAGTTTGTCAAAAAAATTGCCCATCAAAAAAACCTCCTGTGTTCTAAGTTTATTTTTTATTTTTATTTTTATCTTTGATTAAGCGGAACATATGCTTTCGGGTCAACAATTGCTTTATACGCCGGACGAATGATTTTATTCGAATTGATTAATTCTTCAATTCTGTGTGCCGACCAGCCGGAAATTCTCGCTATCGCAAAAATCGGCGTGAATAATTCTTCCGGTAAGCCTAACATTCTGTAAACAAATCCGCTGTAGAAGTCAACATTCGCACAAACGCCCTTGTAAATTTTCCGTTCAGCGGAAATCACTTCCGAAGCTAACCGTTCCACACGGGCATATAAGGCATATTCTTTTTCACGGTGCTTTTCTACGGAAAGTTTCTGCACAAATTTTTTGAAAATTTCCGCTCTCGGGTCAGAAATGGAATACACCGCATGACCCATTCCGTAAATTAACCCCGAATGGTCAAACCCTTCTTTGTGCAGAAGGGAACGCAAATAGTTCCGTAATGCGTCTTCATCTTCCCAGTCTTTCACGTTCGCCATTAAATCATCGAACATCTGACAAACTTTAATATTTGCGCCGCCGTGTTTCGGACCTTTTAATGACCCTAATGCCGCCGCAATCGCTGAATAAGTATCCGTTCCGGAAGAAGAAACCACATGCACGGTAAACGTGGAATTATTCCCTCCGCCGTGTTCGGCGTGCAGAACTAATGCCATGTCTAATAATTTCGCCTCTAAAGGCGTGAACTGGCAGTCTTCCCTTAACATATGTAAAATATTTTCCGCTAAAGATAAACTCTTTTCCGGCTGACGGATAATTAAACTTTGTCCGGCTTTGAAATGATACGCCTGATAGCCGTAGACGGAAATTAACGGAAATAAACTAATCAGCGAAAGACACTGCCGCAGAACATTCGGAATGGAAATATCATTCGCTGAACTGTCATAAGAATATAATGCCAATACACATTTGGCTAACGTGTTCATCATGTTGTCGCTGGGGGCTTTCATAATGACATCACGAATGAAAATCGCCGGAAGATAACGCATTTCTGCAAGAAGCTGTGTAAATTCTTTCAGCTCTTTTGCATTCGGGAGCTGTCCGAACAAAAGCAAATACACCGTTTCTTCAAAGCCAAGGCGATTATCTGCAATAAACCCTCCGACAAGGTCTTTTACATCAATACCACGATAATATAATTTCCCTTCACAAGGCACGCTCACGCCGTCAATTGTCTGGGAGGCGACAACATTTCCGATATTGGTCAGTCCCGCAAGCACACCTTTCCCGTTGAGGTCACGCAGACCACGTTTCACGTCATATTTCGTGTATAATTCGGGGTTAATGGGAAATTCTTCCTGACAGTGTTCCGCTAACTGGTCAATCAGGGGACAGGCGGCTCTGGCGTAGTCATAATTTGGCATACTTCACAAATCCTTTCTATCTCTTTTCGTTTTGCACTGTGATAATTCTATTATAGCACAGTTTCTGAAGAAAGTCAACAAAAAAGCAAAAAATATTTTTCAGAAATTTATGCATTTTACCTCTTTACAAATTCGTGCTTCTGTGGTATAATAGTATTTGTTGAAAGGCGAGGTGTGGCTCAGCTTGGTAGAGCGCTACGTTCGGGACGTAGAGGCCGCAGGTTCGAATCCTGTCACCTCGATTGCGGAAGCCTGTGTGAAAGCACAGGCTTTTTTTTGGCATTTTGAACAAAAAAAGAGGGATGAATTTGTCAGAGTGTATAAAATTTCAGGAATTTTAAATTTTTTATACGAGAAGTATTGACTTTTGTCGAAAAAAAGATTATAATGAGAGTAATTTATTTTGAGGAGGTCTTTACATGAAATGTAAACATTTGACAGGTTTCGTTTTGTCGGTGCTGATGGTGCTAATGATGATTCTTTGTTTGCCACAAGGGATTGTTTCAGCGGAAAATTCAGAAAAAGATTCTGCTTTGGACATTAACTTGAATAAGACATACAAAGATTCTTTAATTACATCTGATGATGTAAATTGGTATCACTTTGAGACAACAAAAGACGGATATTTTACAATCGATTTCATTCGTGAGGAAAATCTTGAAAATCCTAATTATCTTTGGGACGTAACTGTATATCAACAAGAAGATACTCTGGCTGAATTTAATACATGGTATCTTACTGGAAATCAATTAACATCAAGTACAGATGGAATTGGCATTCCTGCTGGTGAGTATTATATTAAGGTTAAATCTCATTCTTCAAGAGATTGGAGTTCATTTGCCTATTCTATTCAGTTAAATTTCAATGAAGCTACTGACTGGGAAACAGAGTTCAACGATTCAACGGACACAGCAGATGAAATTACATTAAATCAAAAAATCACCGCATCAATACGTAATACTGATGATTCGGATTGGTATCATTTTTCCACAACAACAGACGGATATTTCACAATTGATTTCATTCGTAAAGAAAATCTTGAAAATCCTAATTATCTTTGGGACGTAACTGTATATCAACAAGAAGATACTCTGGCTGAATTTAATACATGGTACCTTACTGGAAATCAATTAACATCAAGTACAGATGGAATTGGCATTCCTGCTGGTGAGTATTATATTAAGGTTAAACCTCATTCTTCAAGGGATTGGACTTCATTTGTCTATTCTATTCAGTTAAATTTCAATGAATCCAATAACTGGGAAACAGAGTTCAACGATTCAACGGACACAGCAGATGAAATTATATTAAATCAAAAAATCACTGCATCAATACGTAGTACCGATGATTCGGATTGGTATCACTTTGAAACGACAAAAAACGGATATTTCACTATTGATTTCATTCGTAAAGAAAATCTTGAAAATCCTAATTATCTTTGGGACGTAACTGCGTATCAACAAGGAGATACTCTGGCTGAATTTAATACATGGTACCTTACTGGAAATCAATTAACATCAAGTACAGATGGAATTGGTATTCCTGCTGGTGAGTATTATATTAAAGTTAAACCTCATTCTTCAAGGGATTGGACTTCATTTGTCTATTCTATTCAGTTAAATTTCAATGAAGCTACTGACTGGGAAACAGAGTTCAACGATTCAACGGACACAGCAGATGAAATTACATTAAATCAAAAAATCACCGCATCAATATGTAGTACCGATGATTCGGATTGGTATCACTTTGAAACGACAAAAAACGGATATTTCACTATTGATTTCATTCGTAAAGAAAATCTTGAAAATCCTAATTATCTTTGGGACGTAACTGCGTATCAACAAGGAGATACTCTGGCTGAATTTAATACATGGTACCTTACTGGAAATCAATTAACATCAAGTACAGATGGAATTGGTATTCCTGCTGGTGAGTATTATATTAAAGTTAAACCTCATTCTTCAAGGGATTGGACTTCATTTGTCTATTCTATTCAGTTAAATTTCAATGAAGCTACTGACTGGGAAACAGAGTTCAACGATTCAACGGACACAGCAGATGAAATTACATTAAATCAAAAAATCACCGCATCAATACGTAGTACTGATGATTCGGATTGGTATCACTTTGAAACAACAAAAGACGGATATTTCACTATTGATTTCATTCGTGAGGAAAATCTTAAAAATCCTAATTATCTTTGGGACGTAACTGCGTATCAACAAGGAGATACTCTGGCTGAATTTAATACATGGTACCTT
>CANPYZ010000043.1 GCA_947589035.1 uncultured Clostridia bacterium | reverse complement strand
TTTTCTGCTTGTTGTTCGGTAGAAGCATGACTTTGATTGTCTTAATCATTTTCTGTAAGCCTCCTTTATCATTTTTTGGCTTTATTTGTACGCTTCATTTTAAAATTATAAAAGTCAATACTTTATGACAACATTTTATAAAAATGTTTTAACTGTTAAATCCCTCTCTTATCCTTTGGAGTTTTCTTTTTTATTATATCACATAGTTCACATGATGTCAAATAATTTTTAACATTTTTGTCGGAATTATCAATGTTTCTGTTTCGTTATTAGCAAATTTCACAGATTTTTCAATTTTTCTGTGGAAAATTTCATTCAGAATTGTTTTTTCTCATAATCATTGACAAATGAATGATTTTGGTGTAAAATAAAAGTAGCATATTTTACACAGAAAGGAAAAAACAGAATGGGCATTATTAAAGCAACTGCCGATGCTGTTGGCGGTTCTTTGTCAAGTCAATGGCTTGATTATATTGTTTCCGATAAAATGGATAATCATGTTCTCATGACAAGAGGCGTTCGGGTGCTGAAATCGAAAACCGGTACTTCTTATTCTCCTGTACAGACAATTTCCAACGGCTCTAAAATTCGTGTCGCCCCTAATCAATTCATGATTCTTTGCGACGGCGGTCAGATTGTGGATTGTTGTGAAACAGAAGGCTATTATGAAGTATGGCTTTCTTCTTCGCCCTCTGTATTTAACGGTGAACTCCGTGCCACGTTCAAGGAAACGTTCCAGCGCATTAAATACGGCGGTCAGTCCCCCGCAAGTCAGGAAGTGTATTTCATTAACTTACAGGAAATTAAAGGGCTGAAATTCGGCACAAGAAACCCTCTGCAATATTTCGACAGTTTCTATCAGACGGAATTATTTATCCGCTGTCATGGCACATATTCCATTCGCATCACTGAACCAATGAAATTTTTTGAAGAAGTCGTTCCCCGCAATGCTGATTTCGTTTCCACGCAAGTCCTTTCTGACCAATGTTTAGAAGAATTTCTCATGGCTTTACAAGGCGCATTCAGTTCCCTTTCTATGGAAGGCGTGCGCACTTCTGATTTAGGGGCGAAAAATGCAGACATTGCGCATGACTTAAAACAACAGCTTGACCCAATCTGGAAAGAACAACGAGGATTCGAATTAATTTCCGTCGGTATCGGAAATATCAGCTATGACGACCAGAGTCGGGAATGGATTAACATGCACAACCGGAAATCGTTATTCCCTTCCGGTGATTCTTCCCCGTCCCCCTCGAAAATTAACCTCCGTAAAGGTTGGATTTGTTCCTGCGGTACTGAGAATTACGGGAAATTCTGCTCCAATTGCGGAATGAAAAATCCCCGTGCTGTTTCCCGTTGGATTTGTTCCTGCGGTCAGTCGAACACCGGAAAATTCTGCATTTCCTGCGGAAGGAAAAAGCTTAATGGCTGAAAGGAGTAAATTTTTTTATGGATGAAATCCAGTATAAATGCCCGAATTGTAACGCTGATTTGCGTTTCAATCCCAAAAAACAAGGCTTTTCCTGCGAATTTTGCGATAGCTTTTTCACTGTGGAAGAATGCAAATCCGCTAACGAACAACGCCTTGAAGAAGAAAAACAACAAGCCCCTGCCCATGCGGAATTTGCTGAAGAAAACAGGCTTTTCGTTTGTCAGAGCTGCGGTGCTGAACTAATTACTGATTCGCAAACCGCCGCTACAGAATGTGTTTATTGCCATAATCCTGTAATTTTAAATGGCAGACTTTCCGGTGAATACCGCCCTGCGAAAATCATTCCCTTTAAAATTTCCCATGAACAGGCAATAGAAACGTTTAACCAATGGTGCGATAAGCGGAAATTTCTGCCGAAAGATTTTCAGACTGAACGCCAGCTGACGCATTTACAAGGCGTTTATGTGCCGTTCTGGGTCGCTGATTGCCATGTTCACGGCAGAATGCAAGCAGAATGTCATCAAATCCGCCGCTGGACTTCCGGAAATACAGAATATAAACAAGTGAAAGAATTTTCCGTATTCCGTGAAGCGGAACTCGATTTTGAAGGCATTCCGGCTGACGGTCAGTCAAAAGTCCCTGATGACCTCATGGAAGCAATTGAACCGTTCGACTATCGGGAAACAGTTTCTTTCGAAATGGCTTACTTAAGCGGTTTTCTTTCAGATAAATATGATGTGAATAAAGCGCAGGTTTTCCCTCGTGTCCGTAATCGTGCTGTAAATGGCAGTGACCAGATGTTACGTTCTTCTATGACGGGTTACGATTCCGTGCGGGTGACAGATTCCACAATGAATATTCTGCGCACAAAATGGCAATATATGCTTCTTCCCGTCTGGTTCATGTCTTATCTTTATGAGGGGAAACAATACCATTTTGCCATTAACGGTCAGACCGGAAAACAAGCCGGAACTCCCCCATTAAATCAGAAAAAATTATCTCTACTTTGTTCAGGAATTGCTGTCGGCGTGACGTTACTCGGCTTGTTAGGAGGGTTCCTGCTGTGAAACATTATTTTCTCGTGCTTGTTTCTATTCTGCTGATGCTTTCCGGAATGACATTCATTCATGCCTCGGCGGCGGAAGCGCAACTTTTCGACCCGGGCGCAAAACTTTCCGCTGAACAAGTGGCAGAATCAACCGGAATTTTACAGAAAACGGCAGATTCTACCGGAATGAATATTGTTGTCATTCTCGGCAATGAACAACGTTCCGAAATTACGATTGAAAGCATGACAGATTCTACTTATCGTCAAATTTATGAAAAAAATACTGACGGCGTTTGTCTTTACTTAGATTTAAGCAATGCACCGTCCCGCTATAATTATTTATATACAACAGGATTAGCGGAATTTTATTACACGAATGCGAAAACCAATCCCCGCATTAACCAGATTCTTTCGGAAATGAAATCTTCCCTTTACACGAATGACATTTCCGGCGCATTGTCCGTATTCGCTGAACAACTTGAAAAATATTATTCTCTCGGCATTCCGGAACATTATTACGTTTATGATGATGTTTTCCACGAATACAGACACGTTGAAAACGGGGAAATTATTTCCACGCTGAACAAACCCTATCACGACCCGCAGAAAATTCTTCTCGGCGGTTTATTCGGGTTAATTATCGGGATTGGTGCAGCATGTATCACGAATATTTCCGTTCATTCACGGTATAAATTTATTTATTCCCTTTCGCCCACCACTTACCTGAATAAAAAATCTGTTCACTATCTTCAGCAGACAGACACGTTCATTCGTGAACGCACCACGAAAACAACGATTGAAGAATCTTCCAGAAATCATTCTTCCGGAGGCGGTAGCAACGGCGGCGGTCATTCCCATGGCGGTCACGGCGGCGGCGGTCAACATTGGTAAATCCTTCAGGACTATTGCGAATTTCCAGCAATAGCCCTGAATTTTTATAGTTTGAATTTGTCTTCAATGCTTTTAAAACCAATATGTTTATATTTGTATTCGGTCAATGTCACTTGAATTGTCGGGTCTCCAGTTTTCTGGGTGTTTTCAATGGCAAGCTGAATAAAATTGTCAATATTTCCCTGATTCAGCAAATTCCAGTTAATCATTATCAGAATTGCTTCTATGAAATTATTTTTCATCGCAAAAGCGAAAATTTCTTCAAAATGTTCTTTCATGTAAGCGACTAATTCCGGCATTTCCGGACAAAGAACCAAAAATCGACATAGAAGTAAATATTTCGTTTCTGTTTCCATTTCCACGGAAAAATTTTTCGTTCTTAACATCTGAATTTGTTTTATTAAAGGAACCTCACCTATCCCATATTCTGGAACAAGCGAAATTTGCACTTTGTCACCCTGTTCTGAAACGGGAATGTGAATGAAAACATTTTTTAAATTGTCACAATCTAAAAATGCATCTTCTCCAATATAGGCAATATTTTCTGGAAGGTGAACGCTGGTCAGATTTTGACAATCTTCAAATGCAAATTCTACGATTTTGGTTACACTATCCGGAATGTGAATATTCGTCAACTGTTTGCAATTTTTAAATGCATAGTCTCCAATTTTCGTCATGCCGTCCGGAAGGTGAACACTGGTTAAGAATTGGCAATTTTTAAATGCAGAACCTCCGATTGTAGTTACGCCCTCCGGAATGAAAATTTCTCCTTTGCAGAATTTTGCACTGGCTCGAATGAACATATGCCTGATGATAACAAATTGATTTTGCTGTAATTGATTTTCCAGCCATGGTGTATGTTCAAATGCCATATTTCCAATGCCATTCACACTGTCGGGAATGTCAACATTAGTTAGGCGTTGACATTTATAAAATGCACCTTCTCCAATGAATTTCACGCTGTCCGGAATGTCAATACTGGTCAAATTTTTGCATTTTTCAAATGCATATTCTCCGATTTCGGTCACGCTGTCAGGAAGGTGAATACTGGTTAGGTGTTCGCAAGATGCGAATGCAGCTTCTCCGATTTCGGTTACACTATCCGGAAGATGAACATTAGTCAAACGTTCACAATCACAAAATGCATGATTCTTGATTTTTGTTACGCCGTCCGGAAAATAAACATCAGTCAAATTTTCGCAACAGTAAAATGCAAATTCTCCGATTTCGGTCACACCATCCGGAATGAAAATTTCTGTCACGCCGTTTTCTTCTGTGTATTTGGTTAATATGCCATTTTCAATTTCGAAAGCCATTCCGCATTCCTCCTGAATTATAATTTGAATTTGTCTTCAATGCTTTTAAAACCAATATGTTTATATTTGTATTCTGTCAATGTCACTTGAATTGTCGGGTCTCCGGTTTTCTGGGTGTTTTCAATTGCAAGCCGAATAAAGCCGTCAATATTTCCTTGATTTAACAAATTCCAGTTAATCATTATCAGAATTGCTTCTATTAAATTATTTCTAATCGCAAAAGCGAAAAATTCTTCAAAATAATATTTCATGTAATAAACTATTTTCGGTTGTTCAGGACAAAGAACCAAATACCGACATAAAAGTAAATATTTTATTTCTTTGCCTGGTTCCATGTCCATTTCTAAGGAAAACGCTTTCCGCAGCATAATCATCTGTTCACTGATGGGAACATCGTCCCAGTCAATTTGAGGAACGAGAAAAATTTTCTTTTTTTCGCCATTTTTTGAACTGAAAACATCTGTGGAAATGTCTGTCAGATTGTAACAATTTAAAAAAGCCCAATTTCTGACATAAGTTTCACACGGAATGTGAATACTCGTTAAATGGTCACAGTTCTGAAATGCAAAAAGTCCGATTTCCTTTAAACTGTCCGGAATGGGAATGCTTTTCAGGCTAATGCAGCCTGAAAATGCATGTTGTCCGATATACTGCACACTATCCGGAAGATGAACGCTGATTAAATGTTGGCAATCTTCAAATGCTTGTTTTCCGATTTCGGTCACGCCGTCCGGAATGAAAACTTCTGTGATTCCGTTTTCTTCTGTGTATTTGGTTAATATGCCGTTTTCAATTTCGAAAGCCATGTTGCATTCCTCCTTGAAATTATTTTAGCATGAATTTTTCCATTTGTCAATGAAAAAACCGGCAGAACTCTGCCGGAATTTTATCATATTTTTGTTGATGAATGAGAGGGATTGTTCTCTGATAATGGGTATTCTCTATGTCCGTCAGGAAAAAGCAAATAGGCAACGCCTTTTTCTTCATCATATTCACAGGTAGTTTTTTTCATTATGCGGGATTTTTCTTTTGCCATTCGGATTGCTTCCTGCATTCTGAATAATTCTTCTTCTTCGGATATTTGTTCATATTCTGGAACTATCAAAAAAACAACTCCCTTCAAATTCATTGACGTTCCCCGTCATGGCTGACGGGGATTAAACATCAAATGTTCAAAAAATGTTCAACTTCAGTCATGTGCATGACATTCTGAACAATCGGGAATTTCCCCGACAATCAATTTAGCATCAACGCCCTGACGGGTGTAATAATCAGTTAAAGCAGCTTTCACGGCTTCTTCCGCTAAAACGGAACAATGCACTTTCACCGGCGGGAGACCGTCAAGGGCTTCCATCACGGCTTTATTCGTGAGTTGTAAGGCTTCCTCAATGGTTTTGCCTTTAATCATTTCTGTAGCCATGGAAGAAGTCGCAATTGCCGCACCACAGCCGAATGTTTTAAATTTCACATCGGTGATTGTGTTGCCGTCAATTTTTAAATACATTTTCATAATGTCGCCGCATTTGGCATTGCCGACTTCACCGACACCGTCAGCATCGGGAATTTCTCCAACGTTTCTCGGATTTGTAAAATGATCCATAACTTTTTCACTGTAATTCATAAAATAAACCCTCCAGAACTTAAACTAATTTGATATTTTCTTTTTTGAGTTTTTCCCACATGGGGGACATTGCCCGCAGGCGGGAAACAATTTCAGGAAGAACTGCTAAAATGTAATTCACATCTTCTTCTGTTAATTCTTCCCCGAAACTTAATCTTAATGAACCGTGTGCCACTTCATGCACTAAGCCTAAAGACAACAGCACATGTGACGGGTCGAGTGAACCGGAAGTGCAGGCAGAACCGGAAGAAGCCTGAATGCCGTAATTGTCTAACATTAACAGTAAACTTTCCCCTTCAATGCCGACAATGGAAATGTTCACATTTCCGCAAAGCCGCTGCGTTCTGCTGCCGTTCAAACGGGTTTGTTCAATGGTTAAAATGCCGTCAATCAATTTATCCCTTAAGGGGGTAAGTTTCTGAATTTTTTCCGGAATATTCGCTGTTGCTAATTCTAAGGCTTTCGCTAAACCAATAATTCCGGGAACGTTTTCCGTTCCGGCACGTTTTCCGGATTCCTGACCGCCGCCGTGAATTAAATTCGGTAAGATAATGCCTTTCTTCACGTAAAGCACGCCAACACCTTTCGGGGCGTGGAATTTATGACCGGAAAGAGAAAGCATGTCAATATTCTGCTTTTGTACGTCAACGGGAACATTGCCGATTGCCTGAACGGCATCTGTATGAAATAAAACATGATGTTTCCGGCAGATTTCGCCAATTTCGGCAATTGGCTGAATTGTTCCGATTTCGTTATTCGCAAACATAATTGTCACTAAAGCCGTATCTTCACGAATTGCCTTTTCCACGTCATCAGGGGAAACAATCCCTTCAGGGGAAACAGGCAGATAAGTGACTTCAAAACCGTGTTTTTCGAGAAATTCGCAAGTATGCAAAACAGCGTGATGTTCGAAAACACTGGTAATGATATGCTTTTTGCCTTTCTGGGCGAGGCGGTCGGCAGTGCCTTTAATTGCCCAGTTATCCGATTCTGAACCGCCAGCCGTGAAGAAAATTTCTTTCGGGTCGGCGTTCAGACATTTGGCAATACGTTGACGGGCGTTCATGATTGCCCGTTCATTTTCACGCCCTTTAGCGTAAATGCTTGACGGATTGCCGAAATTTTCCTGAAAGTAAGGCAGCATTTCCTTCAGAACTTCATCGGAAACTGCCGTTGTTGCGGCATGGTCAGCGTAAATCAATCGTTTTTCCATTTTTTTAGGAACCTCTTTTCTTGTTTTCTTGTTTTTGTGAATTGGTTTTTGATATTATAACATATCTGAACAAAAAAAACAAGATTTTGTTAGAGTTACTAACAAAATTATAACAATACACAACCGGCATTATCAATTTTCAAATCATGCACAGCCCAGCCTTTCAAGCCGGCATTGTCTAAAGAAAAACGCATTTTTCCGCAAAAATAGGTATTTTCTTCATCGACGATTGCCATTACTGTAGGACCTGCGCCGGAAATATACGCCGCATATGCTCCGTGTGCGTAGGCAATGTCGAAAACTTCCCTTGCGTGGGGAATTAATGCCATTCGATACGGTTGGTGAAGTTTATCATGCGTAGCTGTGCGGAGATTTTGAAATTTTCCCGTTAATAAAGAAGCGGAAAATAATGCTGCACGGGATAAATTATAAACAGCGTCTTTATGGGAAACTTCCGACGGAAGGCAAGCCCTTGCCTTTTCGGTTTTCAATTCGAAATCGGGAATCATTGCCACAAAGCGGAGTTTAGTAAACACTTCCTGTTTGACCCAATGCACCCGCCTGCCGTCGAATACAGCAGTAACAATTCCGCCGAGTAAGGCGGGTGCAGTGTTATCGGGGTGACCTTCAATCTGTGCGGCAGTGTCGACAAGGTCATCTGTGTTTAACGGGTTGCCGAGTAGCGTATTCGCCCCGACAAGTCCGGCAACAATACAAGCAGAACTCGACCCTAAGCCCCGTGTCATGGGAATCTGGTCATGCTGAATAATTTTCAGCCCGTGCAGAGGTTTTCCGCAAATGTCGAATAAATCTTTAGCGGACGTGTAAATTAAATTATGTTCATCTGTCGGAATATCTGAATGTTCAGCGAAAATTTCAATTCTATCTGATTCTTCCATTTCCACATGGTTATAATACTGTAAAGCAAGCCCTAACGCATCAAATCCAGCACCACAATTTGCGCTTGTGGCAGGCACTTGTATGTTAATCAAGAACATCACTCTTTCTGTTTCATAGTTTACTCTTAGTATAGCACAAATCTTTGTATTTGTCAAATTGTCCAACGGAAAAAATTTTTCAGATTTTCGGAAAAAGTATTTCCTTTTTGTTGAATTTGTGGTATAATAGAAAGAGAAATTCAAAAACATTCAAGAGGAGGAATTTTTGACATGATTCAGCCCTATTATGATAATCGTGAATTATCATGGATTAAATTCAACATGAGAGTTCTGGAGGAAGCAGAAGACCCGAATGTCCCGCTTTTAGAGCAGTTAAGCTTTTCGGCGATTTACCAGAATAATCTGGACGAATTTGTACAAGTGCGTGTGGGAACAATGCTTGACCGGAGCAAGGCGAAAGGCACACGCAAGAAAAAAGATTCCCGTTCCGGAAAGAAACCAGAAGAACAACTCGAAGAAATGCTCTTGCATATTCGGGAATTAGTCCCCAGAAAAGACCGTGCTTATCAGCATACCATGAACCGCCTGAAAGAATACGGCATTGAACATATTAGCTTTTCTGATACAACGGCGGAAGAAAAATTATTTTTAGAGCAGTATTTCAAACGGGAAATTAAAATGCTGCTTTTGCCGATTGTGTTAGACAAACGCCAGCCGTTTCCCTTCCTGAAAAATAAAGGGCTTTATGTAGCGGTGCATTTCGCCTCGAAAAACGGCGTGAAAATGGGGTTAATTCCGGCAGCAAGCACGGACAGAATTATTCGCTTAGGGAAGTCAGGAAGATTTATTCTTTTAGAAGATGTGATTCTGCATTTTGCGCCGCAGATTTTCAAAAATGAAAAAGTGTTAGATGCGGCAGTGATTCGGGTAACCCGAAACGGGGCAATTAGTTTTGAAAGTTCCGCACAAGATGAAGAAACGGATTTTCGGGAAACCATGCGTGAAGTCATTCGCAAGAGAAACAAGCGGGAAGTTGTGCGGTTACAGATGAATAGCGCAATGAGTGCAGAGGCAATGCAATATTTACTGAAGAAATTAAAACTTTCGGAAAATCAGCTTTTCTTAGAAGAAACGCCGTTAGATTTATCTTTCGTGTATCAGTTAGGCGATGCGGACACCGCACCGGAATTGAAATTCCCGCCGCAAAAACCACAGAACCGTGCAGACATTTCCCCGAAACAGGATTTATTTTCACAAATTGCTGAAAGAGATATTCTGTTGTCTTATCCGTATGAATCAATTTCGCCGTTTCTGCGCATGTTGGACGAAGCCGCCATTGACCCGGAAGTCCGTTCAATTAAAATTACGCTGTATCGGGTAGCCAGAAACAGCCGTGTGATTGACTCCCTATGTCAGGCGGCGGAAAACGGCAAAGAAGTATTAGTATTAGTGGAATTACGGGCAAGATTTGACGAAGAAAATAATATTTTCTGGTCAGAACGTTTACAAGATGCCGGTTGCGTGGTCATTTACGGACCGCATAACATGAAAGTGCATTCTAAACTTCTGTTGATTACCAAAAGAACAGAAGAAGGCGTGAGAAATTTCGTGCAAATCGGCACGGGAAATTATAACGAAAAAACATCAAGAATTTACACGGATTTGTCTTTACTGACGGCGAATGAAGAAATTGCTGAAGATGCCCGTCACGTGTTCGACACGCTTTCAGCGAATACGCTTGTTGATGCAACGAAACAATTACTTGTTGCGCCGTTGTGCCTGAAATCGAAAATTCTTGCCTTACTGGACGAAGAAATTTCACTCGCCCGAAAAGGAGAAGAAGCCTATTTTGCAGCGAAAGTCAATTCCATTAGTGACCGTCAAATCATGGACAAATTAGCGGAAGCTTCACAGGCTGGCGTGAAAATTGAATTAGTTGTACGGGGAATTTGCTGTTTAAAAGCAGGCGTTCCAGGATATACGGACAATATTCGCATTGTCAGCATTGTTGGGCGGTATTTGGAACATAGCCGGATTTACATTTTCGGAACGGAAAACCGCCGGAAAGTATACATCAGTTCAGCGGATTTCATGACAAGAAATACAGTTCACCGTGTGGAAGTGGCTGCACCGCTGTTAGATAAAGCATTAAGAGAACAGGCAGTACGCATTGTGAAATTATGTCTTTGTGACAATGTGAAAGCCCGTATCGGACAACCGGACGGAACATTTCAGCATTGCATTCCGGTAACAGATGAAAACGCCGTCAATGCGCAGGAAATTCAATATGACAATGCGCTGAACAACGCCGGATAATTAAATTAGTCAATTTTCGGAAAGGAGTCTGATTATGCCAAACGAACAGGAACAAGAAGAACATTCCGGAAAAAATACGTTTCAGGAACAATTTTCCCGATTTGTCTGGACATTTCTAATTGTTGCATGTGCGATATTATTTTATTATTTAATTCAGTATTTAGGGAATATTTCCGGATTTTTCCTGACCGTTCTGCACGGAATTAGTCCGGTCATCTGGGGGCTAATCTTAGCGTATCTCATGGAACCCATAGCGGCGTTCTGGGAAGGAAATTTACAGGAATGGTTTTTACCGAAAAGCAAAGACACCGAAAAAACCAAACAGAAAATTCATGCTGTTTCTGCTGTGCTAATGGTGATCACTGCTGTTTTCCTGCTGGGCATGTTGCTTTTGCTGATTGTTCCGCAAATTACGAACAGTATCAGCGGAATTATTAAAACGCTGCCGTCACAAATGGAAAATCTTTCCGAAAGTCTCCGGAATAAGAAATTATTCGACAACCGAACGACATTCGGCGCATATGCGAATAACGTTGCCTTGAAAGCATTTCAATCAGCAGACCAATGGATTTCTTCTGAATTGACTTCACAGCTGAATAATATTATCAATTATTTTTACACGATAGGGAAAAGCGTGTTTTCCGTAATTTATAATTTAGTTGTCGGCTTAATTTTATCCATGTATATTACCATAGATAAAGCCAAATTACAAAGGCAAGTCAGAAAATTAGTATACAGTATTTTTTCCAAAGAATTAGCGTTTAAAATGGGGCGTGCCGTTAGTCGGGGGAATGCGAAATTCAGTGCAGCGATTCGGGGGAAAATGTTAGATTCGCTGTTCATTGGCATTATTTGCTTCACGTTACTGACAATATTAAATGTCTTGCCGTGGTTTAATTTTCCGTATTCAGTATTATTGGCAGTAGTTGTTGGCGTAACGAATGTTGTTCCGTTTTTCGGTCCGATTGTGGGCGGAGTCATTACGGGAGTATTAGTTTTATTCGACAATCCGAAAATGGTCATTCCCTATGCAATTTTAATTGTCGTATTACAACAATTTGATGCGAATTATCTTGACCCGCACATGGTCGGCGGTTCTATTGGATTAAGACCGTTCTGGTCAATTACTGCTGTATTATTAGGAAGTAGTATTTTAGGCGTACCAGGATTTATTTTAGGTCCGCCTGTGTTGGCATTCATTTATGAAGTCGTCAGCGAATGGACAGATGACAAACTCCGGAATAAAGGCATGTCGGAAGTGTTTGACATTCCCCCTTTAGAAACAATCAAAAATTCCAACACTCCGGAAAAAGACAACCCACAGAACCCAATGGAACAAAAATTCCGGAAACTCGTTCGCAATGCCGGAAATACCGTTTCCGGAATAATGCAGAAATTCACTAAAAAATAACACATTCCCCTGAATGGAAACATTCAGGGGAAATTTTCGCTTTAAATGATTACGTTTTTGTTCAGGTGGGAGAAATGGCGGAATAACTTTCCAGAACGCTGTCAATTTTTGAAGAACAGGTTTCTTTCAGCGTTTCCCAGGAAGTAACTTGTTCTGAATAATTCAGGAAACCGTCATTCAAGTTGTTCATGACACCTCTTGTTTCAACGGTATATTCGCCTTCTCCGTACATGGTGCTGCCCATGCCGTAACCGAAATCAATTACCGTGAAAAGATTCTGTTTGATTTCCTGAATAGCGTCATATTGTTCTTCTGTGAGAAACCCTAATACCTGACCGGAAACAGAAGTTTCCTGAAGTAAAGCGGCTTGTTTCGCCTGTTCCTGATAGGTTTGTTCCGTTTCGGCAAGGCGTTCACAGTAAATGTATTTAGCAACAGCTTCCCCTTTGGAAGAATTTTTCACAAGCATTTCAGCGGCGTAATTTCCGGAAAGGAAATACTTTTCCGCATTGGGGGCTTTTGGGAACGGCACAACCATTAAATCTTCATCAGGGTTAGCGGCATTTGAACCGGAAAGCGACCAGTCCGACATGGCGTAAAATAACACATCATGCGTTTCCGGAAAAGTATTGAACCAACCGGATTGATATAAATTTTTCTCGTGAATATTCTGTAAAAATTCTTCTGCCTGTTCAATTTCGGGGTCATTAATATGATTGGAAAATGTTTCATGATTGAATTGCACGACTGCCGTTCCGGAAGATTGTAACAAGGCTTTCCCGAATAAACCGCAAATGCCGTAGCGGTCTTCTCCTTTAGCCGTAAATTCCTGCATCATTTCGGAACACTTGTCCCAAGTCCATTCGCCGTTCTGGTAAAGGGTGTACGGGTCATCAAGCTGATTGTCTTCACACATTTTCCGGCTGTAGGTTAATAAAACAGGGTCAGTCACGGCATAAGGCACAACATAATGCTGGTCATTCCAGGCGTAAGCGTCAATGGCTTCCCGCATACCGTACCAAATGGGGTCATTCAAATCTAAATAGTCATCTAATGGGGCATATTGTTCCCGATAAACGCCGTCGGGGAAACATTCCGCCTCATAAGGGAACATGTCCACAGGGTCACCGCCAAGAATGCGGTTTGTTAATGTTTCGAACTGGTTTTCTTCCGTGCAGGCAATCCAGTTAATTTTCCCGCCGAACTGGTCTTCGAACAAGGCTAACGCCACGGAGCGTTCCTGATTTTCCGCCGGATTGATGTCATACGGGGCAAGCCAGAAAATTTCATTTTTGCCGGGGTCAGTCCATTCTGTTTCTGGAATGGTTTCTGTAGGAATTGTTTCTTCTTGTTTTTCGATAGATTCATTTTCAATTTTATGGCAGGCGGTAAACGCAAAGACACAAGCCACGCTGACCACACCTGCAAACAAACGGAATAATTTCATGACATATCACTCTTTCTGCATTAAACTATATTTATTATACACGTTTTTTGTCAAAATGTCAAGGGAAAAATCTTTCCCGACGAAAAAACATCACGCTTCGACTCTGGAAACGTCAATTTCCCCGTTCATCAGTTTTGGCAAAAGAATGTCACGAATGGCGGAAAGCCGTTGATTTTCATGCTCTAATGCTTTTTGTTGTTCAAACAATGGATTACAAAACTGTTGAAATTTTGATAAAGAATCAGTATCAGGAATAATAGCTGGAAATTTTTTCATAGTACTACCTGATATTTCTTTGAATGTTGAACCAGAAGCAATATTTTCTATTGCTGATAAATTTTTTTTCAAAAAGTAATAGATATAGGCTGTTCCTATACTTTCAAATGGTACAATAGATTTAAACCCCTGATTAGTACTTACTTGACCATCTGCAATAGCAATATAACCGATAGGCGCACGAGAACTAAATAATATAGTACCATTTGGCATAAGTGTTGCATTACTTTTGGCAAGTCCTAAATCTGTTATATCAATTTCACCATGAGAAATAAATTTTGATTTATTATTTGATAAATCTTTAGGTGTAATCCATGCTATACCAGTATTAGTATAATATTCATTAACTTTTTTAGACGGTGTACCACCGCCAACCACATTGCCCAAATCAGATATAGTTCCTGTTCTCCATTCAGATTTAGTATTTGTAACAAATATTTCAATAAAATATGCCTGCGCCTGCTGTTCTAAATTTTCGTTAATTGCTGTATTCAGTTCTATTTTGTCGTCAATGGCGGAAAGAATGCCAGCAATTCTTTTTTGCTTGTCCATGTCAGGCAAATCAATTTCAATACTTTCAAATGTATTCCGTGTAATTGTATCAAATACAGAACCGTGTGTATGATGTTTCAATATATTCATATTATTTAATAATAAATAATAAAGAAACATGGATTCTACATTTTCTTTTGCCCGTAATCCGTAACAAGACTGATTAAACGCCATAGCAGAAGGAATAATTGCTAATTCACCGACTGTTCCCCGTGCCGAAATGATTAAATCGCCATTTTTTAACAGTTTTGTTGAACTGTGCGTTAATCCTTTTTCTGTAATGCTTTTTTCCGTGCGCCCGACATACCGCCGTTCACCGTTGAAATCTTTTACAGAAATCCAGGGAATAGAACCGTTCCAATATTCAGGGTTTGTTGTTTTCGGAGTACCTCCGCCAATAATTTCCATGATGTCAGACAATTTACAAATCATGACTAATCGCCTCCAGCTTTTATAATTTAAATTTGTCTTCAATGCTTGTAAATTCAATATGTTTATATTTATATTCAGTCAGGGCGAGTTGAATTTCTGGGTTTCCGGTTTTCTGGGTGTTCTCAATGGCAAGCCGAATAAAACCGTCAATATTTCCCTGATTCAGCAAATTCCAATTCAGCATAATGAAAATTGCTTCTGTGAAATTATGTTCAATTGCAAAGGCGAAAATTTCTTCAAAATGTTTTTTCATGTAAGCGACTAATTTCGGCAGTTCCGGACAAAGAACCAGAAACCGACATAGAAGTGAATACTTCGTTTCTGTTTTCATTTTTACGGAAAATTTTTTCTTTCTTAACATGTGAATCTGGTCGATTAAGGGAACATCAGAGAAGTGTTTTTCCGGAACAAGTGAAATATTCACGGTTTCGCCATTTTTCGAAATGGGAATGTCAACCAAAATAGTTGTTAAATTGTCACAGTCAGAAAATACATAGTTTTTGATTGTTTTCACGTTGCTGGAAAGGTGAACGCTGGTCAAATTTTGACAATTTTCAAATGCAGATTCTCCGATTTTGGTTACACTGTCCGGAAGGTGAATTGTGTTCAACTGTTCGCAATTGTGAAATGCATGATTTCCAATTCTGGTTACACTGTCCGGAATAGTGACATGCTTTAAATGAATACATTGCCGAAATGCATAATTGCTTATTTCTGTCACACCGTCCGGAAGGTGAATGCTTTCCAGAAATTCACAGTCATTAAATGCAGCTTCTCCAATGAAATTCACGCTGTCGGGAAGGTGAATAATTTTCAGGGAGTGACAACCGCAAAATGCCCATTCTCCGATTTCCGTTATACCTTCCGGAATGGAAATTTCCGTTACGCCTTTTTCTTCTGAGTATTGTTTTAACACGCCGTTTTGAATTTGAAAAGCCATGCTGTATTCCTCCTGAATTGAATTATAATTTAAATTTATCTTCAATGCTTGTAAATTTAATATGTTTGTATTTATATTCGGTCAGGGCGAGTTGAATTTCTGGGTTTCCGATTTTCTGTGTGTTCTCAATCGCAAGCCGGATAAAATCATCAATATTTCCCTGATTCAGCAAATTCCAGCCAATTAGAATTAAAATTGCTTCTGTGAAATTATGCTGAATGGCAAAAGTAAAAATTTCTTCAAAATGTTCTTTCATGTAAGCGACTAATTCCGGCATTTCCGGACAAAGAACCAGAAACCGACAAAGAAGTAAATATTTCGTTTCCGTTTTCCTCATGTCCACGGAAAAATTTTTCGTTCTTAACATGTTAATCTGGTCGATTAAAGAATCATCCATCCACATTTTTTCAAGAACAAGAGAAATTCGCACTTTTTCCCCGTTTTCCGAAACAGGAATGTTAATGAAAACATCTGTACAGTCTGAAAATGCAACTAATCCAATAAATTCTATGTTGTCTGGAATGTGGATACTGGTTAGATGTTTACATCTTCTAAATGCATAATCTCCGATTTCTGTCACACTGTCTGGAAGATGAATATCAGTCAAATTTTCACAATCAAAAAATGCACAGTTTCCGATTATCGTTATACTATCGGGAAGATAAACATTGGGCAAATGTTCACAACCTGTAAATGCAAAACGTTCAATTTCCGTCACGCTGTCAGGAATGCGAACATTCGTCAGAGTTTTGCAACCCAAAAATGCAAACTCTGCAATTTTTGTTACTCCGTTCGGAATGTGAATGCTGGTTAGGTGTTTGCAATCTTCAAATGCACGCTCTCCGATTTCCGTTACGCCGTCCGGAATGGAAACTTCCGTCACGCCTTCTTCTTCAATGTATTTTTTTAATATATTATGTTCAATTTGAAAAGACATGTTAATTCCTCCTGAAAATCAAAAACTGCTGTGCAGGATACACAGCAGTTTTCATGTGCTTACACTAATGTCGAAGAAACGAATGCGTCATAAATGCACCGGATTGCCTGATGCAGGTCATGACCGTTTACGCCGACAATCACATTCAGTTCGCTTGAACCTTGGTCAATCATTTTGACATTGATTCTCGCATGGGCTAAAGAGGCGAAAATTCTTGCCGCTGTTCCTCTCGTTTTTCTCATGCCTCTTCCCACAACTGCCAATAAAGCAATATCCGGTTCTAATTCTAATACGTCCGGATTGACTGCCTTGCGCAATGCCGAAAGTAATTGTTCTTCTTTTCCTCGTATCGCTTCCGCATCAGCAATAATACTCAATGTATCAATGCCGGAAGGCATATGCTCAACTAAAATGCCCATATCCGCAAACACATTCAGCACATCACGCACGAATCCCACTTCACTGTTCATCATGGCTTTTTCCATGTTTATTGCATAAAAGCCTTTTTTTCCGGCAATTCCGGTAATTGTCCGTAAACTGGTTTCTTCTGCGTCATTGTCTGCAATAATCAGTGTTCCGGCATCTTCCGGTTTGTTCGTGTTGCGAATGTTAATCGGAATGCCCACTGTCCGCACCGGAAAAATGGCATCTTCATGCAATACGGAAAAACCCATGTAGGAAAGTTCCCGTAATTCTTTATACGTAATGACCGGAATGACTACCGGATTTTCCACAACTCTCGGATCGGCAACCAGTACGCCGGAAACATCTGTCCAGTTTTCATAAACAGACGCATGTAATGCCCTTGCCACTAAAGAACCGGTGACATCAGAACCCCCTCGGGAAAACGTTCTGACTACGCCGCTGAGGGATTTCCCATAAAACCCCGGAATAACTGCCGCATGAATGCCTTTCAGGCGTTCACGAAGTTTTGCTCTGGTTTCTTTCCGCAACATCATTCCTTCATCATCAAATACAATGACTTCCGCTGCGTCAATAAACGTAAACCCTAAATATTCAGCAATAATTTTCCCGTTCAGAAATTCTCCACGGCTTGCGGCGTATTCCCTGCCGGAAGTGGCAAGCTGTTCCTGAATTTCTGCAAATTCTTTCTCAAGGGAAAACTGCATTCCCAAACCGGAAATAATTTCCTGATACCGCTGCTTAATTTTCTCAAAATCTTTGTCGAAATTCTGCCGGAGACTTGCCTTTTCATAACAAGTATATAACATGTCTGTGACTTTGACATCTTCCGGAAAACGTTTCCCCGGTGCAGACGGCACAACGAAACGCCGTTCGGGGTCTGCTTTTATAATTTCAGCTGCCTTTTTAATCTGATTCGCATCTGCAAGGCTGCTGCCGCCGAATTTCACTACTTTCACACTCATGATTCAATTGTCCTTTCTGGAATATTGTTATACTCTTTATTATATGGCATTTTTTTCAGAAAATCAAGGGTTTTTCAAAATTTTTTTAAAATTTTTTTGAAAACCCGACGATAGTGACCCTGGCAAAAAGCCACGCCCCCCGCCCAGCGAAAGTTTCCACGGCAACAGCATTTACTTTTTTACAAAAATATGATAAAATATAGGTATGAAGATACAAAAACTAACAGAGAAGCTTTCACATCTCACAGATCCGAGAAG
>CANPYZ010000042.1 GCA_947589035.1 uncultured Clostridia bacterium | reverse complement strand
AACCGAGAACCAAAGTTTATTGTTTTAGAAGATTTGAATGTAAAAGGCATGATGAAGAATAAACACTTGTCAAGAGCAGTTCAGGAACAATGTTTTTACGAATTTTACAGACAAATTCAATATAAATGCGCATGGCATAACATTGAGTTTGTGACAGCGGACAGATATTATCCGTCCAGTAAATTATGTTCCTGTTGTGGATATGTGAAGAAAGATTTGAAACTTTCGGAACGTGTCTATATTTGCCCGAAATGTCACAATACCATTGACAGGGATTTTCAGGCAAGTGTGAATTTAATGCGATACAAAAAACGAATTGCATAGCCAAAACAAATGCAATTGGTGTGTACCGATACGTTAGTCGGGAATTTACGCCTTTGGAGTGTCATATCAACTACGAGTAGATAATGACTTGTCATATCAAAAGTGGACACAATGAACAAGGAATGAAACAGAAAAGTTTGTTTTATCACTTTTTATCAGTTTTCAGTAACGGAAGACAATGACAAAACAGATTGATGTCAAAGAAGCTGCTGAGATATTAAAATCTTGTGAAGATGTATATATTCTGATTCACATGAACCCTGACGGGGATTGCATAGGTTCGGGATATTCTTTGCAGGCAGTATTCCGGAAAATGGGAAAACGTGCGAAAGTGCTTTGCGCTGACCCGATACCGGAAAGATTTGCATTTCTTTTGCCGGAGAAGGAAGAAGAAAATTTTTCGGCAAAGAAAATTATTGCCTTAGATTGTGCAGATGAAAAGCGTTTAGGGGATTTAGAAGAAGAATACGCCGGAAAAATCAATCTTTGCATTGACCATCATATTTCGAATACTGGCTATGCGGAAAAGACTTTAGTTGAACCGGAAGTTTCTTCAGCGTGTGAAGTGCTGTATAAAGTTTACCGGGCAATGGGTGTAGAATTTACGAAACAGATAGCAGAATGTTTATACACGGGAATTTCCACGGATACAGGCTGTTTTAAGTTTAATTGTGCGAAAGCGGACACACATCAGATTGTTTCGGAAATCATGCGTGAATTTCCGGAAATTCGCTATGACCAGATTAACCGAAATATGTTCGACGTGAAAAGCCGTTCAAGGATTCAGGCGGAAATGTTAATGCTTAGTCAAATGGAATATTATTTAGACGGCAGATGCACAATGATTTGGCAAACGAAAAAAATTTGTGAAGAAAATCAGCTTGACCCGAAAGATATGGAAGGTTTAACAGCATTACCGCTTCAGCCGGACGGCGTGAAAGTGGGAATTACGTTAAGAGAACTGGAAAACCAGGAATATCGGGTTTCTTTACGGGCAGCAGATGAACAAGTTAATGTTTCGGAAATTTGTGCGCAGTTCGGCGGCGGCGGGCATGTTCGTGCAGCGGGTTGTTACATGAAAGGCACGCCGGAAGAAGTCCGGCAGAAATTACTGGAAGCCTTGCGGAAAGTTTTGCCATGAATGGAATTATTTGTATCAATAAGCCGGAAGGATTTACTTCATTTGATGTCATTGCGAAATTAAGAGGAATTTTGCACATGCGGCGTTTAGGTCATGCTGGAACGCTTGACCCGATGGCAACGGGAGTTTTACCAGTATTTGTTGGTTACGCAACGAAAGCCTGCCATCTTTTGCCGGATGAAGAAAAAATTTATTTCGCAGAATTTCAGTTAGGGCAGGTCAGTGACACACAGGACAGCACAGGAACTATTTTAGAAACGCATGATTTCAGCGGAGTGACGAAAGAAAAAATTTCAGAATCCATTCCCGTCGGGGAAATGATGCAGATTCCGCCCATGTATTCAGCAGTTTCTGTGAATGGCAAACGGCTGTATGAATTAGCCCGTAAAGGCATTGAAGTTGAACGCCCTGAACGGAAAATTTACATTCGGCGTGCGGAATGCACAGCATTTGACGAACGAACCGGAAAAGGAATATTAAGCATTCATTGCGGAAAAGGGACTTATGTCAGAACAATTATTCATGATATGGGGGAAAAATTAACTTGCGGGGCGGTCATGACAGGATTAAAAAGAATTTATGCAAGCGGTTTTCATTTGGAAGAATGTTATACTTTAGAACAAGTGCAGAAATTTTCAGAAGAAAACCGATTGCCGGAAATTATTATTCCGGTAGAAAAAATTTTCTCCACGCTGCCGAAAATTAATTTGAATGCTGAACAAACGGAACATTACCGCCACGGGGTAAAATTAGGGCTGCACCAGTTAAGAACGCAATTAACAACGGCGGAACGTTATGCCGTATATGGAACGCCGGACGGATTTCTCGGAACGGCACTGACAGACAAAGAAAATGATTGTTTACGGATTGAACGGAATTTATGTGAACCCAGAAAGGGAACGCCATGAAATTATATACAAGACCGACAGCAATTGCATTAGGAATGTTTGACGGGGTACATCTCGGACATCAGGCAGTTTTGGAAACAGTAGAAAAATTATACCGAAGTCAGGGAAGAATCCCGGGAGTATTTACATTCCGACCGGAACACAGCACAAAATATAAATCCACAGCAGGGTATATTTATTCTTCTGATGTCAAAACAGATTTACTGAAAAAATTCGGAATGCAGTTTCTTTATCTGGAATCATTTGACAAAGTTCGTCACATGGACGGGAAAACATTTGCGAAAAAAATTTTACAGGAAAAATTTTATGCAAGAGATGTCTGCTGTGGGAAAAATTTTCATTTCGGTGAAAATGCGGCGTGTAATGTGCAGGATTTAGAGCAATTCGGGAAATGGTTCGGCTTTCGGGTGCATGTGATTGAAACCATTCAGCAAAACGGGCAAATTGTTTCTTCTACGGAAATCCGGAAATTATTGCTGAACGGAAAAATTGAAGAAGCGAATAGTTTACTCGGTGAACCTTACCAAATTATTCAGAAAGTGGAATATGGTGTGCAATTAGGCAGAACAATAGGATTTCCGACAATTAACCAGAAATTTTCAGAAGGTCAGCTTGTTCCGAAATTCGGTGTATACGCTTCTGAAGCGGAACTTGCTGACGGAAGGAAATTTCCGGCGTTGACGAATATCGGATTAAAGCCGACAGTAGAATATACAGGTTTACCCTTAGCGGAAACGCATCTGAAAAATTTTTCTGAAAATTTATATGGAAAATTCGTCAGAATCAGGTTATTCCGATTTATTCGGGAAGAAAAGAAATTTTCTTCTGTAGAAGAATTGCAAAAACAGATGACAAAAGATTTACAATCCTGAATTTTCTACATTCTGTCACATAACTGACACATAGCTATAGTATATTAGAGGCAGAAATAATTACAGAGAGGAGCGTCCTCATGATTGAGGTCAAAAATCTGACAAAGCATTATGGAGATAAAAAAGCCGTCAATGATATTAGTTTTACTGTTCATGACGGTGAAATTTTAGGGTTTTTAGGGCCGAATGGTGCAGGGAAGTCCACAACAATGAATATGCTGACCGGATACATTTCTTCCACGTCTGGACAAGCGTTAATTAACGGGGTAGACATATTAGAAGACCCAGTGAAAGCGAAATCCTATATTGGATATTTGCCGGAAATCCCGCCGTTATATGTAGACATGACTGTGCATTCTTATTTGAATTTTGTGTTTGATTTGAAGAAATGCAAATTACCTCGGCGGTCACATCTGAAAGACGTGCTGACACTTTGTAAAATTACAGACGTAGAAAACAGAATTATTAGAAATTTATCCAAAGGGTATAAGCAAAGGGTAGGACTTGCGCAAGCGTTAATCGGGAATCCTCCGGTATTGATTTTAGACGAGCCAACAGTAGGGCTTGACCCGAAACAAATGGTAGATATTCGGACGTTAATTAAACGATTAGGAAAAAATCACACAGTGATTTTATCTTCACATATTTTGTCGGAAATACAAGCAGTATGTGACAGGGTAATTATTATTAATCATGGTGTGATAGCGGCAGACGACACCGCAACGAATTTGTCTAATAAAGTCACGACAGACCATAGAGTAATTGCCAGAATTGACGGAGAAAAAGCAGAAATTCTTCAGGCAATACGGGCTTTAGACGGAATTAAATATATTCGTGCGGATATGGAACGGGAAGCGGGCATTTACGAATACGAAATCGAAGCTGAACCCGGGAAAGATATTCGGCGGGAGATTAACCGGATAGCAAGAGAACATCAATGGGATATTTTAATGCTCCGGACAATGGAAATGACTTTGGAAGATATTTTCCTGAAAATTACTATGGGCGAAACTATTCAGCTGAATCAAAAAGGAGATGAAACGTAATGGGGGCTATCTACCGCAGGGAAATCGGGGCGTTTTTTTCGTCAAGTATAGCATATATATTTTTGGCAGTATTTTATATTTTTTCGGGGTTGTTTTTTTCGCTGGATAATGTGACAGTGAGTTCAACGAATTTGTCGGGGGTATTTTCGACATTATTTTTCATCAGTATATTTTTGATACCGATTTTAACAATGAGGTTATTCAGTGAAGAGAAAAAGCAAAGAACGGAACAGGGGTTATTAACTGCACCAGTATCTTTAACAGGAATAGTATTAGGGAAATATTTTGCAGCACTGACAATATTTATTATTGCGGTCAGCATTGTGTTTATTTACGGGTTTATTTTAAGCATATACGGAACAGTGGCATGGATGACACTGCTTGCGAATTATTTAGCAGTGTTACTGGTAGGAGCAGCATTTATTGCTGTAGGGCTGTTTGTTTCTTCTTTAACGGAAAATCAGGTAGCAGCAGCAGTTGGAGGAATTGTTTGCCTTGCGATGTTATTTTTAATTGATGTCATTGCTTCATTTGTGAAAATTGACTGGCTGCAAAGTTTGTTGTATGATTTATCTTTTTACACGAGATATTATGAATTTACTTGTGGAATTTTCAATCTTTCCAGCGTGTTATTTTATGTAAGCGCAGCGGTGTTATTTAATTTTTTCACTGTGAGAGTTTTTGAAAAAAGACGTTGGAGTTAAAAGGAGGGAAAGCATATGGCAGACACAGAGAAAAAGAAAAAAAAGCTCAGTGTGGCAACGGTCAAAAAGCTGAAATATGGCAGTATTGCCACAGCAATTACTTGTATTGTGACAGTTTTAGTGATTGTCATGAATATTTTAGTGAATATACTGGTTGAAAAATATCCGTTGAAATTGGATTTAACTGAACAGGCGAAATTTGAAATTTCGGAAGAGAGTATCAATTATTTGAAAACAATGGAACAAGAAGTAAATTTCACGGTACTGATGGCGGAAAGTAAATTCCAAACAAGCGGAGAATCGCTGAAAATGGTTTCAGAAATTCTGAATCGTTACACGCAATATACAGATAAAATTAATTTGAAATATGTAGACCCGTCAACGAATCCGGACATTGTGAATCAGTATCAGGCGAATTATTCCGCTTCATTAACAGAAGGGGATATTGTCATTTCCAATGCTTCTGACGAAACGAAATTAAGAGTTGTGAAAATCGGGAATTTATTTGATTATGACCAACAGAAATATATGCAGTATTATTACGGGCAAGGAACTTTAGAAGATGCGATTACAGGATTTTCAGGAGAACAGAATTTGACTTCTGCTTTAATGAATGTGACTGATGCGCACCCAGTGAATATTGGTATTCTTTCCATGGCGAACGGACAAGCGTTGTATAATCCGCAGTTTACCGGTTCAGGGCTGAATGCTTTAGTGAATACGCTGTATAATAACGGCTATAATTATGAAGAAATTGACATTTACAAAACGGAATTAGACCCGGAAAAATATGACATGTTGTTATTGCCTGCCCCCGTGAATGATTTGACAGACAACGGAATTGATAAACTTTCTGAATTTTTGTACAACAACGGGAATTATAATAAAAATTTAATTTATATTGCAAGCTTTACACAGTCGAACACGCCGAAACTTGATGAATTTCTTGAAACATGGGGAATTAAAATTACTAATAATTTAGTTCTGGAAGGCGATGCCAACGCTGCACAGCAGGTGCCTTTGTCAATCAGCACAGGAACAGTAGCTGTTCCCGTGGCAACAATAGCGGAAGAAACTTACAGTGCAGGCTTGCCGAATACGTCTTTACCAATTGCAGCACCGTTATGCCGTTCCATTGAATTACTCTGGGAAGAAAAAACAGGCGGTATTACACAGGCTTTATTAAATACTTCTGATTCTGTTTATTTAAGTGAAATGGGGAAAAATACGGAAGAAGCCGACACCACGCCGGACGGTTCACAAACGATTGCCGCCGTAACAAGCCGGAGAAATATTGTTGACAATGTCACCTATGAAAGCAATATATTAGTATTAGGTTCAGTCATGTTATGCGATTCAGCGTTAATGCAGGATTCTTCCTATAACAATGCGCAATATTTAATGACAGTCATTAATAATATTGCCGGAAAGAATGACAATCTTGTGATTGCCTCTAAAGATTTAACGAAAGAAACGATTAAAATTACAGAAGCAGGGGCAAAAGGCATTCATTTATTTATTTTTTCGATACCAGCAGCAGTAATTGCCGTTGGGGTATGGGTATTTTTAAGGAGAAGAAACAAATGAGTGAAAATAATTTTTCAGAACAAAACGAAACGGAAGAATTTGAAGCCGGAAAAGATACTTTTTTCGCTGAAACGGTAAATTCTCCTGAAATACCTGTGAAAAAAGGCATGTCCAAAAATATTAAGGCTTTGTTAATTTCCATAATTGCGTTAGTGTTAGCAGGTTCAGTATTAACAATATTGCTCTTAACGCAAAAAGACGAAGAAAGCGATGTATTAGACACTGAATCTATGGCGGAAGCCTTAAACGATGATGCCGGAGCAGTGCTGTTAAATGAAGAAACAGCGGATAATTTGAAAGAAATTCAAATTGTGAATGAAGACCAATTCCGAGTATATCAAGTTTCAGCGAAAACGGACGATACAGAAGCAGTTTACACAATTGAAGGTTATGAAGATATTCCGTTAGATACAGGATATATTTCAACATTAGTCAATAATGGGAGTGAACTTTCCGCTGACCGTCTCGTGGAAGAAAATGCGGAAGATTTAGCGAAATACGGCTTAAGTGAACCATCTGCAAAAGTAGTCATGACTTACGCAGACGGAACGAAATTTGAATTTTCCGTGGGAGATGTTTCACCGACAGAAACAACAGAAGTTTATTGTGCAGTAGGCAATAATGTTTATTTAGTGAAAAATTCTCTTGTGTCGAACTACCAGAAGAAAACAGATTTCTTCTTCTCGAAAATCATGTTAGAAAAGCCAGCAGAAGAAGATATGCCCATAGTGGAATCTTTACGAATAAACCGGAAAGATTTAGATTATGATTTATATATGGAATATTCATATGAACAAGCGGAAGATGATTCCGTAGGCGGAACGGCTGCAACGCATATTTTATATGAACCAGTATTCGCCTATTTAAACGTAGAAAAATCTTCTGATGTCATTAGCAGCATGTTTGGACTGACGGCGGAAGAAATTGCGGAAATTCACCCCACAGCGGAAAGTTTAGCGCAAGCTGGAATGAATGACCCGTTCTGCACAGTTACAATGAAATGTGACGACGGGGAAACGCATGTATTAAAATTCGGCAATACCTACACCACAGCAGAATCTGAAAAAACAGCATATTATGCAATGATTGATGACACAGATATTTTATACGGAGTAGCCGATACAAGAGCCGTATGGACAACCGTTCAGGCAGGGGATATTACTTCAGCGAATATTTTCGGCACATATGTTTGGGATATTGCTGAATTGAATGTTACCGCCGGCGGAAAAGAATTAACATTTTCCGGTGAAGGGGAAGATGCGAAAACTTACACCGTAACGAAAAATGGGGAAACTTGTGATGTAGAACGTTTCCGGAATTTTTATAAATTCTTGCTGAATATTTATGGGGAAGAATTATATTTAGACATGGAATTACCCGCAACAACACCAGATGCGGAAGTGCATTTAACCACGCAGGACGGCAAAGAAGATTACACAATATCTTTCTATAAAACAGACAGCTTGAATGCAATGATTGCAGTGAATGGCACGCCAACGTATAAAATTCGTTCATCGTGCATAGATACATTGATACACAATGTAGAAATCTTTGACGGAACGGAAGAATTTGCGATGACATGGCAATAATTTGAATTAAATTTTAGAAAGGGAGCGTTTTTCAAATGATGATGTATAAGAATTATCCGCTTGTCCGCAAGGGGAACGAGTTATATTTCGGGTATATGAATGACCCGTATGTGATTTATCTGAAAGTGGAGAAAACGCAGAAACAGCAGGACGTAGTTGTTTCTAAAAATATAAAGCTCTACCAGATGTCAACGGATTTAGAACACCCGAATATTACCCAACAGGCGGAAAGAGACACGCTGTATGATGCATTAGATGTAGCACTTGCATGGTTACATCGGGCAAATCGTTCATAAGGAGAACTGAAACATGAAAAAAATATTCATTGCAATGACATTTTGTGCAATGTTGCTGACAGGGTGCAGTAACCAGACAGAAACAGAAACACCAACGGCAGAAGTTTCCTCTTCTGCTGATGCGGATAATTCCGCAGAAGCGACCGACACAAACACAATTATTATTACGCTTTATCCGGAATATGCACCAATTACCTGTGAAAATTTCGAAAAATTAGTTTCAGAAGGATTTTACAACGGGCTGACGTTTCACCGTGTAGTAGATGATTTCATGGCGCAGGGGGGCGACCCTTCCGGAGACGGGACAGGCGGAAGTGAAGAGACCATTAAAGGCGAATTTTCCGGAAACGGCGTGGAAAATGATTTATCGCATACAAGAGGGGTTGTTTCCATGGCGAGAAGTTCTGACCCGAATAGTGCGTCAAGTCAATTTTTCATTTGTTACACAGACAGCTGCACATTTTTAGACGGGCAGTATGCTGCATTCGGAAAAGTTACGCAAGGAATGGAAGTTGTAGATAGTTTTCTTGAAGTAGACCGTGTAATGAATGCCGGAGGAGAAATGGCTTCCCCGACAACGCCAATTACGATGCAGGAAGTCACCATGATTGACCCAGACGAAGACGGAAACCCAAGAGTACAAATCATTATGGCAGATTTTTTAGGCAGTGATTCGAATGAAGAAGAGGCAACATGAAAAATTCCCCCTGTTGAACAGGGGGAAATTTTTTGTTTAGTTAAGGGCGATTTCGTCAAGTAATTTTTCGTAGCAGGTAATTACTCCGGCGTTACCGCTTAACGCCCTCCGGCGAACGATTTTTCCAGTATATTCGCCATTAAGGAAAGATTGATAGAATGTGTCATCTATCGGAACGAGGGAAAGTTCTGTTTCCGTGCCGTCGTTAAGCGTGTAGCGGAAAATTACAGTAGGTTCTGTTTCCGTGTCTGGTTCTGCGTTAAGGTCAAGAGAATCATAAGTTAATTTAGAAACACTTTGGAATAAAGAACTGAATGCTTTCTGTACAGAATCGTTCATAGAAGTAATGTCCGTTTCTGTGCCGTCTTGCTGAATGAGACGGTAAGAAGGCTGTTCATGGTTCATTTCTAAATTGAATTGCAAATCATCCACTTGAACAGATAAAGAAGCTACATCTGTATATTCCGGTGAATAAAGTGTATCAGTCATGAGTTCGGAAGCCTCTGTTTTCAGGAAATTTGCACCATTAGGGGAAATAGCAGCAATTTGACCAGATTCTTCATAAACGAAATAAACTTCAGTGTCATTAGATTTAAAATTCGCAAAATCAAGTGTTAATGTTTCGCCGTCAGTATTTTTCAAAGTGAACTGATAAGCAGGGTCATCAAGATGATATTTTGCTAAATCTTTCGGGGATTCTACCATTTGCACGAAATTGTCCACTTGCAGACGAGTAATAGAAGTCAGCATAGAATTGATATTTGCGGCATTTAAAGAAGCATCTTTCAGAGGGGCAGACATTTCCCAAAGATTATCTTCATTTTTCTGAATTTCGAAAGAAATATCTTGTTTATGCTGTAATTTGACATAGTTAATGTCTACATCAAGCCAAGTGATTAAATAGGGGTCTTTTAAGTAGGATAAACCGCCTTTCATGATTTCGCCTTTCTGGAAATCAACAGCGTAAACAACAGGGTCGTCCGGAAGCATGACATAGAAATATTCTTCCGTTGCGGAGGCATTGCCTAAATAAAGTGTATAGGCAGTATCTCCGTTATAGCAAGTTAAAGGCTGTGGCTGGTCAAGACCGTAACTGGAAAGTTGTTCCGCAGAAACGTTAAGTTTTTTCAAGGCGGTTAAGTTACTCATGTAATTACAGATTGTGTTAATGTAGTAAGCATTTAATTCAATTGGATAATTATAATTTGTGTCTGTAATTGCCCAACCAGTATCGGTAGAGGGTTCAATGGTGAAATTCCCTTCAGGGAGGGTAATTTCTACTTTGTTAATACTGTCTTCATCGAAATTGAATAATTGCATGGAATTTAATTCTTCCTGCTGTGCTTGTTCTTCTCTGGATTTCAGCGTATCTACAGCAATATAAGCACCCGTGCCGAAAATTAACGCCACAACAAGCAAGGCAATCAGAATTTTCATTTTTTTTGTACTCATCAGGAATATCTCCTTTTCAGCCAAACGCCCACACCAACTAAGCCAACAACAACAGGAACAGTAATGAACACAATCATTGTTGTATTAGCGGCAGTTTCGGAATTGAGGTTCATGGAATCGTAATCCCGTTCTTTTTCCGCAATGCCCATATCTAAAACTAAATCACTGTCATGCATCCAACTCATTGCCGAAAGCATTAAATAAACGGGAATAATCATATAATCCTGCGAAACGTTTTCGTCATCGATAAATTCAGCGTTGCCCATAACAATCATTTTAGCATCATTTCGGGAAGAACTTGTGGAATACATTGCTAAATCTAAAGCAGCACCTTCAATTGTTTCTGCTGCGGGGTCAGTACCGCCGTAAACTTCACCAATAGCTGTGGAAACAGGGTTGCCGAGTTCGTCCGTATCGGAAACAGTTTGCAGAAGAGAACCGACTTCTAAAGAATAATCTTCTGCTTCGAAAGACTGGTAAAAACTTCTTGAATTACTCATGAATGCATAATAGCCGTTGTCTGTGAGGTCAGCGAGTTCACTGGTAATATCAACTGCATCAGGGTCATCTTGCGTATTTGCCCGAACGATACTGACTTGATAAGTGTAGGGGTCACCGCTAACATAACGGGAAGAATCAGTTTCTTTGACAATGTCGTAATCCATGCAAATGCCGAAATCGTTCATAATAGATTCAATATTTTTGTAGTCGACTTTCTTTTCATTTGGGGACATAAGGAAACAAATATTTCCGCCGTTGTCGAGATATTCGTTAATCATGCGTGTTTCGTCGTTAGAAATATCAGATTGCGGTGCAGCAAGAATTAAAATTGCCGCATCTTCCGGAATGGCGGAAGCAGTTGCTAAATTTAGTTCTTGTGCGTTATAATTCCGGTTAGTCATATTCTGGTTAAATTTTGTATAATCGCCGGAAAGCGTTTTTTCTCCGTGTCCGGTCAGGAAATATACAGAGGCTTCCTGTCCGGTAGCAACGGCATGAATTGCGCCGGTAATGTAATTTTCGCCGGTGAAGTAAGCGGCTTCCACGGTTCTGTTGTCTTCTTCATCATAGGAAACGTCATATTGGAACATGTTAATGCCGAGAATATGTTTACTTCTGTCTTCACAACAGATGACCATGTCACCCACAGAAAGGTCATAGCCTTTTTCTTCTAATTGGTTGACGAGTTCGGGGTCGTCGTCCGGGTCAAAATCAATGAAATTGATATTATCATATTCGGAATATTGCTTTAAAGCGTAATATAACGCCATGCTATCATTATCTGTAGAAAGATAATCCATGTCCATTAAGAAATAGAAATCTACAGGTTTATCCAATGTTTCAAGATATTGTTTTGTGGTATCAGATAAATTATATAAATTAGCAGGTGTCATATCCCAAATCACATTCAGACGGCTTGCCAGTAAATTGAAAGGAATTGCCACAGCGAGAGCGAGAGCGGCTAAAATTGCTGCATAAGCAGTGAATTTCGTATTTTTTAAATTTTTGAAAGGTTTATCTTTATTCATGATTCAGGAACTCCTTTAACTGTGACTCCAGCGGCGTTTTTCGATAGCAATAATATTCCAGCAAATGACAACAGCCGTTGCAGAAAGGAAGAAAATTAAATCTTCCAGCCGGAACATTCCCTGTGAAAAGTAAACGAATCTTCTTTGCATAGAAATCCAGCTAATCGCTGAATTAAGATAAGGGTAAGCATTCACGAGCGCACTTCCGCCGATTTGGTCAACAAGAAGAGTGCCTTCCATGATAATTTCGCCGAGAATAGCGGAAATAATTGCGTTTCCGGTAAGGGAAGAAAGCAGCATTCCTATAGCGATACAAACCATTCCCCAAAGGAAGAAACCTAAATAAGCGCAAATTAAAGAAGACCACATAATTTTCCCGATACAGCAAATGTAAATGGGGAAAAATAACGTTGCCAGCATCATGATGGCGAATACGGTCAGAACGGCTAAAAATTTAGCCATAACGATTTTTCCGACGCTAAGCGGACTGGTCAGTAATAAAACTTCCGTATTTCCACGGCGTTCATCAGCGAAAGAACGCATGGTTAAAATTGGGATAATAAAGATGAAGAAAAAGAAATTGTCGTAGAAAATGCCGGGAAATGAAAATTTCAGGACATTAGAATCAATAGAGGCGATAGAAGTTACAAAAGCAAAGCTGAAAATTAACATAAATAAGGCAATCAGCACATAGGCGAACGGGGAAAAGAAGTAAGATTGCATTTCTTTTTTATATAAAGAAAACATGAATTTAATCCTCCTGATGATAAGGGTTGTCTTGTTTTGTCTCATCAATGAGTTGTTCGAGACTGGATTTTTTCTTTTCCTGAATGAGTTTCAGGAAAACTTGTTCAAGGTTAAGCTGTGCGAGGTGCATTTCTACAATGCTGCATTGATTATTCAGTAAAACGGAAATAATTTCATTCCGGACGGATTCGTTTTTGAGTTCGATTTGATAAGAACAACGATTTTCGCCAAGTTCTTTTATATCAGAAACGGAAGAAACGCCCTGAATATCTTTCAGCAAGCGGGAAATTTTGTCTTTGTCGCCTTCTGCGGTAAGGTGCAGAACAGTATCAGCAGTTAAATTCCGTTCGAGGTTGTCAATTGTATCAATGGCAATGATTTCCCCTTTGTTAATAATGACAACACGTTCACAAACGGCACTGACTTCAGCGAGAATATGCGAACTGAAAATAATAGAATGGTCCTGTTTCAATTCAAGAATTAAATTTCTGACTTCCATGACCTGTGTAGGGTCAAGACCGACAGTAGGTTCATCAAGAATTAAAATTTTCGGGTCGCCGAGAAGAGCCTGAGCGAATCCGACACGTTGTTTATACCCTTTGGAAAGATTACGAATTAAGCGGCGGTGCATGTCTTCAATATGCAGACGCTGCATAGAAGATTGAACTTGTTTTTTGCGTTCAGCACGGGGAACGCCTTTCAGACCGGCAACGAACAGGAGATATTCTTCCACACGCATATCTGGGTAAACGGGGGGAATTTCCGGAAGGTAGCCGATACATTTTTTCGCTTCGGAAGCCTGTTCGGTAATATCGAAGCCGTTAATGGTAACAGTACCATTAGAAGAAGGCAGGTATCCGGCAATCATATTCATAGTAGTAGATTTTCCGGCACCATTAGGACCGAGAAATCCGAGAATTTCATGATCCTGAATGTCAAAACTGATTCCTTTGACAGCAAGATTTCTGCCGTAATATTTCGACAGATTTTTGATTTCGACCATAAGTCAGTTTCCTTTCTTGAATTTAAAGCGGGAATAAAAGCATACATATTTTTATTATGGCATAGAAACATGAATATTAAATGAATATTTCATGAATAAAAAATGAAATTCATCAAATTTCTGATTTCCTGCCTTATCATAACAAAGACATGTGATTGACATGTGAAAAATGATTGGACAAACGCTGAAAACTTATTGTGAAAATCCACAAAAAAGAAAATAATTTCCTGTGCATAGTGCTGAAAAATGAAAAAACTGTTTCAGATTTTCGAGAAACTCTTGACAAAAACAATGAAAATGATTATAATAAAATTATACAAGTCTGTTTCTGCTGAACGAAAATTTCAGGAATAGGCTGTCAGAATTGGTGTGATATTTTACATGTTCAACAACAAACCTTTAATTTAAAACGAGAGGGGAAATTCAGAATGCTTTTTAAAAAGCACAAAGCAGTGATTGCTGCAATTTTATCCGCAGCAATGTTGACCACTTCCATGGCTGCAACAGTAGCATCAGCAGCTGGAACAAGAACAAAGCCGGAAGCATTCGGCGATGATACTTATGCTGCACGTTTCCTGTCCCTTTATGATGATGTCATCACAAACGGTCAGGCAAATGGTTACTTAAGTTCCAACGACGGCGGAGCAGGGTCTTTCGGGATTCCTTACCATGCAGTAGAAGAAGTTATCGTAGAAGCACCGGACTACGGTCATGAAACAACTTCTGAAGCAATGTCCTACTTAGTATGGGCAGCAGCAATGAGAGACAACATTGCACAGAATCATGCAGATCAAGTTAGCACAGGCACAGTAACGAATACTGGCGATTTGGCAAAAGCATGGAAAACAATGGAAAAAATGATTCCTGATGTACAGGATAACTTCTGGACAGCAGGACAGGTAAGCGCACAGTATTGCGGCGAATATGATACACCGGATCAGTGTCCGAGTGCGTGGGCAGGCGAAGCAGACCATACAGCCGTAAACCCGATTTACAGCTATTTCACAAGCGTTTACAAGGGCAAAGGCGGACAAGGCGGTTTATACTTAATGCACTGGCTGGCAGACGTTGACAACTGGTATGGCTATGGTGAAGGTACGAACTTTACATTCATCAATACATTCCAGCGTGGTGAACAGGAATCTTGCTGGGAAACAATTCCTCATCCTTGCGTAGACCATTTGAAATATGGTAATGCTCAGCAGGGCTTGAAGGGTGCATTCAACAGAGATAATCCGGTAACGCCTCAGTATGCTTACACAAACGCACCTGACGCTGAAGACCGTGCAATTCAGGGTGTATTTGATGCAAACCAGTGGGGCGTAGGTAATGCAGACGTTTCTGCAAAAGCAGCAGAAATGGGCGACGAACTGCGTAACAACATGTATGATAAATATTATCAGAAGATTGCAGAAGATACACTGTATTCCAACTTCCAGGTAGGTAACGCCGGTGAAGCTTCCGCACATTATCTGATGAACTGGTATACTTCTTGGGGCGGCGCATTAGCTGAATCCGGTCAGAACTGGTGCTGGCAGATTGGCTGCTCACACTGCCACGAATTTTATCAGAACCCATTGGCAGCGTATGCATTAATTCAGGACGATGCATTGAAGAGCGGCATGAAAGCACAGGGTGCTGTGCAGGATTACACGAAATCTCTCGAAAGACAGATGGAATTTTATCTGTGGTTACAGTCTGCTGACGGTCCTATCGCCGGTGGTGCAACGAACTCCTGGAAAGGTCGTTATGAACAGTATCCGGCAGGCAAATCCACATTCTACGGCATGGCATATTGGGATCACCCAGTATATGGCGACCCGGTATCCAACAACTGGATTGGTAACCAGGTATGGGCAGTACAGCGTTTGTCTGAATTGTATTACTGGGCATCTCAGAGTGACACAACAGGCGTTCAGCCTGGCGGCATGACCCTGACAGCAGCATTAGACCAGATTCTTGGCAAATGGGTAGCATGGTTCCTGAACAATACTGTTCTGACGAACGACGGCGACTTCTACATTCCGACAGGCTTAACATGGTCTGGTGAACCGGATACATGGAACGGTACTCCGACAGGCAATGCAGGCTTAACATGCGTAGTCAACGGCTACGGCAATACAGACTTTGGTTGCGTATCTTCACTGGCTAATACATTAATTTACTATGCAAAGACCAAAGGCGTAGAAGGTTCTGCAATTACTGGCAAGACATTTGAAGTAGGCGGTGCATATCCGTCCGCAGGTGCATCTATTGCAGATGATTCCAATGTACTGAAAACAGACAAAATGTATTCTGCAGGCGATGCAGATTTAGGCACAGCAGCACTGTATTTAGCAAAAGAACTGCTTGACCGTGAATGGGAAATCGGACGTGACGACATCGGTTTGACAAGACTGGATCACAACGGTTCATTAGCACGTTTCTTTGACCAGAAAGTATTTGTACCGACAACATATTCCGGCACAATGCCGAATGGCGACAAGATTGAACACGACAACACAACGTTCTTAAGCATTCGTTCAATGTACACAGGCAACTGTGTAGGTGCAAAGACTTCTGATGAAGCAATTGCATTAGTACAGGAATTACAGGCAGCTTATGACAAGGACGTTGCAGCAGGTGCAAACTGGAAGGACAACAGCGATTATTCCGCATCAAGTCCGGAAGGTGCAGCAGCTCTTGCAAAATTTAAGAATGTAGCAGCAGTAGACTTGTATTATCACAGATTCTGGCACGCAGGCGACATTATGATGGCACTCGGCGACATGGCTAACCTGTATCCTGAACTGAAACCAAGTACTTCCACAAGTTCAAAAGATCCGACTAACCCGACAGAAGAAGATCCCAGCAGCGAAACAACAGAACCCGCTACTGATGACACAACAGAACCTGCCAGCGACGATACAACTGATAACACAGATGATACAACAGACACAAGCGACCTGAAAGTCACCAAATGGGGCGACACAGACTGCAACGATGCTGTAGATATTCTGGACGTTATCTTACTGAACAGAAATATTTTAGGTAAATCTGAAATTACTCCTCAGGGCAAGGTTAATTCCGATATTGATGTAAACGGCAAAGCTGAACCGGCTGATGCATTGAACATCATGAAACTGATTGTTAAGATTCTGGCAGATTCAGACTGCCCAGTAAAAGCAAGCTAAGCTTAATGATTAAATAAAACAGAAAACAGGATGGAAATTTCCATCCTGTTTTTTATTGGGAATTTTCTTCATCAGCGAGCGGGCGTTCATAGGGAATTTGAATGCTCCCGTCATCAGCAACAGCAAGGTAAGGTTTCCACAACAGATAAAGTTCTATTGTGACATTTTCAGCGAAAGTAATTTCATCAATATGATGAAAAATATGAATATCTCTGTCACGGAGCGTAAGAATGGATTCCGCAAGTGTTTCATCACATTCCGGAAGGAGTAGGAGTTGTTCTTTCGTGGCAGTATTTAAATTGATAATAGGAATTTCCGGTGGTTCTGTGATTTCCGGCGGCGGTTCTTCTTCAAATTCTGTCACTTCCGGAAGAGTTTCAGAAATTTCTGATTCTGGAGGAAAATATTCATTTTCAAGATAGAGATAAGGCAGAATAGTTTGGTAAGTTTGTTCACCGATACCGGAAATTTCAAGCAATTGCTGTAAATTCAGGAAACCTTGATGTTCGTCACGGAAATCAATAATTTTCTGTGCGGTGACCGTGCCAATTTCAGGAATAGCGCATAATTCGTCGAAAGTGGCATGATTTAATTCCACTGGAAATTGAATAGGAACCGTTTCAGGAATGTCAGAAACAACAGGCAATTCAGAATTTTCCGGCAAATCGGTAACAGGGGAAGTTTCCGTTTCAGGAGTAGTGGAAGAGGAAATATTTGTTTCAATGGGTTCTGTGAAGTCTTTTGTGGAAGTTTGCATGGAAAAGGAAGAAGGCGTATATAAAGAATAGGAATAAATTTCTTCTGTTTCGGTTGAAAATTCAGAATTATAAGAATAATAATGGCTGTAGGGGGAAATTTCTTCGAAATCTTTTTGATTTTCTCTGGAATAATAAGAAAAAATAATGATTACCGCAAAACTATAAATGAAAAAGGGAATGAATTGTTTAAACCTCATCAGCGATATTTATAAATTGTCACGCCTTCGAACCCGTCAAGAAGGTGGTGAATTTTCTGGAAAGCCATGCCAGTACCTTTAGCGGCGCAATGCATAGTGTCTTTAGCGAGTACGCAATTAACGTTTAATGTTCTGTGAATGAGTTCACGCAAACCGCCGAGGAGCGCACCGCCTCCGGTAAGAAGAATGCCGTTTTCGTGAATATCGCCGACGAGTTCAGGCGGTGTTTCTTCGAGAACTTTTTTAATTGCCTCCATAATGCCGAAAATTTCGTCTTCAATGGCATCAAATAATTCCATTTCGGAAATTTCGATTGTATCGGGAAGCCCACGGAGAATATTTCTGCCTTTGACAGGCATAGTGACTTCAGAACTGGGGTCATAAAGATTAGTTAAAGTTTTTTTAATTTGTTCGGCGGTTTGTTCGCCGATAAGTAATTTATAATGATTCATCATATATTTAATAATTGCCTGGTCAATTTGATTTCCGGCATGTTTGACGGAATGGGAAGTCACAATTCCATTCATGGAAACAATCGCTACATCGGCAGTTCCTCCGCCAATGTCAACAACCATATGCCCTCTTGCCCGTCCAATATTCACCCCTGCGCCGAGCATAGCGGCAATGGGTTCATCAATTAAATAAGCTTTCCGGCAGCCGGCACTCATTAACGCATCACCAACGGCACGTTTTTCTAAATCCGTAATAAACGCCGGAACGCAAATAATGATTCTGGGCTTGACAAGCTGATGACCGCAAACTTTCTGTAAAAATTCCCGTATCATGCATTGGGTAAGTAAATCATCAGAAATAACGCCTTCCGCAATAGGGCGGACAACCCGAATATAAGCAGGGGTTTTGCCGAGCATTTTATAAGCTTCTTTTCCAACGGCAAGAATGCGCTGAGTGCATTGATTATAGGCAATGACAGACGGTTCAGAAAGAACAACGCCTTTCCTTCCGTAAGTCATCACTAAATTAGCAGTACCGAGATCAATACCAATATCAGGAATACTCATGAAGTGAAATCCTCCTCTTGATTTTTTATTTTATAAACAGTAGAAGCAGCAGCGGCA
>CANPYZ010000041.1 GCA_947589035.1 uncultured Clostridia bacterium | reverse complement strand
TTTGTTTTCTGCTTGTTGTTCGGTAGAAGCATGACTTTGATTGTCTTAATCATTTTCTGTAAGCTCCTTTATCATTTATTTGGCTTTATTTGTATGCTTTCCTTTAAAATTAATTATAAAAGTCAATACTTTATGACAACATTTTATAAAAATATTTTAACTGTTAAATTCCTCATTTCAAAATAATTTGAATTTTTGCTAATATTTCGTTGCGAAATTCAATAACAGAGTACAAAAACACTAAATATCATTTTACCACAAATTCAATCAAATGTCAATAGTATTTTGGATATTTTTGTAAATCATTCACGATTGAGAATTATTTTATTGAAAAATATTTATTTTTGCATTATTTATCCCGATAGAGAAGTCAACGTGTTTGACTTGCTTGCCTTAAAGCGTAAACTGATTGAACAGTAAATTTTCCCCCTGTTTCGGCAGTGGAAATTTTTTGAAAATTTCTAAATATATCTTGACATTTTTATCTGGCTGTGGTAAACTATATTTGTCTGGTCAATCGTCCGGATAATTTGTAATAAGGAAGTTTTTATTCAATGAAAAAATTATCTTCGCTATGTTTGCTGACAGCGTTGGCAATTCAGTTTACCTGCACGGGTTGTTCTGTTCAGGAAGTTTTCGATCCCATAAAAGAACAAATTTTATCAGAAATAACATCTGAAATAGAAATGGAAAGTCTTTCATTCACTGAAACAGAATCAGAAATAGAACCAGAACCAGAAACGGCTTTTTCAGAAATTGAACCGGAACCGGAAACAGAAGCGGAAACCATCGCAGAAGAAAATCCCTCAATTCCTAATTTAAACATAGAAACAACAATTCTTACTGAACTGGCAAAAAAACCTCTTTTGGAAATTATTCAAATGATGAATGGAGAATATACTATTTATGTTAATCCAGTAGGCGAGCATTATTATCTCGAAAATGAAGAAGTTTTCCCGAGTTTGCAGTTTTATTTGAATACAAATGATTATTATGCAGGGTATGATGTGGAAATCAACGAAAATACGGAATTTATTCAAAAATTAGAAAGCGGTGAATTTCAGCTGTATGGCATTGAATTAGACTGTAGGGAAAATACAGTTTACCCACTGACAGACCCACTGACAGATGCGCTGATGTCAAATTATTCTTATACAGAATTTGCTGAACAATTAGGGGAATTTTCCTGTGTCCCCGGGACGAGCGGAATGTGTAGCGGTGATTTAGGCAGTGCAAAATATTCTTTTGAAGAAAACGGCTGTGAAATTGAATTAAAATTCAACATAGAAAATGAAGCCATATATACGGCACTGACTTCCAGCGGAACTGCTGATGCACAACTTATGAGAGAAATTAATCCTTCGCTGGTAATAGTAGAAATTTACCCGAAAGAAATTGAAGAATTTATTTCAGAAATAGAAAGCCAAGTAGAAAACCAGCTGGAAGAAATACTTCCAGAAGTTTCCGGAAATTTAGAGGCAGAAGAAAATGTGAACTATACCTGTTCACGAAATAAATATGACATGATGGAATATTTCACAATGACATATAGTAAAGCAGAAAATTGTTTCTATGTGGAAATTCATGATGAATATGATTCGGAAAGTGGTTTCACTTTGCCTGTGGCAAGCTACGAAAACGGCGTATATACATATACTAACGGTTCAAGTTATTACCGGAATATTTACGGAGGAAGAGTTCCTGTTGTAGAATCAGGTTTATCCGGAACGCTGACGGTTACTGAAAGTGGAAATATTCTTTGGCATGGTGATGCTATTCCTGATACAATTGATGAAATTGATTTGGAATTAGTCAAACAATAGAAAAAACGTTTTGAAAAGTTTTGCAAAAAAGGCTTGACAAATTCGGCAAAATATGCTATAATCAAATCATGAGTTAAAAAAATTCAAAAAATTTGCGAAAAGGGGTTGACAAGGTCATGAAATTGTATTATACTACAGACAGACAGACAGACAGACAGACAGACAGACATGACCTAATTATGCCCATTTTCCAATTAAATACGTGAATTAAGCCGTTTCTTAACAGGTGCGTTTTTGTGCTGTTAAGATACGGTTTTTGTATTTATTTTTAAAACAGAAAGGATTTGATTTTCATGAAAATTAAAAAGTTACTCACTGGAATTATGGCTTTAGCAATTATTTTCGCCGTTCCGGTTAATTTCCCTTCTTTGAAAGAGTTCAGCATTACAGCCCATGCCGTTGATGACGGAACGAAAATCGTCGCCGGAAACTTAAGCTGCACGGTGCTGTCCACTGATGAAGACGGAACGGTTAATTTAACAGTAAATGGTTTTTCTGATGAAGTAGGCGATGCGGAGACATTAGAATTTCCTGAAGTAGTGGACGGAATACCCGTCCGGTATATTTCTATTCAAAAAGAGGCATTCTACAATTCAAGTCTTACAGAGGCTATTCTACCAGACACTATTGAATATATTTATAGCGATGGTTGGTATTATGGAGCATTTGAGGGTTGTTCTTCTTTGAAAAAAGTACATCTTCCTGAGGGTGGAAATTTTCATTACATTACCAGTAGAACATTTTCCAATTGTTCATCATTAGAAGAAATCAATATTCCTGATTCTGTCAATGAAATAGAAGGAGGTTCTTTTTCAGGAACATCACTTCTGACAACTCAGGAAGACAAACCAATAAAATACATTGGAAATTGGGCAATTTCTTGTAAAAGTGGAGTTTCTCTTGAGTTTAAAGAAGGAACTGTGGGTATTGCAGATGAATTTTTAAAGGGTGATTATTTTGGAATCGAATCAGGTAATTCTACAATAACTTTTCCCTCTTCTTTACATTATATTGGAAGTCAATCTTTCTACCATATAAATGACACAAATACTGTTGTTATTCCTGATGGAATAGAAATCGTTCATCGCAATGCATTTGAAGGTAGTGATGGATTACAAGAAGTCATTTTTTCTGGAACTGTTGGTTCTATTGAAAAAAGTGCATTTAGTGGGTGTGGAAATCTGACTTCAGTGCAATTCTCCAAAATAGTTGATTCTATTGGAAATGGTGCGTTTAGTGGGTGCAAAAATTTAACTTCAGTGCAATTCAACGGGGAAATATTGGAAAACTTTGGAGAGGATGCATTTTCGGGCTGTTCTTCTTTGACTGAAATTGTTCTGCCAGAGGGAATAACAGAAATTTCCAAAGGTCTATTTGCCAATTGTGCTAAGCTCGCAAATATCGATTTTCCTGAAAGTTTGACTTCTATTCCCGATGCAGAAAGTTCTTTTTCTGGAACGGCATTATATGCAGATGGGCTTTCTGACCTGAGATATGCTGATGATTGGGTCATCAAAGTCAATTCAGGTTTTAATGGTGACAGTATCACCATAAAAGACGGTGTAGTCGGTATTGCAGGAGGAGCATTCTCGGAACGACAAACTCTTACTTCTGTTATTTTTCCGGATACGTTAAAATATATTGAAAATAACGCATTTTATTATTGTGATGCATTAACTTCTGTAACAATTCCTGAATCTGTAATCTCTATTGGAGATAGTGCATTTTCTTTTTGTGATGTATTAGCTTCTGTTACAATTCCTGAATCTGTAATTTCTATTGGTGATAAGGCATTCTATAATTGTGATGCATTAACTTCTGTCACAGTAAAAAATCCAGACTGTGAAATTTATGATTCGTCCAATACTCTTTCTTCTTCTCGGCACTATCCTTCTGGAGCAGATGCTTTTGATTGTGTGATTTACGGTTATGAAAATTCTACTGCACAAGCCTATGCAGAAAAGTATGGCTATACATTTGAAGCACTCGGCGATGCTCCAGCTGTGACAACTGTCGGCGATTTGAACGCAGATGACAAAACCAATGCGGAAGATTCTGCAATGATTCTCACGGAAGCTGCCAATATTGGCGCAGGACAGGCAACATTCACCGAAGAACAAACCAAAACGGCAGATGTCAATCAAGACGGCTCTGTCAATGCAGTTGACGCTGCTGTCATTCTGACTTACGCCGCTGAAAATGGTGCTGGCGTGACTTCTTTAACGTTTCCCGAATGGCTGAAACAATAAATTTTTCCCCTGTTTCGACAGGGGAAATTTTTTTGAAAAATTTTCCTTTAAAATATCTTGACATTTTCGTCCGTTTGTGATAAAATATACTTATCTGGTCAGCGGAAAAGCTGTTCAGAACGATGATACTAAGAGGAGGTTTTGGTTTTGGAAACCAGACAGACAAGCATTCTGCACAAAAATAATTCAATGCTGAAATTAGGGCTTATTGCGGGGCATTTCGCCACGAACCATTCGCATATCAACACGTATTTAGATATGACGACGATTAAAACGCAATACCGTTCCGCACGGGAAGCCGCACACGAACTTGCTAAACATTACCAGTCAAAAGAAGTCAATACGATTCTTTGCTTTGAAGGCACGGAAGTGATCGGGGCATTTTTAGCGCATGAACTGTATTCACAGGCAGGAACATTCAACGCCGGACAAAATATTTCCGTCATTACTCCGGAAACGAACATTAATAATCAGATGATTTTCAGGGATAATTTGCAAAAATATGTCTATAATCAGCATATTCTTCTGCTGATGTCGTCTGTTTCTACCGGAAAATCTATCGCCCGTTCCGTGGATTGCTTAACTTATTATTCCGGAAGATTAACCGGAATTGCAGCAATTTTCAGCGCATTGCCGGAATATTCCGGCGTGCCGATTGACAGCGTATTCACCACAGAAGACATTCCGAATTATCAGACTGCACTGCCGGCACAGTGTCCGCTCTGCCAGAAGGGCGTAAAAGTAGATGCCATTGTCAATAGTTTTGGCTATTCGAAAATTTAAGCATTAACCATGAAGAAAAATTTGCCTTCGATTGAAGTCAATTCGCCGGTCATTATCTGGTATGCGGTCATTTCGTTTGTCGTGTTGTTGTTCGGGTATGCTACGAGAGGGCTTTCGACTTTGCAATTGTTCACTTGCTACCGGACGGCATGGACTGACCCGTTAATGTATGTCAGGTTATTTACGCATGTGTTGGGGCATTCGGACATTTCGCATTATTTGAATAATTTTTTTCTGATTATGCTGATTGGTCCTGTTTTAGAAGAAAAATACGGCAGCCGGGATTTATTGATAATGATGATGATTACAGCTCTTGTCACAGGACTTGTGAACGTATTACTCACAACGAATGGTTTACTCGGCGCAAGCGGTATTGCCTTCATGCTGATGATTTTGTGTTCCTGCACATCGGTCAAAAGCGGAAAATTACCATTAACAATGATTATTGTTGTCATTCTTTACATTGGGCAGGAAATTATTTCAGGACTGACTGTTGCAGATAATGTTTCACAATTAACGCATATTATCGGCGGAATTTGTGGAATTGTATTCGGTTTAGAAAATAACAAAAAATGAAAATCCCAGTTTGCTGACTGGGATTTTTTTAAATTTAACAGTAAGTTTGAAACATGTTCAAAAATTCATCAGCAGCGGTGTCCGCATCTTTGACTTGATACAGAAAATCATTCGCCACAGCGAAAAAATCATCAATTAATTCTTCATTTTCTAAAATGGGATTCAGTCCGCCAAAAGAAGAACCGGACATTTTCTGAGATGCTTCATACTGAATGCCGGAAAGTAAATTCTTTTCTTTCAGAACGTCCTGCACAGCAGAACTTAAGGGAATGCCCTTTTCAATGCCTTGCAATTCTGCCATTTCGGGAGAATTTAATAAATAATCTAATAAAATTGCTGCTTCTTTAGGGGTTTCGGTGTTTTTGCTAATGGCGTACATCGTCGCCGGTTTAGCATACCAGCCATTTCCGGCTTGAGTGTTTTCCGTGTGGGTATATTCTCCGGCAATAATTTCCCTGCCATTTTCAATTGCTTTTCCGAAATAATTTACTGCGTCACTGACCCACGCAATAGAACCGGCATATTTTTCCTGGTCAAGGTCTAACCTTTGGTAAAAATCCACTTGCGGAAGGACTTTTTCCTGCACTAATTTCTGGTAAAATTCAAACATAAGTTTTATTTCTTTCTGGGAAAAATTTAATTTTCCGTCTTCAGTAAGAATCGTTTTTCCGGAAGCCTGTTCTGCATAGGCGATTAAATACAGCCATGCGGATTTTGAAGCGGCACTCACGGGGAAAATGCCGTCTTTCTGCATGATTTCAGCAGCTTGAAATAAGTCGTCCCAAGTTTCCGGAATCGGTAAATGATACTGGTCATAAATGGTTTTGTTGAAATAAACCGTTTCCGCATTCATGGCAATGGGAATGGCGCATAAATGCTGATTTCTAAGACCGTATTGCAGAACGTCTTCTGAAAAATATTCCGTGTGCATTTCGGGGAGGGTGTACAAATCATAATACCCTGTTCCGTCTGGGGAATACTGGTCAAGCCAGCCGTAATTGATTTGCATGACATCGGCTTCAGTAGCGGAAAGCATTTGAATTTTATAACGGGTTTCATAGCCTGACCATTCCGAATAACTGCATTTCACGGCAATATCCGGATGCAATTCTTCGAATTTTTCGATTGCTTCCAAAGTATACAAATTTCTGGAATCGTTCCCCCACCATGAAAAAGAAATTTCCGTTTGCTGTGTTTGTTTCGCCACAATTGGCTGTGATTTACAGCTGGTGAACATGATTGCAAAACTAAATAAACATAAAATTTTTAAATTTTTATTTCGCATGATTCAACGCTTCTTTCAAAAAAATTTTCCTGTTCTTATCATAACATAAATCAGAAAAAAAGTCAAGAAATTTTCACGGAAACCAATTTTCAAAATATATGACAATTTCTCTCGATATGGATAAACTCAAAAGCTCTCTGCACATCATCAGCGCACAGATCTGCAAACTCGGACTGACCCTGGACATAGATTGGTTGGAACAGAAACATGAAATTGACCCTGCAATTCAAGTCAATGCATTTCTCTGCTTTTATCTTCTGAATACAGTGGAACAGTTTGATTTTTCGCAATATGATTATATTATTGATGCTATTGATACAGTAGCCGGAAAATTAGAAATCATTAAACAGGCGAATGCTTTACAGATTCCGGTAATTTCTTCTATGGGAACGGGAAACAAACTGAATCCGTCAACATTGTGTGTAGCAGATATTTATGAAACGCCTCGGCATAAAAAATTTAAAAGTTGTCTATTCCGAAGAAACACCTATACAGCCTAATGAAGAAGAACGAACAGGAAGAAAAGCCATAAGAAAATTTTGAACTGATTTACAAAAATATTAAAAATGCTCTTGACATTTTTTTCATTTTGTGATAAAATAAAATTAAGTAAAAAACAGCTGCTTTTCTTTTATGATGAGCAGTTAAGAAGGAGGTAATCATCATGGGCTTTTTAGATTTTTTAAAAAAAGCTCCAAAACCTGTAGAAAAAGAAAAAATTAAAGATTTTCCTGCACCAACAGTGCAATTGACCAAAAATCCGGAACTTAATCAGAAAATTTCTCTCCGGAAAAATCTTGTGGAGCAGGAAGTCAAAAGGCAACATATTTCTGCAAATATTGCAAGGGTAGTGTTTGTGCTTGACCATTCCGGTTCTATGCATAATTTGTATAAAAACGGAACAATACAGAACGTTCTGGAAAGAATTTTTCCGATTGCGATGCATTTTGACGATAATGCAGAAATGGAATTTTACTGGTTTGATAATTTATATCGAGAACTTACTCCAGTAAATTATGATACAATTGACGGATACGTTCAGCGAGTGATTCTTTCAAGAAATGACCATTTCGGCGGTACTTGTTACGCACCTGTCATGCAGGAAATTCTGAACCGCTATGTTCATCGTGACCCAATGAACATTCCTACTTTTGTCATTTTCATCACAGACGGAAATAATTCAGACAAAAAAGCCACGAAAACAATTTTAACAGAAGCCTCTCATTATAATCTTTTCTGGAAATTCGTGGGTATCGGCAGTGAACGTTTTGAATTTCTTGAACGGCTTGATGACTTAAAAGGGCGATTCATTGATAATGCGAATTTTGTCAGCGTAAATCAAATTCAGTCAATCAGTGACCAATTGCTTTATGAAAAATTATTAACAGAATATAATGATTGGTTAGGACTGTGCCGGAAAAATAATATTCCTGTAGATGCCTGAACATGCTTTTCAATAAAAATTCCCCTGAAACTATTTTTGTTTCAGGGGAATTTTCCAGCAAAAGGGCAAGAAAATATTATTTCGGATAGGCATTTTTCTGCTGTGTGATACCCAGTAAATAATCTGTACTGGTATGATAAAATTCAGCAAGAAAAATCAGCGATTTCAGCGGAATTTCTGTTGTATGCAATTCATAACGGGAATACGTCTGCTGTGAACAGCCTAAAATTTTTGCCATTTCTGCCTGACTTCTGCCGGATTCTTTTCGTAATTCACGAAATCTGAGATTTAAATCGTTCATATTCATCACCTATTATAATATAGCACAAATCATCAGGAAATGTCAAGTCCGGAATCATTACAAATTTTTTGATGCAGAGTCACGGCAACAGCATTTACTTTAGAAAAACTGCGCTTTCACTGCTGAATAAAGCTAAATATGGTCGCCTTAGTAAAAAAAGAATGATGTTCAAAGCATCTCTATAATCCTGAAGTTTTGCTCTCTGTTCTTTTATCCCTTAAAAAAATGCTGTTGCCCTGCACCCGTTAAGAGTGGTTTAACATTTTTCGCACAAAATTAACTGTTAATTCATAAATGGACATGAACGCATAGTCCATGCCGGCTAATTCCATTGCTTTCCGCTGCTTTTCGGTCACGAATGTGTACGGATAAATGCCGAACATGAACGGGAAAAACGCATACAGAAAATCTTGCTTTTCCTGATTCGGCATTTCCGGAAAATATTGTTCAAGGCAATTCATCACCATGCGCAGGGAAGTTCCATAAGCAACTTTAAATTCCGCAAGCCGTTCCGGTCGGCTGTTGCTTTCCATATCGTAATGATTCATAGACATAATTTTTAATAACTGCTGACGATGTTCGAGAGATTTCGCTAATTTGTCGGAAAATTCTTCACTGGTCAACTTGGGAAATTTAAACATGATTTCATGTAGTTCCGCATTCCATAATTCATATTCCCGCTGTAATAACGCAAGGAAAATTTCTTCTTTCGTCTGAAAATAATTGTAAATTGATGTTCTCGTCATGCTGGTTTCCGAGCTGATTTCTTTCAGCGTAATTTCTTTGAAACTTTTCGTTTGGTAAAGTTTTTCACAGGCGTTAATAATTTCCTGTTTTCTGAAATTGGTCAATTCTGGTGAACCTTTTGGCATGTGCAGTTCTCCTCCATTCCATTTTATTCCATTCAATCATGAAATAATGACATAATGTCATTATCTTTAGTATACACAAAATTTCATCTTCTGTCAATAGATAAGTTGAAATTTTCACGAAATTTTCACATTCATTGACGTTATAGGCAAAATCTATAACCCGTTAGAGAAAAAAAGAACTTTACAAATTTGAATTTTTGTGGTATCATATTCACATAGTAGTTAGATATATTTTATAGGATAGGAGTGAACAACGTGACCTTAATTCAATTAAATTATGCTATTACTGTTGCCGGAGAACGTTCCCTGAACGATGCCGCAAAAAAATTATATATCTCTCAGCCCAGCCTTTCTTCAGCAATTCATTCCCTTGAAAAAGAACTCGGCTTTGACATTTTCATTCGTTCCAAAAGCGGAATTACGCTGACTGTTGCCGGAGCGGAATTTATTGGTTACGCAAAGTCAGTCATTGAACAGTATGCCATTCTCGATGCGAAATATTTATCCCACGTGAACCAGAAAAAACGCTTTAGCGTGTCCATGCAGCATTACACATTCGCCGTCAATGCCTTTGTGGAATTGGTGAAACAATTCGGTATGGACGAATACGAATTTGAAGTCAACGAAACGAAAACATATGAAGTCATTGAAAATGTCAAAAATCTCCGCAGTGAAATAGGCATTTTATATTTGAACGATTTTAATCAAAGTGTCATGAAGAAAATTTTTTCCGAATCCGGACTTCAGTTCACGCCGTTATTCGAATGCGGAATTTATGTCTATCTGTGGAAAAATCACCCTTTGGCAAAACAGGAAGAAATTTCTTTAGAAGAACTGGAAGAGTTCCCTTGCCTTGTCTTCACGCAGGGGGAACAAAATTCTTTCTATTTTGCGGAAGAAGTGCTGAGTACGCACCAATATAAACGCTTTATTCGGGCGAACGATAGGGCAACAATGCTGAATTTAATGGTCGGCTTGAATGGGTTTACGCTGTGTTCCGGCATTATTTGCGAAGAATTAAACGGTGAAGACTATTGCGCCGTCAAGCTGAACTCAACAGAAACAATGACAATCGGCTATATTTCCAGAAAAGATTCCGTATTAAGCCCCATTGGGGAAAAATATTTGCAGGAAATTGCAAAATATCAGGAGGAAAACCATGAATAGAAATATTGAAACAAAATGTTTGCATTTTGAAGAAGATGAAAATAAAATTACCCATTTCGGAGCGATTAACTTTCCCATTTACCAAACGGCAACTTACGCCCACGCAGGCGTGGGAAAAAGTGCAGGCTATGACTATTCCCGTTTGCAAAATCCCACGAAAGAACATTTAGAAAAAGTCGTTGCCTCACTCGAAAACGGAACGGAAGGTTTTGCGCTTTCTTCCGGAATGGCGGCAATTTCGCTGCTTATGGAGCTGTTCAAGCCGGAAGACCATTTGATTGCGGATTCGGATTTGTACGGCGGAAGTATACGGCTTTTCCGGAACGTTTCCGAAAAAAACGGCATTGTATTTTCAAATATTGACTGTTACAAAGAAAATATTGAAGAGTATTTCACCGAAAACACAAAGGCGGTTTACATCGAAACGCCAACAAACCCGATGATGCATGTGACAGATATTGCCAAAGTTGCTGAACTCACTAAAAAACATCATATAATTCTGATTGTGGATAATACTTTCATGTCGCCCTATTTCCAGAATCCGCTTGATTTAGGCGCAGATGTGGTTGTCCACAGCGGAACGAAATTTTTAGGCGGTCACAATGACACGCTCGCCGGATTTTTAGTGACGAATAAGCCGAAAATCGCTGAACAATTAAGATTTCTTATTAAAACTACCGGAGCAGGACTTGCACCATTCGACAGCTTTTTAATCTTAAGAGGAATTAAAACGCTTGCCGTTCGCATGGAAAAAGCACAGGAAAATGCTTTAAAAATTGCCCATTGGCTGAAACACCAGAACGCCGTGACCAATGTCATTTATCCAGGACTTCCGGAACATTCCGGTTATGACATCATGAAAAAACAAGCCCGTGGGTTCGGCGCAATGCTGACATTCAGCGTGAAAAGCAAGGCGTTTGCCCTTTCGATTCTGGAAAAAGTCCGCATGATTAAATTTGCGGAAAGCTTAGGCGGCGTGGAAACGTTAATCACTTATCCAATCACACAAACTCATGCCGACGTTCCGCCAGAAATCCGAGAGAAAAACGGCATTACCGAAACATTATTACGGCTTTCCGTGGGAATTGAACATGCGGAAGATTTAATTCAAGAATTAGAACACGTTTTTCAGGAAACGGAGCGTGAATTGCATGGCTGAACGGAATTTAAATTTCGACAAAATCATTGACCGGCGCAACACCCGAAGTTTAAAATATGATTTCGCCAAAAAAAGAGGAATGCCGGAAGACGTTCTGCCGTTGTGGGTTGCGGATATGGATTTTGAAACGTCGTCTTACATTCAGGACGCATTGCAAGAACGCATTCAACACGGAATTTTCGGGTATAGTGAAGTGCAAACGCCCTATTTCGACATTGTTCGTCACTGGATGGAAACGCATCATGACTGGATTCCTGAAGAAAATTGGTTAATCAAAACGCCGGGGGTTGTGTTTGCGTTAGCAATGGCAGTGAAAGCCTATACTGAACCGAATGACAGTGTTCTCATTCAACAGCCGGTGTATTATCCGTTTTCAGAAGTCATTGAAGATAATCATCGAAAAATCATTAGTAATGATTTAGTTCTCGGTGAAGATTCTCGCTATCATATTGATTTTGACGATTTCGAACGGAAAATCATTCAACATCAGGTGAAATTATTTTTACTGTGCAGTCCGCATAATCCTGCCGGACGTGTCTGGACGGCGGAAGAACTCCGGAAAATGGGCGATACTTGCTTGAAACATGGCGTAATTATTGTCAGTGATGAAATTCATCAGGATTTCGTTTTTCAGGGGAAACACACCGTTTTTGCAAATCTCGGCGAACAATATCAGCAAAATTGTATTATCTGCACTTCCCCAAGCAAAACATTCAATTTAGCAAGCATGTTAATTTCGAATATTTTCATTCCGAATGTTCAGCTCCGGCGAAAATTCCGCAAAGAAGTTGACGCTGCCGGAATGAGTCAGTTAAGCGTTTTAGGACTTGTCGCAACAGAAGCCGCATATCATTATGGGGAAGAATGGTATAGGGCAATGCTGGCATATGTTCGCCGAAATCTTGACTTTGTCAGAAATTTTGTGGAAAATCATCTTCCTGAAGTCAACATGATTGCGTTAGAAGGCACTTATCTTGTTTGGCTGGATTTCCGGAAAACGGGGCTTTCCGTGGAAGAACTTGACGAAATCATCATTCACAAGGCGAAACTCTGGCTCGACAGCGGAAAAATTTTCGGCGAATGCGGAAAAGGTTTTCAGCGAATCAACATCGCCTGCCCGCAAAGCGTTCTGGAAAATGCTTTAGAACGAATCAAAACAGCACTTGAGAGGTAGTCATCATGAAAAAAAATATGCTTATGTTCGAAGGGAAATTCGGGTTAGAGCGGGAAACACTCCGCATTACGCAAAATGGCTGTCTTGCGCAGACAATTCACCCGTTCGACAATCACCCGAATTTGTCCAGAGATTTTTGCGAAAATCAGCTTGAAATTATTACTCCCGTCTGTCACAGCATTGACGAATGCTTGAATAGTTTAGAAGTATTAGACACGAAAGCAAGAATCATTCTAAATCAGCAGAATGAAACTTTATGGCTGAATAGTAACCCGCCCCATATTAAAAGCGATGAAGACATTCCTATTGCGCAGTATGGCGGGATTTTCTCCGAAAAACACGATTACCGGGTAAAACTCGCCCAGCGTTACGGGAAACGAATGATGTTATATTCCGGCATACATTTTAATTTTTCGTTTTCGGAAAATTATTTAAAAAATTTTCATGAAGAGAAAAACACGCTTTATTTTCGCTTGCTGAAACAAGTCAGCCGTTACAGTTGGCTTCTTGTATTATTAACAGCCGCAAGCCCGATGTATGATTTATCTTTCGATGAAGACGGCGCAGAGGGCATTGCTTTCAGCGGGTTTTCTTCCATGCGAAACAGTCGCCGAGGTTACTGGAATCAATTCATTCCTCAGCTTGATTATGCGAATTTGTCCGCTTATATTCAGAGCATTCAGGACTATATCCAGAAAGGAATATTATTTTCCGCAGGGGAATTATATTTGCCGGTTCGGTTAAAGCCGAAAGGGGAAAATTCTTTGGAATCGTTGCTGAATCACGGTGTTGATCATATTGAATTGCGCATGTTTGATTTGAATCCGCTTGAAAAATTAGGCATTTCCCGAAAAGATTTAGCTTTTGCGCATTTGTTTTTAATTTTTCTGCTGAATCAGGAAGATTTCGACTTCACGCCGGAAATGCAGGCGAATGCCATTCAACAGCATCAGTCAGCGGCGTTATATGATCTTTCTGAAGTCATGATTGACAACAAGCCTATTAAAAATGCAGCGAATGATATTTTAGATCAAATGGAAAAATTTTTCTCTTCTGATTTAAAAGCAAAAACGCTGATTGCTTATCAGAGAAACAAATTAACCCATTCGAGAATTTGCGAAATCATTAAAGAAAGAAGTGAAGTGAATGTGTGAACTATTCGGTTTTTCTTCAGCGCATAAAACGGATATCCGTGCAGAATTGCGGGAATTTTTCCGCCACGGCACAGAACACCCCCACGGCTGGGGGCTGATGCGTGAACATTACGGAAACTTAGAAGTTTTGAAAGAACCCGTCTCTTCTGCCGAAAGCAATATAATTTCCGGAATCATTCAAGAAACTTCCCCGCAGAACATCACTCTTGCACATATTCGGCTGGCGACAATCGGTTCCATTAAACTTGAAAATTGTCACCCCTATGTGCAGACGGACAACAGCGGAAGAATTTGGACGTTAATGCATAACGGCACTATTTATTCCGGCAAAAAACTAATGAAATACGCTGACTGCCAAATCGGCGAAACGGATTCCGAAAGGATTTCCCTTGCACTACTCGACGAAATTAACGAAAAACAGCCGAAAACCGCTGAACAGCGATTTCAGCTTGTTGACGAGTTTGTCATTTCGCTTTCGAAACGAAATAAATTAAATTTAATGCTTTACGACGGGGAAGTATTATATATTCATCAGAATATGAAAAATACTTTGCATTATCTTTCGCAAGATAAAAATATGCTATTTTCCACGAAACCCTTAGATAACAGAAACTGGATTCCCTACCCATTAACGCAGCTGAACGCTTTCCACGCAGGGGAAAAAGTGTTCGAGGGCAGGAAACATGGCTATCTTTTTACTCCGGCATTAGAATCTATTACAGAACGGGACGCAATGCATATATAATTTGTCAAATTTAGATAAAATATTTTCTGAAAAATAGCATAATTTTATGATTTTCACGATTGACAAATTAGTAAAATTATGCTATACTGTACTTGTATTAGACATATTAAGCATATTCTTTTAATATGATAAAAAACAAATTTATGGAGGTCATTTTCATGAGTAATATTCAACAAAGTGCGTTAGACTTAATCGGCAATACGCCAATTCTCCGGCTTAACCGTTACAAGAAAAAAGCCGGAATTGAACACGTGGCAATTCTCGCTAAACTGGAATATTTAAACCCAGCCGGAAGTGTGAAAGACAGAATCGCCCTTGCCATGATTGAAGACGCAGAAAAGAAAGGCATTCTCAAACCCGGCGCAACCATTATTGAACCAACTTCAGGGAATACGGGCATTGGGCTTGCGGCAGTCGCAGCGGCGAAAGGTTACCGGGCAATTCTCACCCTCCCCGACACGATGAGCGTTGAACGGCGGAACTTGCTTAAGGCTTACGGTGCGGAAATCGTTCTCACCGAGGGCGCAAAGGGCATGAAAGGCGCAATCGCTAAAGCCGACGAATTACAGAAATCCATTGACGGAGCAGTCATTTTAGGGCAGTTCGTGAACCCCGCAAACCCTGAAATTCATAAGAAAACAACCGGTCCGGAAATTTGGGAACAGACGGACGGAAAAATTGACATTTTCGTTGCGGGCGTGGGAACTGGCGGAACAATTACTGGTGTCGGCGAATTTCTGAAAGGGAAAAACCCGAACATTAAAATTATTGCCGTAGAACCGGCAACTTCTCCCGTTCTCTCACAAGGGAAAGCAGGTCCGCATAAAATTCAAGGCATCGGCGCAGGATTCGTTCCGGATACATTAAATACAGAAATTTATGATGAAGTGCTTGCCATTGAAAATGAAGACGCATTCGCAGAAGGTAAGGCTTTCGCCGTGAGTGAGGGAATTTTAGTCGGCATTTCCTCCGGCGCAGCCCTGAAAGCAGCGAAAATTCTTGCCGAAAGACCCGAAAATCAAGGCAAAACCATTGTTGTTCTCCTGCCGGATTCCGGCGACAGATATTTGTCCACTCCCCTTTTCAATAATAATTAAATTTAAATTTAAGAAAACCGGAAGTTTTCGCCAAAACTGGCAATTCTTCCGGTTTTATGTTTATTAAAATTTTAATTTAAAATTTCGTTCATTGCCGCAAGAACGGCGGAAATTTCCAAAGGTTTTGACAAATGCGCATTCATTCCGGCTTGACGGCTTTTTTCTTCATCTTCCGCAAAGGCGTTCGCCGTCATTGCCACAATAGGAACAGTTTCAGCATCTTTCCGTTCCATTGCCCGAATGGCTCTCGTTGCCTCAAAACCGTTCATTTTCGGCATTTGAATGTCCATAAGAATTAAATCATAATGATGCAGTTCGCTTTTGGAAAACAGTTCAACGGCTTTCTCTCCGTCTTCCGCCTCGTCAATCACTGCTCCGGTCACTGCTCCAATGAGTTCCACCGCAATTTCCCGATTTAATTCGTTATCTTCCGCAAGCAAAATATGCTTTCCGGTGAAGTCATACGTTTTAGATTCGGTATTTTCTTTTCCGGAAGAATTTTTATTTTTCCAGTCGATTTTAGCGGAATTTTCCGTCATGGCGAATGGCAAATCAAGTGTAAATTCGGAACCTTTGCCGTATTCGCTGTGAACGTCCACACACCCGCCCATGAGTTCCGAAAATTTTCGCACAATCGAAAGCCCTAAACCCGTTCCGCCGAATTTATGCGTAATATCCACATTTTCCTGTTCGAATGTCTCAAAGATTTTTTCTAAATTTTCTTCTTTTATGCCAATGCCCGTATCTTTCACCGAAAACCTCAGCCAGAGGAAGTCATTTTCCTGTTTCAGTTCGCTGACGGAAAGCGTAATTTTCCCGCCCTTTGCCGTGAATTTAAACGCATTGGACAATAAATTCGTTAAGATTTGATTTAAACGCAAAGAATCGCCCTCAATGAATGCATCAATATTTCCGGAAAGAGTAATTGCAAAAGCAATTTCTTTTTCTTCTGCCTGCGTGCTGTAAATATTTTCTAAATTTTCAAGAAAAAGCCGTAAGTCGAAAATTTCATTTTTCAGCTGAATTTTTCCGCTTTCGATTTTGGACATATCCAGCACATCGTTAATTAACGACATTAAATGTTTTGAAGAGAGGGCGACTTTTTTCAGGCAGTCGTCCACTTTGGCAGAATTTTTTGAATTTTGGCGGGCGATTTCCGTCATGCCAATAATGCCATTCATGGGCGTGCGAATTTCGTGGCTCATTCGGCTTAAAAATTCACTTTTGGCAAGGCTTGCCTGTTCGGCGGCTTCACGGGCGAGTTCAAGCTGTTTCGAATGTTTTCGTAAATCCATTAAATAAATGAAAAAAATCATTAAAATTAACAGCGTAATCAAAAACATCATTGTCATAGCATTCCGGTTTAATTTCCGGCTTAATTCTTCCGTCATTTCGTCAACAACGGCATATGGCACTTCCATAAGCATATACCATTCTGTTCCGTCAATCGGGGCGTAATACATGCACATGTGAATTTCATCTGCCTTGAAAATCACCATTCCGGAATTGCCGTTCTTCAGGTCTTCTTCCATTTGTTCAAAAGAAAAGCCTTTATCAAAAATGGCATATTTTTGGAAACGGGAAAGCACATTACTGCCTTTCGGAAGATTTGTGATATAACTATTATGAATAATAAAACTGCCGTCTTTCGTGACAATGCTGGCATTCGTCTGCCCGTCTTCACTGCGTAAAAACAAATGCTGTCCAATTGAATCCGCTGTAAATCCCGCAATCATGGCAATGATTTCTTCATTTTCGAAATGCATTGGCGTGATTTGCGTGCCAAGAACAATCATGTCATTGTCTAAAAACGCTTCATTATAAGAAATTAGCCTGTCTTCCCCGTTAAGCAACTGTGCAAGAAAACTCAGCTGTGACGCTGCGGGGCGTTTCCCGTCCCGACTGTAATAATACCCGTCACTGTCGATAAATGCCATAAATTCAAAATCATTGTTTACTTCTGCACGCTGAATAAAATTTTGAATTGTTTCAGCATTTTGTAAATCTTCTGCATTGACACTTTCTGCAATGGTTTTCAATCCGCTGTATCTCATGCCGAGACTGGAATTGAAATTCGATTGGGTTAAATCCGTCATTTCCCGTAAATACATCATATTCATATTTTCTGTAAAATCAGAAGTGATGACCGAGGCGGCACGAATTAACCAATTCAGCAGCAACGAACACGCAAGCACAATCGCTAAAACCATTACTGTATAAGACACTTTATGGGAAAGTTTTTTGCTGTGATTATCCGTCATTGCCATTCACCGCTGTAATCCTTCCTTCAAGCTGAGATGAAACTTCTTTATTATGATTGGTAATATACTTTTCCAGTATGTCCTGTAGTGTATATCCCGTTTCCTGAACCAATTTCACATTCTTGGCTTTTGGCGTGTCGTCGCTGTAAACGTTCAGCATGGTGAAACCGTCGCCGTTATTGTCGAAATACCCGCTAATGCCTGCCATGTAATCTGTCACAGCAATAGTGTAGACGGCGTTTTCGTCTAACGGCGAACCGTCCGGAAGGGTCACTTCTACAAGTTTTGCCGGCGAATCGTCCGTCGGTGCGGTGAACGAATACTTCAAACCGGAAACGTTCAGAAATCTTCCGCCCGGGATTTCTGAATTGCGTATCATTGTAGACAAACTATTCTCAAGCATACTCCGGATGACTTCCGCATTGACTTCTAAAATAATCATATGATTTTGATATGGGCAAACATAATCAAGGTCATAATGATAAATATCGCCTTCATAAAGGCTTCCCCGAATGGAACCGCCATTGACTACGGCAATGTCTGCGCCGGTCACTTCTCTGACTGCGTCGGAAATTAAATTTCCGATTTCTGTTTCCTGTAAGCGGACGTTGTAATTTTCCACAATCATATCATGGTCAATTGTGCCGATGAGTTGAGTATTGTTGTTTTCCTGATCGCCGTGTAGGTAGCCGTCAATTTCCGTGAAGGCTGTTTCAAGGTCTGTTTGTCCGCAAAGAACCGCATTACAGCGATTTCCGAAATAACGCATGAAATCCGCCGGCATGGAAATATTAAAATTATAGCCTTCATCAATACAGCTTTTAATGCCTTCTGGAACAATTTCTGCTGCTGGCGTATAGTCGACTAAATAAGAATACGCTGCGCCGTTATCCAACATGAACGCATTCTGCCCCTCTGGCGTGGAAATTAAGCCGAGAATTTTCCGGCAGGCATCTAATTTCTGTGCATTGTCTTCTCCCGTGAGTGCCTTGTTAATGCCTAAAAACGCCGTCGGTGAAGAAATCGTCCATGAGGGATTGCCTTCCTTGCTGAACATGGGCAGCATGTCAAATTCATATTCGCTGTTTTCTTTAATGTTTTCCAGCATACTCACGTTGTCAAATGCCATGAAGAGTTCGCCGTTACTCATTCTGTCTAAAATCGGCACTGCATTAGAAACAGGCGAAAACGATAATGCACTCATATAGCCTTTGTCAATCATTTCCAACGGCAAATCCAAACACATTTCCAAAGACCCCGTGAAAGAAGATTCCCCGTTTTTCAAGCCGTCCTGCCATTTAATTCCCTCTGAAAGTCCGAAAAAATCCGGAACAATGCTTGCAAAAACAAACGTTGCTGTCGCATTCGGCACGCCGTCTACAGCGAAATCAGAATCATTTTCGCCTGTGCCGATATGTTTCTTTTTCACTTCCTCAAGTAATGCCAATAATTCTTCTTGCGTTGTGGGAATAGCTAACCCATTTTCACGGGCAAGCGTGACATTATAAATATAGCCATAATACTGCGCCGGCAACGGAATAAAAAAATTCTTTCCGTCTTTAGCGGTTTTATGCATAATGCCTGACTGATACGCCGAAACATATTCGTCCGCACTTAAATCCGCCAGATAATTTAAGACTTCCCCCGTTGCCAAAGTCGAAGCCACAATATCACTGCCATGACCGTTACGCAAACGGCGTTCACTTTCTCCGTCAATTGTTCCGGTTGTGTTCATTTCCACTTGAAAGTCAATTTCCGGATAGGTTGTTTCAATTAATTTTTCTAAATTTGTCAAATCGTTGGTGTAAAGCATTGTCACAACAGTTTTTCCGTTTTCGTTTTCTTCTGTTGTTTGAATTTCTTCCGTGGAAGAACAACCGCTGAGGCAACATGCTGCCAGCATTAAACAAATCATTTTTTTCTTGTTCAAATTCATCACCATTTTCATTCGTGTTCAAAATTCATGCTATTCTTATTTTACAACATTTTATTCGTTTTGTCAATCTGCTACGCTGAATCCGTGTAGAATTTCGTGAAAATTCAATATTCAGCGAAAAAGGACATTGCCAGTCAGACAATGCCCTTTTCAATTTTCATCAAAGACTACAATTTTTTTGTTTTAAATAACATTCTATTTTCATATGTTCATCATCAATGGAACATAATTCCATTATATGTTTTATATTCCTAATTATTTGAATACCAGACAAATTTCCTTCTGCAAAGAAATCAAAACCTATTCTAATTGGTTCACGAAGTTTAAAAGTATCGTTTTGGTCTGCAAAATCAATTTGACGACCACATAATGGTTTCCCGATCATTTTTTTCAGCAATTCAGTATAAGTACTGTTTTGATAAAGCAATTTTAAAAATGTTTTATATAATTTCTTCCAATTTTTTACATGATAATACTCTCCATTCAATGTAAACGAACAAGGTTTATGATAAACATACTCATCAGGAGTTTCAAAATTTACTATTTTGATAACATTGGGTTCTGTATTATATGAAACTTGACTCCTTCTTTTCTTTTTCGGAAAATTCAATTCATCAACAATGATCCCTGCAAACAGAGTAAATTTAGTTAATGCTGCACGAAAGCTATTATGTCTTCTTTTATTGGCATTAATATATTCATTTCTTACAACAAGCTTTTCTATTATAGATTTTGCTTCTTCAGCAGAATTTGCCCCAAGAATATTTTCACTAATTCCGAAAGTGTTCTGATAAATCTTTTCCAGACTGTGAATGTTAGAAATATACTGTCCTGCAGTCACTTCTGCAACTTTTCCATCAGAGATAAGCCATGAGAAAAACGTCTTTTCTGTCAAATCGGAAACTTGTTCAACTGCTGTTTCTGAAATCAATGGTTCATCTTCTTCAGCAATTTCATATTCTGTTGAATAAAAATTAGGTTCGTTTGTTTGTGGTGAAGAATTAGCGGAAACAAAATCTATCACGGCATAATGTTCAATTGCTTCACGATATGCACTGAACAATTCATCATAGAAACAAAATTTGTTCCTCTTTTCATATATTTCACATTGTACCCGAAAATATTCTTCTTTATCAGCAATATTGAAAAATTCATTATATGTTTTTTGAATTTTCTTCAAAATATCAGAAATATCTAATTTGATTTCGTCAATGATCTGAATGAGTTCTTCTTTCGTATAGGCAATAAATGCACCATGATTCTGCTGTATTTGGTGTTGTTTAATAATATTTTCAGAGAGAGAATAAATTTTACCAATTAACCGTATTTGATTTAATGAAGCAATCACTTCATCAAGAACAACAGATTCTGCACAAATAAAATCCAAATATTCTTTTTTCAATTTTTCATAGCCATTCACAACATTCTGCACAAATTCTAAAATCGCTCTTTCGATTTCTTCTTCACTGCGATGATTAAATTCAGAAATAATTTCAACAATCAGTATAGGTCTTTTTGCTTCATATTCTGTTTTGATTACTTTGACAGTAAAAGCATATCGATTGCTGTCAATCGCTGGCGCATAAATAGATGCATAGCCTTTAGGTAGAAAACCCAGTTCTTTCAGGTCAGAAGTAAAAATCATTACTGCATTTTGGTCATAAAAATTATTTTTCATATGTTTCATCAAAAGTTCTTGATGAAGAACCAAATTTCTATGATTATTTGCCCTTCCATTATACTGTGTATCAACGATTTCTATTTCTTCTATTGGCTGTATTTCATTTTTATTCATGTTATCCATCCTTTCATAAAATTGCAGATATATTTTACATGTATAACTTGATTATAGCACAATTTCAACAAAATGTCAATAGCTTTAGCAATTTAGGAGTGGCTAAATGGGGATATTATAAAAAATCAACGAAACCAAGAGGAAATTCCCCTTTACGACCGGAGATTT
>CANPYZ010000040.1 GCA_947589035.1 uncultured Clostridia bacterium | reverse complement strand
ATTCGTGCTTTCTGCGGCGAACTGGAAAATTCCGGCTATTGGGCAGGACTATATATGAGCCGTTCGCCGTTCTGCGATTATACCGAAAATGACATCCGCACACGCTATGCACTCTGGCTTGCGGAATATGGTTCAAAGCTGAATTATTCCGGTTCAGTGGGAATGTGGCAGAGTTCCAGCACGGGTAAAATTTCCGGAATTTCTGGAAATGTTAATCTTAATACAGCTTATGTGGATTACCTTGCAAGCGTGAAAAAGGCATGGCTGAATGGCTATAATTTGCAAAAAGTCGTTTCTCCTGCACCGAAGTGTAAGTGTACAGATTGAAGTTTACGGCATAACGGCATACGGCAGAAATTTGGTTATTTCAATAATTATTTTAATGAGTTAAAAATTTTTATTTAAATAATTTTGAACAGACAATCACAGTGAAAAAAATTAGAATATTTACTATCCACGTCCGTTTATTTCCTAAATTCATTGTATAGCTAAATTCGCTTTTGCGCTTAACAAGTATTCGTTTATCTGCTTTGTTGAAATATATTCTTCCTAATATCCAGTTATGATTACAGGATTCTTCACTTAATTTTTTTGAACGATACTCCATATTCATACGATCACCTTCAATTAGACTTAATGATGTCAGCTGTTCATAAAAATTACAGATGTTTATAATACTCTTCTATCATTTTTGCCATGAGATGCCGCCGTTGGAATAAAAAGCGATCATAATCGGCTACAGTCATGTGAATAATTTCAGACGGCAATGCATTTTCTGCGATATTTTCATTTAAAGCATCAATATTCATAAGATTTCCAATTTCTGCTATACCTGAATGAATCTGCTTGATTATGGTTTTAAAATACACAGCAGGGGCTTCATCGCTGATGGCTTTATTTACTTGTGTATCAAGATATGTGTAATTTGCTACTTGATTGTATCGTGATTTTGCCGTGACTCCATTCGATTTCAAATATGCCTTTGGGAAAATATGGTGAACGTCTCCGGAAATGTCTAAAAGATCGGAAATCATTGTTCCATGCATAAACAGCGAATGTTTATTCATATTGATTTGCGCTGCAAGGAATGTATTAAATGCTGGGCTATTTACTGAAGATGTTTCAAGATTTTGTGGGAGAGTGACTTCCCAGAATGTATCCGGAAGCAATGAACGTTCAATTTCGCTGAAAAATGCAAGAAACCCTTTCTCTTCAATATTACGAATGTCACGACTCATTACACTTTCAGGTGAACCAATGTACCGCCCTGTTAAAGTCGAAAGAACAAACCATTTCTGGACATAACGTTTTACTTGATTTTTCGGGACAGAGTCATCAGTTGAAAGTTTCAGGAATAAATAATAGGCAAAGTCAAGTGTCATCATCGAGTTCAGCAGTTTACTGGATTTAAATCCTGCTCCTTTTATGGCAAGAATAAACTGTGAAAAATGATATTCATTGATAAACGCCTGAATCCCTTCATCAAGTTTCTTGTAGGATTCTTCAATAATTTCCGCTTTAAATTCCCGTGTTTCAAAATCACGTCCTGAAAGCAAGCTGACCATTTCAGAAAGCCTTCCTCTGCGAAAACTGTACATAAATGCAACTCGCAGCATATCGCCGTAATCAGGAGTATAAATGTCTTCATTGCCTTTTGAAAGCCATTTGATTTTCTGCGCATAGGGCGTAACTGCAAATTCAGTATCGTTTTGCAATTGTGAATAAAACTCCGGTTTGACTACAAGATGACAGAAATAATCTATCACTTTACGAAGAACATTGCCATTATGTGCTGTGTCTGCTGCCATTTTTGACATCACAAAATCAGATTGACTAAGCGGGGTACCCTTTGAATTGATCCGAATAAAAATTTCTGTTACTTCATCTATCTCCAGTCGGGAATCCAATTCGATAACACCAATCTGACGATTTGCGATTGCTTTGAGTTTGGTAAGTTCTTCAGAAACTTCATCAAGATCAACATCTTCATTCAGCACAGCATATTGATTTTCAAAAGCTCTCTGCTTAAAATCTGGTTTAAACAGTACTGCTATGTCCGGAATCCATTTTTTATCTTTTAAATGTGAAGCGTCCTGCACCTCAAATCGTTTTGTCCGGTCAGTTGCTAACGGGTTAAAGGCAATTTTAATTCTATCTTTGCGAAAATCTCCATCAAGCACTTCCAAACCAGAAATAGCAGCCATTAAAGCGGTTATTCTCTGCTGACCATCAATAAGGACATGCTTTCCACCAGCAATTGTTCCATCTTTTATCTTTACATCGGGGTTTTTCCATGTAATGATGTAACCAGTAGGATAACCATTATACAATGAATCAATTAAATCACGAACCTGACTGCGTTTCCAGACAAAAGGACGCTGTATTTCAGGAATAACGAATTGTTCTGCTTCAATCATTCCAAGAATAGAATGAACTGAATATTGCATGAGTGTAAAATTTTCTCCAGTCATAAAAATCTCCTTTTTCTCAATTAATATTAAACAATAAGTATATTATAATTATAACAGAACTTTATCCATTTGCCTATGGGTAATTTGGACAATATTTCCAAATGTTGTTTATGCATAATGAACAAAGTCAGCTGGCTTTTTCTTATTTTTGCACTTCTTCAATCAGGCAGGTATGCTGTTTTTCTTTTTTGTCATAGTTAATGCCCACAAGCAGAATATTTCCGGAATACTCTGAAAGGCTGTCTGTATACTGTTTTTGTTTGATTTGCTGAATAGCTGTGTCAGCGTCTTGATTCCATTTTAATTCAATGACCAATGCCGGAACATTCCGGTTTTTTCTCGGCAGGAAGACAATGTCTGCATAACCTTTTCCGGTGGGCAACTCACGAATCATGAAATAATCTTTTCGTGCCGCATAATAGGCAAGCGAAATCACACAGGACAGTGAATTTTCATCGTTATAACTCAAAATAGATGTATTATCCTGATGACATTGTTCAATCAATTCTGCAACTGTTTTGGCATCACAGTTAAGTGTTGCTTTCAGTAAATCCTCTGAACGTTTCAATAATTGTGTAACTTCCGACCAGTCCATATTCCGGATTGTGCTGGCAAATTGTTCATTGATTTCATAATTAGGGATAAAAACTTCTTCTGTTTCTGCATCATATGTCAAATATCCAAGATGAATCAACAATGTCAGAACATCATCCGCAGATTGAAATGTCACCATATCATTGGCAAAATTGGATATATCAACCTTGTGACGTTCTCCTGCTAGCAGTTTAATAATCGTATCCTGCAAACCATCGAAATTCATCACAATATATTCCTGCAAAGCTTTGTAAGTTTCTGTCAACGTCCAGAAATTCTGAAATTTTCCTCTTGTCAGGGATTCCACAACAGATTTCGGATTATAAATTGCAATGCCGTCCACATCATATCCATCATACCAGCGTTTCATTTCATCATAACTCTTGCCATATAAATTGCAGAGTTCTGTGACTTCTGATTCAGTAAATCCTGTGTATTCAGAAAATGGTTCAGCGTAAGTCATACAGATTTCTGTAAACATATTCAATGCCGAATGATCACCGTATTTCTTGATTGGCAGAATGCCTGTCATGTAAGTAAGAGCAACATAACTTTGATTTTTCAGAAGGTCACGCAAAAAAATGAGATAGTCTCTTTGTGCTGTTTCATTATCTTTATGCTCACGGAATACACAGTCCCATTCATCAATGATGAAAATGAAAGGAACTTTATATTTGGCATATGCTTTATCCAGCACATTCACTAATGTGATACGTCTCGGCATAACAAGGTCGGGCATTTCTTCTCTGATTTCATCAATAATGTCTTCTTCAATATATTGTAAAGATTCGTCCATGCTGTTTTTGTTATTGATAAATCTTGTCATATTGATATGAATGACATTATATTGGTTCAGATGTTGTTCAAACGAAGCATCGTTGGCAATTTTGTAATTTTTGAATAACTCTCTTGAATCACAACCTCTGCTGTAGTAGGCAACGAGCATATTTGCCGCCATTGATTTTCCGAAACGGCGTGGGCGGCTGATGCAGACATATTGTTGTTCAGTATTGATGATTTCGTTTGTCAGCCGAATCATCTCTGTCTTGTCTACATAAATCTTTGAGTTCAGTGCTTTTTGAAAATTGGTATTATCCGGATTCAAAAAAATCCCCATCATAAATACCTCCCTTTTGTTTTCTGTTTCCATTATACCACAATCCGATAAAAAAAGCAACCCGTTTTTGAAAAAACAAGTTGCTTTCCTGAATTTTGTTGATGCTTTCATTTTTTTCAGGGGGTGCATAACGAAGAAAACACCTTATTACACATTTGACGAAATATTGATGTTTTTATAGGGGCGCATTACAAATTTTAATTTTGCACCCCTTTTGACAGGGGGGGCAAATTTTTTCTTCCGATGCACCCCCCTAAAACAAAAAGGAGGTGCATAATTAAATTGTATCATTTTGAGGATTTACATATCTTTGTATATTGCCACAATTTGCCAATGGTTCTGTCGGCAAAACTGGTTCATTGCTCTGATTTGGGCATCGATTGACTCCGTTCGCTGATTGTCGCTTGAAAACCTCGCATATTGTGCAACCCTTGGAATATTCAGCATTTCTGCACCTCGATTGGCAAGTAAACATCTTCGCCGTAGCTGTCACCAAGAATTTTCACGCCGTGCAAATAGTGCAAATTTCCGATTTCAAGAACCTCTGTAAACTCCATTTCAGCAACCTCAAAAAGCTGATTTTCTGAACAGTCAAGCACCACAAAACAGCCGATGTCATTGAGGTTTTCAACATTGTATTCCTGCATCATTTCAGTTGCTTTTCTGAAAATATACCCTGATTTCAGGTTCAGAGATTGCCTGTATTTCGTTGATTTCAGTAATTTTAATCATCTGAATTTTCCTCCATTTCATAGGGAATTAGTTCCCAATTGTTTCTCACTTTCGGCGTTAAAGGGTGGAAGCCTTCTTCACCAATTTGGTAAAATCTGTTGCTGTATTTCGCAATTTTTTTCAGCAATTCTTTCTATCGTTCCTGTACTCAAAAAGTCCTTCCAACACTGCCCCAAGCGATAATTATTGCATCACTCATTGCCGCATACTGCTCGATGATTTTGTCATTTTTGCTGTCAATCAAATCATCGTCAGAATTAAATCTAAGACTTAATTTCGGCGAAATTTGACTATACAGATTCACAATATTCGTGCTGCCAAAACCGAGTCTGCTTAAATTATTTATCGTCAGCATTGTTGTTAAGTCAATATTCAAAGTGTCGGCAGTATTCGGGTTAATCATAATAATCATCGCTGATTTTCGTCTTTTTCCCATTCGTGCCGAAGCAGCATTCTATGGCTTCTGTCGTCCGAAAAAATAGCCTTGCACTTGATTGTAGAAGTTTCTGATTTCATTAAAGCTCCTTTCCAAAAGCAGGGCAAAATCCGCTGAATTTCGTCCTTTTTTCTTATTTCTTCTTTCTCAGAATTTTGATGATACCGCCTACGCAAATCACAATTTCAATGGCAATTTCAATTGCTTTTTTCATTATGTCAGTGAATCGTCCTTGTAGCTTTCCTGAAAATGCGAATTTCCATACCAGTCAAAAGCAACGATAATTAAAAGATTCTTCAGTTGAGAATATTTGCTTTTTTCTTTCAAAAAGCTGTTGACATTTTCGATAAAGTAGTGTATAATATTGACATAAGAAAAATATTAATATCTTCCAGCAAAATTTTTAATTTTTATCATCATTTCGGAAAGGTTAATGAATCATGAGAATAAAAGATAAATTACGAAATGCATTGGATATTCATTATTCTACACCAGAGGGCTTAACATATCAGATTGTTGGTAAAGAGATAAAAATAACAGGCTTTCATCAAAAATCGCATATCACCGAAATACCGGCATATATCGATGAATTGCCTGTTGGCATCATATCCGGTTTACAGAGCATCCCTTTTACAGGAGAAATAATTATTCCCGATACAGTTCATACTATTTGTATGAATGCTTTGAATATGACAAAAGGAATTACAAAAATTGTTTTGCCAGACAGTATTCGTGTAATTGAATGTTGTGCTTTCAATTTCAGTGAAGCACTGGAGGAAATTGTTTTTCCTGAAGGAATGGATTTCCTTGAAACAGATGAAGCAGTAACAGAAGGTTGTCCAAAATTAAAAAAAGTTTACCTGCCATCGACAATGCTGCGTGTACCGACCGGATTTTTGAGTGATTGTGAACAATTGGAAGAAATTATAATTCCAGATGCAGTGACGGAAATCAGCGATTGTGCTTTTATGTATGACAGCGGTTTGAAGAAAGTTCATCTTCCTGCTTCTTTAAAAATTATTAAGGAAATGGCTTTTTGCGATTGTAAATCTTTGGAAGAGATTGTATTGCCCAATGGAGTGGAAATTATTGAAAAAGGTGCTTTTTCAGGCTGTGAAAATCTGAAAATGATCAATTTTCCAAATACACTGAAACGAATTGAAAAAAATGCTTTTCGGGATTGTGCAGAACTCGTCAGACCAGATATTTCATCCACTTGTGAAGTGCATGAAAAAGCTTTTGTCTAAATTTCGATTTACTTCCAGTTCAACGCTGAAATATCGGCTATTTTCACCGTGAAAAATTGGTTCAGGCTTGTAACCGTATTCCTCGATTTCGGCAGCAAATTCGTTGTAGCAATTGTCACAATACGGCAAATCGCCACGCCAGTTTACATAGCTGTTGCGAATGATTTGATTACAACATTCGCAACGGGAATAGTAGTCGCTGAAACAGCTTTCACAAAGTGAAATGCTGTCATCACATTCTGCATCATCAGCGTAAACAACTTCTCCGCAGTGTTCACAAACTATGCATTCGTTTTCCATGCAAGTTTCGCAGAGCAAATCATCGCCGACCCACGCACCGTAGTCGTTTTCGCCAAGAGTTCCTCCGCAACAAGAACAGATTCTTCTTTCTTCTTCCATTTAAAAAACCTCCAAATAAAAAATTTCAATAAGGCTGGAAATCACCTTATCGAAATAATAATACATATTTGAAAATTTGCTTTGTTTTAGGTAATGGCTTGTCGTACTGCTGTATTTTTCAAAACTTCAAAATTAGCTGTCACTAATTGCTGTCGCACTGTCGCACTGATTTTTAACAAGAGAATTTCTGAGGTGTGCGACAAAAAATGCGACAGATACTTCAATTTTCAACCCCTTGCCGAACAAAAATGCATATTTTTTGTGAAAATAAAAAAACCGTAAATACGTCATTTAACGTATTTACGGCTCTTTTCAGTGTTTTGCGTAAAGTTTAAAAATACGCATTTTCAGGTGGTGGAGGCGACGAGAATTGAACTCGTGTCCGAAAACTCATTCTCACAACGTTCTACGAGCGTAGTTTCTCTACTGACATTCCCCGCACATACCGCCGAAAAACAGGCTGTAGGTGAAAGTAGTTCATATACATTCCTGCGGTGTGAACATGCCGCCGAAACGTTCACCACTAATCGATGCCCTGTAAAAGCCGTGGTACTCAGTTACAGGACAGATGCTGACTCAGGCAGCAACCTGTAAAGTTTTGTTGAAACTTACAGAAATATTCTTTTTAGCGTTTATATTTAAACGTGCCACTGTTTAAAGAGATGCAGCAATCTCTGCTCGCTAATCATGGTGCAAAGTCCCCGTCGAAACCTTTACGCCCCCATATCTATAAATTGGTACAGCCTGTGATAAAGCTGTTCAATAAGGCTTTCGCTGTTTTTGCTGTCAATTTTTTCAGGTTTGTAAAATGTTATTGCTGTTCTGAAACAAATATCCTGTGTGTCTATTCTTGGCTTGTCGGGTGTATACCACCATATTTTTACAACAAGTCCCTCTTCCTTTCGTTCCGGATAGCGCATTCCGTTTTCCAGAATGAACGCTCTGACAAGTTTTCTCACATCTAATTCAAAGTCATGCAGATTGCCTGCCTTGTAACCTCGTAAAACCTTACCATTTTGCATAATCAAGCAATGTATCTGCACAAGCATATGATGTTCTATCAATTCTGAAACACACAATTCATATCCTTTATACTGCCTGTGTTCCCAATTTCTGCAATAGTAAAGATTTTTTTCCATGTGATTATCTTCTTTCAGATTTGATAGCACGTTCTATATCTCGCTGAGCAGACTTTTTTGCAGCGTCTTCCCGTTTATCATAAAGTTTTTTCCCTTTGCACAAACCGAGTTGCACTTTAACAAGAGAATCTTTAAAATAAAGGGAAAGCGGAACAAGCGTTAACCCTTCCTGCTTTAATTTTCCGAAAAGGCGATTGATTTCAGCTTTATGCATGAGCAGGCGGCGAACTCTTAGCGGGTCTTGATTGAAAATATTGCCTTTTTCGTAAGGTGAAATATGCATTTGCTTGACAAGTAATTCACCGTTTTCAATACTGCACCAGCTATCTTTTAAATTAACGCTGCCTTGACGAATAGATTTGACTTCTGTTCCGGTTAAGGCAATACCTGCTTCAAAAGAGTCCAGAATGAAATATTCATGTTTTGCCTGTCGGTTTTCGGTGATGAGTTTTGTTCCTTTTGTACGCATAAATTCACCTTACTTTCTGCTTTATTTTCTGTTTTTAGGATATGCGAAAAGCTGAAAATTATTCTTCAGAAAAATCCAGTTGATTGAGTAAATCCCGCAGTTTGATTAATTCCTCTGCCGTAAATGTTACGCCTTTATTCATACGGGAATAATCCGGAGACCATTCACGAATATCATATTTAGGCTGACGGTCATTCCAGCTGACAAGATTCAATTCTTTTGCCCAACCTTTAGCGTTTTGGCTTAATTCACCGATATGTTCTGTAATTTCAAATCTAATTTCTGCCATCTTCATTCTTCCTTTACTACTACTAATCAAGATAAGTTTATTATAGCATATTTCCAGAAGAATGTCAATTATTTTCCGAAAAAATTTTTTATTTTTATTTTTTATTTTTGAAAAATTTACATCAATGGGGCGATTGTTTTCATGATTGCTCCGGTAAGTTTATAAAATATTGTTTCATGCTGAACAGACTGCAATGTTACTTCACGGCATTTTTTGCGTGTGGTGTGAAAATCTGTTTCAATCTCCGGAATGCATTCTGTCTGGAATAAATATGCAGCGCATTCAAAATGATGATACAAACTGCGGTAGTCCATGTTAATTGTACCGACAACCGCTTTTTCGTCATCGGAAACGAAAACTTTCGCATGAACGAATCCAGGAGTATATTCATAAATTTTCACGCCGGATTGAATCAATGACAAATAATGTGATTTCGCTAAGGCGTAAGCGGCTTTTTTATCAGGAATCCCTGGAAGAATTAACTGTACGTCTACACCACGTTCAGCAGCAAAACGTAAAGCATTTTCTAATTCATTGTCTAAAATTAAATACGGGGTCATAATATGTACATAAGATTTTGCACGGTGCAAAATGTCTAAATAAACGCTTTTCCCAACTTTTTCACCGTCAAGAGGACAATCACAATAGGGCATGACATACCCTTTTGCTGGAACGGGTACTGTTTGCAGGTAAGAATCATAATCGAATTCAGTATGAACTTCTGTAATATTCCACATTTGCAGAAACATTAAGGTAAAACTGCTGACCGCTTCACCTTTGAGCATAATTGCCGTATCTTTCCAATGTCCGAAACGTTCAATATGGTTAATATATTCATCAGCAAGGTTCACACCGCCAGTAAAAGCGGTTTTCCCGTCAATGACTAAAATTTTCCGGTGGTCACGGTAATTATATTGCGTGGAAATAAATGGCTGAATCGGCACAAAAGCCTTGCATTGAATGCCAGACTTTTTCATTCGTTCCGGATAGTCATGAGATAATAAAGAAATTTCACACATGCCGTCATACATTACACGGACTTCCACGCCTTCTTTCGCTTTATCGGCTAATATTTTCAGGATACTTCCCCACATGAATCCTTCTTCAATAATAAAATATTCCATGAAAATGAATTTTTCCGCTTTTTTGAGTTCTTTTAGCATGGCGGAAAATTTCGCTTCACCAGAAGGAAAATACTTTACTTGTGTATGTTCATAAAGAGGAAAACACCCTGAACGGCTGAGATAATGCTGAAGTGAATCCGCTCCGGACTGCAAAATTTCCGGTCGCTGAAGAATTTCCTGTTTCTGGGGAATTTTATTTTTCGTTTGGTGAATCAAGTCTGACAAACGTTTTCCGAAAGCACGGTGACCAATGTCTTTTTGGGTAAACCAAAGAAAAATTGTTCCTGGAATCGGAAACAAAGAGATTACCATAAGCCAGGTTAATTTAGCGGAATAATCCATTTGGCAATTGAATAAATACAGTATCATGCCCACGGAAAACACAAGCTGAAACACTGAAAAATGCGGAAGATAGGCAGAAAGCCATACATAAAAAGACAACATCATGCCAATTTGCATGAGAATTAACAAAGAAATCGACAGCAACCGACTGAAGATAATCCGCAGGAAGCCTTTTTTCCGTTTCGGGAGAAGGTACAGCAAATTCGGGTCAGTGTTTTGGGGTAATTTATTTTTCATCATGTTCATTCTTTCTATTAGTATTTAATTATCAGTATAGCACACTTTTCAAGACTTGTCAAGCAGCTTTTTGCCTTATTCAGATTATAGATTTATTCACTTTGTAAATAAAATAAAAGCCTCTTATGAGAGGCTTTTCTGTGCATTCCGGCGATGACGTGAAAATTTCCGTGAATGTTCCGGCTTAGGAAGAATAAATTCTAACACCGCACAATATTTATCTACTAAAGTAATTAAATATGTTTCCGGATATTTCGGCATAACAAACGTCATGGGAAACATATGATTTCTAATCATGTCACGCTCTTTGTCGTTTAACACCAATAATTTTTCAGCGTTTTCTAAAGCGATTTCCGGATGATGTTTACTGTGACGGATAGGCGGCTTACTTTTAGTATATTCTTTTGTTTCGTAAAAATATAAATCATGCAGAAGTCCGGCTCTTGCGGCAGATTCAGCATCTAAACCAAAGAAACGGCATAATTTATATTGATAATAAGAAACGTTCAAACAGTGCTGAAATCGGTTTGTCCGGATATGATGCCGGAAGTGTTTCAGTTCCTGAACTTCTTCATATTCCAGCAATTCCGCAATCACGGCATAATATTCCGTTTCGGAAATTTCTTTTCTTGACCCTGTCACATGCATATGCCTGACTTCCTTTCTGTTTTGCTTAATGAACGACTTGTTCACCGTTCTTGAAATTCACATATTTTTCCTTCCAATATTCGCCATAAGGCAAAACTTCCTGCGCACTGATGCGGAACAGTTCCCGTTCAGGATAGACTTCATGAATAATGACACCGTCATCGGCTAAATTTTCATTTTTCCATACGGTGTGCAGTGATTCATTCACAGCAATAATGCCTTTTCCGGAAGCAATATATAAAATTTCTTCATGTTGAAAAAAATATCCAAAATATTGACTGACTTCCATGGAAACAGAACCCATTGTGTCTAAATTCACGAAAATCACTGTGTTTCCGCTTCCAATACATAAGTATTTCCCAAATATGCAGGCTTTATCAAAAAAGTCTGAAAGTTCATCTACTTCCGCTGTGAGATACGGCACGCCGTTCCGACGGACGAAATATTTTCTTCCGTTGCCAAATGTGACAGTTTGAATCACTGGCATATCTAAATCATTTTGTTCTTGTGCAAAACTTTCTGTAAGCTGATATTCAGGCATATTTCTTTCAATCCACTCTTTCTTCTGACTTCTGATGAAAATGATTTTTCTGATAAATTTATTATAGCACGTTTTTCCGAAAAAGTCAAGCCAATAAAAAAGAAAATTATTGCAGAAATTTGCCGGATTTGTAAATTTTTCATAAAACATCTTGACAAAATACTGTGTTTGTGCTATAATAGTGACAGTCAGAAAGTTCTGATAAAAATTTTTCAAACTACAGGCAAGGCTTGTAAAGAAAGGATATGAATACCCATGAGCTTTATGAAAATCGTGAATGTGTATGGCAGAGAAATTCTCGACTCCAGAGGTAACCCCACTGTTGAAGCAGAAATTACTCTCGAAGATGGCACTGTTGCCAGAGGAACCGCTCCTTCCGGTGCATCTACAGGAGAATTTGAAGCCCTTGAACTGCGTGACGGCGACAAAAACAGATACCTCGGAAAAGGCGTGCAGAAGGCTGTAGAAAATATTAACACAGTCATTAAAGAAACTATTTTAGGCATGGACGCTTCCGATATTTACGCAGTAGATGCTGCAATGATTGCCGCTGACGGTACAGGCGCAGCAAAGTCCAAACTCGGCGCAAATGCAATTTTAGCTGTTTCCATTGCTACCGCAAGAGCAGCAGCAACTTCTTTGAATATTCCGCTGTATCGTTTCTTAGGCGGCATTCAGGGAACGAAACTCCCCGTTCCGATGATGAACATTCTCAACGGCGGCGCACATGCAACGAATACCGTAGATACGCAGGAATTTATGATTATGCCTGTCGGCGCACCCAGCTTTAAAGAAGCTTTAAGATGGTGTGCAGAAGTGTTCCACGCACTCGCTAAAATTTTAAAGGCTAAAGGCTTAGCGACTTCTGTTGGTGATGAAGGCGGTTTCGCTCCGAATTTAAGTTCTGACGAAGAAACAATTGAAACTATTCTGGAAGCTGTAAAAGAAGCTGGCTATGAACCTGGAAAAGATTTCATGATTGCTATGGACGCTGCTTCTTCCGAATGGAAATCCGAAAAAGGCAAAGGTTTCTACAAACAGCCGAAATCCGGTAAAGAATTTACTTCTGATGAATTGATTGCACACTGGGAATCTTTAATTGACAAATACCCGATTATTTCCATTGAAGACGGTCTTGACGAAGAAGACTGGGAAGGCTGGCAGAAGATGACTGCTAAAATTGGCGGTAAAGTTCAGCTCGTTGGTGATGACCTCTTTGTGACCAATACTGCAAGACTTTCCAAAGGTATCTCCCTTGGCGCAGGCAATTCCATTCTGATTAAACTGAACCAGATTGGTTCTGTTTCCGAAACTCTGGAAGCAATCAAAATGGCACATAAAGCAGGCTACACAGCAATTTCTTCTCACAGAAGCGGTGAAACAGCAGACACCACAATTGCAGACCTTGCTGTTGCACTGAATACCTGCCAGATTAAAACAGGCGCACCCAGCAGAAGTGAACGTGTTGCAAAATACAATCAGCTTCTGAGAATTGAAGAAGAACTCGGTGCAGCAGCTGTTTATCCGGGAATGAGCGCATTCAACGTGAAGAAATAATAAATCTACATATTCACAAAACATTCCCCCTGATTTGAATTAACCCCAAAAAGTTAGACAAAATTTTTGTAAAAAATCTATGTAAAGCGACTAAGAGAAATCTTGGTCGCTTTTGTTATGCGACATTGAGTTTGTGCTCAACGGATGACATACCATCAAGTTTAAGCTTGATGCACTTTGTGTTGTACCAATTTTAGTTTTTCCTTTAGGCATAAAAATGCTCTCTTTCGTTAGATTTCAATTTGGTATATTTCTATTATACCACATTGTCTAACAAAAGGAGAGCATTTCACTGGCAGGGGAATTTATTGTGATTTTGACCAAAAAAGGGAGGCTGAATTTGTCTAAGTGTATAAAAATTCAAAAATTTTGAATTTTTTATACAATAAGTATTGACTTTTGTCAAAAAAAAGATTATAATGAGAGTAATTTATTTTAAGGAGTTTTTTGCATGAAATGTAAACGTTTGGCGAGTTTCGCTTTGTCGATGCTGATGGTGCTGAATGTGGTGCTGGCTTTTCCGCAAAAGCCCGTTTCAGCGGCGGCGGAAGAAAAATCCGTTTTTAATGCTGCTAAATACATGGCAGATTTTTATTCAACAGAGGGCAAAATTCCTTATAAGACTATCATGCATTACTGCAATGATTTTACTTCCCCTGAAACGGAATTAGCAAATCAGATGAACAATAGTGATAATTTTATTGAAGGTTTGATTGAATGGGAAATGATAACTTTTTCTCCATCACAAGTACCTGAAATAGCTTTAGATAAAATAGAATACTATGAAACAGTTATATTTAAAGCACTAAAAACTTATAATGAATCTGATGCTATTGAACAATGCTTTGATAATGAATATACTGAAAAAAGTGAAGCATTATTCACAGCTTATTCAGAGAGCATGAAATTAGATTTTGGCTATGAATTTTTAGATGATTTAGACCCAAAAGATAATGCTAAAGTAAAAAATGCTATGCTTGATTCATTTGAAAAGGCATTTAAAGAAACTTATCCAGACTTAAATAAAGCTGTTGACGGTCTTGAAGTATTTACTGATCTGATAGAAATTGGAGAAATCGGTGAAAAAGCTATCAATAATGTAGCTAATTATATGGCTTGTTATCATATGAATCAAGGCATGAAAAATGTAGTATATGATTTGAAAGAAGCTTATAATGGTTTTACAGATCCTGCTTTTGAACTTGCTCTTTCTAATGTTGCGGATGCTTGTCAAAGTTCCATTTTAGCATGGAACTCTGCTATGCTTGATACCACTACAGATGGTTTACAATTTGTATTTAAAAAAGTTGCAGATATTGCTTTTAATGCTATTTTATCTGCTGAACCATTTGAATTAGGTGAACTTATTGGTCGGACTATTGTAGAGTCATTTGTAAATATCGCATTTTCAACGGATGAAATTCATGATCAATTTTACAAATTAAACTGCCTAAAAGATTTTGAAGCCTTGATTCAGTATGTTGTGCAACAGGAAATTTCAGATTATCAAAATAATCCAAATATTGAAAATGCAAATACTTTACTCTCAGCTGTAGAAATTTTATTCAATACAATAGATACAAGCTGCGATATGGCAGATACCTATGCAGAAATCGTTTATCGAAAGGGTATTGTAAGCATTTTACCGGGCAACAAACAAAAATATGAAGATTTTTCTGGATTAGTAACAGATATTAAGAATACTGCAAAAGATAAATACACTGCTGAAATTACAAAATATACTACTGAATATACAACAGATAAAAATATAGAAATAATAATTCCTCGTATAATTAATGGTAAAGCTGTAACAAGTATTGGAGAAAGTGCGTTTATCGGTTGTCAAAAAATCGGTTGTCAAAAATTCACTTCTATCACTATTCCGAATAATATAACAAATATCGGAGATTACGCATTCTGTGAGTGTGAATACATGAACTCTATTATTATTCCAAATAGCGTAAAAAGAATTGGGAATGGTGCATTTGCTGAATGTGGATTAACTTCTGTCACTATTCCGGATAGCGTAACAACTGTTGGAGACGGAGCATTTGGTTCATGTTGGTTTTTAACTTCCATCAATGTTTCTGAAAATAATAATGCTTATTCCAGTAAAGATGGGATTCTTTTCAATAAAGATAAAACAGCACTAATACAATATCCAGTAGGAATTTCAAAATTAACATACAATATTCCAGATAGTGTAACTGATATTAAACCTTATGCATTTGAATGTTGTACTACTTTAGAATCTGTCACCATTCCAAACGGTGTAACAAGTATCGGGGAGATGGCATTTTATGGTTGTGAAAGTTTAACTTCTATTATCCTTCCAAACACTTTAACAAATATAGGATTTCAAACATTTACAGACTGTTATGGCTTAAAATCTATTGTTATCCCAGATAGTGTGACTAATATCGAAGAAAGAGCATTTGTGTTTTCTTCTGTTAATTATGCGGTGATTAAAAATCCAGATTGTCAAATTGGTGATAACATTTTTTCACATCACCATCAAAATATTTATTATCAACTGTTTATGGTTATGCTAATTCTACCGCACAAACTTATGCAGAAGACAATTATTGTAAATTTATTGATATTGAAAATATAGCTAATTGCGAAAAAGGCGACATTATCGGAGATGGTGCTACTGATGTAACCGACTTAATATTCATGCAAAAATATCTCCTTGGCAGTTAGCCACTGTTTCTCGATGAACAATATGACCTTGCCGACCTCAATAGCGACGGAATTGTCAACGTGTTTGATTTAATTTCCCTGAAACGGAAACTCGTTTATGAATCATAAAATTTTGCTCCTGCCATCAGCAGAGGAGTTTTTCTGTCTTTTGAAAAATTTCAGCAAATTGTGCAGAATGTCTTGACAAAAGTAAACAATTATGGTAAACTTTAAGTAAAGGAAATTATTTCAGAAAGGGGAAATTGTTAATGAAAAAATTACTTGCATTTCTTTTAGCGTGCAGTGTGTGCATCATGCCTTTGCCGGTGGCAGCGTTGGAAATGGCACAACCAGACTTGGAAATGCCCGCACTGAGCGAAGAAGAAACTATTTTGACTTCCGGCTTCTGCGGTGCAGAAGGAAATGAAGAAAATATTGTCTGGGATTTTGATGAATCTACAGGGACACTGACCATTTCCGGAACAGGAGCAATGGCTGACTTTGATATGTATAACGCCGGAACAGGCTGGATGCGCTCCCATTCGCCGTGGGAATCTTTCACAGGAAACATCAGCACGGCAATTATTCTGAATGGCGTAACCAACATTGGAACAGGCACATTCTGTGATTGTGCAGTCACTTCTGTTTCCATTCCTGACAGTGTGGAAACAATCGGAGATTCTGCCTTTGAAAATTGCGCTGATTTAACTTCTTTCACCGTTCCGGACGGCGTGACGACTATCGGAGAATATGCATTCGCTTATTGCAGCGGGCTGACTTCCATCATGATTTCAGATAATGTCACCACTATCGGAAAACGAGCATTCAGCTGGTGTGATGGTCTGACTTCTGTTATGATTCCCGATAGTGTAACAAGTATCGGAGAGTCCGCTTTCGGTGAGTGTGATTCTTTATATTCCATTGATGTTGATGAAAATAATCCTGCCTATACCAGTGAAAACGATGTTCTTTTTGATAAAGACAAAACCATACTGATACAATGTTTCAGTCAGCTTTCAGGAACATATACCATTCCGGACGGAGTAACCACAATCGGAAATTATGCTTTCCGTGACCGCAAAGGTTTAACTTCTGTTATGATTCCGGATAGTGTGACAACTATCGAAGATTGGGCGTTTTTATGGTGTGACGGACTGACTTCTGTAACAATTCCTGACAGCATAACCACAATCGGAAATGGTGCATTTGAAAATTGTACCAGCTTGACTTCTGTTTCCATTCCGGAAAGCGTGACTGAAATCGGAAATTCTGCATTTTATTTCTGCAAGGAATTGACTTCTGTTATCATTCCGGAAAATGTAACAACTATTGGAAATTTCGTATTTGCGGGGTGCAGTGAATTAACTTCTATGGAAATTCCTGACAGCGTAACCACAATCGGAAACGGTACATTTGAAAATTGTACTGGCTTAACTTCTGTTTCCATTCCGGAAAGCGTAACAACTATCGGAAATCATGCATTTTACGGCTGTACCGGCTTGGATTCTGTGATAATTCCTGACAGCGTGACAAATATCAGAGAATATGCATTTGCCGATTGCGCTGGCTTGACTTCTATTGCTATTCCGGAGAATGTAACCAGTATCGAAAGCCATGTATTCAGTAATTGCGTTAATTTAAGTTCTGTCATGATTCCCCATAGTGTAACAACTATCGGATACGGCGCATTTGAAAACTGTGATAATCTGACTTCTGTCACCATTCCCGACAGTGTGCAGAATATCGGAAATTCTGCATTCGGAAATTGTGATGAGCTGACTTCTGTTGTGATTCCTGACAGCGTGGCAGGCATTGAAGGCTATGCATTCGGGAATTGTCATTATTTAGTTTCTATCACTATTGAAAATCTCGACTGTAAAATTGACGATTCAGAATATACTATTTCTGATTCTGCTGTAATTTATGGCTATCCTGATTCCACTGCACAAACCTATGCAGAAAAACACAACCGGAAATTCGTTGCACTTGACAATAAGCCTGAACCTCCGGAAATAACCCCAACACCGGAAACAACTACCACAACAACCACCTCAACAACAACAACTACTACTACTGCTACAACTACAACAATAACAACCACTACGACCACAACCGCAACAACCACCACAACAGAAATTTCCCCTGTGCCAGCTAACCCCACAACATTCACAGAAGGAAGCAATAACTGGTGTTTTGCCAATTCAAAAGCGAATTTCGGGAAAAATTATTATATAAGCAAAGATTACCAGAAAAAATTATTAGACGGTCTTTCCCGTACAGAATGTGAAGATGTCCTGGATATTTTAAGCGGTGAATTTGGCGGTTCCTGTTATGGTATGGCTTGCACGTCCATTCTTTCCTGTTATGATATTTTAAATTCCACTGATTATCAGGAAAATGCGCATTTCCTGCATGACATTGATGCGCCCCCGTCAAAAGAAGTACAATCTTTAATCAACTATTATTTTGCTTTGCAGGTTACTGATGAAGTGCAGCAATATATTACACAGGCTTTATACGACCAGACAGAAGAAGAAAAAATTCAGCAGCTCCTGGAGCAATTAGAAGATGATTCTCCCGTATTACTGACGTTTTACCGTGGTTTCGGCGGCGGTCATGCCGTTGTGGCATATGGTGTGGAACAAGGAAAATTTTTCATTGATTCCAAATCTTATGACACGAAAATTTTAATCTATGATAATAATGTCATAGACTTTACTGATGATGCTTGCATGTATATCAATACTTCTAAAAATACATGGACAATTCCCTGTTATCTTGATGCCAATTCTGACAAAGGCGGAAGAATTGGTTTAACAACAGATAATTTACAGATTATCAATTATCATGGCTATCTGGGTGATTCAAAGATTAGCCTGCCACAGGAATATATCCCTATTCTCAGCTCAAAAGCAATTTCTTCTGATTTCTCGTTAAGAAGAATTATTCTAAAAGACAATTCCTGGTCAATCAATTCTGCAACTGACGACGAAATTAAACAATTTTCTTCATTTACATCCAAAAATACTCCAGCTGATATGAAATTCGCTGTCAAAGGCAATCAGGAAGGCTGTGTCATGCAGTTAAAACATCCTGAAAAAATTGATATGTCCATGCGTTATGCAAATGACCGCATTCAGACAAATTTTGAACACGCAGACGAAATTGTTTTCGACCCGTCCGGCTATGTGGAAATTTCCGGAAAAACTTCTGATTATACGCTAAATTTAATTTCCAATGACGGCTACGCTCCGACTGACTGGTACAAAATGAATGCTTCCGGAAAAGCAAGTGAAGTGACTTTTTATAAAACTTCTGACGGCTATATCATGAAAGCAGATAATTTAGAAAACGTTTCCCTTTCGGCAAAAAGTGACAATTCCAGCCCGTCTTTGACATTCAGCACAGAATATTCTGAAGTGTTGATTTATGAAATTGATAAAAACACCATCGGCGTTGCTGTGGATACTGACGAAAACGGCAGTTATGAAACAACAATTGCCAAGACTGAACCTTTGAAACAGGGTGATGCTGACAGTGATGGCAACATTAACATTTTAGATGTGATTCTCGTCAACCGTGCAATTTTAGGGAAGTCTTCTCTTACTGCTGAACAGGTGAAAGCTGTTGATTTTAACAGGAACGGCTACCCTGAACCGGAAGAAGCCCTGATGATGATGAAATATATCGTAGGTATTATTACAGATTTTTCTTAAATTAAAAATTTCCCCTGTTTCGGCGGGGGAAAAATTTTTTTCAAAAAAGGCTTGACAAATCCGAAAAAATGTGCTATAATCAAATCATGAGTTAAAAAAATTCAAAAAATTTGCGAAAAGGGGTTGACAAGGTCATGAAATTGTATTATACTACAGACAGACAGACAGACATGACCTAATTATGCCCATTTTTCAATTAAATACGTGAATTAAGCCGTTTCTTAACAGGTGCGTTTTTGTGCTGTTAAGATACGGTTTTTTGTATTCATTTTAAAATTTTAAAACAGAAAGGATTTGATTTTCATGAAAATCAGAAAGTTACTCGCCGGAATTATGGCTTTAGCACTTGTTTGTGCTGTTCCGGTCAATCTCTCTTCTGATGTAAAGAATTTCAGCATTACAGCTCATGCCGTTGACGACGGCACGAAAATCATTGCTGGAAACTTAAGTTGCACGGTGCTGTCTACCGATGAAGACGGTACTGTCAATTTAATGGTAAATGGTTTTTCTGACGAAGTAGGCGATGCGGAAACATTGGAATTTCCGGAAATAGTGGACGGAATACCAGTCCGGTACATTTCTATCCAAAAGGATGCATTTAGCAATTCAAGCCTTACAGAGGCTATTCTACCAGATACTATTGAATATATTTATAGTGAGAATTATGGTGTGTATTATGGAGCATTTGAAGGTTGTTCTTCTTTGAAGAAAGTACATCTTCCTGAGGGAGGAAATTTTCATTGTATTACTGCTAAGACATTTGCTGGTTGTTCATCATTGGAAGAAATCAATATTCCTGATTCTGTCAATGAAATAGGATGGTATGCTTTTGAAGGAACACCACTGCTGACAACTCAGGAAAATGAACCAATAAAATACATTGGAAATTGGGCAATTTCTTGTGAAGCTGGAGTTCCTCTTGAGTTCAAAGAAGGAACTGTGGGCATTGCAAATAAGTTTTTTTATGGTGTTGATAAAAAGGCAGATGCTCTTACACTGACTTTCCCTTCTTCTTTGCGTTATATTGGAAGTGCTGCTTTTCAATGGGGAAAATGTTTGAATACTATTGTTATTCCTGATGGAATAGAAATCATTCGTAGTAATGCATTTGAAGGTAATGAGGGATTGCAAGAAGTCATTTTTTCTGGAACAGTCGGTTCTATTGGAAAAGAAGCCTTTTATGAATGCAAAGATTTAACTTCATTACAATTCACAGGAGCAATTGGTTCTATTGAAGAACATGCGTTTGGTGAGTGTAAAAATTTAACTTCATTGCAATTTCCCGAAATGGTTGGCTCTATTGGACTTGGTGCATTTAGTGGATGCAAAAGTCTAACTTCAGTGCAATTTAATGGAGAAATATTGGAAAATTTTGGAAAAGGCGTATTTTTAGGTTGCTCTTCTTTACCTAAAATTGCTTTGCCAGAAGGCATAACAGAAATTTCTGAAAAATTGTTTTACAATTGCACTAAGCTTACAGATATTGACCTTCCTGACAGTTTGACTTCTATTCCTAACGCAGCAAGTTCTTTTTCTGGAACACCGTTATATGCAGATGGACTTTCTGACCTGAGATATGCTGATGATTGGGTCATTAAAGTTAATTCAGGTTTTAATGGTGACAGTATCACCATAAAAGATGGTACAGTTGGTATCGCAAAAGGAATATTCTCAAAACAGAAAACCCTTACTTCTATTACTTTTCCAGATACGTTGAAATATATTGAAAATGAAGCATTTTCTCGGTGTAGTGCATTAACTTCTGTCACATTTCCTGAATCATTAGTTTCTATTGGCAATGATGCATTTTATTGGTGTGATGCATTAGTTTCTGTAACAATAAAAAATTCAAATTGTAAAATTGGTGATTCAAATGATACTCTTTCTTCTCCTCACCACTATGGATATAATTTTGATTGTGTGATTTATGGTTATGAAAATTCTACCGCACAAGCCTATGCAGAAAAGTATGGTTACAAGTTTGAAACCCTCGATGGCGAACCGCCAAAGATGGAAACGTTGAAACAGGGCGATGCTGACAGCAATGGCGACATTAACATTTTAGATGTGATTCTCGTCAATCGGGCAATTTTAGGGAAGTCTTCTCTTACTGCTGAACAAGTGAAAGCCGTTGACTTTAACGGGAACGGCTACCCCGAACCGGAAGAAGCCCTGATGATTATGAAATATATTGTAGGCATTATTACTGATTTTTCTTAGAGCTTGTATTCATAGAGAAAAAGTGATATAATATAGATATGATGAAAGAATATAAAGCAACAAATGACGAA
>CANPYZ010000039.1 GCA_947589035.1 uncultured Clostridia bacterium | reverse complement strand
TTCAAAAGCGGACACATTGAACAAGGAATGGAACATAAAAGTTTGTTTTACAACTTTTTATAAGTTTTCAGTAACGGAAGATTATGCGAAAAAGAGAATTACTCCAGAAGAACAACTTCAAAGAAGTTTACGCCAATTGGAAAATTACCGTCCGCTTGATGATGATTTCATGCGTGCATTATTCCGGCAAAGCCGGAATTTAACAGAATTGGTACTAAGAATTATCACAGGCATTAAAGACTTAACGCTTACCAGACAAGAAACACAATATGATTTAAAACGTTTGGCAGGGTCAAGGTCAATCTGTTTAGACGCTTTCGGAACAGATACTCAAGGCAGGTGGTACGACTTAGAAATTCAGAAAGCCGATGAAGGCGCAAAGCCGGAACGTGCGAGATACCATGCCAGCGCAATGGACATTGAAGCCTTGCCAGCGGGAAAAGATTTCGATGAATTGCCAATCACATATATTATTTTCATCACTGAAAATGATGTGTTCGGCGGTGGAAAAGCCATTTACGAAATCGAAAGGACAATTAAGAATTACAATCATGTTCCGTTTAATGACGGGTCGCACATTCTGTTTGTCAATGGTTCTTATGTCGGAGATGATGACATAGGGAAATTAATGCATGATTTCCGTTGCACGAATGCGAAAGACATGCATTTTGAACTAATGGCAGAAACAACAAGATACTACAAAGAAACACCGAAAGGAGTGAGTACTATGTCAAAGGCTATGGAAGAGCGGCTTAAAGAAAATAGCTATTTATGTTCCATCGACTTCGCATCAAAACTATTGATGAAAGGCGATTACACATTTGATGTGATTGCAGAACTGACAGGACTTCCTCTGGAAGACGTGCAGGAACTTGCTGCCGAACAGGAAAATTCTGAACAAAACTGAATAGTAAAATTAACTTCCGGAATGGTATGCCGTTCCGGAAGTTTTATTATTAAAACCAAAGACAGCAAAAATTCAATTTTGCTGTCTTTCAGTGATATGATAAGAGCGATTACTGCTGATTGTAAGTTACCCACTGATAATGGGCAGTAAGGGGAGTTTTCCCGTCGTAAGGATTCAACCAGTCGTCAACACCGATTCCGTTCCAGGTGTTCATCATAATTTTCCCAGGAGTGGAAGGAATATTGCTTGTTGCCCGGTAAACTTCTTTTCCGTCAACGAACCATGCAATATAATCAGGCTGCCAGTTGAAACCGTAAGTGTGGAATCCTTCGGAAGCATCGAAACCGAGGTCATACATATATTCATGATTGCCTACGCCGTCAGTGTAATAATTAAACTGTACTTTCGTAGTATCTTTGCCGAGAATTTCAATGTCGATTTCGTCCCAGGGGTTATTGTCGGAAGGTCCCGTATAGGTAAAGAATGAAGAAACAACGCCGTCGTTTTTAATGGGCTGCATAGAAGTTTCATAATAGCCGTAATGATAGAAATCCGTAGTTCTGTATTCTGCGCCGGAATAATGATACTGTCCGGAATGGTCTTCATCAATAGTTAAACTTAAATACCCGTCATTCAAGGAAGTATTCTGTGCATACCAACCGCAATCGAAACAACTACCGTTCGTCCAGCCGTCAGAAGCGAAGAATAAAGGAGAAGCCCCATTCCGGAAGTCAGCTACAGCGGAAGCGGAAGCATTCATTGGCGTGCCGAAATCCTGAATATTTCCGGTTTGTTCAGGAAGTGTTTCAGTAGGCTGCGGAGTAGTTTCTGTTTCTGATTCTGTTTCAGTAGGAACTTCAGAAGGCGTTTCTGTAGTGGGTTCAGTAGGTTCAGGAACGTTGCTGTTCGGCACAGGTAAATCCAGAATTTTCACGATTGCTTTCATAATATTTAACGCATCGGCAGGTTCTTGACGACCATTCAAGTCAACATCAGCATTTATTTTTTGCTGTATATCCAAGGAAGATTTCCCGAGAATGTAACGATTCAGCAAAATGACATCTAAAATATCTATTTCGCCGCTGAGGTCAACGTCACCGTAATGAACAGAAGAAGGATTAGTATTTCCCGTTTCTGTTTCGGTAGGTTCGGAAGAAGGTTCTTTAGTGGGTTCGTTAGTAGGTTCTTGGGAATCCGGTTCTGTTGATGGTTCTGTGGAAGATTCCGTTCCGGTAAGGGTTAATAAATACGTCAAAGGAGAGTTCCAGTAAATTGTAATTTCGTTTGTGGAATAGCTTTCGGAATTATCCACATAGCAAAGAGCCGGAGAAAGCCCGTTGCAGTAAGCTTTAGCGGCACTGTCTTCTAAAGCGGAATTGACACCGCCGACGAGCATTCCGGGCATAGCCTTACCAGCTGCCATAGAAGGACGATGGTGCGGCGTTTGTGGTGAAACTGTTCCGTAACCGGTGAAAAAGCTTGTGCCGACGGGATTTTTCCCGAAAAGATAATTAAGTTGTTCTTCAGCGGCATTCTGATATTTTTCTTCGCCGGTAAGCTGGTAAGCAAGGCTTAAGATAATACCGGAATTAGCAATTGTCATATTACTGCCCCAATTGTAAACCGTCTGAGAAACGCCGTAAGGGGAAGCATCAGAATTTTTCAGGAATAAGTCAGCTTGTTTTAATACAGCTGTTTTAGCATCCTGATAAGCGGAAGAATTTTTATCTATGTCGTTCATGGTTAAAATGGCAATATTGCCATAATCGCCGACTAAAGCCCAATCCATACCAGTTTTCGCAGATTTAGCGAAAGATTCCATAGCGGATAAATATTTCTGGTCTTTCGTTGTGCGGTAAAGTTGGGCAGCAGCCCAGAAACGTTCATCTTTGTCGGACTTGTCGCCATAATCGCCAGTAGTAATATCTTCAGGATTTTTGAAAATTAAGTCCGGATTCTGTTCAAGGAAAGACCATGCTTTTGTGGCAGCGTCAAGGCATTTCTGTGCATAAGCAGAATCATAATCCTGATAAACTTCCGCAGCGAGAGCCATTGCCGCAGCGAAATCCGCTGTTGAAGTCGTGGAAACAGGTGTCACAATTAAAGGAGCAGTTTCTTTTTCCGGGGAAACGTAACCGGGGAAATTTTCGCAGGAAACTTTGTGATAAACGCCGCCGTCAGAGGCTTGCATTTTCAGCATCCAGTCGAGTTCATATTTCGCTTCATCGAGAATATCTGCTTTTCCGTTGCCGCTTTCAGGAATACCGGTATTATCGGAATAAAGGGAAGAATTAGCAAGATAAGAATACATTAAATCAGCGACAGCCTTAGCAGCCGGAACAACATAACGCCCATAGTCGCCGGCATCGTGCCAACCGCCGGAAACGTCAATTTGTTCATTCGTCTGATAAATAGTAGCCATTGTGTTATGGCAAGCGTCATGACCGAAATCGGGGTCATTAATTGCCGTTCCACATCTCTGAAGGTAAAGCATTTTCACGGAGTCGTCTAATACTTTAGCGTAAGGATTTTCTTCAATCGTGAACGTGTAGGAATCATCTAAATTCGCACAAGTAATATAATATGTTCCGGCTTGTGTGACTTCAGAAAAATCCCCGATATAATCCGTTTCTCCAGCGGAAGAATTTTGCACAGCTTCGGAAAGTTTCCCAGTGAAAACTGTTTCTTTCGTATCAGCGTTCACAACGGAAAATTCCTTCTGGTCAGTAATATCACGGAAAACAGCCGTTTTCGGGCTATTGGCACGGTAGCCAATCTGATTAGTTAAAATTGGCGGAGCGTAAGGTCTTGTTGCGCTGTAATCGACTTTGCTGTCGTCAATTAATTCTAAGGAAACATTATCTAAATAAATCGTATGTTCCGGAAGTTCACCGCCGTCTTTCGGCTGTAAACCGCAATTGAATACGAGTTTAGCCATAATATCTGTTTCGGCTTCCATGGTAAATTCATAATCAATGGTTTGTGGTTCGGGGGTAAGGTCAATGCCTTTCCAGGTGTACGCCTGATAAGTACCGCCGTTTTGCTGAATCATGCCTTCTACAAAGCGGTTTGTTGAACAGGAAATGTCATATTTCAAGCGATATACGCCGTTCTGGTATAATGGCACAATGTCGTAAAACATTTGCACAGCGTGAGTAACTTTGCCGGTACTGGAAACTTTCAGCGCAAGTCTTCCATTATCGGAAGATAACGTTCCAGAACCGCCGCTTTCTTTGTACATACCCCAGCCGGAAGTAGTGCCTTCAAAGGTGCCGTTGCTGATTAAATCAGCCGCAGAAACGGAAATGTTCACTGCCGGTAAAGCGGACATCATCATGGCGCAAGCGGAAAAAATAGCCGCACAGCGTTTGAATGTATTTTTCTTCATGATAAAAAATTCTCCTCCTGATAAAATTTAAAAATTTTCGGACTGTTTAGTAATTGAGTATAGTATAGCAGGAATTTTCCGGAAAGTATAGCATTTTCATGCTAAAAATAGCAAAATCATGACTTAACTATTTAGAGTCGAACGGGGGAAGAATGTATTGTTTCCGGTAATTTCTGGGTGTCATTCCGGCGTATTTCCGGAAAATCTTAATAAAATAACTTTGTGAACTGAAACAGAACAGATTACTGATTTCTAAATCTGTATATTGCGAGTAGCGCAATAAATTCATTGCGGCTTCAATTTTCTGCTTGTTGACGTAATCGCTGAAAGATATACCTGTTTCAGATTTAAATAAACGGGAAAAATAAGCCGGACTGATTTGTAAATATTCCGCAACATCTTCCAGAAAAATCCGGTTATGCAAGTGTTCGCTGATATATTCAATTGCTTTCACAATTTGTTTAGAATAAATTTTCCCAATGCGGACACGTTGCATTTTACGGGTATAGGCTTCTAACATTTCCTGGTGAACGGCACGGATTTCCGGTTCTGACTGGCATTCATCAGCTTTCTGAATATATAAATCGCTCATCTGATAGGCTTTTTCCGGTGTCATACCGTAATGAATGCAGAAACGGGCAATTAAGGCAGCCGTCACCACGAAATGATATTTTAAGTTTCGCAAAGGGTTTTTGCTGAGTATTCCGCAGCCCTCACAGAATAACGGCGCAGCGAAGAAACGCATCATTTCAAGGTTACCCGTTCCAATGCTTTCGTAAAATGCAATTTCCCTGTCGAATGATGCACGTTCAAAACCTTCTTCACGCTGATGAAACAGCAATTCAGCAATGTTTTTCTCTGTTTCCTGATGCATTGGCATTACTCCTTTTAATTTAATTTAATTTAATTTAAATATTTTTAAATATTAAATTTAATATTTAGCGAAAATTTCTTTTCTGACAGAATCTAATCTTGTGTCAGTAAGCCCGAAGTCAAGCCCTTTGTAAGTCCATACACAATGGGCAATGTGAAATTGTTCGAACACTTGATGAATGGTGTTGAACCATTGCAAAGTATCTTCCGGAGAAACTTTGTCAATGACTCCATATTCGCCACAGTAAAGAACAGTATGATTTTGTTTTGCTTTTTCGATTGCGGAAGAAAATAACTGTTCGAAATATTCAGCGGAAGTTTCACTTTCAGCGAAAGAAATTCTTTTTTCAGGGTCAATGGCATTCGTCCAGTAAGCCCCCTGATGAGTGAATTTCAACGGTTCGTAACAGTGCAAATTATACAGTAAATGTTCATCTTCCGGCAAATCTAAATACTGAACTGTTTCTGCACTATTATTATTGTAACTGCCGACAAGAATTAAATTTTCCGGAGCGAATTTTCTCACATGCTGAATAGCGATTCCGGCAATTCTGTTCCATTCAGGAAGAAATGTTTCATCAGTAATTTCATTCAGTAATTCGAAAGCCACAGGCTGACCGGAAAAAGCTTCCGCAAGCATTTCCCAAATCTGGTAAAATTTTTCCTGATAGAGTTCATTTTCGAAAAAGCCGTGTTCACTTTCAGCGTAATTATCGAAAGAGAAACCTTCCGTTTTATGCAGGTCAAGCACAACATGCAAACCGGAACGCAAAGCCATAGAAACAGCATTACGAACTCTGTCGAGACCGTCTTTTCTCTGGAAAATATTATAATCCACAGGCAAACGGACATGGTCAGCACCCCAGGAAGAAATGACTTCCATGTCACTTTGCGTAATAAAGCCGTCAAGATGTTCTGTGTGATAATCGCATTGGGAAAACCAACCGCCTAAATTAACCCCTCTGAAGAAACCGAGTTGTTGAAGATTTAACATAAAAAAGCCTTCTTTCGTTTTGATGTTTTGTTGACGTGGAAAAGTTTAATTTTTCTCATTATAGCAAGTTTTTTCCGGAAAGTATAGTAGTTTTATGACAATCATAGTAAAATCATGACATAAAGCAAAATAAAAAAATCACAAGCTTCCACAACGGGAAACTTGTGATAAATAAACAGTGCCGACGGCGAGACTTGAACTCGCACGGCATTGCTGCCAATAGATTTTGAGTCTATCATGTCTGCCATTCCATCACGTCGGCTTCGATTGTTATTATAACACATTCGCCGACGTTTGTCAAGTGTTTTTTTGAAAAAAATTTATTTTTTTCAAAAATTTTCCGGTGAAGTTCAACTATTGATGAATTTACGCTGTTTTCGGGAGAGCATGAATTTTTTTCGGCAGGGAAACTAAAGCATACACAGAAGCGGAAATCAATAATACATCAGCGAGAATCCATGCGAACGGGCTTGCAAGGCAAATGCCAACAAAGCCGAATTTTTCAACCATGACCCACGCCGCAAAACTTCTGGCAACTAATTCTAAAATTCCTGCACTCATCGGCAAAAAGCTGAACCCCATGCCTTGCAGTGAATTTCTTAATACGAACAAAACGGATAAAACCGGATAGAAAATTCCGCTGATGCGTAAATATTTCACGGCATAATCCATAATGGAAAGAAAATTCGGTTCTTTCGTGGACACGAATAAATAAACAAAATATTTCCCTAAAACAAAAGTAAACACATAAGCGAAACAAGCATAGATTAACGTAACGAATAAACTTTTCCGGAGACCTTCCCGAATGCGGTCAATTTTTATTGCGCCGAGATTCTGACTGCAATAAGTTGCCATAGTAATGCCTAAAGATTCCATAGGACCAATGACAATATTTTGAATTTTCATTGCAGCGGTGACACCGGCAATAACAGAAATGCCAAGTCGGTTGATTGCCGTTTGCATAATTAACGACCCGACAGCAGTAATTGAAAATTGAAAAGCCATAGGCAGACTAATTCCGCACAATGTCTGACATTTCCCGCCGGAAAAAGACCATTCTTCTTTTTGAAAATGCAGAATGGGAAAATGCTTGTACATGAACACAAGACAGCAAAGAGCGGAAACGCCCTGAGCAATTACTGTTGCTAACGCCGCTCCAGCCGTTCCGAAAGGCGGAATCATGAGAAAATCTAACCCAATATTTAACACGGAAGAAACTGCTAAAAAAATTAACGGCGTGACACTGTCGCCCATTGCCCGAAGAAACGCTGAAACTAAATTATATAGAATTGTTGCCGTAAGTCCGGCGAAAATAATTAGTAAATATTTCTGGGCATGTTCAATAATTTCCGGCGGAGTCTGCATGAGTTCGAGAAGTGGACGGCAGGTGAGTATAGTGGAAATCGTTAAAATTAAGCTGACAATTCCGGAAATGTAAACGGCATTACTCATAAAGTGCCGCATATTTTTCAGGTCATTTGCGCCGTAACGCTGCGCCACCGGAATAGAAAGCCCCGTGCATAACCCTGTGGAAAATCCCACAACTAAAAAGCAAATTGCACTGGTTGCCCCGATAGCGGCAAGGGCATTTGAATCCATACATCTGCCAACAATTGCCGTATCCGCAAGATTATAAAATTGTTGCAGAACATTTCCGCCGACCATCGGCAGACAAAATTTTAAAATCAGGGATAAAGGCTTTCCGTTTGTCATATCTTTTGTCATCAGTAACACCTCTTAATGTTAATTAAAATTATGTTCATTCACGCCTGAAGGCGAAAGTTTAACCCATTCAACAGTGAATGAGTTTCTCCGCACTATACTATACATCAAAATTTTTCTCTTGTCAAGAGGAAATTTAAAATTTTCAGAATTTTTTTAAATTTTTCTGGGAAAAATTATATTTATCTCATGTCAAGATTTTACTAAAATTTAATTTTCCGCTATATTTAGCCATATATTGCTATGGGTGTAAGTCGTGCAACTCGTTTCCGAAACTTTCTATATAGACTAATTTTCTGAAAATTTCAGCCCTAAAGGGGGTTTTAAGATATGACCTGCACGACCTACACCATTTTTCGAATTTCGGCTATAGTAAGCCGAAAGTTTTAATTTCCGGAAATTTTGAATTTCTGAATGAAAATTATTCAGCGTTTCCCTGTGGGAAAATCAATTCTTCCGTTCGCCGTAAAGCCGTTTAGCCGCCCGAATAACCCGTTGACAAGGGTTCATTCGTGTAAGGTACTACCCCTGAAGAAACGTTCCGGAAAATGCCCTTAAAATGCAAATTAGAAATATTGCTCTGAAATTAACATTATTTTCAAATTTCTGAATTGTCGGAATTTGTCGGAAATTGTCGGATTTTGTCGAATTTTGTCGAATTTTTAAGTTTTTCGCCATATATCGCCATTGTCGGAAGTCGTGGAACTCGTTCCCAAAACTTCCTATATAGACTAATTTTCCTGAATTTTCAGCCCTAAAGGGGTTTTAAGAGATGACCTCCACGACTTCCACCATTTTTCAACTTTTGGCTATATTAAGCCGAAAGCTTTAATTTCTGGAAATGCTTTTTGAAATTGTCAGAAATTGTCGGATTTTGTCGAATTTTGTCGAATTTTTAAGTTTTTCGCCATATATCGCCATGTGCCGGTCGTGCCGGTCAATTCCAAAACTCTCTATATAAACTAATTTCTGAAAAATTTCAGCCCTAAAGGGGTTTTAAGAAACGACTGTCACGACTGTCACACTTTTTAAATTTTCTAAATTTTCGGCGATATTAAGCCGGAATTTTATTTTAGTAAAATATTGACATGGCATTTGAGTATATTTCTTTAAGATACCGGCAGAAAATCCTGAAAAAACTCTTGCTTTTTACTGAAAGATGTGATATAATATTAAACATAAGCAATCAAATCAGAAAGGAGTGGCGTTCATGCGGGACGGATTCGTGAAAATTGCTTGCGCTTCACCGGAATTGAAAGTAGCAGACTGCGACGGAAACACAGACAAAATCATTGCACTTGTTCGGAAAGCAGCGGAAAAAGGCGTGAAAATCATTTGTTTTCCGGAACTTTCAATTACAGGGTATACTTGCGGAGATTTATTTTTACAACATTCTTTGCTGAAGTCAGCGAAAGAAAATTTATGCCGTTTAGCGGAAGAAGTTCAGCATTCAGACATTATTGTCATTGTCGGGTTGCCTGTGGAACATCAGCAAAAAATATATAATTGTGCAGCCGTTATGTTTCAGGGAAAGATTTCAGGGCTTGTGCCGAAAATCAATATTCCTAATTATGGGGAATTTTACGAGGCAAGGCATTTTACTTCAGGGGCAGATGTAAATGTATATCATGAATTAACCGAAAAGCAAACCCCATTATTCACCGCAAAGCAAGTGTTTCAAGTCACGGAAGAATTAACATTCGGCATTGAAATTTGCGAAGATTTATGGGTAGCGGATTCCCCTTCCGTGAAATCAGCAAAAGCCGGAGCGAATGTAATTTTTAATTTGTCGGCAAGCGATGAAATCATTGGGAAAGCGGATTACCGCAGAACGATTATTCAAGCGAAATCCGGAAGTTTACTTTGTGCATATGCTTACGCTGACGCAAGCGTGGGAGAATCTACGCAGGATATGACTTTCGCAGGGCATAATCTCATTGTGGAGAATGGCTCTATATTAGCGGAATCTAAATTATTCACGAATGAATTACTCATTGCGGATATTGACACAGGCAGGTTAAATTCTGAACGTTGGCGCATGAATACATTTACTTCTGATACTAATAATACTAATAATATTAAGCATGATTTTCAGCACACAGAAATGAATATGCCCTTAACAGAAACGCATTTAGAACGGTATATTTCCCTGTTGCCGTTTGTGCCGTCGGATAACATCATTCTGGACAATCGTTGTGAAGAAATTTTAGCGATTCAGACTGTAGGATTAGCCACAAGATTACGTCATATTGGTTGTCAGAAAGCAGTAGTCGGACTTTCCGGCGGGTTAGATTCCACGTTAGCATTGATTGTCATGACACATGCATTTGACCGATTAGGGCTTGACCGTTCAGGAATGATTGCCGTGACAATGCCTTGTTTCGGAACAACAGACAGAACGTATACGAATGCTTGCCGTTTAGCGGAAGCCTATCATGTGACATTGAAAGAAATTCCCATTCAGGAAAGTGTAAGGCAGCATTTCAAAGATATTGAACAGGAAGAAACAAATCATGATGTTGTTTACGAAAACGGGCAGGCAAGGGAAAGAACACAGGTACTAATGGACATTGCGAATCAATGCGGCGGAATTGTCATCGGAACGGGGGATTTGTCAGAACTTGCGTTAGGTTGGGCGACATATAACGGCGACCATATGAGTATGTATGCAGTGAATGTTTCTGTTCCGAAAACGTTAGTCAGATATTTGGTTGCTTATGAGGCAGGACACACGAAACCGGAATTAAAACAAGTTCTGGAAGATATTTTAAACACACCGGTCAGTCCTGAATTATTGCCCCCTGATGAATCAGGCAATATTGCACAGAAAACAGAAGATTTAGTAGGACCTTATGAATTACATGACTTTTTTCTGTATTACATGTTGCGTTTCGGGTTTTCGCCGAAGAAAATTTTCCGCATGGCAGAATATGCTTTTCAGGGAAAATACAAGAAAGAAATTATTCTGCACTGGGAGAAAAAATTTTATCAGCGGTTTTTCTCGCAGCAATTTAAACGTTCATGTTTACCGGACGGTCCTAAAGTCGGCAGTGTAACACTTTCACCAAGGGGGGATTTCCGAATGCCAAGCGATGCATGTGTCAATCTTTGGCTGAGGGAGCTGGAAGAATTGCTCATTTAAGACTTAAGAAAGGAAGTGTTCAACCATTGGGAGACAAGAAAAGTAAGAAAAAAAATTTCTATCTGGTGGATTATGAGAATGTGCATAAGGCAGGGCTAAGTGGCATTGAAGAATTGAAAACAACAGATACTGTCATTATTTTTTACAGTGCGAATGCGGATTCTTTGTCATTTGAACTGCATCACTTTCTCGGAGAAGCTAAGGCGAATATCAAGTATATTAAAGTAGACACAGACGGAAAGAATGCATTAGATTTCCAATTATCTTCATATATTGGGTATTTAATCGGAAGAGACGAACATTGTCGTTGTTACATTGTCAGCAATGACAAAGGCTATAATAACGTCAGGGATTTCTGGCAAAGACGAGATGCGAAAGTCAGAATGATTCCTTGCATTAAAAGTCAGACCAATAACGCCAATATCAAGAAAAATGAATTATTAGAGGCTTTACGAGAATTGCCCTTATCTTCTGAGGAAAAGGCAGAAGCAGCGGAAATTGTCCGTAAACATATTAAAGTCGGTGCGCCGCAATTATCGCAATTAAAGATTAATATCAATAATGAATTGATTCACGCTTTCGGAACGGAAAAAACAAAATTAATTTATTATGTTGTCAAGCCGTTAATCAAGTAATTGTGAAAATTTTCCGGTCAGCAGAAAAATATTCTGCTGGCTGGAAATAAAATTAATTATATTGAATTTTCGGAAAACTGATTACAGAAAACTGCTGTTAGTTTTGGGAAAATTCGTTGAATTAACTTTTAGCCTTAGGAGTGATTTTTTCATGAAAAGATATTTTTTAGTGGATTTCGAACATCTTCAACACCAGAATATTTGTCTCAACGGAGTGGAAGAATTAACAAAAGAAGATACGGTATATATTTTATTTTCCGGAGAAGAAAGCGGAGTAAGCTTTTCCATGCTGGAAAAATTAAACGCTTCAGAAGCGGTCATTTTCCGGAAAAACGTCAGTCAGGAAGTAAATACAGAAGCAATGGAATATGCTGTTGGTTTTTACATTGGGTATATTAAAGGCAAGGAAAAAGCGGAAAATTATGCTTTAGCCGTGATTTCTGATGAGAAATTCGGATTTCTGCCGAAACTGGAAGAAGTGAATTTATACGCTTGTCAGAGCATAGCGAAAGCCTTATCTGTTATGCCGCAGGAAGAAGAACCGGAAGAAAAAATCATTCCGGAATGGGAACGGAAATTTTCAGAAATTATGGAAAATTTAGACATCGGGAAAAATTTAGAATCAGAAGTTCACCGGACGTTGAAAAAGGCAAGAGAAACGGCGGATTCTATTGCGAGTGCAGCGTATACGCAAGCGAAAATGAATGATTTATTCAAAGGCTTTCCGCAGGATTTAGCCGATAAAGTATATGCGGCGTTAAAGCCGTTACTGAATCCGGACAATGACAAAGATAAAAATAATCAGTAATTTAATTTTAAATTTAAATTTTAATTTTAATTTGAAAAGGAGAAATTATAATGACTTACAAGGAAAGTTTTATTCAGTTCATGGTAGAATGCGGCGTATTGACATTCGGAGAATTTACGCTGAAAAGCGGAAGAATTGCCCCGTATTTCATCAATTGCGGCAATTATAAAACAGGCGGGCAGCTTGCCCGCTTAGGGGAATATTATGCGGAATGCATTCATGAACATCAGATTCCCGTGGAAACGGTTTTCGGACCCGCTTATAAAGGCATTCCCTTAGCCGTTTCAACAGTCACGGCATTATATAATAAATTCGGCATAGATACAGCCTATTGTTTCGACCGGAAAGAAGTAAAAGACCACGGCGAAGGCGGAATGTTCGTCGGGAAAGTTTTGCAGAATCAGGAAAAAGTCATTATTATTGATGATGTCATGACTTCCGGAAAAGCCTTGCGGGAATCTTTGCCGAAATTAAAATCTGCCGCTGATGTGAATGTAACCGGTATGGTCATTACCGTTGACCGCATGGAAAAAGGCACTGGCGAATTATCCGCCGTGCAGGAAGTCAAACAAGAGTTCGGCATTACTGTTTATTCTATCGTGAACATGCAGGATATTATTGACGCTATCCAGAAAGAAATTATTCCCGGGAAAGAATATTTAGAAAAAATGTTGGCTTATCGTGAACAGTACGGCGTAGGCGTATAAAATAACTGCTGCACAGACAGCCTGTGCAGCAATTTTCAATGTTGTTGTTCTGTGTTTTTAGTATGTTCTGTGGGGTTAAGCTGAGATAAAGAAAACTGAATGCATTGGTTAATTAACTGATTCAGGGAAATATTATTTTCTCCGGCGAGACTTTCAAGTAAATTGACAGTATCTTCCGGAAGTCGAATTGTTTTTGAAACGGTTGTGTAACCTTTTGCGATTTTGAACATGTAAAATTCCTTCTTTCTTTAAAGTTGTTATCTTAATTATAGCATTTCAGCTATTCAAAAAATAGCAATCTGGAAATTTTTTCAGGAAAAATTTTTCACTTCTTTCAGGGCTTGTGTAATGCTTTCTAAGCAAGGAATTTCTGGTTTGTTCAGCTGGTAAACTTCTTCTAATAATTTGTCATATTCAAGTAAAAGTTTCCGGTTCTGTTCGAGAATGGCACAGAGAGCAATTCTGTTCAACGGGGAATATTCCTGCGTACTGCACAGAAATAACCGCCGGAGAAATTTTTTCATGTTGAACAAAAGATATATTTCTGTTTCCTGACTAATGTTCCGGAAACTTCCGTCAAAAGCAAGTAATGACCGTTGTTTCTGGTGAAACGTTTCTAATTGCTGAATCGCTGTATGTAATTCTTCACGGAAAGTAAAAGCGGAAGATTTTTTCAGCCAACGTTGCAACGCCTCATGAACTTCAGAAACAGAATGTAAATTTTCCGGAAGTTGCTGACGGTCTGCCCGATACAGGAAAAATAAATTTCCTGCCCAGAATATCAATATTCCGGTTAATGCTAAAGATAATTTCTTTTCCGGTGAAAGAAAATCATTCGTGAAAATAATAATTTCGATGAAAAAAATCATAAAATTAAATAAAATTTGTTTCAGCATTCAGAAAACTTCCTTTCGGAATTGTCAACAAGGGGTGAATCATTTGTCTGTGTTAATTGAAACATTAAAGCAAAATCGAAATCTTCCGGACGAAGATTTCCGGAAAATTTTGCTTAGTGAAGAATATGATGAAGAATTAAAACAAAAAGCTGATGAAGTCCGCCGTGAACATTACGGAAATCAAGTCTTTTTGCGTGGACTAATTGAATTTACGAATTATTGCAAAAATAATTGTTATTATTGCGGAATACGGCGGGATAACCGGAACATTTCCCGTTACCGGCTGACAAAAGAAGAAATTCTCTCTTGTTGTCAAGAGGGTTACGCATTAGGTTTCCGGACGTTTGTGTTACAGGGCGGGGAAGACCCTTATTTCACAGATGAAAAAATTTGTGCTATAGTTTCTGAAATTCATCGGCAATTTCCGGATTGTGCAATTACGCTTTCCATTGGGGAAAAAAGTGAAGAAAGCTATCAGGCATATTTTGAAGCCGGTGCGGAACGGTATTTATTACGCCACGAAACCGCAGATATTGACCATTACGGGAAATTACATCCGGCGGAAATGAATGCTGCATTTCGGCAGAAATGCTTGTTCACGCTGAAAAAAATCGGTTATCAGGTCGGGGCTGGCATTATGGTAGGCAGTCCTTTCCAGACAGTGGAACATTTAATTCAGGACATTCGTTTTTTGCAGAAATTAGAACCTCAGATGATTGGCATAGGACCATTTCTTTCTCATCAGGACACGCCATTCCGGAACGAGAAAAACGGCAGTTTATTCTTAACGATTAAATTATTAGCGATTTTCCGGTTAATTTTTCCGGAAGTACTTCTTCCGGCGACAACGGCGTTAGGAACGATTCACCCGTTAGGGCGTGAAATGGGGCTGAAAGCCGGTGCGAATGTGTTAATGCCGAATCTTTCTCCTACCAGTGTACGCAAGAAATATATGCTTTATGACAATAAAATCTGTACAGGTGATGAGTCTGCACAATGCCGCCAATGCACGGAACAACGTGTGAAAAGTATTGGCTATGAAGTTGTCACCAGTCGGGGAGATGCGAAAAATTTTCCACGCAAAAACTGAAAATTTTTTAGTTGTGAAAAAATAATGTGAAAAAATAATGAAAATACTTGACAAGAATATAATATTGTGTTAAAATATCACTAAGAAGAAGAAAGGAGAAGTTATTCAGCAGAGCTGAATAACCAAACAGAAATGAAATTCAAGAAAATTTTAGCAGGAATTTTCAGTCTTGCTTTGCTTACTTCAGGAAATATGCTGAATGCATTTGCGGCAACGCCGAAAAATTTACCAAAAAATTTACCGGAAAATTTTGCGTTTTATTACGGGGATATGAATCAGGATTTTTCGGTAGATATAGCAGATATTATTTTCATGCAGAAATATTTGTTAGGCTTATCGCCTATAACGAAAAAAATGTCGTTAATCGGGGATATTAACCAGGACAAAGAAGTGAATATTTATGATTGGCTCATGCTGAAACAAGATGTGTTGTCCGGTGAATGGGAAATGTTTTTATTACCTCCGGAAGAAACACAGGAAACCACTGAACCTACTGAAGAAATCACTACGGAAACTCTTCAGGAAACTACTGAACCAGTTGAAACAACTACAGAATTAACTTCCACAGAAACTACAGTTCCTACAGAACCTACTGAAGAAATTACTTCCGAACCAACAGAAGCCACAACGGAAAGTTTCATTTCTTCCCCAGTGAAAGAAATTGACGCAGGGTTGCCTTCTCAAGGCAACGCAAAATTAATTATTTTCTATGTAGATTTTCCAGATTGTCAATATAATTATTCCCCTACAACGGAAGAACTTCAGCAAATTGCTTTCGGGGCAGAAGATGCGAAAAATGCTAATTATCCATTTGAAAGTATGACGGCATTCTATGACCGTTCTTCAAAAGGCGCAATGCATTTACAGGGAACGGCTTTCCGCTATACGGCAAAAGAAAACCGCTCCGCTTATGATTCCGATAAGGCAAAATTATTGCATGAATGCTATGAAGCATTCGACGGAATCATTGATTTTAGTCAATTCGACGGCGACGGCGACGGAAAAACCGATGCCACGTTAATTAGTGTGCCGAAAGCTGCCGGTGATTCTGATTGGTGGCCTTGTGCAGGGGCTTCCGGTTCTGAACGGAAATTCGATAATGTCGGTATCGGGCATTTCATTACCGGAAATGCGCAAATTGAATCGAAAACTGATTATAAAAATTTCACTTCCAGTTATCAGCATGAATTAGGGCATTGCATGGGCTTGCCGGATTATTATTTATATTATTCCGGTGATGACCATGCAGGTTTCCACGGAGAAGTCAATACTGCCGGACTGGAACTAATGGATATAGACGCTTCAACAGATTTCGGCTGTTTTTCTAAATTGCAGCTCGGTTGGTACAGAAAAAGTCAGGTTTCCGTTTACGACCAGACCAAAGGCGGAGAACAGACATTCACATTAACGAATGCCCAGACAGAAAACGGAAATTGTTTAATTCTTCCCTATGGGGAATTAAATTATAACGGAGAATATTTAATTTTAGAGTATATCACGCCCGAAAAAAATAACAGCAGCCCTATTTATGAATGGATGTCTTCCGGAAACGGGATAAGAGCATATCATGTAAAAGCAGATATTCATGACAATGGTTTCTGGAAACATTATAAATATGAAAACGGTTCAGAATTTACTAACGGAAATGACACCGGAATCCGGTTAATTCGGCTCGTGAATGATGCGGAAGGCAGTGATGTCTTCACTACAGGGCAAATTCTTGACGGAAATATTTCAGGCTGGCACTGGTATGACTTTGAAGAAAATGAAACGGTTGACACTGGTTATACGGTAACAATCGGAGAATTGAAAGACGGCAGTTACACGATAACCGTAAATCAGACGAAATAAACAAAATCCCCTGAAAACAGGGGATTTTAATTATATTCAGCTTTGTTCCGCAAGGTAAAGGCTTGCCCGGGATTGAATTTGTTCCGCAACGGCTTGTGCGGTTTTGTCTCCGGAAAAGTAAGCCGCTACTTCTTCTGTGACGATATTCCAGATTTCTTCATTGTAATAATTAAGTTCTGTCATGTTTTCAATGTAAGTTTTCAGGTTGTCAACGTCTTTCTGGTTTGGAGGGGTAACTTCTACTTCGTCTTGTCCACGCCATACCGTGTAGGGAAGTTCTACTACATTGCCGTTGTCGTCCTCGCCCATAATAGGTTTAATGGCAGTTGCGGCGAATTTGTCGAACGCCTTTTTCTGAACGGGTATTGCCCAGTCAAGATTTTCCTGAAATTCTTCCGAAAGAATTTCATTGAACAATTCCTGAATCTGGTCGAATTTCGTTGTATTTGCGGCAACAGCAACTGTATAATCCGGTGCGAATCTCCCGCCATTGCTGCCTTCTTTAGCGGTTGGATAGCCAACGAAAGTCATTTCTTCATCGCCGAAATACCGTTTCTGTTCGTTAAAAGCAGAATACAAGTCGCTGATATAGGCATCATACAGAAGTTGCTTGTCATTGATTATGGCAAAGTCTTGTTCATTCCAGAAAGTTTCCCATTCTTCCTGACTCCAGTCGGATTGGTCTTCAGTAATTTCATCAGGGAAAGTATTGCAAAATTCCAGAATTTCAGTAAATTCCGGTGAATTAAATGAACAAGTAGCGTTTTGCGTGTCAATGAACTGATTCAGAACACAGATAAATAGCCCTAAAGCCGAATCTTTCGTCATATCTGGTCGTGATTCCATTCCTTCCGGTAAATTATTGATTAAGTCAATAAATTCCTTGGAAGATAAACCGCTTTTTCCGTCAACGTGTTTCGTTTTCGCTCCCAATGTCTGCACACAGAAAGAAAAGCCAATCTGATATAATTTATCATTATATTTCATGGAATCGAAAAAATTCGTGAAATATTCGTCAGGGCTGAGCGTGTTCACATAGTCGGTCAAATCTAAAAGTAAGCCCTTATTCACATAACTTTCATAAGGCAAACCAGACAAGCAAATAATATCTGCCATAATGCCGGAAGTCATATCGCTTTCGAATTTCTTCATTCCGGCTTCATAGTCGTTTTCTGAATCATATTCGCTGTAATCTTTTACGCCTATGCGGTAATCGGAATGCGAACGGTTGAATTGATTCACCGCAACGTTTAAATTAGAAGGCATATATAACGTTGACAAAGTAATCAATTGAACATTTTCAAATTCTTTCGGGTCACGCTTTGTTAATACCCATAAAGCAGATTTCGGGTCAACGTTCGGTCTGTATTGGGATTCTACTGCAATGAAACGCCCGTCATTCAACTGCACTAAGTTATTGACAGTATCCCCGGAAAAATCAGAGTTAATCCAGTTGAGAACCACTTCACAGGATTTTTCAGAAAGGTTAATGCCGTAAACATTAGTGGAATCATACACGAAAAAGTCATAATCTTTTTTGGCGGGAATGACGTAATTATACCAAGCCGGCAAATTTTCAATCTGAACTTCTTCTAACGTTTTCGTCTGTGGGTCAAGTTCGCCGAATTTGTTTCCGCTGTCGCTCTGGTAGGCAATCACTAATTTCCCGTCATCAGTCATTTGCATTTGCATGATATACTGGAAAGACGGGTCGAATTTTCCGGTTTCCTTAAATTCTTCATCGAAAGTATGAACGTTAATTTCACCGGTTTCAGGGTCGGACATGGAAATGTAAAGCGTTCCGTTCATGTCAGAAACAATCTGGGAAATGTAGTCATCTTCAGTAAATGCATCAATGGCTTTTGTTTCCACGAGGTTTAAATCTTTGTCGTAAGTTTCCAGCGTGTAGCCTAAATCCTGATAGGGATTTTCTGTGTTTTCTTCATCGTAAGTTGACGCATGATAGAGAAAGGCAAGCTGCTGCTGTGAATTGACATAACTTGCGGAAATGTAGTAATCTACATTTTTTTCCAGCGTGGACGGGTAATTCAGTTCAATTGCGGAAGTCTCCTGTGTGTCGGGCTGATAGAGGTAAACTTTCTGTGAAACGTCCGAAACAGTAGAAGAACTTCCGTCACTCGTCATGGAAGAATAATTATACCCCGTGATAATTAACTTGTCCTGAAATTCCGCAACGGTATTGACGACAGATAAGTCATCAATGGAAATTGGTTCAGAAGAATAGGAATAGTCAAGGGAAATGCCTAAACTGTCAGCATTGCCGTCCTGATTTCCGGAATTGTTCTGATTAGTGGAATTGCCGTTCTGGTCTGTGGGAGAATTGCCGTTCTGGTTGCAGCCGGTTAAGGCAGTGACTAAGGCGAGCGCAGTCAGAAACGCTGCACTTCTTCTCCAAAAGGATTTTTCGTTAAAATGCATCATGTTAAAAACCTCCATAATAAATAATAATATTTGTTTCATTCAGCATCACATGAATCAGTATAGCATATTTTCTGAAAAAAGTCAATAGTTATTTCATGATTTTTGAAAAACATTTTTTTTTTTTATGAATTTTCGCTTAATTCAAATCCTGCTGAATGGATTCTCACTGAATAAACACATTAGCACGCCGAAACATGACAAAAATTTTCAAAAAATTAAAATTCGTATACATGCACAAAAATTTTTAAAAAATTTGTTTAACTTAACGAATATTTAAAACTTCAGAAAGAAGTGATTTCTTATTAACAAAAATTATAAAAATTATAAAACAAATACTTCACATTATGCGAAATGCCGGACATGGATTTTGCGGTTTAAAATTTGGCATAAAATCAGATTTTTTTTAGCGACAGTGATAATTTTTTCGAATTGTTATTTTCATGTGTTGACATTGCCGTCAGTGTACATGCAGGAACATGATAAATTTTACGGCTTATTATGGGGAATTTTCGGTTATGTGATTAATTTAATTATCTGGGGAACAGCGTTCTGCACCACAGCGGAAAAGGGGGGACGCTTATTTCTGTTAATGTTGTTGACGGGTTCGGGAATGTGGATAGCATTTCTGCATGTGTACGCCGGAATCGCCTTAGAAATTTTATTCGCAAGCCAGATACCGGAATATTTCCGAATGCGCTGGATTAAGCGACAGCAGGGTTACCCTTATTTCAACGAACGCTACCAACGGCAGGAAGACCAGAGAAAAGCTTGTGAAGTCTTCAGCAATCCGGACGCTTTAACAGAAGAATTAACGCCACAGCAAATTATTGTGTTTTCCATGCCGGAAGAAAACCGAAATTCTGAACAGTAATTTTTCTAAATAGAAAAAATTTTTGTGTAAAAGGCAGAAAATGCGAAAAAAGGCTTGCAAAACTGGAAAAACTATAGTATAATTTAAATTGTAGCTATTATATATATATATATATATATGCATAAAATTTATCAATCATTTTTGGAGGAGAATTTTCATGAATGCAAAAAAATTAGGTGCTGTGCTTTTAGCTGGTTGTTTAGTGTGCGTGGGTATGCAGGTATTTCCGGAACAAAGCAATTCCATTGTTGCTTCAGCAGACCAAATAGAAACGGATGAAAAAACTGGTTTGCAATATAAAATATATGACGACCATGCAGTAGTATATGGAATGTCAGAGGCAAAAACAAAAGTAACCATTCCACCAACAATTACAACTTCTGCCGAAGTAGAACTTCCTGTAACAGAAATTGGTGTCGAAGCATTTTTTAAACAAGAAACATTAGAAGAGGTCAATATTGGCGAAAATGTAAAAATTATTGGAAATAATGCTTTTAATGACTGTACAGCATTAAAGACGGTTAATTTTCCTGACGGATTGGAAGTAATTGACCATCATGCTTTTTCAAGTTGTACATCATTAGAAGAAATCACTCTTCCGTCAAGTTTGAAAACATTAGGGGGGTCAGCATTCAGCGGAGATACAAGCCTGAAAACCGTCAATCTTCTTGGCGGACAAGACTTAATTATTGGTGCTTATTGTTTTAACGGGTGTACTGCGATAGAAACAGTAACTATGGGAGCTGGCATTATTGAAATAAAAACTAATAATGAAGATTCTACGTTCTCTGGTCTGGAAAATTTAACCAATATACAACTTTCCCCAACGTTGCAGGCACTTCCATATAATGCTTTTTATGGGTGTAAATCATTAAAAACAATTGAATTTCCTGACGGATTGGAAACAATTGACCATCATGCTTTTTCAGATTGTACAGCATTAGAGGAAATCACTCTTCCGCCAAATTTGAAAACATTAGGAAGTAATATATTCAGTGGAGCTACAAACCTGAAAACAGTTCACCTTCTCGGCGGACAAAATTTGACTGTTGGAAAGTCATGTTTCGTTGGGGCTTCTGCACTGGAAACAGTAACTATGGGTGAGGGCATTGTTGGAATAGGAGAATATGCATTTGAAAAGTTGGAAAATTTGACCAATGTACAACTTTCCCCAACGTTGCAGACGATTGAATCATATGCTTTTCAAAATTCAGGACTGGCTGAAATAGACATTCCTGAAAGCGTACAGACAATAGAAGGTGATGTATTTACAAGATGTGAAAATTTGAAAAGTGTAAAATTACATGACGGACTGAAAAAAATGGGTAGGTATGTTTTCCGAGAATCTAATTTAGAAGAAATTGTGATTCCGGCTACTGTAGAGACCTTCGTCAATAATCAAACTTTTCTTAGTTCTAATTTGAAAGCAATAACATTTTTAGGGAAAGATGTAATAATTGAAAGTGGAATTAGTAAAGATATTGTCATTCACGGGTACGAAAATTCAACCGCTCAGGCATACGCTGAAAAGCATGGAAATGAATTTGTTGCCTTAGATGATGTTTCACCTGAACCAATTGAACCAAACATTACCCTCGGCGACGTTGACGGAACAGGAAACATTGATATTCTTGATGTCATTCTGCTGAACCGGTACGTTCTCGGAAAATCTACTCTTTCCGAAAATCAGCAGAAAGCCGCTGATGTCGACAAAAACGGAAAACCTGAACCGGCAGACGGTTTAATGATTATGAAAAAAATTGTCGGCATTATTACTGAATTTTAAAGTTTATCATGCAGAGGCAAAACATTTGCCCCTGCATTTTTTTCAGGGACTGGGCAAAGCAGGGATAATATCATATAAATTTAGAAAGAATTGTAAAAAAAGATAACAAAGTAAAATCATA
>CANPYZ010000038.1 GCA_947589035.1 uncultured Clostridia bacterium | reverse complement strand
TATTATCCATTTTATCACCCTAATTTATTATATCACTTTTGACCAGGTTTGTCAAGGTTATTAAACAGGTCTATTATTATTTTCTTTACACAGAATGCTCATAAAATCGATATGGCTGAAATCGCTAATCATGGTGCTGCTGAATTGAAAATGATTGAAATACCTGCTGGTAAACAATCAGCAGATATGCATATAGGTTCTTATCTGGGATATTTGGCAGGAAAATCAAAATGCAATATTGCTATTATTAGTAATGATACAGATTTTGATAATGTAATAAAATTCTGGAAAAAAGAACTTAGCATTTCAGTTTCACGGAAAAAGAAACTGCAAGAAACAACTGTTCAGAAGCAAACTGACACAAAAGTGAATGCACAATCAACAAAAGAAACACAAATTCGCTCCCTTTTCGGTCAGAAATTCAATAAATCACCATATGCTAAGAAAAAAGAAGCCATTATTGATTTGCTACTCAATTCTAAAGATAAGCAATCTCTTAATACTGGATTGACTAAAATTATACCAAGTGAAAATATTCCAGCATTATATAAAGCGTTCAAAGAACTGATAAAAAATCTTCCGTCTACACAAACAACACCAAAAGTTAATCAAAAAAAACGTGAAGCACAATTTAGGTCGTTATATGGACAGCATTTCAAAAACGGTATATATAAAGAAAAACGTGAAAAAATCATTAGCATTTTGATAAATGCTACTACACGTCAGCAGATTAACAGTGAACTTTGTAAGATTATTCCTAGTGAAAACGTTAGTAAAATCATGAAGAAATTTCAGCCTCTTCTGAAAGATTTACCATAACAAACCAGCCAATATTTTCTTTTTTATGCCCATGCTGATTATCTGCAATGAAAAAGATTTCACAAACAAAACATCTGCAAAAAACTCGCTGAAAAAGTAAAAAATGCTGAATTAGTCATTATCAGCAACGCCGGACATGAAGTAAACCTTGAAAAGCCCAAAAAATTAGCAGAAATTCTTCAAAATTTTTATCGAAAATAGTTAATAGTATTTTATATAAAGGAGGTTGAAAATGGCAATAAGACCAGTCTACTTTGTGTTGAAAGATAAAGTGCATGAGATAAAAGTTGAGTTTGAATGGTTTTCAGGGTTTTCAGTAAGCCAGAAATGCAAGTCAATAAATATAGTCTGCATGAGGTAGTAACAGGAATTTATAGAGTATCACAAGCGACATATTATAGTTATTCAACTTGAAAATAAGCAGCAATAGCATCATTCAAAAAAGAAAAGAAATGTTGATTGTATTTCAGCCATTTTTTGAGATTTGCCCATTCTTTTTCAATGGGATTAAGTTCAGGAGAATATGGAGGAAGAAAAATCAGAAGCATATGATGTTCTTCTGCAATTTCGTTTAGTTTATTTTTTCTGTTGAAAGAAGCATCACATAACATAGCTTTCAGGAAGTTCAGAAATCAGATTTTTTTCAAACCACATCTCAAAGAGAGAACTGTTCATTGTGGTCATATTGCAAAGGGGCAATAATAGACCTGTCACAGCAACAGCATTTACTTTTTCACAAAAATATGATAAAATATAGGAATGAAGATACAAAAACTAACAGAAAAGCTTTCACATCTCACAGATCCGAGAAGGACGAGATATGGAAATATCAGACACAAACTGGAGGATATCATTGTTATAGGATTGTGTACAGTAATATGCGGAGGCGAAGACTTTGCCGATATGAGGAATTTGGCAGAGAACGTGGAGAATTTTTACGGAATTTTCTTGAACTTCCGAATGGCATACCCGACAGTGATACGTTCAGGAGAGTATTTGAAAAGATTCATCCTGAAGAATTATCTGAATGTCTTGTCAATTGGCTGGAAGAGGAACTTCCGGACAGATGTCATCGCCATTGATGGCAAGACAATCCGTGGCAGTGCAGATAAAGCCACATAAAGCATATCATGTCATCCTGAAGTTTTGCTTTCTGTTCTTTTATCTCTGAAAAAGTAAATGCTGTTGCCCTGTTGAACAAGGAATGAAACATAAAAGTTTATTTTATCAGTTTTCAGTAACGGATTTTCAGCAAAAAAGCAGGAAAATATTATTTCGGATAGGCATTTTTCTGTTGTGTGATACCCAGTAAATAATCTGTACTGGTATGATAAAATTCAGCAAGAAAAATCAGCGATTTCAGCGGAATTTCTGTTGTATGCAATTCATAACGGGAATACGTCTGCTGTGAACAGCCTAAAATTTTTGCCATTTCTGCCTGACTTCTGCCGGATTCTTTTCGTAATTCACGAAATCTAAGATTTAAATCATTCATATTCATCACCCTATTATAGTATAACACAAATTATCAGGAAATGTCAAGTCCAGAATCATTACAAATTTTTTGATTCGGAGTAACTTTTTATTGACAAATTTATAGAAATGTGATACAATAAAAATGTAAGACATGCGTTTTTAAATTTTTACACAGAAAGGAAAGATGATATGAAAAAAAGACGTATTACAGCGGCAATTTCGGCTTTACTCGTGGGAACGGCAATTTTTTCCGTACCGGAAAAGTCATTTTCTGCCATTCAGGCAAATGCTGCTTCCGGCAATGTGCTGGAATATCTTGACAGGGGTATTTCCGCTATTGGGACGGGTTCCGGAATGCTGGTCAGCTGGCGGTATCTTGCCAATGATGATGACAACGCCGTTTACCGACTTTACCGGAATAATGAACTGATTTACACCAGCGAAGCCGGAAAAGCCACTTGTTTCCTTGATGAACAGGGAAATGCTTCTTCACAATATCGGGTAGAAACGTTATCCGGAGATAAAGTTATTTCTTCTGAAACTTGCCAGATTATTTCAGAAAATGCTTATTTAGACATTCCGCTTGAACCGCCGACGGCTTCCGGCGTGACGTATACGCCGAATGACATGTCTGTGGGCGATGTAGACGGCGACGGGCAGTATGAACTTTTCCTGAAATGGGATCCGTCCAATTCAAAAGATAATTCCCAGAAAGGCAAAACTGATAAAGTTTACATTGACTGCTTGTGTATGAATGGCGAACGACTTTGGCGAATTGATTTAGGCTGGAATATTCGAGCTGGTGCGCATTATACGCAATTTTTCGTGGGAGATTTTGACTTAGACGGAAAATGCGAAATGACCTGTAAAACTTCTGACGGCACAGTTGACGGCACAGGAAAAACAATCAGTGATGCTTCGGCAGTCTATCGGGACGGGAACGGTTTTATTTACACCGGAAATGAATATTATACATTGTTTGACGGCGCAACTGGTGCGGCATTAGATACAATTGATTATGAACCAGGAAGAGGAGACCCCACAAAATGGGGTAAATCCAGTGACAAAACCAACCGTGTTGACCGTTTCTGGGGAACAGTGGCATATTTAGACGGCGTTCATCCGTGCATTGTTACCGGAAGGGGTTATTATGGCAGAATGACCGCTGTTGCCTATACTGTTGAAGAGAAAAAGTTAAAAAAGCTCTGGATGTTCGACACTGGCACAAGCAGCAGTACACCAGGATACGGTGACGGAAATCATAATTCTATGCCTGCCGATGTGGACAGTGACGGCAAACAAGAAATTATTACCGGTTCGACCTGTATTGACGATGACGGAACACTGCTCTGGTGTCTGAACAAGGGACACGGTGATGCGATGCATGTAGGCGACCTTGACCCGACGAATCCCGGAATTGAGGCATGGATTTGCCATGAGGACAAGCCCTATGGTGTTTCATTGGTGGACTGTGATACAGGTAACATAATATTCCACAATGACGGTCAGGGCGATACGGGAAGATGCTGCGGTGATAACGTCTGGGCAGGAAATCCCGGTGCGGAACTTTGGGGCAACAAGGAAGCTGATAACTCAACACCTGTCAAAAATATAAGCGGTGAGACACTCTCTTGCAGGAGACCCGCTATTAATTTCCTGAGCTACTGGGACGGCGATTTAGAACGGGAAATTTTAGACGGCTACACAGATTCTCCGGCAACGATTACGAAAATGCAGGACGACGGCACATTGAAAACTTTGCTTTCCACAGACGGGTATTATACTTGTAATACAACCAAAGGCACGCCTTGCCTTTCAGCGGACATTTTCGGAGATTGGCGTGAAGAATTGATTGTTCGTGCAGCGGATAGCAAATCCATTCGCATTTATGCAACGACCTACACAACAGATTACAGAATTACGACTTTAATGCATGATGCACAATACAGAATGCAAGTTTCCGCACAAAATACAGCATATAACCAACCACCGCATACAAGCTTTTTCCTCGGAACAGGTTACGACCTTCCGAAACGCCCTGAAAATCCGGTGAATTCCGGAAATTCAGCAAGTTCAACAGGAAAAATTGGTGCTGTTTTAGACACACAACATGAATATTATTTCACGAATGTTGGCAGCGGTCTCCGGTTGACACTCGCAGAAGGAACACCTGAAGCCGGAACAAATGTTCAGCAAGGCGGAACAGGCATTGATGGTTGGTTCTTAGAAGATGCCGGAAACGGCTATTATCGGTTGTATTCTGAAGCAGGAGACGGAAAAACGTATTTACTTGATTTAGATTACGGCAAAACGGAAAATGGAACGAATATTCGCATTTGGGGCGATACCGCAAGCGATGCGCAATTATTCAAATTTGTGGATAACGGTGACGGTACTTATACTATTACTACAAAAGCTACTTCTGACGAAAGCTGTTTAGGCGTTGAGGCTGGTTCGAAAGAATCCGGTGCAAATGTTTTACAATGGGCTTGTGATGGTTCAGAAAATCAGAAATGGACAGTTTCGGTGAAAATCCCGACGTTGAACGGCAAATTATTCCAGAATTTGCAAGTTCAGGATGAAACTACATATTCCAATTGGAAAATTGACGACAGCGCAGCAGTTGGGGATTTCGTTTTCGGAGACAGGGAAGTGCTTTATACGGAAATTCCGGAAAATTTACTCGGTGCGGAAATGATTCAGCCTGCTTGTGATGCGAAATTCAGCGAAAATGCTCTTGCCAGCTTTACCGCCGGCGAAAATATGACTGTTTATGTTGCCATGGATAACCGTGTTACCACTTTGCCGGAATGGCTTTCCGATTGGGAAAAAACCGGAATGACACTTGCGAATGATGGTGATGTTGTTTTTGACGTTTACCAGAAAAATGTCAAAGCCGGTGATGTTGTCACGCTCGGCGCAAATGGACAATCGGCGTATTGCGTGAATTATACTGTTTTCGCAAAAGCAAATTCTTCTTCCGAAAAATTAAAAGGCGATGCCAATGGTGACGGAGAAGTCAATTTAGCAGATGCAATTGCTTTGCAGAAATGGCTGTTGACTGTCGGGGAACTTCCTGATTGGGAAAACGCCGACATGAACGGAAACCAAACTCTTGAAATTTTTGATTTGGTTCTGCTGAAACGGCAAATTTTAACTTCTTGAAATAATATAATTAATTATAGTGAAACCGCTTGAATTTCAAGCGGCTTTCTTATTTTGAAGAAATTTATTTTTTATTCTATAATTATTTTAATTTTTTATCGTAATAGACATTTAAACAAAAAATGAAATTTTTTGAAATTCGACAAAATTCGACAAAATAAGCATATCATTAAACGATTATTTGTGCTATGATATATCTTAGGGTCATCCCTATAATTAAGCACAAAGGAGTTTTTTTATGATAGTACTGAAAGAAAATTCAGAATTGAAAAATGCTGAATTAATAGAAGCGAGAGTTTCGGAGATACTCCGTGATATTGGAGTAATGCCACATTTGAATGGATTTACATATATGAAATCAGAAATTATGATTTTGTTATCTAAATCACCAACAGAACGCAAGGCAATCTTGATTTATCAGCAAGTTGGTGAAAAATTTAATGTAAAGCCAGCATCTATTGAACGTACTGTACGTTATGCAATAAATACTGCTTATACTCAGCACAAGAAGCATATTCAAGAGTTCATGAAAATAGAAGATGGTCATATTCCTGCAAATTTTGAATTGATTTGTTTTATTGCCGAAAAAGTTCGTTCGGAAATGCTTACTGAAAATTTGATTTAATTTTGCAGTGTACATTGTACATTAAAGGAGAATTACAGAATTATGGATAACAGAGAAGAGAAAAAAGCACTTCATGCCGGACACCGGCAAAGAATGCGAAAGCGTTTTATCAGCAGTCAAGGAGAAAATTTTGCTGAACATGAATTGCTGGAAATGTTGTTGTTCTATTCTATTCCTTGCGCAAATACGAATGAAATTGCGCATAAGTTAATCCGGCAATTCGGTTCATTCGCAAATGTATTTGATGAAGGTGACTGCACGAGTTTCACATTAGTAGACGGGATAGGGGAGAAAAGCGCAACATTGCTTTCTGTGATGTCTTCTGTGATGAAAGCATATGAACTTTCTGCTGAATGCGTTCGAGAATTAAATCAAACGCCGAATTATGAAGAGTATATTGTGTTTCCGCTTTTATGTGAATTAGAAGAAATGGCGATGATTGCTTATTTAACAGTAACCGGAAAGGTAATCTATGCAGAAAAATTAAAAGCAACATCTGGAGAAAATGAAATAGATTTATACAAACTGGTGAAAATGGCAACGCAGTTGAATTGTTCGCATATTATTATGACACATAAATATGTCAACCAATCGGCGTTTCCTTTACAAAAGGAAATCGACCAGGCAAGGGACATTTCTAATGCGTTAGAGCCGTTAGAAATTGAACTGGTAGATTATATTACTATTGGTAGTAGTGGAGATACTTATTCCATGAAAGAAAATATGTATATTTAATTTTATTCATCTCTTCACTTTAAAAGTGGAGAGATATTTTTATTTTTATGTGAATTTAGTGATAAATTCATGAAAATTTTGTGAAAAGCATTGACATTCCCTTAAAAATTAAGTATAATTAGTTATACAAATCATACTTATCACACTAAAGGAGTGAAACTAATGAAAGCACCTAAAGGAAAATATGCATGGACAGCCACTGTTGGCGAAAAAGGGCAAATTGTGATTCCTAAACAAGCTCGTGAAATTTTCGGGATTAAGTCCGGAGATACACTTCTTCTTCTCGGTGACGAACAAAAAGGAATAGCCATTCCTCCGAAAGAAACTTTTTCTGAATTATATGACTTAATATTCAGTGAAAAAGAGGGGGATTCTGATTGAAAAGAATTGCTTTTTTCTGCATTCCTGCTCATGGACATACAAATCCTATGCTTCCAGTTGCCGCTGAACTGGTTCAGCGTGGAAATATTGTCCGGTTTTATTCGTTCAACGAATTTAAAAAGAAAATCATTGCTGCTGGTGCGGAATTTGTTTCTTGCGATGCCTATCTCCCGGAATTAACCGAACGGGAAAATTTCAGATTAACTCATGTATCTACAACGGAAATGACCATACAAGACATTCGAATTACACTTCAAATGAATGATTTTCTTGATGAAGAATTTCAAATTTTCCGTCCGGATGTGGTATATACAGATTCTGTTTGTTTTTGGGGAAAACTGAATGCCTGGAAGCATCACGTACCAATGGTTGTTTCTACGAGTACGTTTGCGTTTAATCAAATGTCTTCCCAATATATGAAGCCATCTCCGAAAGAATTTGCAGATATGCTTTTCGGATTTCCTAAAATTGCAAAAGAACTGAAAAAATTAAAGTCTTACGGTTATCCAGTAAATCATGTACTTTCTTTGATTCAAAGCGATAACGAAACAGATTCTGTTGTATATACTTCACGGCAATTTCAGCCCTATGCAGAAAGTTTTTCTGCACATTATGCGTTTGTTGGTCCTTCTGTATTTTCAAAAGCTGAACCAGATAAGGCAGAACATCAGCCGCTTGTGTATATTTCTTTAGGAACGGTTCTTAATGACAAGCCGGATTTTTACCGAAAATGCATTGAAGCATTAGGAACGCAGAAATTAAACGTGATTTTCTCTTGTGGAAACGCCGCAATTCAAAATTTTTCCGGAAATTTGCCGAAAAATATTCAGGTATATGCCCATGTTGACCAGCTGGATATTCTTTCCCGTGCGAATGTTTTTCTTACGCATTGCGGAATGAACAGCGTTTCCGAAAGTTTGTACATGGCAACGCCAATGGTTCTTTACCCACAAACAAGTGAACAATACGCTGTAGCAAGAAGAACGCAGGAAATCGGTGCAGGGATTTTGTTAAAAAATGATTCCGTAGAAACAATTCGTTCCACTGTTTCAGAAGTGCTGAATCATCATATTTACAGAATAGCCGCTGAAAAATGCAGTGCAGATTTTCGTTCTTGTTCCGGAGCGGCAGGAGCAGCGGAATTTATCGAAAATGTGTCATATTCTAAAATTTCTGAAAATAGCTGTTGACAAAATTTCACAATTATGATATACTAAAAGAAGTATCATGCTAAATTTGCCGTCATCCGGCAAAATGCTATTCAGAAAGGAAAAATTTTATGAATCATTACACAGTTGACACAAAATGCGTTCAGGGCGGATATACTCCGGGAAATGGCGAACCTCGTCAAATTCCTATTATTCAGTCTACAACTTTCCGGTATACAACAAGTGAAGAAATGGGAAAATTATTCGATTTGGAAGAAAATGGATATTTTTACACACGTCTCCAAAATCCAACAAATGACATGGTTGCTGCAAAAATTTGTGAACTTGAAGGCGGTACAGCTGCTATGCTGACTTCTTCCGGACAAGCTGCAAATTTTTTCGCTATTTTTAATATTGCCTCATGTGGTGATCATATTGTTGCTTGTGGGACAATTTACGGCGGAACGTATAATCTTTTCCATGTGACAATGAAAAAAATGGGCATTGATTTCACTTTCGTTGATCCGAACTGTTCAGAAGAAGAACTTAATGCCGCTTTCCGTCCGGAAACGAAAGCCGTTTTCGGGGAAACAATTGCTAATCCGGCACTTACTGTTTTAGATATTGAAAAATTCGCTAAAGCTGCACACGCACACGGCGTTCCTTTAATTGTGGATAATACTTTTGCAACGCCTATAAACTGCCGGCCTTTTGAATGGGGCTGCGACATTGTGACACATTCCACAACGAAATATATGGACGGTCACGGTGCAGGCGTAGGCGGCTGCATTGTTGACAGCGGAAAATTCGACTGGCTCGCCCATGCAGATAAATTCCCGGGATTAACTACTCCCGATGACAGTTATCACGGTGTAACTTATGCGGAAAAATTCGGTTCAGGCGGCGCATTCATCACGAAATGCACTGCACAGCTTATGCGGGATTTCGGTTCAATTCAGTCTCCGCAGAATGCATTTCTGCTGAATCTCGGACTGGAAAGTTTACATGTTCGTATGCCGAGACACTGTGAAAACGGTCTTGTCGTGGCAAAATTCCTCCGTTCGCACCCGAAAATCCGTTTTGTGACTTACCCTTCATTAGAAGGCGATACGTATTATGAACTTGCTAAAAAATACATGCCGAACGGCACTTGCGGCGTAGTTTCCTTTGGTTTTAATGGAGGAAGAACCGCAGCGGAAACATTCATGAAAAATTTAAAACTTGCCGCCATTGAAACGCATGTAGCCGATGCAAGAACTTGCTGTTTACATCCGGCTTCTGCTACACATCGGCAAATGAATGACCAGGAACTTGAAGCGGCAGGCATTACTTCTGACCTTGTGCGCATGTCCTGCGGTCTTGAAAATTCCGCTGACCTGATTGCGGATATTTCACAGGCATTAGAAAAAATATAATTTGAAAATCCCTGTTTTCCCAACGGAAACAGGGATATTATTATAAATGTTGTTGTTTTGGCAAAAAATTTTTCACACTTGACAAAATTTCCCGTATATGCTATAATCAAATTAAGATTAGTGCCTATTTTATAATGTATTCTGTAATGTATAGGGAGATGAACTGATGAAAGAATTACAACAGCAATTATTGACAGGAGAACGTGCTTTATTTCAGGCAAAAGAACTAAAGATTAACAATTCTATTTTTGATGCAGGAGAATCACCGCTTAAACATAGCCGGAATATTCAGCTTGACCATTGTATATTTAAATGGAAATATCCTCTTTGGTACAGTGAACAGATTTCCATGAAGCATTGTGTCATTTCTGAAATGAGTCGGGCGGGAATCTGGTATACAAAAGACATTCAGCTTGAAAATACACTAATTGATGCGCCGAAAAATTTTCGCCGGTGTCAGAAAATACATTTAGCACATGTGACCTTTTCTCATGCGGAAGAAACCCTCTGGCAATGTGAACAAGTTGTTTTATCTGATATTACAGCAAAAGGCGATTATTTCGGCATGAACTGCCGGAATGTTCAGATTTCAGGATTGCATTTGACTGGAAATTATTGTTTTGACGGTGCGGAAAATTTAATTATCCGCAATTCTGTATTATTAAGTAAAGACGCTTTCTGGAATTGTGAAAACGTTACTGTTTATGATTCTTTTATTTCGGGGGAATATCTCGGCTGGAATACGAAAAATTTAACGTTAATCAACTGCACAATTGAAAGTTTACAGGGCTTATGTTTCGTGGAAAATCTCGTCATGAAGAATTGTAAACTTTTACAGACAACGCTTGCATTTGAATATTCTACAGTAAATGCTGAAATTACCAATCATATTGACAGCGTGAAAAATCCTGCCGGCGGTATCATTAAAGCCCTTTCTATAGGCGAAATAATTTTGGAAGAAGAAAATATTGACCCGTCAAAAACGGAAATAATCTGCGAGGGAAAATGAATGATTTATGATTTTGACACAGTAATTGACAGAAGAAATACATATTCTTATAAATGGGATATTCCTGAACAGGAATTGCCGATGTGGGTGGCAGATATGGATTTCCGGACGGCTCCTGAAATTATTTCCGCACTTGAACAACGGGCGAAACATGGCGTTTTCGGGTATACCACAATTCCTGAAGAATGGTATGAAGCCTATATTCAATGGTGGAAAATTCGCCATCATGTGACATTCCAGAAAGAACAAATGATTTTCAGTACGGGAGTAATTCCAACAATTTCCAGCTGTGTGAGAAAATTAACCACTCCGGCGGAAAATGTTGTTCTTCTTACTCCGGTTTATCCTGTTTTTTACAATTGTATCCGGAATAATGGCAGAAATGTTCTGTCTTGTCCAATGATTTACGAACAGGGAAACTATTTCATTGACTGGGAAAATTTAGAAAATCAATTCGCTGACCCACAAACAACAATGATGATTTTATGCAATCCGCATAACCCTTTCGGAAAAATCTGGGATAAACAAACCCTTTTCCGCATAGGGGAGCTTGCTGTGCAATATGGGGTAATGATTTTATCTGATGAAATTCATTGTGACCTTACTGACCCGAATCGGGAATATACGCCGTTTCTTTCTGTTTCGGAAAATTGCCGAAAAAATAGCATTACCTGCATTTCCCCGACAAAAGCGTTTAACCTTGCCGGACTGCAAACTTCTGCCGTTGTCGTTCCAAATGCACAGCTCCGGCATAAAGTCTGGCGCAGAATTAACACGGACGAATGCGGAGAACCGAATGCTTTTGCCATTCAGGCGGCGATTTCGGCATTTCGTTCTGGCGGTGCGTGGCTGGAAGAATTACGGCAATATCTTTACCAGAATAAACAAACTGCTTTGACATTTTTTTCAGAACAACTTCCGGAAATTTCCCCTGTATTTTCTGAAGCAACTTATCTTTTATGGCTGGATTGTTCTGCTTTGTCCATTCCGGCGAAAGACCTTTCCGAACGAATCCGGAAATTAACAGGCGTATATCTTTCAGACGGAACGCCGTTCGGCAATGCAGAATATTTCCTCCGCATGAATATTGCCTGCCCGAACACTTTGTTATTAGACGGGCTGAACAGACTGAAATCCGCAATCACTTCAATTCAATCCACAAGTTAAACTTTTTACTATATAAATAAAAGGACTGAATGCCATGGAATTTACTCAACGTTTTAAACAATATTTAGCAATGATTCTCACTATTTTATTATTTAGCATAAATTTCTCTTTTTTGAATGCCTCCGCTGCTACGGAAAAAATTAAAGTAGGCTTTTTTGAATTTTCCGGCTATCATGAAATAGAGGAAAACGGACAAAGAAGTGGCTATGGCTATGAATTTCTTCAGAAAATTGCCTGCTACAGTGATTGGACTTATGATTATCGTGCATATGATGCTTCTTATGCGGACAATTTAGAAATGCTTGAAAATGGGGAAATTGATGTATTAACTTCTGTGACGAAAACACCGGAACGGGAAGAAAAATTTCTGTTTTCAGACGAAAGTATCGGCACAAATTCCACAATGTTCACTGTAAAATCCGGAAATCAAGAAGTCGTTGCAGGCAATTATGACACATACGACGGTTTAACAATTGGTATGCTTGAGGGAAATTCTAAAAATGACGTGTTCAAAGAATTTTCAAAAGAAAAAAATTTTTCTTATCATGCGAAATATTACAGCACAGAGGACGAACTAATTAACGCCTTACAGACAGATGAAGTAGAAGGCGCAGTTACTGGAAGTCTACGGGCAACCCAAAATGAATGGCTTGTGGAAACATTAGATGAAAATCCATTTTACATTGTTGTTTCGAAAAGCCGACCGGATTTAATGAAAAAAATCAATGAAGCCATTCATGAATTGAATTTGCAGGAACCGGACTGGCGGAATGTTTTGCATAATAAATATTATACTTTGGATTCAAACGGAAATGTTATGCTTGAAGCTGAAGAACGGAAATATTTAGAACATCTCTGCAATTCCGGAAAAAAGTTAAAAGTATTAGTCAATCCGGATAAATCGCCGTATTCCTATTTTGAAAACGGAGAAGCAAAAGGCATTTTCCCTGAAATATTTTCAGAAATTGCGGAAAAATTATCTTTGCCTTATGAATATATTAATCCGGAAAGCAGGGAAAACTATTATGAAATCCGTGAACGCAAAGAAGCGGATATTGTGCTTGATTTTGCTTATAATTACTATCTCGCAGAATCTGAAGGCTATAAATTGACCAGTCCCTATTTGGAAACTACTTACACCCGTTTAACTCGTAAAGATAACAAAGAAAATATTCAGAAAATTGCTGTCATGAAACATTCTGATATTTTTACAGCTTATCTTCAGTCGCATTATGCGCCGGAAAATTTTGTTTATTTTGAAAATGTTGCCGAATGCGTGCAGGCAGTTTCCGAAGGAACAGCAGATGCGACAATTTTATATTCCTACACGGCGGAACAAATACTGCAACAGGATTCGAGAAATTCTTTTTCTTTAGCCTTAATTGGTGAAATCAGTTTAGAATACACTGTTGGCGTAAATGCTGAACGGAATCATTATTTATTAACAATTTTAAATAAAGAATTTTCCGCTTTACAGCAGGAAAATTTATCTGAACTGATTATGAAAGAAGCCGACGTGATTCGAACAAACACAAACACGGATTTTATTTCTTTTCTTTATAATAATCCGATTTACGGCGTAATTATACTAATATTTGTCTTTTTATTTATTAGTATTTGTTTAATTTTAATGCTCAGAATCCGGAATCAGCGTGAATTGAACCGGAAAATTGACGAAATCACCCAACAATACAAAATTAAAGAAAAAGAACTTTCCGATGCGCTCGCCCTTGCCGACCAAGCGAACCGGGCAAAAACAACATTTTTGAATAATATGTCCCATGATATCCGAACCCCAATGAATGCCATTATTGGCTTTACCGGGCTTGCGGTGGCACATCTTGACAATCGGGAACGTGCGGAAGATTATCTTTCCAAAATTGCACAATCTTCAAATCATTTACTTTCTTTAATTAATGATGTGCTGGACATGAGCCGTATTGAATCCGGTAATGTCAACATTGACGAAAAGCCCGAAAATCTCGCCGAAATTCTGCACGGAATCCGGAATATTATTCAAGCAGATGTTCACGCTAAACAGCTTGAATTATTTATTGAAACAGTAAACATTACTAACGAAGATATTTATTGCGATAAACTCCGCCTGAATCAAATTTTGCTTAATCTGCTTTCTAATTCGATTAAATTCACTAAACCAGGCGGAACAGTTGCCCTTCAGGTCACACAGCACGAATCAGAAGATGAAGGAAAATCCATTTACGAATTTCAAGTAAAAGATAACGGCATTGGCATGAGTCCTGAATTTGCAGAAACAATTTTTGAACCGTTCACCAGAGAACGCACTTCCACTGTCAGCGGAATCCAGGGAACAGGCTTAGGCATGTCCATTACGAAAAATATTGTTGACATGATGCACGGAACAATTGAAGTTCACAGTGAACAAAACAAAGGTACGGAATTTATTGTAAAAATAGAATTTCGCTATCATGGTGAAGCCGTCAGACCAACGAAAATTGCAGAATTGCAAGGCGTGCGCAGTCTTGTTGTTGATGATGATGTGATTAGTTGTCAGAGTATTTCCAGAATGTTACGTCAGGCGGGACTTCGTCCGGAATGGAGCATGTACGGAAGAGAAGCCGTTGTGCGAACGGCGGAAGCTTTAGACATGGGCGACCCTTATCAAGTGTATATTCTTGACTGGTCTATGCCGGATATGAACGGCATTGAAACCGCAAGACAAATCCGAAAATTAGTTGGTGACCAAGCACCAGTCATTCTTCTTTCGGCTTATGATTGGGCAGACGTGGAAAATGAAGCCCGTGAAGCAGGCGTAACCGATTTCATTAGCAAACCGCTTTTCGCTTCTGATTTGCATTACGTTCTGGAGCGTGCCGTTGGCAGAGTGCAGGAAAGAGAAACCGAAACAGAAATTTCTTCTGATATGTTTGTGAATAAAAGAATATTACTCGCAGAAGATAACGAATTAAACAGAGAAATTGCTGTGGAAATTCTTCATGGTAAGCAATTCATTGTGGAAACGGCTGAAAATGGACAAATTGCTTATGACATGGTGAAAAATTCCGAACCAGGCTATTATGATTTAGTGTTAATGGACGTGCAAATGCCTGTTATGGACGGATACACCGCAACCAGAAATATTCGTCAGCTTGAAAATGTGAAACTCGCTAATATTCCCATTATTGCGATGACGGCAGACGCTTTCGAAGAAGACAGGAAAAAAGCCCTTGATGCCGGAATGAATGGTCATTTAGCGAAACCAATTGATATTAATGAAATGCTGAAATATTTGCAGCGCATTTTATCGGAAAATTCTTCTTCTTGAATTTTACCGGACTTTTCCGGAATTTATAATTTATATTGAAAGGATAAAATTTTTATGTCAAAAGTTTATTTCACTAATTTCCGCACCGGCTACATGTCCGAAAGTATGCCGGCAAAACTGAAACGCCTTGCCAAAGAAGCCGGTATTACTCAGATTGACATGAACGGAAAATTCGTTGCCATTAAGTTACATTTCGGGGAACTCGGCAATATCAGCTATTTACGCCCGAATTACGCAAGGGCAATTGTTGACCTTGTGAAAGAACTCGGCGGAAAACCTTTCCTGACGGACTGTAACACAATGTACCCGGGATTCCGGAAAAATGCTTTAGAACATCTTGAATGTGCATGGCAGAACGGGTTCACCCCTTTAACTGTAGGCTGTCCAATTATTATTGGCGACGGCTTAAAAGGTACAGATGACATTGCCGTTCCGCTGGAAGGCTGCGAATACACGAAAGAAGCCCTCATTGGGCGTGCAATTATGGACGCTGATGTGTTCATTAGTCTTACGCATTTCAAAGGGCATGAATTAACCGGTTTCGGTGGCGCAATTAAAAATATTGGCATGGGCTGCGGTTCAAGAGCCGGAAAAACAGACCAGCATTCCAACAGTAAGCCGGTAATTGATGCGCAAAAATGCAAAGGCTGTAAACGCTGTCTTCGGGAATGTGCCAATCAAGGCTTAGTATTCGACGAATCTAACCGGAAAATGACCGTGAACGAAAATAATTGCGTCGGTTGCGGAAGATGTCTCGGAGCATGTAATTTTGATGCGATTGATTTTGCGCAAAATCAGGCAGTTTCCGTTCTTAATGCGAAAATGGCAGAATACACTAAAGCAGTTGTCAACGGGCGGGATTGTTTCCATCTTTCGTTAGTTGTAGATGTTTCGCCTTATTGCGATTGCCACGGAGAAAATGATGCACCAATTCTTCCGGATATTGGCATGTTTGCTTCTTTCGACCCGGTCGCACTGGATCAGGCTTGTGCAGATGCCTGCCTTCAGGCTCAGCCACTTCCCAATTCTGTTTTAGGGGAACATTTAGCCGATGAAACTTTCCATAATCATCATGACCATTTTAAAAATACTACTCCTGAATCTGAATGGGAAACGCAACTGATTCATGGTGAAAAAATCGGTCTCGGCAGCAGAAAATATGAATTGATTACAATTCACTGAATTTTAATTTAACTTATTGAAAAGCGGACAGCATTTCATGAAAATGAATGATTGTCCGCTTTTATTATGTTTAAAATCATGTGTAAAATTTAAATAAAAAATTTTTGAAAAAAGGCTTGACAAACAGTGTTTTATATGTTATACTGTTATACAGAGAAGCATAATAGTTAGAACAGAAAATGAAAATTATGAGGAGAAGAAACGAAAATGAAATTAATTATTTCTAACGTGTCCAGCGTGCCGATTTACGAACAAATTAAACAACAGGTTAAATCTGCTATTCTTTCCGGTGAATTGCAGGAAGGTGAAATTCTTCCTTCTTTGCGGACACTGGCAAAAGAATTAAAAATCAGCGTATTAACGGTAACACGGGCATATACCGAACTTGAACAAGAAGGTTTTGTGCAGAATTTACAAGGGCGTGGCTGTTTCGTGATGAGTAGAGGGTCAGAACTGATTCACGAACAACTTCTCCGCAAGATAGAAGAACATTTATCAGAAGCCATTCATACGGCAGAACTTGCGGAATTACCCCTTGACGAATTGCACAGACTTCTGAATATTTTATGGGAGGAAAAAAATCATGACGAATTATCTTGAAGTGATGCATTTATCCAAAAATTACCCGAATTTTCAACTTCATGACATTAGTTTCACCTTGCCGGAAGGGTATATTATGGGGCTAATCGGGGAGAACGGTTCCGGAAAAACGACCGTCATTAAACTGATTCTGAATATGATTCATCGGGAAAACGGGAAAATTAACATTTTAGGCAAGGACAACATTTCTGAAGAAAGTGCCGTGAAGCCGTATATTGGCGTTGTATTCGATTCGAATTGTTTCTGTGAAGAATGGACAATTCTGCAAACAATGAAAAGAATTTCTTCTTTTTACGAAACATGGAACAAAGAGAAATTTCTTTCTTTAATGAATCGTTTCCAGTTGGACACAAAGAAAAAAATCAAGGCTCTTTCTAAGGGAATGCAGATGAAGTTAATGCTTGCATGGGCGTTGTCTTATGATGCAAAAGTGTTAATTTTAGACGAACCAACAAGCGGGCTTGACCCTGTTTCCCGTGATGAATTACTAACGATTCTTGCGGAATATATTGAAGACGGAAAACATAGTGTTTTATTTTCCACGCATATTACCAGCGATTTGGAACGGGCAGCGGATTATATTACTTATCTGCATTACGGGGAATTATTTTTCACGGGAAGTAAAGAAGAACTTCTGTCTATGTTCTGCATGGTGAAAGGCGGACGGGAAGAATTACAGCCAGAACAACAGAAAAAACTAATCGGTGTCAGAACATTTTCAACAGGGTTTGAAGCCCTAATTAAAACGACAGACAGAGCATGTTTTTCCGGAATGGCAATTGAACCAGTAACGTTAGAAGACATTATGATTTTCATCAGCCGGAAAGGAGAATAAAATAATGACACATAACACGCTGAAAATGGCACAATTTGACCTTGCCTTGGTCAAACCTTATTTAAGAACAATATTGTTCTCAGTTGTTCCTATATTAATATTACTATTTATTGGGAATGGTTCTTTGATGTATGGCATGATGTTTTCCATGAGTTTCGCCGGAATAGCTGTCAGTTATCCGTTTACCATTTCCGAAAAAAACAAAATGGAAAGATTATACGCTGTTTTACCCATTTCCAAGAAAGAAATGGTTTTCGGAAGATATTTGTATGCCGTAATCATTGGCTTGCTGATGTTGGGAGTTTCTCTTTTAGCAGGATTTTTCACGTTTATGTGCATGAACATTGAAATTTTCTTCACGGAAATTTTCATAGCAGTGATTTTCGGAGTGAATATGTTGGAATGTTATATTTTATTTCTTCTGCCGGCATATTACCAGTTCGGCACGATTAAAGGAAGATTCTGTGTATTTTTTCCAATGATACTTAGTTTTGCGATATGGGGATTAGCTTCTGCCAATATCATTTCCATAGAACTTTATTCGCTGATTGTGCTTTTCGGCATAATCATGATGATTCCCTCAGCAATAATTTCTGTCAGAATTTTGCAGAAAAAAGATATTTAAAGATATTCCCTGAAAAAATTCTCCCGTATGGGAGAATTTTTGTTACACTTTCTGAATCAAAACAGAGTATATTAACAGAAAGCCAAAATCAAAGCTAAAATTAAAGGAGGAATGCAGAGTGACAGATGCAGAATATCATCAAATGCCTTTACCAGAGGCACAAAGGGCATTATTTGAAGAATATTTTTCTTATGTTTATGCGATTGTCCGCCAGAAACTGAAAAATGATTCTTCTGAAGAAGACATTGAAGAATGTGTCAGCGATGTATTCGCAGATGTTTTTTTGTATTGCGACAAGAAAACAGAATTTAACGGCGATTTGAAAGGCATGATCAGCACAATTGCCAGCCGGAAAGCGATTAGTTATTTTCACGAATCCGTGAAGAAAAGAAACCGCTATATTCCAGCAGAAGAAGAAACGTTCAGCCAGATTCCTGATGAAATAGACATTCAGGAAACAATAGAACATGCTGAACTGAAACACATGCTGAGAAATCAAATTAATGCTCTCGGTGAACCGGATGCTTCCATTATTTTACATAAATATTATGATGGCATGAGTTCCGTAGAAATCGCAAAGAAAGTTTCTCTTTCGCCGGAAGCCGTCAGAATGCGTTGCAGTCGGGCATTGAAAAAACTGAAAGTTTTGCTGAACAAAGAGGGTTTTCACCAGAAAGGAGAATAATTCATGGAAAAATTTTATATCTCTGAAGAACAAAAAGAAAAAATTTTCCTGATGAGCAGAGAAAAATACGAACAGAAAAAAGGCACTCCGGAACGAATTACACACCACCCCCGGAAATGGCAGAAAGCGATGAATATTGCGGCGGCGTTCATTATTACCGCAAGTGTAACAGGTTCAGCGTTAATGATTCAGAAAATTAGTGAAGTCGGCGCAAAACCGGAAGTTTACCAACCAATGGAAGAAGTCGAAACAGCCATGGAAGAAGTCGAAACCGTAATAGAAGAAGTAGAAACAGCCGCAGAAGAAACAACGCCGGAAATGACAGAAGAAATTCCCTCACAGGAAGAAATTTACTTGAAAATGCTGAATAGTATGGATTATGTTCACCAGATTTCCGGAATTTATCTCGGCGGTGTGACAGATAGTGAATCAAATCTTCAGAATGAAATCAGCATTGACCTTGACACTGGGGAAATTTACGAAAAACTAACTAAAATTCATGTCACTAATCGAGATGAATTTTTGCAGGGAGCAGAACCACAGGTTGAGTTAGCAGAGAAAGAAAACACTGAAGACATGACAGAATGGGCAATTTACGACAACGGAGAAAAAAATTACCGTATAATTGGCAACACTTTGATGGAAGGCGATACCAATCTTTTCACTTGCCGTGAAGAACCGATTTCTTCAGAAGATATTCCGGCAATTGATGACTGGTACGCACAATATACACAGGAACTCAATGATGATGGTTCACAAAAAGATTATATCCACACAGACTTTTTCCGTAATTCATGCTTAGAAACGATGGAATACATTTCCAGTCAGCAATTAGCGGCGAATTGTTTAACTAATTTTTCCACATGGGAATGTTCCGGTACAGAAGAATTTCTCGGAAGGAAATGCTTAATCATTGAATGCCGTCCGTCAGTTTCTAAAAATGATTCTATGCAGTTATATGTAGATGAAGCAACAGGTTTCGTTCTGAAATGTATGATTTACGACGAAACGAACGCACTTTTAGAATATTCCTGCTATGAAGAAATTCATTTTGATGAAGAAGCTGAAATGATTCGCCCTGATTTAAGTCAATACGAATTGGAAGATAATTATCATCCCAGAAATAGTGAATTACATGTTAATGCTAAAGGTGAAACTTATGGTGCTGCTTTTTGCCGTATAGAACAGAAAAATAGAGATATTTTGCCGGATCTAATTGCTGTCGGCACGGCGGATAACGGTGACGGTTACATTCGCACAGATGACCTTTTAACAACATTCGTTGATGCGGAAGAAGCTTTCGATATGCAAAAAGAAAAAAATAATGTTTCTGAAACAGCCGTTCCGAAAGAAATCAACGTTTACAATCAGGAAAGTGAATTTCTGTTCACCATTACCCTTTACACCGAACCGGAAAACATTCAGCCGGAATAAGCAAAAACTGCTGTACCATTCACTGGTACAGCAGTTCATTTTTTAGAATAAGTCGTTAAAGCTGATACTTTCGGGAATACCGCCTGTTCCGCCGTCTTTCAGGGAAACGCTTTCCGTTCCGCTTGTGGTGATAATATCTTCTGTATCAAATTCGCAGATTTCCAATACTGCCGGTGTATAAATTTCTTTCATTATACAATTTCCTCCTTTTGCATATCGGGCAAAGTGTAAGCCTTTTTCGGTAATTCAGCGGTAATTGTTTCTGTTGCATTCAGTACAGGCACAGCGGAAGCAGTTTCAGCAGAATCCGCAGGAACGTCTGTAATTTCAAGGGCAACGAGATATTTTCCGCCGAATTCTTTTGCGGTGTATTCTTTCCCCTGAATCATCACAGACTGATAAACTGTATCAGTAGACCATTGTTTTTCTTTTCCGTCAATGGAAATGGAAAATCCTGCCTGACGATAATTCAATGAATCCACGGGGTAAAGCAAATACAAATCCGTTTGTTCATCTGCACGGGAAACAAGAATTTTCGTTGCGGTGTTTTTGTCTCCAGTCTGAACAGTAATGGAAGTTGTTGTTTCCGGAAGTGTTGTTGTTTCGGGTTCAGAAGTTGTCGTTGTTTCTGAAGTGGAAGTTGTGGTTGTTTCTGTTTTTGATTCAGAAGTTGTCGTTGTTTCCGGTTCAGAAGTCGTTTCTATTTTCGATTCGGAAGTAGTTGTTGTTTCTGGAATATTGGAAGTTGATGTTGTTTCCGGAAGTGTTGCCGTTTCTGTTTCAAATTTTGTCGTTGTTGTTTCTGTTGTCGTTGTTTCTGTTGTGGTTGTTTCCGGTTCAGAAGTTGTTGTTTCCGTTGTCGTTTCTTCTGGTGTTGTCTGTTCCGGTGCGACAGAAAGATTTCCAGCAGGTGCGGCTTCTGCTTCTGCATCTACCTGTACGGCGGTTTCGCCTTTGGCTTCTTCTTGTTCAATGACAGATTCAGCGGCGAATTTTACATCAATAATACAGCTGCTGTCAGCAATATCCGCATAATTTACAGTTAAATCCATTGCAGAAGAATGATTCGTTTCTACTAATTTTCCACCAACAGAAATAGCATCAATCACATATCCGGCATCTGCCTGAATGTTGAATGTTGTTTCTTCCCCTTCAGAAAGAGTAACAATTTCCGTTCCGGAAACTGTGCCGCCCTCGGAAGTAACGGCAACAACGGATTTTGTTTCCGGTTCTGTGCCGTCATCTTCTACTGCTGCAATCATGTATGGACTGAAACTCATGCAAGTAACAACAAGCCCGTATTCCGTAATGACACAAGGAATTTCTTCTACTCCTGTGAAATTGCCGTCAGCATCTTTCATGAAATGATATACTTTGAATGTTACACCAGCATCTTCAGGACCATAGCCTTCTGGGAAACCTAACATTACCCGTACACCGTCGCCTGTGCTGGCAACTTGCGCTTTACAAATGGAAAGATTGATTTCAAAACTTTTGCTTTCCAGAACTTTGTCATTCGTTTGTGTATCCACTAATTCATTCATGTTGTCTTCTTCCTGATGAGAAGGGGAACTTGCCACAAGCACCATACGGTCACGGAGTTTTTCATTAACAGGTTCGCCAGTGGAAGTTTTCCAGTCATTCATGGAAATATCTGAATTATCTAAAAGCTGAGGCTGTGCAAAAACATTCCAGTTAATGCCCTGCGAACGGTAAGCGCAAACATAACTTTGAAATTTTGCCATATAGCTAATATCTAAAGGACGTTTCCCACTGCGTGCGCTTTTCAGTCCTTTAATGGAAAATGTATATGTTGCTCTGTCATCAGCCCACATTTTACTCGGCGTAAAATCAAAAGAAATCGTAGATTTTCCGTCCCATTCCACATTTTCCAAAACGCTTGCCTGTTTTCCGGAAGGCGTGTCGCATTCCATGACAACATCGAATGTTTCTCCGTCAATCGGCGTGAGCACTTCATCAAAAGTAGCGGAAACATGTTGTTTTCCGTGTTCAATGATTAAAGAACCGGAATTTCTCGGAGTAAGCCACCGTGCATAGGGGGCTGGCATGTAATAACCGTTTTCATTATGAATAATGCTGCTTTGTTCAAGCATAATCGGCTCTTCATCGAAAACTAAATCCGGATAGCCGTATTCATTCGTTTTCGGGGGAATGTCCGTAATTGCGAACTGAACATCTTGTGCAGAAGCTAAGGTTAAAGTCAATTCCGTGTCAGTGTCTTTCATATCTGGGTAATATTGGGGTTCAATGTAACACCAACCGCTGTCAACAGTTTCATCATTTTCTTCATAATAATTAATAAACCGAACAATAATATATTTTCCTTGCTCTCTTGTTTTCGCATAGCCCATGCCATTATAGCTAACAAGGAAATCTCCGGCAGGAATGCCTTCCATTTCCGAATCGGCTTTATACTGAACAACTAAGCCGCCCTGATTAGTGACTGTTTCCACACCGTAGCTGTCGTTTTCTGGTTCAGGATAATGAAATGGATAATTCGCTTCTGATAAGAACGCACTCGGCAAATGATGACGGTTCAGAATATCTTCCCCAATTAAAAACAAAGATTCATTTTCTGCGCCGTCAATACCGCCGTCAGAAGCATTTGTTGTGATTGGGTCGTCCATTGTCGGGTCAACGCCGTACCATTTTTCGTCAATCTGCACGAAAGTCCACATGTGCAATTCCGGCTGGTTTTCGGTTTCTTTGTAAACACCGCTGACCAGAACGCAAGGAATGTTCAATTTATCCAGAATGGCTTTAAATGCACGGGAATAGCCTTCACAAACGCCTTCCCCCTTGACAAGAGGACCATAGGCGTTACGAATTAAGCCAATATTTTCCGGCTGACAAGCATCTTCCAAACGATAGGAAACATGCTGTGTGACATAATTATGCACATAACGCACTTGTTCAACGGTTAAATTTTTCCCTTCTTCAACGGTCAAATTGCTTGCTTCTTCAGCGACTTTGTCCACAACTGCCTGAAATTCTGCTGTTGCCTGTTCGACATCTTCCACGCTGGAAAAGCCTTCTGCATAGTAGTTGTCTTTTCTGCCTGTACCTAAATAAACATGGTAGCCGTCTTTGCCATTCGTGACACGAATGGACAACGCTGCAAAATCTACATAGAAAATATCTGCAAAATCCATGTAAAAAGCATCTCTGGCTGCGCCGAAAATATTCAGCACGCCCGGACCGCCATCCGCATATTCTGCGGCTTGTTCCTGTGAAAGTAAACCGCTTGCCACTAAATCAAAATTTTCTTTTCCGGTTTTGAATATGCCTTGTTGATACATTGTGTACATAGCATCATAGAAAATTTTGGATTCGTCAGAAAGCTGCTGGTAAAAATAGCCGTTTGTATTTGAGAATGTTTCAGTGATTTCTGCGGCGAAACTTTGCACGGAAATTGGCTGCACGGCAAGCGCACTCGTCAATTGTACCGCTGTTAAAGAGAATGCCAGCAGAGAAGCGAGGAATTTTTTTTGCTTCATTGTGTAGTTTCTTCCTTTCAAGATAGATTCTGCTGTAAGCAGTTACAAGTATATTATAGCTGATTTTCCGGAAAAAGTCAAGAACACAGGAAAAAATTTTCAAAAAGTTCATCATATTGTTTTATTGCAGGGCAACAGCATTTACTTTTTCAGAGATAAAAGAACAGAAAGCAAAACTTCAGGATTAAGAGAAGCTTTGAAC
>CANPYZ010000037.1 GCA_947589035.1 uncultured Clostridia bacterium | reverse complement strand
AACCCCTCTGTCGCTTTCAGCGACATCTCCCCTTACAGGAGACTTAATTTGCCTCCCCTATCAGGGGAGGTGGCACGGAGTGCCGGAGGGGTCACTCCTTTGTCAACCCCTCTGTCGCTTTCAGCGACATCTCCCCTTACAGGAGACTTAATTTGCCTCCCCTATCAGGGGAGGTGGCACGCAGTGCTGGAGGGGTCACTCCTTTGTCAACCCCTCTGTCGCTTTCAGCGACATCTCCCCTTACAGGGGAGACTTAATTTGCCTCCTCTATCAAAGGAGGTGGCACAGAATGCCGGAGGGTAGCAAAAACCGGAAACAAATATGTTTCCGGTTCTGCCGCTTGGTTATCGCATTTTGTCCTTTCAAATCAGCCCCCAACAGAATACTACTTCATCGTTATCGCCGCCCTTACGCTCGGCGAATGGGTCTCCTTCCGGCTGACTGACCCTTTTACTAAAGAGAAAAATGGACAATGTCGGTTTTTCGACTTTATTAGTATACCATGTTTTTCAGGATTTGTCAAGGAGTTTTTGAAAATTTTTTCAAAAAATTTAAAAATAAATCACCAGAGACGGAAAACTGCCTCTGGCAAAAGATAACATCCGCCTGTTGTTTATGTTTCAAATAAGAAGCCAGTGATCCTCTAATTCTGTTTTCAGGGTGTCAAACAAAGGGAGATATGTTGCGTTCAGCTGCCGAATCATGAATAAAATTTTTTCGTCGCTATCAAGATAAGAAGTATGCATGAAATCATCACGAATTTCTAAAAGTTTCAGCCAGCTGTCAATGTCCTGAATCATTCCGTTCTGATAGGCAATGTTGAAAATTTCCGGCAGGGAATGCGTTTTCGGGTCAATTTTTCCGTGACGTTTTAACAAATCTTTCATCACTTTTCCCGATTGTTGAAAACAAAGGTCAAGTAATTTGGCAATGCCTGTCTGTTCTATGATTGTATATGGTTCTTGAAGTTTTGCGCCCTGATGAAGATTTTTAAGAGTTTTGCAAAAAATTTCATATTTTTCCATTTTGTTCACCCTGTTTGAAATTTGTCTCTCTGCATGACGGCTAAAGCGTCACAGCGTTCATTTTCGGGGTGTCCGGCGTGACCTTTTACCCAAATGAACTGCACTTGATGAATTTGCATTAACCGGAGCAATTCTTTCCATAAATCCGCATTTAAGGCAGGTTTTCCGTCCGATTTGACCCAATTGTGTTTCTCCCACGAAAAAACCCATTTCCGGTTGATACTGTCTGTAATATATTTGCTGTCGGTTGTCACAGTGACCTGGCAAGGCTCTTTCAAATGGTTCAGCCCTTCAATGACGGCAGTTAATTCCATGCGGTTGTTCGTTGTGTGGGCTTCTCCTCCGGAAAATTCTTTCTGATACGTGCCATAACGTAAAATTGCCCCCCAGCCGCCGGCACCGGGATTTCCGGAACAAGCCCCGTCTGTGAATAATTGAATTTGTTTCATGATTGAATTTCTTTCTTTTAAATTTTTTTGGAAAATTCAAATTCCGCCCTCTTTGGCAAGAAGAAAGAAGGCGGAGTATTTGAACCATGTTTCGGAAAATTACTTTGTAATTAATGCAAGCGTATCTCTTGCAATGAGTAATTCTTCATTTGTCGGAACAACCCAGATTTCTACTTTAGAATCTGACTGGGAAATTTTCGTGAGTTTTCCTTTTACGCCGGCGTTCGCAACCGTGTCAAGCTTAATGCCGAGAACGTCCATGTCTGCGCAGACAGCTTCACGAACATCAGGCGCATTTTCGCCAATACCGCCCGTGAACAGCACCGCATCTAAACCATTCATGACAGCGGCATAAGAACCAATATATTTCTTAATCTGGTAAACGAGCATGTCTTTTGAAAGCTTTGCTCTTTTGTTTCCGGCATCAGCAGCAGCAGAAACATCACGATTATCCGAACCCACGCCGGAAACGCCGAGGAAACCGGATTTTTTATTCATGTAATCGGACATTTGTTCAGGCGTGAAATTATGTTTTTCCATTACGAACGTTACCGCAGAAGGGTCAAGCGCACCGGTTCTCGTTCCCATTAACACGCCGTCAAGAGGAGTGAACCCCATAGACGTATCAACGGATTTTCCGCCGTCAATCGCTGTAATTGAAGACCCGTTCCCTAAATGACAAGAAACAATTTTTAAATTTTCAAGTTCCTTGCCCATTGCTTTCGCTAAAGCAGCGGAAACAAACCGGTGAGACGTACCATGGAAACCATATTTTCTGACATGGTAATTTTCATAATCTTCATAAGGTAAGCCGAACATGTAAGCCTTTTCCGGCATAGTCTGGTGAAAAGCCGTATCGAAAACGGCAGCCTGCGGAACGGAAGCCGGAAGAACTTTCTGACAAGCCCGAATGGCAAGCGCATGTGCAGGATTATGCACGGGGGCAAGGTCACGGAACTCTTCAATTTTCTGGACAACTTCATCCGTAATTAACGTTGTCTGGGAAAACATTTCCGCACCGTGAACAACACGATGACCAACAGCGGCAATTTCGCTCATGTCTTTAATGACAGCCGTTTCACCAGTGGTTAACACTTCCACGAGTTTCATAAACGCTTCCGTATGAGTCGGGAAAGCACAATCAGCGGAAAATTCTTTTCCGTCGGCGGTTTTGTGGGAAATATGCCCGTCAATGCCGATACGGTCACAATTTCCTTTGGCGAGAACAGATTCGTCCTCCATATTCAGTAACTGATACTTCAGCGAAGAACTACCTGCATTCACAACAAGAATTAACATAAAAAATTCTTTCCTTTCTATTTGAAAATAATCACAGTGAGAAACACTCTATTTATTATTATAATCTTTTTTCCGAAAAAATCAAGTCTTTTTTCGAAAAATCTATGAAAATTTTGTAAAGATTTTCAACTCAGCAATCACTTGACAAATTTTCATTTTCATGATAAAATAAATTATCCATTAATCCGCCGAAAGGGAGAATTTTATGACAGCACAAACGAAAAAAATTATTGACATGTTGGAGATGTTGCCGGAAAGTGAACAAAATCTCGCAATTGAACTTATCAAGCGAATCATTCTCGCATGGGACCCGAATTTCACGAAATTGACCCCGAAAGAAAGAAAAGAACTTGATGAGGCGACAAACGGAGAATATATTGATGCAGATGAAATCGACTGGGAACATTTAGAAAATTATTTAAATGAATGACTTCTCCGAATGTCTCCCCTGAAAGGGGAGATGTCACCGAAGGTGACAGAGGGGTGACCCCTCCGGCACTCCGTGCCACCTCCCCTTACAGGAGAGGCATGTTCCACGTGGAACAAAAAAATCTCCCCTGAAAGGGGAGATGTCACGCAGTAACAGAGGGGTTATTCTTCTTCAATATCTTTGAGGGGGTCTTCTTTCGGTTCTTCGGGAACTTCCGGAGCAGGGTCTTCAGGAGTTTCAGGAACTTCCGGCGTTTCGGGAGTTTCCGGAGTTTCAGGAATTTCAGAAGTTTCTTCTTCCGTGGGCGGAAGAGGTTCATCTTCTGTGTCTATGTCACAATTATAGACATCGTTCATAAAGTCGTCATCGTCAAATTCGTCACTGTCAAAACGCATTTTGTTCTTGTTGCGGCTCTTCTGCATTACCCACATCACAGCGGCGGCAGTTGCTGCTGCGGTTGCGGCAATCACTGCAAATAATTTCCATGTTTTCATAAAATAATTTCTTCTTTCTCCGCAGAGGTTCAAATTTTTTTCATTTTTGATTCGTGCAAAGAAACTGCTGCGGTCAGTTTCCGGTTATCATTTATTATAACACATGCCGGAAAAAATTTCAAGTTTTTTTCGAAATTTTCATGAAATATTCACATATTTCCGGTTAAATACATTAAAAGCGAAATTGCCACTGTCGGAGCGGTTTCACAACGTAAAATTCTATTCCCCAGCCACACATGGTAAATTCCGGCGGAAATTGCCTGTCCGGCTTCTTGTGCGGAAATTCCGCCTTCACTGCCGATGAACAAGCCAATGTGCATTTTCCCTTGTAAGGGAACTTGTTCAAATGGCATACCGCCCTTTTCTTCATAAAGCATAATGCTTAATTCCTGTTTCTGCATGGAAGCGAGTGCTTCTTTCCACGAATGCAAAGCATGAACTTCCGGAATGATTCCTCTTCCGGACTGTTTCGCTGCGGAAAGGGCAATTCTTTGTAAACGATTCCGGCGTTTTTCAAATTCTTTTTTATCTGGTCGGGCAATGCAGCGGGAAGTTAAAACCGGAACAATTTCAGAAACACCGAGTTCTGTGGACTTCTGAATAATTTCCGTTAATTTGTCCTGTTTCGGAATTGCCTGATACAAGGTCACATGAATTTCCGGTTCAGCGGCGCAGGGGTGAATGCTTAACGGGTGCAGGAAAACTTCTTTTTCGGTAATGCGGGTAATTTCGCAATGGTAATCCATTCCGTGACAGCAGACAATTAAGTTTTCTCCCGGGCGCATTCTTAACGAAAAGCCAATATGACGGGCATCTTCTCCGGTGATGATAATTTCATTTTCGTTAGCGTGTTCAGTAAAAAATCTTGGCATACTTTTTCCTCACATACAGCAATAATATTTGTCATCAATCTGAAATAAATATAAATATTGTTCTTCCGCCGTTCCGGCATTTTTTCCGGCGTTGTAGCTAAATTCCCATTCTAAATTCAAACTCCAGGCATTTTGCACCGTATCGGAAAATTTCCCGTCTTCGGAAATGCCGTCTAAAATCGTGAAAATCGCTTCTAAACCGCCTTTTTTCCGGTCGTCGGAAATACCATTCACCAAAACCATATCAAACGCAAAATCATCCGCCATTGACCCGACAAGCCCTTCATGCAAGCCTGTCACGAGTTGCTGCGTGGTGTCGTAATTGTCGTAAACTTCCGTAATTTGATATTGCGTGTATAACGGCAATGCAACAGAATCATATAATTCCCCGTCGGCGTTCTGAATTGCGCAAAGATAATCCGCTACAGCTTTAATTTGCCCTTCTTCTAAAAATCTTCTGTCCCAGGTCATGGGAACAGCATAACTTTTCTTATCCGATTTCATTGTTGCGCCGTAGGGTAATTCTTCCTCCGTGTAGTCCATTTTTTCTTTCTGGGTTTCGCAGCCTGTCAGCACGAAACTGAATAATAGGAACACGGCAAGTAATTTTTTCAAAACTATCCCTTCTTTTTTCAAATAATTTAGTATTAGTATAGCACAAATTCCGGAAAATTGCAAGCCTTTTTTGAAATTTTGATGTCTAAACAGGAATATCATAAAAATTAAAAAAAGCGGAGACAAATTTTTCAATTTGTCTCCCAAGAAATCATTAAATTATTAAGTAAGTTAGTGCTAATATGAATACAAATATTATAACACATTTTCAGAAGTTTGTCAAGTTGTTTCTGAAATTTTTTTAAAAAATAATTTCATAAAAATAGTTGCAAATTTGCAGACCCGTCAAAAGGTCTGCCTTTTTTAACCCCTCTGTCAGCTACGCTGACATCTCCCCTTTCAGGGGAGACGAATTTGCCTCCCCTATTAGGGGAGGTGGCACGGAGTGCCGGAGGGGTTGCCGGAGGAGTGCAACAAAGGATTGTTCCACGTGGAACATTGCGAAATTTTTTACTCTTTTTTCTCTGCTCTGCTTATTTAATATATTGTCAAGGGAAAATGTTTTGAAAAATTGAAAAAAACTTTAGAAACAGAAAAACTGCCTCCAAAGTTTTTTTGAGTTTATAATGAAAACTTTAACTGTAATGCTATCATTATAGCATAGTTCGAGAATTTTGTCAAGAGTTTTTTCAAGAAAGTTTATATTGTTCGGAAAATTTGGTGAAATTGTCGTTAAAATGCTTATTTCCGAACTTAATTTTGTTCAAATAGCTATGAGTTTCCCATGCGCTGTGGGTTGTTTCAATAACGGAAACGGCAATATTTGAACAATGGTCGGAAACTCTTTCGAAATTCGTTAAAATATCCGATAGAACGAAACCTGTTTCAATGGTGCAGGTGCCTTCCTGTAAACGCCGAACATGATTCGCTTTAATATCACGGGTTAAATAGTCAATGACTTGTTCCAATGGTTCAATATCGACAGCAGCGACTTCATCGCTGGTTTTGTAAACACGGTAGGCACGTTCTAAAATGTCTTCTAATGCCTCTGTTAAAATTTCCATTTCTTTCATGGCTTTTTCGGAGAATTGCAGTTTCTTGTCATGAATTTCTTTCGCAATGTCCACGAGGTTCATTGCGTGGTCGCCTAAACGTTCGAAATCGCCGATTGCACGCAGAACACGGGAAGAAATCTGGCTATCGTGTTCGGACAGGGCTTTCGAATTTAATTGCACAAGCGTTGTGCCGATTTTATCTTCGTAATCGTCAAGCATATCTTCATTTTTGAGAACTTTTTCAGCGGTTTTCTTGTCGAAATCAGTTAAAAGGGAAATACTCATGAACATTGTTTCCTTAGCGAGTTTCGCCATTTTCTGAGATGCTTCATCACATTCCGCAACAGCAATGGAAGGCGTTGTCAATAAACGCTTGTCCAGTAAGGCGTGTTCTTCTTCGAAAGATTCTTCTTTGTCGGGAAGAATTTTATTTGTCAATTTGACTAAATATTTAGCGAACGGAAGAATAATAATCGTTGTCAGAATGTTAAACACCGTGTGAACAATGGCAATGCCAACGGAATTGATGACCATATCTGAAAAGGCGAATCCAATTAACATATCTAATAATTCATAAAGCGTTAATAAACAAACCGTTCCCACAACATTGAAAATAATATGAATCAGGCTGACTTTTCTTGCATTACGGGAAACGCCGAAACTGGAAATAATTGCCGTGACACAAGTGCCGATATTCTGCCCCATAATAATGGGGATTGCCATGCCGAACGTAATTTTATCAGAAGAATCCGCTAAACGTTGTAAAATGCCCACTGAGGCGGCAGAACTCTGAATAATTCCGGTAACGACAGTACCGACGAACACGCCGAGAATAGGATTTTCGAATTTTGTTAAGAGTTGCTGAAAGTCTTCTGAATCTTTCAGCGGGGCGACAGCGTCACCCATTAAGACCATACCATACATTAACACAGCGAACCCGACGAGAATATTTCCAATATCTTTTTTCTTCGGGCTTTTGGTCATAATTAAAATTGCCCCTAACAGAGCAAAAATTAACGAAAAATATTCCGGATTTAATAACGTCATCCAAAGAGAACCGCTTGTATCCACGCCCATTAAACAAAGTAACCATGTAGTGAACGTTGTGCCGATATTTGAACCGATAATGACCATAACAGTCTGGCTAATGTCCATCATTCCGCAGTTGACCAGCCCGACAAGCATCACCGTCACAGAAGATGACGATTGCAGAATAATGGTAATAAATGCCCCTAAAAATAAACTCAACCACATATTAGACGTTAATTTTTTCAGGGCTTGTTCAAGTTTTCCGCCTGCCATTTTTTCAAGACCGGAAGACATGACATTCATTCCGTAAAGGAAAAACGCCAGTCCGCCGATGACCATAATCACCGCAAGCACAATATCTTTTGCACTCATGTTAAAAACCGCCTTTCGGTGTAAAAAATTAAAATTCTGCTTGAATTTTACGAGATTAGTTTTATTTTAACAGAGAAATGTAAAATTTTGTAGTGCAGTTATGTTAAATCTATGTAAAATTTAGCAAAAAAATTCCGGTAAAGCTACCGGAATTAATTTTTGTTATTCTAAAATTTCAAACGGAAAATGATTTTCTTCTGCCCACGAAAGAATTTCAGCGTTTTCCGGTGCGTGAATGGTGCAGGGCGTTTCCATAGATTCTAAGCCCCAATTATTATAAGTTAAATTCGGGTTTAAAATATATAAATCCTGTAAGGCGCAGCCGGTCAGCATTTCTTCCTGAGTTTCCGTTACGCTTGCCGGAATGGTTAATTCTGTTAGGGAAATGCAATTCGAAAATGCCCCTCTTCCAATAGAAGTAATTGTTTCCGGCAGGGAAATTTCCGCTAAACTTTCGCAGTCGGCGAAAGCCTGTTCACTAATGATTTTGACAGAATCCGGAATTTCAATTTTCGTCATGTCCCATGCTGCTTCGAAAGCGTAACCGCCAATTTCAGTGACTGGGTATTCGCCAATGTGGGAGGGAATTATAATTTCCGTTTCCGTTCCGGTGAAATCCGTAATCACAGCACGGTCTTCAAAGGCTTCATATTTTAAAGAATCTAAAGAAGTTGCGCCCTCGTCAATATCGACAGCATCAGGAATGACTGTTTCTTCCGGCGGTTCAGTTGTAGGCGTAATATAAATCACATCTTCTTCCGGATTATAAGAGGCATTTTCTGGGAGTTCCATTTCAGAAGAAATAGACGTTTCCAAAGGTTCCTGTGAAATGGGCTGAGAAGAACACCCACAGAGGAAAACAACCACTAATGCGGAAAGAACTATTATTTTTCTCATGCTTTTTTCCCTTTCTGTTTTGCACGCTGTGCGTTATCAAGAATGCGTTTGCGAATGCGTAAATTTTTCGGGGTAACTTCTAATAATTCATCATCAGCGAGAAATTCAAGGCAATCTTCAAGACTCATGATTTTAGGCGGAACTAAACGCAAAGCGTCATCACTTCCGCTGGCACGGGTATTCGTGAGGTGTTTTCTTTTGCAGACGTTGACGACTAAATCTTCCGCTTTCGGGGACATGCCGACAACCATTCCCTCATAAACGGGAACGCCTGCACCAATAAAAAGCGTTCCTCTTTCCTGTGCGTTGTATAAGCCGTAAGTGACCGCTTCACCGGATTCATGACAAATTAAAGACCCCGTGCTTCTTCTGGGAATATCGCCTTTATAGGGGACATACGAATCGAAAACACTACTCATAATGCCTTCACCACGGGTATTTGTTAAAAATTCGCTTTTATAGCCGAAAAGCCCCCGTGACGGAATGAGAAATTCAAGGCGGGTTCTTGAACCTTGCGGCTGCATGGATTGTAATTCGCCTTTACGAACGCCCATTTTTTCCATTACCGTACCAACGCATTCTTCCGGCACGTCAATCACTAATCTTTCTTGCGGTTCGTGAAGTTTTCCGTTAATCGTTTTGAATAATACTCTCGGCGTGGAAACGGCTAATTCATAGCCTTCACGGCGCATTGTTTCGACTAAAATAGACAAATGCATTTCCCCACGTCCGGCAACACAGAAAGAATCTGTATTTTCAGTTTCGGTAACTTTTAAGGAAACATCTTTGAGTAATTCTTTCATTAAGCGTTCACGCAATTGTCGGGAAGTGACATATTTTCCGTCTTGACCGGCGAAAGGACTATCATTCACGGAAAAAGTCATTTCCACAGTTGGTTCGCTGATATGCGTGAATGGCAGGGCTTCTAAATGTTCTGGTGCGCAGATTGTGTCGCCGATAGTAATTTCTGCAATTCCGCTAATCATGACAATATCGCCGACAGTGGCTATTTCGGTGTTGACTTGTGCTAAGCCTTGCATTTGGGCAAGGGAAACAATTTTCGCCGGAATTTTCTTTTCCGGAAAATTATCATTGATTACGGTCACAGGCTGATTGACTTTCACAGAACCTCTCTGGATTCTGCCGACGGCAATTCTTCCGACGTATTCGTTATAATCAATGGAAGAAACTAACATCTGAAAAGGTTCTTCCGGTTCGCCTTCCGGTGCGGGAATGTAATTCAAAATTGTTTCGAATAACGGTGTTAAATCTTTCCCCGGCACATCTTTATCGAAAGAAGCCGTTCCACTTCTTCCGGAACAATATAAAATAGGGCTTTCAAGTTGTTCATCTGTTGCATCTAAATCCAGTAATAACAGCTGTACTTCATCAGCGATTTCCTCAAGGCGGGCATCAGGGCGGTCAATTTTATTGACGACGATAATAATTTTATGCCCCATTTCAAGGGCTTTCGTCAGAACGAATCTGGTTTGGGGCATAGGACCTTCAGCAGCGTCCACGAGTAACACAACGCCGTCCGCCATAGACAGCACACGTTCCACTTCACCGCCGAAATCCGCATGACCGGGGGTGTCAATAATGTTAATCTTCACGCCACGGAAAGAAACGGCAGTATTTTTGGCTAAAATGGTAATGCCCCGTTCCCGTTCCAAATCATTGGAATCCATGACCCGTTCAGCAACGTTCTGATTTTCACGGAAAACGCCGCCCTGCTTTAACATTTCGTCAACGAGGGTAGTTTTCCCGTGGTCAACGTGGGCAATAATGGCAATATTTCGCAAATCTTCTCTAATCATAAAAAACAAAAATCCTTCTTTCTTAGTTTCTCTTGTTTTACTTAGAAATTATAACACAAATCGAAACAAAATGCAAGACTTTGCAGAAAATTTTTTATCATTTTTACAATGTGTGTAAATTTTCTGAAAATTATGCAAAACAGTTGCAATTTTCACTTGAATATGTTATAATAGGAATGTTAAATTATTTTTTATTTCTGGAGGTAAATTCTCATGTGTGGAATAGTAGGATATGTAGGAAAACAGGACGCAACAGAAGTGTTAATGAACGGGCTTGCCCGTTTGGAATACCGTGGATACGATTCAGCCGGCATTGCTGTTTTCGAAAATGAGACCATTAAAGTTGCTAAATCCAAAGGACGTTTGGCAGACTTAGCCGAAAAAATGAAACAGGAAGGGAAACCTTCCGGCCATGCCGGAATCGGTCATACTCGCTGGGCAACGCACGGGGAACCGTCCGATGTCAATTCTCACCCCCACGGCGGCGGAACGGTAACTATTGTGCATAACGGCATTATTGAAAATTATAAAGTGCTGAAAGATTTCCTCATCAAGAAAGGCAGAGTATTCGAAAGCGAAACGGATACGGAAGTTGTTGCGCAATTATTAGATTATTATTATGTGGAAAATCATGGAAATCCAGTAGAAGCCATTGTGAAAACCTTGAAAGATTTAGAAGGTTCTTATGCGTTAGGCGTAATTTTCGCTGATTTTCCGGACAGAGTTTTCGCTTTACGGAAAGAAAGTCCGTTAATCGTTGGCATTGGCGAAGGGGAAAACTTCATTGCCTCTGACGTGACAGCGATTTTACAGTATACGAAAAAATATTATTTATTAGAAGCCGGAGAAATTGCCGTCTTAAGTAAACAGGGCGCAGCGGTTTACGATTTGCATTATCAGAAAGTGCAGAAAGAATTGAAAATTGCCGATTGGGACGTGAGTGAAGCCGAAAAAGGCGGTTATGCGCATTACATGCTGAAAGAAATTCACGAACAGCCCGAATCCATTCGGAAAACGATTACTCCCCGCATTGAAAACGGTTTGCCGAATTTAGAAGAATGCGGCATTACGCCGGAGAAATTATTAACTTTCCGGAAAATTCACGTTGTGGCTTGCGGAACGGCAATGCACGCCGGAATGGTTGGAAAATATGTCATTGAAAAATTAGCGAAAGTTTCCGTGAATGTGGACATTGCGTCAGAATTTCGCTACCGTGAACCCTTAGTCGGGGAAGGGGATTTAGTGATTATTATTTCGCAGTCCGGAGAAACAGCCGACAGTTTAGAGGCGTTACGGCTTTCGAAAAAATTAGGAGCGAAAACGCTTGCCATTGTCAACGCAAAAGGCAGTTCTATAGCCCGTGAAACAGACATGTTAATTTACACTCATGCCGGACCTGAAATTGCCGTTGCCTCTACTAAGGCTTACATGGTGCAGATTGCCGTCATGTATTTATTCGCATTCGAATTAGCGTTAGCGAAAGGGCAGATTGACGAAACGGAATGCCGCCGCTTGACAAGCGTATTACAGGAAACGCCGGAAAAAATTGCGGAAATTTTAGCAAACAAGGAAAAAGCGCAAATGATTGCTTCTGAATTAATTACAGCAGACAGCTTGTTATATATCGGGCGTGGGTTAGATTATGCGTTAAGTATGGAAGGTTCTTTGAAATTAAAAGAAATTTCCTACATTCATTCTGAATCTTACGCCGCCGGAGAACTGAAACACGGGACGATTTCCTTAATTACGGAAAATATGCCAGTAATCGCCGTAGCCACTCAGAGAAATTTATTCGAAAAGACAATCAGCAACATTAAAGAAGTGAAAGCCCGTGGGGCGAAAGTGATTTTAGTGAGCCGTGCGGATTATCAGCCGGAAAAAGATGTTGCCGACATGCAATTTATTTTACCTGATGAGGAAGACTTACTCATGCCCATGACAGCGGTTGTTCCGTTGCAGTTAATTGCCTATTACACTGCCGTTCTGAAAGGCACAGATGTTGACAAGCCGAGAAATCTTGCGAAATCGGTTACTGTAGAATAAGGAAAGTTAAACATGAAGAATAAAATTTTATTATTAGTGATAATAATGTGTTTCGTTGGTGTGCCTGTTTCGGCTTTTGCGGAGGAAGAAACGCCTCCGCCAGCGGAAACAGAAACCGCACAGCCCCGTGTGGAAGATTTATACACTTACGAATTGAACACCGCCGGACGGGCGGAAATTATTAGTTTCAAACAGAAAGAAACTTACCAAGGGGAACTAATTATTCCGCAGCATTTAGACGGCTATGAAGTCGGTTATATTGAAAATGCAGCCTTCCAGAATGCGAAAGGCATTACCAGCGTAACCATTCCGGCAACTGTAACGGACATTGGAAATTGTGTATTTTTCGGTTGTGAGAACATTCAGAAATTCACTGTTGAAGCCGGAAATCCTTATTTAAGCGTGACTGATGATGTATTATTAGCAGATAACGGGCAATATTTAGTTGCCTATCCTCCGGCTAAAACAGGCGAAACGTACACCATTCCGGACAGCGTGAATGAACTTGCCCCGGGGTGTTTCGGATTCAGTAAGAATTTAAAAGAAATTTCCATTCCGCAAAAAGTAAATTTCGTTGATGAATGGGCATTTGCGTATTCTTCCGCATTAGAAAAAGTTTCCGTTTCTTCTCCGGAAATTGACGAATATGCGTTCGCTTATTGTAATCAATTGCATGAAGTAGCATTAAATTCCGGCGTGGAAGAAATTCAAGGCGCAGCGTTCGGGAGTTGTTCAGCTTTAACGGAAATTACCCTTCCGGAAACGTTGACGTATGTCGGACAGCTCGCATTCAGCGGAACGGGAATGATGAGTGTGACCATTCCGCCGACGGTTTCCGAATTAGATTACGGCTGTTTCGGCTATGATGCGAATTTAAACCCCGTGAACGGGTTTACGATTTACGGGAAAACAAATTCTTCCGCTGAAGCTTATGCCACTGCTGAAGATGAAGAAAATAATTATGAAAATCATTTTCAGTTCATTGCATTAGAAGATGTCACGGAAACGGAAACTTCCGTTTCAGAAGAAAATGCAGAAGAAGAAGAAACCCAACAAGAAGAAGAAAATTCTTCCGTTCAGGAAGCGACAGATGCAGGAATTTCCGGAAAAATCGGTGCTGAATTAACACATAATCAATTTTTACAAATTGTGTTGGCGACAGTGGGCGGAATTGCCGTTATATTGGCATTAACGTTAATGATTCTTGTTTGCCGTAAACCGAAAAAGCACAACCAGAACGAGGACAAAAAGCCATGAAGATGAAAAAATTATTTTGTTCAGTGTTCATGGCAAGCTGTTTCATTCCGGTAACCATTCCGGCACATGCGCAGGAAGTGAACACGGCGAAAAATGGCGTTTCGGAAGACGGTTTGTGGGTGTACAGCGATTACGGCGACGGAACAATTTCAGTCACTTGCCAGGATAACACCATTACAGAAGCGGTCATTCCTTCTGAAATTGACGGTCACGTCATTAACATGGTAGAAGTCGACTGTTTCAAAGACAATCCTAATTTGAAAAAAGTCACTTTGCCGGATACAATTACTGTTTTAGAAGATTACGCCTTTTATTTATGTTCGGGCTTAGAAGAAATTAACATTCCTGACAGCGTGGAAAAATTCGGCTTTCAGACGTTTTACGGGTGCGCAAAACTGAAAGAAATTTCCGTTCCGGCAGGCTTAACGGAAATTGAAGGCTACACGTTCGACGGCTGCACGTCATTAGAAGCCATTCATGTGGATAAAAACAATCAGAATTATAAAGATGATGACGGCATTTTATTCACGAAAGACGGCACAGATTTAATTACTTATCCGAGTGCAAAAACGGGAAATTATTATTCCGTTCCGGAAACCTGTACAAAATTAGAAGGCTATGCCTTTATGGCGAATCCCTATTTAGAACGAATTGAATTGAACAACGTGCAGGAAATGGGAGAAGATATTTTCTACTGCTGCACGGCATTGAAAGAAATGACCATTCCGGAAGGAATTACCATGCTGACGGGGTCAATTTTCGGGAACTGCACTTCTTTAGAACATGTGACTCTTCCGGAAAGTTTAGAAACAATTGGTTCAGGGTGTTTTTATAGCTGTGTTTCGCTGAAGGAAATTTCCATTCCGGAAAAAGTGAGTACCATTAATGACAATGCATTTTTCAATTGTCCGTCTTTAACGAAAATTACCGTAAGTGCGAACGTGAAAACAATTGGCGAACATGCATTCGGGTTTTATTACGGAACGGACGATGAAATGAAATTATTACCGGATTTCGAATTAGACACTGAAAACGGCACGCCGGCGTTTGAATATGCAGCTAAAAATAATGTGAAATGCACTGGCGGAATTACACAGGGAATTGTATTCGTATATATTATTTCAGGGGTAGTGTTTTTAGTCATTTTAGCAGTCATTGGCTTAATCATCATGCAGAAACGCATACAAAAACGGCATGAATTGCCATAACTGGAGGTTATTCATGAAGAAGAAAAAATTAAGTTTAAGTTTAGCGTGTGCGTTTGGTTTACTAATAACTTTTTTAAATTTAAATTTAAATTTATGTATTCCGGCACATGCGGAAGAAGAAATGTTCCAATATAAATTAAAAGCCGACGGCACAGCGGAAATTTCCTGTTCAGACAAGACCATTGAATATGCTGAAATTCCGGAAGAAATTGACGGTCATAGCATTACTTCGCTTGCGGACGGGTGTTTTGCGAATTGCGAATCGCTGAAAGAAGTGAAATTTTCCGATTCTGTTCAGGAAATTGGGGAAAATGCCTTTTACGGGTGCATTGCCTTAAGAGAAATAAACATTCCGGAAAATGTGACGACAATTGGCGCATATGCGTTCGATGCAACGGAAGAGTTAAACAAATTTTCCGTAGACGAAAAGAACAGGGCATACACAGCAATTGACGGCGTATTATACACGAAAGACGTTAGTAATTTAATTAAATATCCTGAATCTAAACCGGAAACGAGTTATACTCTTCCGGACACCTGCCGGAAAATTGAAGACTGGGCATTTATTGGGTCGCAGTTTTTAGAAGAAATTCAATTAAATCAAGTGAAAGAAATTGGTGAAGATGCGTTTTGCTGGTGCGTTGCCTTGAAAGAAATTACCATTCCGGAGGGCGTAGAAGTGCTTGACGGCGCAGTATTCAGCTATTGCAAAGAATTAGAAAAAGTCGTTCTCCCGTCAACGATAAAATCTTTAGGCAATCGTTGTTTTTATTCCTGCACGAATTTGAAAGAAATTAACTTGCCGGAAGGGCTGCAGAAATTAGGAGAATACACATTTTGTCATTGTACGGCTTTAACAAGTTTAACTGTTCCGGAAAGTTTAGTGACAGTGAATATAAATTGCATGGGTTATGTTTACGATGAAGAGAATAATAACTATCAGTTACAGGATAATTTCAAATTATATGTATATAAAAATTCCGCTGCGTGGAAATATGCCGTAACGAATCACATTGACTGTGAACTATTACAGACAGCGAAAATGTATTATATTTTGATTGGCATTTTCTGTGCAGTAATTTTAATTTTAATAATTGCGATTGTGAAAGTGCTGAAAAACAGGAGGGGAAAAGCGTGAAAAATTTAAAAATTTTAAAAAATTATTTTATTTTCCTTGCCGTGAATTTATTGATTTTATTAAGTATTCCGGTAAATGTTTTCGCTGAAGAAACGACTGCGCCGGAAGTGGAAACCTATTCCGACGGGACATTAACTTATTGTTATGTTGACGGTGGCGTGGCGGTTTACGCCTGCGAAACAGGAATGCTTGCAGTGAACATTCCGGACGAATCTAACGGAAAGAAAGTCGTTGCCATTGATGACAGTGCATTCTATCAGTGTTCTAAATTGGAATATGTCAACATGGGGAAATATGTGGAAAAAATCGGGAAAAATGCGTTTCAGGGCTGCACTTCTTTATCTTCTGTAACAATTCCGGAAAGTGTCACGGAAATTGGCGCATATGCGTTCGCCTCCTGCACGAACTTAACAGAATTAACCTTGCCGGAAAATTTAACTGAACTTCCGGAAGGCTTATGTTTCGGGTGTTTAAATTTAGAAAAGATAACTTTTCCGGAAAATTTAGCTGTGATTGGCGATTCCGCATTTTATAATTGCAGTTTGCTGAACGTGCCGGAACTTCCGGAAAGTTTACAGAAAATTGGAAACTATGCGTTCGCTTTCTGCTATAAAATTGAAGAAATCAATTTACCGCCGAGTGTAACGGAAATTGGTTCAGCAGCGTATTACAGTTGTTTAGGAGTGAAAGAATTTACCGTTCCGAAACAAATTACTGAACTCGGCGCATTAACATTCATGGGATGTTCGAATTTAGAAAGCTATCAGGTAGAAGAAGGCAACCCGACCTACACGGAAGAAGACGGCATTTTATACAAGGACGGAAAGAAAACGCTTTACGCCTATCCAGCCGGAAAACCGGAAACAAGTTTCACTGTTCCGGAGGGCGTAACGATTATTTATGACGGAGCATTTTTTTCAGCGTTTCATTTAGAAGAAATTCAATTTCCGTCGACACTGCAATATATCGGAGCGGGGGCATTTGATTTCTGCACGGAAATTCAAAGCATTGACCTTCCGGAGGGGTTAGAAATCATTTATGAAAATGCATTTTCAGATTGTGAAAAATTATCCAGTGTGAAACTTCCGGAATCTTTAAAAGGCATTGGCAATTATGCTTTCTACGCATGTCCGGCATTAAAAGAAATTACCATTCCGAAAAATTGCAATTCCGTTGGGGAATACAGTTTCGGCTACACGGACGGAACGGAAAAAGACGAAAACGGAAACCCAGTCCCGGTAAAAATTGAGGGATTCAAGAAACATAAAAATATTAATTTAAGCAGTATAATGCTAATTGCCAGCGGAATATTATTATTGATTACAATAATTTTAATTTTAGTGCGAATAATTCAAAAAAATCAAATGTCACCAGAAGAACATCAGGAAATTAAAAACGCTGAACTCAAAGAAGAAGATAACCAATATGTGAAAATTCTTGACGAAATCAATTCCGAAAATGCAAATAAAAATCAAGATAAACAACAAGACGAACACAAAGAATAAAATTTCCCCGTCTCCGGACGGGGATTTTCTCATAGAATAAAGCAAATTAACCCAGAACAGCCCTCGTTAATGACTCGTTCCAAAGTTTCCTGTAATTTCATTCTTGCCTCAACGGGCATTTTGAATAATTTATTATGCAAGCCTTCATTGACTAATTCATGTAAAGATTTTCCGAAAATGTTAGAGTTCCAAATTTTCGTGGGGTCTTCTTCAAATCCCTGCAATAAATACATCACTAATTCTTCACTTTGTTTTTCACTGCCAACAATCGGGCTGACAGTTGTATTAATTCCGGCTCTCATCATGTGAATTGACGGGGCGGAGGCTTTCAGGCGAACGCCATATTTTCCGCCTTGTTTAATCATTTCAGGCTCTTCTAAATGTAATTCTTCCATTGTGGGCATTACAATGCCGTAACCGGTCGCCTCCACTTCTTTTAACGCCGGTTCAATGCGTGCGTAAGCTTGTTTAATTTTGCAAAGTTCTTTCAGCACTTCTAAAAGTCCGCTTTCGTCCTGAATGTTCAGTCCAGTGGATTCGCTTAAAATGCTGAAAAATAATGCATGGTCAAGTGTAACGGAAATTGTCACAGCACCGTTGCCTAAATTGATTTCAGAAGTTTCCGCATGAAGAATATATTGGCATTTTCGTAAGGGTTCGGCTAAATGGGTAGCGTCTTTCACGGTCAGTAAATTTTTCGCCGATTCCCGAATGGAAGTGAACACTTCCTGTTTGACGGGGTGACCCTTTTCTAACGTAGAAATCCAATTCGGCATAGCGAAATTGACTTCCCGAACGGGGAACGCATATAATAACGCCGTCAGAATGTTCTGAATATCTTCTTCTTGTAATTGCGTACAGCTTACCGGAATAACAGTCGTATGATAATTTTCCTGCATTTGTAAAGCAAGGGTTTTCGCCTCTTCCGTGTCGGGGTCAACGCAATTTAACAACACAATGAACGGCTTGCCTAATTCCTGCAATTCCTGAATGACCCGTTCTTCACATTCAGCGTATTCATTTCGGGGTATGTCCGAAATACTCCCGTCTGTAGTCACCACTAAGCCAACAGTGGCATGTTCGGTAATGACTTTCTGTGTGCCGATTTCTGCCGCCATATTAAAGGGAATTTCTTCTTCAAACCAAGGTGTCATCACCATGCGGGGCATTTCATTTTCAATATAGCCTAACGCACTCGGAACAATGTAACCCACGCAGTCAATCATTCTGGTTTGAAATTTTGCGCCGTCGGATAAATGCACGGTTACAGCCTCTTCCGGAATGAATTTCGGTTCAGTGGTCATAATGGTTTTGCCTGCGGCGGACTGGGGTAATTCGTCAACGGCTCTTTCTTTTTTGTAATCGCTTTCAATATTAGGAATGACAAGCGTTTCCATGAATCGCTTAATTAACGTAGATTTCCCCGTGCGAACAGGACCTACAACCCCAATGTAAATATCCCCGCCAGTACGCTGGGCAATATCCTGATAAATATCTTGCATGATACCCTCCTAATTTAACGAATTAAGGGAATTAACAGCATTTGATTTTCCGGTAACTGTTCCTGCGTGAGGTCATTTTCTTCTAAAATTGCTTCAACGCTTGTGTGGCAGCGTTTCGCAATATCCCAAATATTTTCCTGTGCTTTTCCGAAACAAAGTTTTAATGCATAATGTTCATTGAAAAATTCTTCTTCCTGAATGGAAATGCCGGAAAGAACTTCTGTTTCCGTGCAATGTAAAATTGAACCTTCCATGCGGAGTTCCGTTTTCAGCGTAATTTCCGATTCTCCCGAAAGCGTGTAAGAACAATTTCCGGAAGAAATTTTCGCCTGAATTAAATCAAGTTCAGTTAAATCCTGTACGGCGAAACGGTGTTCGAAAGGCTCTTCTTTTTCTAAAAGCCTTGGCATTCCGGTATTTTCCCGAATCAGCACATAACAGAATAGCATACCACTAATTAAGATTTCCTGTTTGTCGATTTCTGTCGTGAAATTTCTAATTTCGCACCATGCGTCGTAAACGCATTCCGGCTCGCAGTCAGGGCAAGTTAAGCGAGTATTGCAGACAAGCATTTCTGAAAATTTCACTGGTGAAGTACTGGTGAATAATTTCACCCGTTCCGTTTTGCAGGGGTGTTCCGTGGAAAACGCATCGCAAATTAAAGATTCCGTTGCCATTCGGTAAGCCGTGCAGGAAAGTTTTAATTCTGCCTCTAAGCGCAATAAATGAATATTTCCGTTTTCGTCGGTGAGGGGTTTTAATTCGCAGGAAGTCACGGAACAGAAAATTTCGCATTCGTCTTGTTCTTCCAGTCCGTCAAGGTCAATCATTTGGCTATACGGAATGCGGAAAGACATGGTTTCTAATTTTCCGGAATGATTCTCATCGCAGGAATACAGCAATTGAATTTGTAAATTGCCTTGTGCCATAAGTTTACCGGAAACGAGCTGAGCATTTTGTTCTAAGGGAACGGCTTCACAGCGAATAATTTGTAATAAGGGCGGTTTTGTTGCGCCGAGTTCGAGTTCTTCCGAAAGAATGACAGTATTCACGGTGTGTAAGCGTTTCGACTGGTAACGCAAGGGAAATTTCCGGAGCTGAATATTTTTCCCGAAAATGTCACAGAGGGCTTCTTGCTGGTGAATGGCATTGCTTTTCATGCGAATGGTTAAAGCACCCCGCACGTCTAATCTTCTCCGGCTGACTGCCCGACAATTGACGTAATCCGTCACGGGGGAAATTTCCGCAATGACTTCTTCACCGGAAGGAAGTTCTGCCGTTCGTGAGAAATGTAATTTCTGGGTAACGCATTGCAGGACGTTGCTGTTTTCACTGCAATATAAAATTCTGATTTCGGCGGTAAGTTCGTAAGAAAGCCTGTGGTCAACAATGGATTCGCTGGTTACCGTGGGAGTAACAAAGCACTTGATTAACTTGCACACATCGGGGTAATAATCCGGAAGAACGTAATCTAATTCAATGCCTTGTTCCTGCATAGAAAGTTCATTTGGTTCAATCACGGAAATTTTCGCCTGATTGGTTCGCAGTTCCATAGAATTTTCCTCCTTGATTGCTATTACTGGAGTATATGCAAAGACTGTCCGGAATATGATGATTTTCAAAAATTTGAAAAAAACCGCCATATAATATATATATCGGTAGATATATATTCATTGTCATTATCATTATCTTTATCATTATCTTTGTCATTATCTTTGTCATTATCTTTATCATTATCTTTATCATTATCAGTATCATTTGTATCAGTTTGTATCACTTTGTATACACTTATATCTCAATTTTACCTGATTTAAATCATACTGTTTTCACTAACGACGTAAATATTTACTTTTTATGCATGATTCCGTACATGTGAAAATTATTTTTTCAGAAATCCCATAAACAATGAAGTCATCACCGGAACGGCGAACGAAAAAATAATTGCCTGATATAGAATTTTCCCTGAAAGTGCCGCCGTAGAGAAAATCATTTGCGCCTGCGGAACCCATATGGTAATGATTAACATTAACGCCGAAACAAGAACGGCAAGCAGAAGTTTCCCATTAGAAAAATAACGAATCGTAAATAATGTAGCGTTTTCCGATTTGCATTCGAAAACATGAACTAATTGCGATAAAATTAACGTAAATAATGCCGCTGTTCTGGCTTCCGTTAAGTTTGCGCCAAATCGTAACGCCGTGCTGAATGACCCTAATGTACATAAACCAATCATGATTCCACGCCATAGAATTTTATGCAGTAAACCGTCAGCGAAAAAGCTTTCTTCCGGTTTTCGTGGAGGGCGTTTCATAATATTCTGTTCAGGCGGTTCTAACCCGAGTGCAATTGCTGGTAAGCCGTCAGTGGCTAAATTCACTAAAAGCAACTGAACCGGAAGTAATACGACAGGCATTCCCATGAAAATCCCTAAAAACATTGTAATGACTTCCCCAATATTACAAGAAAGTAAATACCGAACGAATTTTCTAATATTCGCATAAACTGTTCTGCCTTGTTCCACGGCAAGCACTAATGTTGCGAGGTTGTCGTCCATTAAAATCACATCAGCAGCTTGTTTCGCAACGTCCGTTCCCGTTAAACCCATTGCCACGCCAACGTCAGCCTCTTTCATAGCGGGCGCATCGTTCACGCCGTCGCCCGTCATAGTCACAACATTTCCGGCACGTTTGAACGCTTTCACAAGTCTAAGCTTATGTGAAGGATTCACCCTTGCGAAAACGGAAATTTTCGGCAATCGTTCGTCAAGTTGTTGTTCACTCATTAAATTTAATTCTTCCCCGGTAACGACTTCACCACCACGAAGTAAACCGGCTTTTTTCGCAATGGCTTCAGCGGTTTTCTTATGGTCTCCGGTAATCATGACCGTTCGCACAGAGGCGGAAAAACATTTCTTAATCGCTTCTTTTGCCTCTTTCCGTGGCGGGTCAATCATTCCTGTTAAACCGAGGAAAACCATTCCATTCGTGGCGAATTGTTCCGTTTCCTTTTCTGAAAAAGCTAACACCCGCAACGCCTGAGCAGATAAATTTTCCGCTTGTTCGAGAATTTGCTTTTTCATGAACGGCGATAGGGGAATAATGCCTTGTTCAGCGTGAACGAAATCACATTTTTCTAAAATCACGTCAACTGAACCCTTACTGAACGTATAATGTTTCTGATTTTTTTTCACGAAAACACTCATACTTCTTGTGTCGCTGTCGAAAGGAATTTCTTCTTCCCGAATGGCATTCAACGTTTTCACGGAAATGCCGCCTTTCGCTGCCATGACTAATAAAGCCGTTTCCGTAGGGTCACCGACAGAATCCCATTCAGAAGAATTTTTTTCCGAAATTTCCGCATTATTGCATAATACCGCACAAGTCAATAAATGTTCTAAAGCGGAATTTTTCGGATTCACCGGAGAATGCTTTTCTAAAATAGCCCCTTCTTTCCGGAGGGCGTTTCCGGTTACGTCAAATTCTTTTCCGTAAGTGTAAATTTTCGTGACAGTCATTCTGTTTTCCGTAATTGTTCCGGTTTTGTCTGAACAAATTACAGAAGTACAGCCTAAAGTTTCCACGCTGTGCAGGCGATTCACTAACGCTTTCTGTTTCATCATTCGGCTAACGGCTAAGGCTAACGCAATTGTCACCGTTGCCGGCAAGCCTTCCGGAATGGCAGCAATCGCAATGGAAATCCCCGTCATTAACATGTCAAAAATAGGTTCTCCTCTTAACACGCCAGCCCCGAAAACTGCCATGCAAACCCCAATACAAATTAATGCCAACGTTTTCCCGAGTTCGCCTAAACGCTTTTGTAAAGGCGTTTCCGAGCGTTCAATTTCTGAAATCATTCCGGAAATCTGTCCCATTTGGGTATTTTTCCCAATGGAAACCACTTGCGCCGTTCCACTTCCACGAGTGACCGCCGTTCCGCTGTAAAGCATATACGGCTTGTGCAGTCCGGAAAAATCTTGTTCCAAAGTTCCGGAAAATTTCGGAACGGGTTCAGATTCCCCCGTTAAAACCGATTCATTCGTATAAAGCCGGTTCGCCTCTAAAATGAAACAATCCGCCGGAATGCAGTCACCAGCTTCCACGGAAATGACATCTTCCGGAACGAGGTTTTCCGCCGGAATTTCCTGTAAATGCCCGTCACGGTAAACTTTCGCCGTCGGTGCGGTCATATTCCGGAGCGTTTCCAAAGTTTTTTCCGTTTTAAATTCCTGAATAAATCCTAAAATGGCATTCAGCAGAACGATAATCATAATCGTAACAGCATCTGTCCATTCCCCTAATAATGCGGAAATTCCCGTTGCAATAAGTAAAATCAACACCATAGCATCCTTAAACTGACTGAAGAAAATACTTACTGCACCAGGGGGCTTGACCTGTGCAAGCGAATTTAAACCGTATTTTTTCTGAAGAAGTTCAGCCTGTTGTGTAGAAAGTCCTTTCATGACATCAAATCCTTTCAAGCCGTTCAGGGCGGAATAGGGCTTGATTCATGATATGTACAACTTCAGGAAAATATCACAAAAAAGCCGTCCCTGAATCAGGAACGGCAGAAATTTATTCTGAATTAGTCGCTGACATATGGAAGTAACGCAATATGTCTTGCTCTCTTAATGGCAACAGTCAATTCACGCTGATGAAATGCACAAGTGCCGGTCACACGGCGGGGCATAATTTTCGAGCGTTCAGTCATGCATTTCCGGAGTTTGGAAATGTCTTTGTAGTCGATTCTGTCAATGCGGTCAGCGCAGAACAGGCAAACCTTTTTACGGGGACGTTTTGACGGACGTGAAGAACGTTCCATGCAAGTCAACTCCTTTCTGTTGAAGAATAAGTCAAAGATTAAAGATTAAAGATTACAGATTACTTAAAGATTACTAAAAATTAAAGATTACTTCGATTTCAAAAATTTACATTTTAGAATGGCAATTCCTGGTCGCTGAGAACGGCTTCATAGTCTGCGAAATCGTCCGTTGCAGGGGGTGCCTGCTGTGGTTGCGGGGCAGGATTTGCCGGTGCGGGTGGGTTGTTGAAATTTTGATTACCAGAATAATAATTATTCTGGTTCGGGTTGTAGTTGTTCTGGTTGTTGTTGAAATTATTGGCATTGTTGTAGTTATTGTAGTTGTTGCCGTAATTGTTACCCCCATTGTTGCCTCTTGTCGGGTCAGAAAGCACGAAATTCACTTGATTGGCGATAATGTCATCACGGTATTGCTGCACGCCGTTTTTGTCCACATAGTTAGCATTTCGGATTTCGCCTTCAATTAAAATCGGCTTGCCCTTAACAAAAAAACGATTGACAAATTCAGCCGTTTTCCCGAATGCTGTAATCCGGAAAAAATCAGATTGTCTTTCTTCCCCTTGCTTAGCATAACTCCGGTCAACCGCAATGCGAATGCGGCAGTACGGCGTACCACTTCCGCCAACGCTAAATTCCGGGTCAGCAACCAATCTCCCCATTAAAATTACTTTGTTCATGCCGAAAACCTCCCTATTTGGTTTTTCACTTGGTTGTCACTAATGCACGCAATACGCCGTCTGTTAAATTCAAACGACGGGTTAATTCTGCCGGAAATGTCGGGTCAGACTGGAATGTGTACAACACATAATACCCTTCTGTTTCGTAGTTAATCGGGTAAGCAAGCCGACGCTTGCCCCACTCATTGACTTCTTCCGTCATAGTCCCATGCCGTTCAATAACGCCCTGGAATTTTTCAATTAACTTGCGCAGTGCTTCTTCTTCGCCCTTCAGGCTGAAAACAACCATTGCTTCGTAATTTTCAGCTAATTTAGCCATTTCTTTCACTCCCTTCTGGATTTCGCCTGCCTTTTGATGCAGGCAAGGAAATATAGCCGTTTGCAACAGCTAATAATTAGTATAACATATTTTTAAGAATTTGTCAAGAGGTTTTTTAAAAAATTTTCCACAAAAGAAACGCATGTAACACTAAGGCGAAACCATTCGCCGCCCAGAAAACCGGCTTTCTTGTTTTATGATGAAAAATCATCATTCCTAAAGAAGAACCTAATGCACCGCCGAACAAACTTCCTAAAATTAACGTTTTTTCGGGGATTCTCCATTGATGTTTGCGGGCTTTTCGCTTATCCATGCCATAAAGAATAAACATAATGATATTTAACGTTAAATAATAATAAAAATAATACTTCATGCATTTGCTCCATTCTGGAAAATTTGAAATAAATGACCCGGGCGCATTCAGGGCGCAATGATATAATGCAAATGTTCTACGTGGAACAATTCAGGGCGCAACGTTCGCTGAATTTAATTCTTCCGGAAAAATTTGAAACGAACGACCCGGGCGCACTCGGGGCGCAACGCTTTCCGAAATTGGAATGCAAGCCGTTCAGGGAACGACCCGGGCGCACTCAAAGCACAACGCTTTCC
>CANPYZ010000036.1 GCA_947589035.1 uncultured Clostridia bacterium | reverse complement strand
ATGTTCAAAGCTTCTCTTAATCCTGAAGTTTTGCTTTCTGTTCTTTTATCTCTGAAAAAGTAAATGCTGTTGCCCTGGACTGTAGTCGTCATTATGTTTACTGCCGGAATATCCAGAATGCTTTGTACTTGAACCTGAATCACTTCCGCCGCACCCTGTCAGCATTCCACATAACATCAGCAATATTGCTAATAAAGCAATGTTCTTTTTCATGGCTTTTCCTCCTTCCCGTTTTCATGATTGCTAACCTCTCTCCCTCTGTTTTAATTATATCACAGGGATTTTTCTTTGTATAGAGTTACTTTTGCATGATTTTCGCAAGTGAAAATGCTTGCAAAAACGGTTCTGATAATTTTCACTAAAAATTTTACAGATAATTTATATATTATGCTAAATTTTAAATTTTTGCCTTTAAATCGCCATTTTTAATTATTTTAATAAAAAACATGTAAAATTTTTCCCTTTACCCCCTTTTCAAAATTTCCGTTTCATGTTATAATAGAAGTGAAGTATTGACTTTCGTCAAATATGTTTAGGAGGCTCTGTTATAATGTCTGTAAAAGAACTTTACACTATCTGGTGTCAGAAAGCAGTCGATGACCCCGACTTGCTCCCCGAATTACTCGAAATTGAAAAAGATGATGATGCTATCCGTGACCGGTTCTACCGTGACCTTGAATTTGGTACGGGCGGTTTAAGAGGTGTCCTCGGTGCAGGAACTAACCGCATGAACGTTTACACGGTGCGCCGTGCCACTCAGGGACTGGCTAATTATGTCAAGGCTTCTTTTTCTTCCCCAAGCGTTGCGATTTCTTACGATAGCCGCATTAAATCTGACAAATTCGCTCAGGCTGCCGCTGCTGTTCTCGCTGAAAATGGAATTAAAGTCTACCTCTATGCTGAACTTATGCCCACGCCCTGCCTTTCATGGGCTGTCCGTTCCCTGAATTGCAGTGCCGGAATTATGGTTACCGCAAGCCATAACCCCTCTAAATATAACGGATATAAGGCTTACGGTGCTGACGGCTGCCAGATTACTCTTGAAGTCGCTGAACAAGTCATTCAGGAAATTAATTCTCTGGATATGTTCAATGATGTGAAATACTGCGATTTCCAGAAAGCTTTGGATAATGGCATGATTTCCTATATTACTCAGGAAACTATTGAAGGCTATTATCAAAATGTTCTCGCTCAGGGGATTCATACTGACCTTTGCGCTGAAAGCGGTTTAAAAATCGTTTACACGCCTTTGAATGGTACCGGTAATAAACCCGTTCGGGAAATTCTTTCCCGTATCGGCATTAAAGACGTTACCGTTGTGAAAGAACAGGAAAACCCTGACGGAAATTTCCCAACATGTCCTTACCCTAACCCTGAAATCCGTGAAGCTCTCGAACTCGGCTTGAAATATTGCGACAAAGTAAAACCAGATTTACTTCTTGCCACTGACCCTGATGCTGACCGTGTCGGCATTGCCGTTCCTGACGGGAAAGATTACGCTTTATTTTCCGGAAATGAAGTCGGCGCAATGCTTCTCGAATACATTTGCAGTCAGCGGAAAGCGAACGGCACACTTCCGGAAAATCCTGTCTGCGTGAAAACAATTGTCACAACTGATTTAGTTAGGGCTATTGCTAAAGAATACGGCGTAGAAGTCATTGAAGTGCTTACTGGTTTTAAATTCATTGGCGAACAAATCGGACTTCTTGAGGCAAAACACCAGGAAAACCGCTATATTTTCGGTTATGAAGAAAGTTATGGCTATTTGGCTGGTACTTATGTTCGGGATAAAGATGCTGTTGTTGCTTCCATGCTGATTTGTGAAATGGCGGCTTACTACCGCACAAAAGGCATTTCCCTGCTTCAGGCTCGTGAAAATATGTATAAAAAATATGGCATTTTCCGCCATTCACTTCAGAGTTTCGCTTTTGAAGGTGAATCCGGCATGAACAAAATGAACTCCCTCATGCAGCAACTCCGTGAACAGCACCCCGAAACAATCGGAGGATTAAAAGTAATTTCCGTTTCCGATTACCAGACAAGCGAAACATTAAACGTTGAAACCGGTCAGAAATCCCCAATCACCCTTCCGAAATCTAACGTTCTCGTTTTCGACCTCGAACAAGGCGCAAAAGTTGTCATTCGTCCGTCCGGCACAGAACCTAAAATTAAAAGCTATTACACCGCTACCGCCGCAACAATGGAAGATGCCTGCGCTATTGAACAGAAACTGAAAGACGATTTCAGCAAAATTTTCCAGTAATTTTCAAATAAAATTCAGCACACCAGAATTTTCTGGCGTGCTGTTTTTTTAAGAAAATACTTGTTGCCATGTGCTGATACTGCTTAATACCATAACTTGCGTATATTCTTCAGGATGAATTTCTGAACAGTTCATTTTTTCTAAATTCACTACGCAAATTTCATGATAATGCTGTAATAAAAACGGCAGCATACAATCTCCGTAACTGTCCTGATAAAGCAATAATTTTTTATCATTGTCTAAATCTGTCCGAATAATTAGCTTTTCGCAAGGCTTTCCCAAATAAAATTCATACATGTTTTCTGTTTTTAATGCCTCTGTATCATGCAATTCTTCTCGTTTTTCGACTTTTTCGCCGTCATAGGCTAAAATTTCCGTAATTTTACTTCCCGTTTCGTTCGTGTAACAATCTAAAACATCTGGTTTTACTGCGTCATATAGCGTTTTCTGATATAAATTTCCACGAAATTCCGTGCTTAAATGTGAAATGACATATTTCTGGTAAGATACCGGAGTAAAGCCCATTTTCTGAATGGCTGACTGATACACATGATACGCTCCGTAACTCGTCCAGTGCGAATCTGTCCGGTAATAAATATAATTTTCCTTCAGCGAACGCAACACAGCATAAGCATCTATGCAGCGTATTCCTGTTCCCGTTCCGGCGTAAACGCTTTTAATCAGTTCTTCCTGATTGACATTTAATGCATTTGCTGGTAAATTACTTTCATAAATTGCCGTTGCAGAAGGCACTAAAACTAAATACACCGGAATATGATATTTTTCATAAAATTGATTTAATTTTTCCGCATTTCCGCCTGTTTCAGAAAATTGCTTTTCTAATAACCGTTCTTTCGTAATATATACCCCTTGTATCATTTTTTCGCCAATAATTAAATCTGTCCGGCTTTTCAACTGGAATAATTTGTCATGAAATCCGAGATTTTGTTTTAAATTTTCTTCTGTAATGGCTGAACATTCTGCTTTCTGAAAATTTTTTACTGTTCCCCCCATAATTACCCCATAAATTACTATTAAAAAAATAACTGTCAAATACGCAAGCCCGCATTGTTTTTTCATGTTCCGTTCCTCACAATCTGAGCCATAAATAGTCAATTTGTTCCCCATACAGCATAGAGGCTAAACAAAATATCAATAACCCACCATGCACTAACGGAAGAAACATCATTAGTTTTTGTCCGTATGCTGAAATTGTTAATCTTTCCAATATGTTCCGGAATAAATCTGTTGCAATATATACGCCTGTCAAAATTAATGCAATATACGACACAAGAAAATATATTCCCGTCCGGTCAAATATTCCATTTCCGAAACCTGCCATGGCTTTCCAGTAATTCACGCTTTCCGTTAAATTTTCACTGAAAAATAATACCCATAAAAACTGCGGAATAATTGCCGTATATACTGCCCCGGCAATATATTTCTGACGAATATTCTTTTCTAAAAATAATTTTTCCGCTAATAATATGATTCCAATGAAAAACCCCCACAGCAGAAATTGCTTTTTCATTCCATACCATGCGCCAATCAGCACCCACATGAAAATAAATCCTGCATAACTGACCCATTTTTTTGAATTATTCCCGAATATTCCCTTGCGAAAATATTTGTCAAACCACGAAACAAGCGTAATATTCCAGCTTTCCATTAACGCCGTAATACTCGACGTGAAAAACGGCTGACGAAAATTTTTCGGCAAGTCGTAACCGAAACATTTTCCAAGTCCTCTTGCCATTTCCGAATATCCTAATAATTCAAAATATAAATACATCGAAAAAATAATTGTCGTCAACCATGCCGTAAGCATACTCATTTCTTCCGGTGCAATCTGCTGCAATTCCTGAAAAATATACCCGAATGTATTCGCTAATACAACTTTTTCTGCTAATCCCCGAATAAATATGCTTAACCCGTCACTTAATGAAATAATTGTGAAATGCTTGTTCCGGTTTTGCTGAACAAATTCCGGATACGCATACAGCCCCCCAGCAAATACTGACGGGAAAAACAATAAATATCCCCCTAAAATAAATATATTTCTTTCCGCTTCATGTTCACGACGATATACTCCGAATAAATACCCTAATCCCTGCAATGTATAAATCATAATCCCGAACGGGAAAATTTTTTCTTCTTGTATCACATTCCGGAAATAAATCATTGCGAAAATTTGTATGATTACAGAAAAGTAAATTATTCCTTTAGAAATAGGCTTTTCTTTCCGGTACTTTTCTAAAAAAATTCCTGCCCCGTAATCATAAACTAATTCCGCTAACGGATAAATGATTCTTATCGGACTTCCCCAGCCATATAACATAAAACTGCTGAATACTAATCCAATTTGTTTTATTTTATTCGGCAGAAAATAATATACAGCTAACATGACCGGCAAAACAATCATGACAAACGTTAATGACGCAATCTGCATAATTATTCTTCTTTCTCTGCCAACTTCCGGAAAAATTCTTCTTTCGTTATTGTTGCATTCAATACTTCCAATAACCCCGTTGAAGATAAATTTTCCGGTAAATTCAATTCCCGCTGCAGCATTCTTCTTTTTTCTGCGCTGTTCGGCTTTCCGCTTAATCCGGCAATATATAAATCTGCTTTTGTAATAGGTTCACTGTTCGGCTTTTCTTCCGTCAGTACGCCGGCGTTCCGGAAGGCTTCACGCAAAATTTCCGCCTGAATCCCCTCTACACCTAATTTTCCTTCAGCGGAAGGTTTTGTTTTCCGTTTTTCTTTCCCGAACACGTCCGGAATGTAAATATGTTTCACTTCCCCTTCACCAATTGCCCCTTTCAGATAATTCCGAATCTGAAAACCTGCCCTGTCAGAATCAGTCATAATAATAATTCCTGTCGTTTTCGCATAATGCCGAATTAAATTCAAACGCTCCTTGTCCTGATAAATTCCAAAACCATTTGTTTGTAAAATCACCGCTTTCACTAATGAAGATAATTTAATTTTATCATATTTTCCTTCTACGATAATTGCCTGCCTGACTTGTAACATTTACAGACACCTCACCTTTTCAGCATTTCTACTACAGTTTTTTCTAATAATACTCGTTCATCTACCATTCCAGTATGCATTTTCTTTTCCGCCCTGCATAGTAAATCAAGACATTCCGCAAGGTGTTCCGGCGTTTCTCCTGCACTGTCACGAAATGCACGTTCTACCGCAAAACTGAATTTATATCCGAAATCCTGCATAACATCCTGCACTGTTTTCCCTTCAAGCCTTGCGGAAGATGCCCTCTGTAAATCAATTAAACTTCCGGAAATCACTGCCATTAAATAAGGCATTTCTATTTTCATCGCTAATAATTCTTCTACTGCCTGCATAGCTTTTGTGACTTGCTTTTTCGCAATGGCTGCCGTTAAAACATAAACGGTTGTTTCTAATTGCGGCATTACCATTTCTTCAATCATCTGCACTGTAATTGTTCCGCCATTTGCATATGCGCAAAGTTTATTCAATTCATTCTGAATCATTAATGTTTGACAATTGCATTGCATGACTAATAATTGCGCTGCTTGTTTTTCCATTATGCAGCCGTTTTTTTTCGCTTTGGCAATCACTTCTGCTGAAAGTTGCGTAACGCTTTTCGGTTCACAACAACAGACAATGCCTGTTTTCGCTATATAATCAATGATTTTTTTGTTTTTCTCTGTCGGTTTCCGGTTTTTTCCTGTTTTCCCTCCGTAAATGTCAAACCCTGTCACATCAAAAATTAACACTGTCTGCCCTGCTGCACGTTTCACAATTTCTAACAAAGTTTTCCTTTCGTTTTCCCGTAACGACTCCGCATTGCAATCATGAATTTGTATGCAGTTATATTCCGAAAACATCGGACAAAATTCTATTTCATCCGCTAATTGTTCTAAATTTAAATTCTGCCCGTCTAAACGGGTAATATTTTTCACTCCGCCAACTTTTTGAATTAATTGCTTTACGCAATTTTCTACACTTAATATATCACTCCCGTAAAAATAATATAAATTCCCTAAACCGTTTTTTATTTGCTGCTGCAAATCTTTTTCATCTGTTAGAACCATTTCATTCAAGCCTCCTCGTTCTGCATTTTCCGTCTTTCGTCATCGCTACTTCTAAATTATTTTCTTTTAAATATGTATGTTCATCGGCAACATATGAACTATTTTCATCTAATATAATTAATATTCCGCATTCTGGCTGAATTTGTTTACTCGTTCCGTAAATGACTAAAATATCCGGCGTTTCTTCAATTTTCGTCTGGTCATTTTTGCAGAAATACACTTTCCCTGCATATTCTATTCGAATTTGTTTCGGTTTTACTTCTATTTTTGCACCGTGAAATAATAATTCCTTTTCTTCTGCCGTGTTCGTTCCGTTTACAGCAATATTCGGCATGGGAAATTCTGTTTCTTTCATTAACCAGACTTCTTCCGGCGGTAAAAATGCAAGATATTCCTGATAACGCCTGAATAATTTATCTTTCGGGTTTCCTTCGTATAAGCCTTTCAGCTTTTTCACGCCTTTTAAATAAGATTCTGCATAATCCGGCGCATAATAATTCCCCGTAATGTCAAATAATACCGCTTCTTCTCCATAACGCACCGCCAGTAAGCACTGCGTTTCTTCCCCTAATACGGCAATTTTTAATTCTTCCGCTTGAGAAATTCTTTCCCAATTTAACGCTAATCCCGTTATGCATAACACTACAGCAACGGAAATAGTAGTCATTTTTTTATTTTGATTATATATTTGCATACTAATAATAAAAATTATTCCTGCTGTTATCATTCCGAATAATAATTCGCTGTCTGTAGAAAAATTCGTCCATGGCATTCCTGCTATATGATCCGAAATTGTTAATACAATTTGATTTAACTGATTCGCCACATACAGGAAAAATTCCGCTATTGCGCCATTTCCTCCGAAACATACTGCGCCTACTCCCGACAAAATCGACAATAAACAAATCGGTGTCAGAAATAAATTCGTTATCGGCGAAATAAAAGAAATTTCCCCGAAAAATAGCACACTCGCCGGCAAAACAGTGATGAACGTCCAAACGCCTGTGAAAAAATTTTTCCATAAAGTAGAAAAAATTTCTTTCGTCATGTATTGCGCCACTACGCCCACACCAAACGCTCCTGAACATGACAGCCAAAATGATGAACTATGTATGACAAACGGATTTTCTATTCCTAATAATAACATCGCTACCGCAAGCGAATTGAACGCATTCGTTCTCCGGAAAAATATTTTCGCACTCTGGGAAAGTAATACCATAATACAAGCCCGTTTCACGGAAATTGTTCCGCTTGCACAAATCACGAATATTCCGCATAACATTCCTGTTAAACAAAATGATAATTTTCTTCCGGCTTTTATTTTTTCTAAAATCCAACCTAAACACATTGCTAAAAAATCTAAATGCAACCCCGACACGGCAAGAATATGCCCGATTCCCGTCCGGTATAATGCCGTTTTCACACTGTGCCGTAAAGCGGTTTTATCCCCGAATAACATTCCTGTCAGCATAGCAGCAGTATCTTCCGGCATATGATTCTGAATATTTTCCGTTACCTGTTCACGCCAATTGTAAATCATTCCCGATAATGTTTGTTTTTCAGCATGTTTCACTTCCTGTATTTCCATTTCTGAATATTGTTCAAAACAAAGAAAAAGATTTTTCGCTTTCGCATATTCTTCCCGATTGAATAAATAATCAGAAACTATTTTTTCCGGTTTTCCCTTTATCGTCACAATATCCCCATAAGCAAATTCATCTTCCCCACGGAAAATTTCTATTTTCACCGGATAACCGTCAATTTCCCCTTTCAGAATATAATCCGCACTGCCTCCGGAATAGACTGTTTTTTCTTTCACTTCCCCTGTGAAAATTATTTCTTTCCCAATCCATTCTTTCTGTCGGTTTTCCGTCTGTTCCGCATGATGCCAATAACTACAGCACGCTATCAGACATGACAGCGTGCTGAAAACAACGTATTTCCACACCGACCGGCGATACAGAATAATTCCGATTGCCGTCAGAATCATCACACCACATGACAGAATATCCGTTTTTGACGCAATGACTAACCCTGCTATATAGCATAATCCAATCAATAATGCCGGTCTTTTCATCAGTTAATCCTTGAAAAATAAGGGCAATTTTTCCAGATAAATTAAATCTGTCCGGTCAGCGGCTTCACCTTCTGCTAATACTGCTGCTTTTCCGGTAATTTCTCCGCCTGCTTCTTTCGCTAAATGTTCCAACGCTTTCAACGATTCTCCTGTACTAATCACATCGTCTGCAATGAGTATTCTTTTATTCCGGAGCAGCTCAGCTTTTTCCCCGTCTAAATATAATACTTGTTCACTTGCGGTAGTAATTGACTTTACCCGAACGGAAACAACATCCTGCATATACACTTTAACCGATTTTCTCGCAACAACATAGTCTTTCCCGCTTTGTCTCGCCATTTCATACGCTAAGGGAATGCCTTTCGATTCTGCTGTCAGAATAACATCAAATTCCGGTGCTTTCGCTAATATCGCTTCCGCTGCCTTCACTGTAATTTCTACATCAGAAAACAAGATAAACGCCGCAATATCTAATTTTTCACTCACCGGACAAAGTTTTAATTTCCTGCTTAATCCGGCAATTTTCATTTCATAATATTCAGCCAATGTTTTTCTCCTTACTCAGCCTAAAGACTGTTCGCCCCAGCCCATTTTCTTTCCGGCAACTAAATGAAAATGTAAATGCATGACACTTTGCCCTGCTTCTTCTCCGCAATTGTTAATTACCCGGTAACTGTTAATATTTTCCGATTCGGCAACTTTCGCTATTGCTTCAAAAATTTTCCCTACAACGTCAGAATTTTCCGCTGTAATTTTTTTCGCACAGCAAATATGCGTTTTCGGAACAAACAAATAATGCACCGGTGCGATTGGGTTTATGTCTTTGAATGCATATACTGCATCATCTTCATAAACTTTACCGGAAGGAATTTCCCCAGCAATAATTTTACAGAATAAACAATCTTTGTCCATGTTCGTACTCTCCTTTACTTCAGCATTCCGGCTATAATTTCCTTCACGCCGGATAACGCCGTTTCAGCTAATTCCATTTTCCCAATTCCTGCCATAGCATTGTCTGCACGTCCGCCGCCTTTACCTTCAGTCAGTGCGGCTACTTTTTTAATAATATTCCCAGCGTGTGCGCCTTTCTCCTGTGCGGCTTTCGTACAAATGCAATATAATTGCCCTTTTTCGCCGCCGGTTCCGGCTAATACAGCAATTCTCGGCTTGTCGGTTCCTTTCAGCTGGTCGCCCATTTTCCGCAATAAATCCGCATTCGCATTGACTGCCGCATGAATCACTTCTACGCCGTTTACGTCTTCTGCCGTCTTTAAAATATCCGCAAGGGCATTTCCTGCCATTTTCTGACGTAATGTTTCTATTGTCTTTTCCGCTTCTTTCAATTGCCCCATTAAAGCAGCACATTTCGCCGGAAGTTCTGCCGTTTGATTTAATTTTAAACTTCTTGCGCTGTCATTCAGCAAATTCTGCAAAATTTGCATTTGTTTCAATACGCCTGCACCCGTTACCGCTTCAATTCTTCTCACGCCGGAAGCAACAGAATTTTCCGAAAGAATCCGGAATAATCCAATATGTGCTGTATTTTTCACATGTGTTCCGCCGCAAAATTCCATGGAAACTTCCCCGGCTTTCACTACTCTGACAATATCGCCGTATTTTTCACCGAATAACGCCATTGCGCCGAGTTTTTTCGCTTGTTCAATGGGCATTTCATTGACTTCTACCGGAATTGCCTCAAGTATCCATTCATTGACTAAATTTTCTACTTCCTGAATTTCTTCTGCGGTCATGGCGTGAAAATGTGTGAAGTCAAACCGACATGCTTTTTCATTCACTAACTGCCCTGCCTGATGTACATGTTCGCCTAAAACTTTCCGCAATGCTGCCTGTAATAAATGCGCTGCTGTATGATTTCGCATCACATCATTCCGGAATTTCGAACATACTTTCGTTTCTACGTCGTCGCCTGTTTGGAATGTTCCCGATTTCACCACGCCAAAATGCAAATAATGCCCGTCTTCATCTTTCGTTACTGCGGTAACTTTAAATTTCGCCTCATCATTGAAAATTTTCCCATGGTCGGCAACTTGTCCGCCGCTTTCTGCATAAAAAGGCGTTGTGTCTAAAATGAAAACAGCTTCTTCCCCTTCTTTTACAGAATCGACAAGTTTTTTATCTTTCAGAATACCTAAAATTTCTGCATCTTCAGTTAATGTCTTGTATCCGACAAATTCCGTTTTCTGGAAATTTAATTTCACTGTATCATCTGCCCATGAAGAACTTGCTTTCGCTGCGTGGTCGGCTTTCGCTGTGTCTCTCTGCTTTTTCACTAATTCCCGATAACCTGCTTCATCTACGCTGAATCCCTTTTCAGCAGCAATTTCCGCCGTTAAATCATACGGAAAACCGTAAGTGTCACTTAATTTGAATACTTCCTCGCCGGAAAGCATTTTTCCTTCTGTTCGTTCCATGATTTCCGTCAGCATTTCCATTCCGGTATCAATCGTTCTGGCAAAAGCTTCTTCTTCAATCTGAATAATTTTCCGGATATGTTCCCGATGTTCTTCCAGTTCCGGATAAGCTTTTTTATTTTCGTCAATGACTGTATCACAGACTTTATGCAGGAATGTTCCCTGAATGCCTATCATTCTGCCGTGACGGGCAGCACGTCTTAATAATCTTCTTAACACATAGCCCCTACCCTCATTAGAAGGTAAAATTCCGTCACCAACCATGAACGTTGTACTCCGGATATGGTCAGTAATTACCCTTAATGAAACGTCTGTATCATGATTTTCATGATACTTCACTCCGGCAATTTCGGAAATATGTTTCATAATATTCTGCACGGTGTCCACTTCAAATAAATTGTCCACACCCTGCATTACACAAGCTAACCGTTCCAAGCCCATGCCGGTATCAATATTTTTATGTTCCATTTCCGTATAATGTCCGTTTCCGTCTGAATCAAACTGACTGAATACTAAATTCCAGACTTCCACATAACGGTCACACTCACAGCCAACATGACAATCCGGTTTTCCACAGCCTTTATCTGCACCACGGTCAAAATAAATTTCTGAACAAGGTCCGCAAGGTCCTGTTCCATGTTCCCAGAAATTATCTTCTTTTCCCATTCTGACCATGTGTGAAGGGTCAACGCCAATTTCTTCCGTCCAGATTTTATAGGCTTCGTCATCTTCTTCAAATACTGAACAATGCAATAATTCTTTCGGCATTTTCAGCACTTCCGTGAAAAATTCCCACGCCCACTGAATTGCTTCACGTTTGAAATAGTCCCCGAATGAAAAATTCCCTAACATTTCAAAATATGTGCCGTGGCGTGCTGTTTTCCCTACGTTTTCAATGTCCGGTGTACGAATGCATTTCTGACATGTTGTTACACGCACATTCGGCGGTACTGCCTGCCCAAGGAAAAATTTTTTCAGCGGTGCCATTCCTGAGTTAATCAGCAGAAGACTTTTATCTCCCTGCGGAATTAACGATGCACTCGCCATTCTGGTATGATTCTTACTTTCAAAAAATTGCAGAAATTTTTCTCTGAGGTCATTCAATCCTTGCCATTCCATAATAAATTATCACTCCTGTTTGCAAATTCTAATCATTATCTAATTACTAATAGTATAGCAAATTTTTCTGAACTTGTCAATATCTTCTGAATTATTTCGGGCGAAAAGTAATTTTCGGCTTCCGAATTAACGTTTCGAATTGTTTCAAATTCCGTGAAAGTGCCGCAACCGGCAAGCCCACAACATTGAAATAATCTCCTTCAATTGCTCTTACCAGCAATGCGCCTTTCCCCTGAATGCCATATGCGCCTGCCTTGTCAAACGGTTCTCCCGTTTCTAAATACGCTTCAATTTCTTCATCGGAAAGTGTGTAAAATTCTACCTTTGTTTCCGTGGTGAACACTGTCGTCTGCGTTCCATAATACAAAGAAACTCCTGTCAATACAGAATGCACTTCTCCGGATAATTTTCTTAACATGCGGAAAGCGTCTTCTTTGTCTTTCGGTTTGCCCATAATTTCTTCTTCCGCAATGACAACCGTGTCACAGCCAATGACAATTTTATCCGGAAATAATTTCGCACAGGCACTCGCTTTCAAATCTGCTAAATACGCCGCTGACATTTCTAACGGCATTCCCTCTGGTAAAACTTCTTCAACGCCTATTGGACAAATTTCAAATTCTTCTGTCACTAATTTTAATAATTCCTGTCTTCTCGGTGAACCCGATGCTAAAATAATTCCATTCATTTTTTTAATAACTCCTTAGGGTCATAATCCGGTTTTAACACTAAATGCGCATTTTCTTCTACTTCCGTTCTGTATTCTTCCTGCCATTCTTCCGGCGTGAAGTCTTCCACAGATACTGAAACATGTGAAGGATTACAGCCAATTGCTTCCACTAATGCTTCTGCTAATTTTTCCGCTGCGTTCAGTTTCTGTTCTTCCGTTCGTCCTTTTAACATTTTAATGCTGACATGTGGCATTTACTCTTCATTCCTTTCTGGTGAAATTTCTTGTTAAAATCTTACTTCATTATTATAACACACTTTTCCGGAAAATGCAAGCCCGTTATTTTCAACATATTTTTCTTTTTTTGAAAAATAATTCACTTTTTTTTGCAAAACTACTTGAAATTTTTTTCCAAATATGTTATACTGAAATAGAATATTGATTTGAAAAAGGGTGTCATTTTATGAAACTTGTCATTCAGCGTGTAACAGAAGCTTCTGTTTCTGTTCAGCATTCCCTCGTTGCTCAAATTGGTTCCGGTTATCTCGTTTTCCTCGGTGTCGGTGCGCAGGATACCGAAGAAACCGCCTGCAAACTCGCAGACAAATTATTGAAAATCCGCATTTTCGCTGACGAACAGGGAAAAACTAATTTATCTATCCAAAACGTTCATGGAGAAATTTTAGTCATTTCGCAATTTACTTTATACGCTGACTGCAAAAAAAACAGACCCAGTTTTTGCCATGCTGCTGAACCCGTTCTCGCTGAACATCTTTATCAAGTGTTCATTCAGCGTCTTCAAACGCAAATGTCCTCCGTGAAACAAGGCATTTTCGGGGCAGATATGCAAGTTAGTCTGTGTAATGATGGTCCTTTTACCGTTCTGCTGGAAGCCTGACGGCGTTCAGACGATTTTTAAAAGGAGGATTATTTATGAATATCGAACAGTATCAGAATATTGTTGTCATTAACATTACCCATTGCAAATATACAAATTATTGGGTTTACCGTGCTGATGCTGTCAATCCGGAAAAAACTCACGGCTGGGATTCTTTGCCCGTTTACCTGTCCGCACTTAAACAAGCAATTTCCTGTCCGGAAGTCCATAAACAAGGAAACGGCGAAGACCAACATTTGTATTATATTCCAATGGGGAACACTGTGGATATCGAAAAAGCGAAAAAAATTGCACTGAATAAATTTTCATCGTGGAAACTGCCTTTTTCTGCTATGCCGGAATATGTGATTCGTTTCTTATTCCGGAAAAAACAAAATACCCCGTCAAAAATTGAAATTTTCCGCAAAAATGATGAACGTGCTAAAAATGCATTTATTAAAGCCTATCAGCATTCTGTTTCCAGTCCGTACCACCAGAAAGAAAATCAGCTTGTGATTTATTGGCACGGGAACACAATTCGTCAGATTATGGAAGAAGTTTCCGCTTTAGTTCTCGACTGCTGGAAAACTCCTAAATTATCAAACTGGTTATAATGCATAATTCAGTCAAATTCTCCCATACTTTCAGTAACTGAACTATGGGAGGCTTTTTTTATGCGTATCACACAAAGAATATTTTTATTAAAATTATGTTTAATTTTAGTCAGTACGACGTTAATTGTCAATCTCGCCTTGCAAATGCACAACCCGAAATATTTTCAGGCGGCTTTACAGCAAAGTCAATTTACTGTTACTGCCGGTTCAGGGGAAGGCGGAATTTATGACCGGAATTTTCATAATTTCGTGAATCAGGAAATTCTGCATTATGCTGTAGTGAATCCTTCAGCAGAAGCATTACAGGAATTATTCCCCCATGTGAAAGAAATTTCCCCCGTTCTGGAAGCTATCCGCCTGAAAAAGCCTTTCTGCTGTCAAGTGGACACGGAATTTTTCGACTGTGAAGAAATTCATGTGCTTAACGTTCCGGAAAGATATTCTGCTAATCCTTCCGCACAGCACATTCTCGGTTACACTCTTGAACATACCGGAATTACTGGTCTTGAATCTGATTATGATTCCCTTCTTCGTAAACAAATTGATAATGCCAGTGTCACCTATACTATGGACGCTCTCGGAAATATTCTTCCAGGAGCGGAAGTGCAGATTTCTAATATTGAAAATCTTAATTCCGGTATTGTTACTACTCTTGATTACCGTATTCAGGAAATTTGCGAAAAACAACCCATTCAAAAAGGTGCTGTTGTGGTTATGCAAGTTAGCACTGGCGATATTCTCGGTATGGCAAGTTTTCCCGATTATACCCCCGATTCCCTCGGCGATGCCCTCAGCAACCCTGATAGCCCTTTAATTAACCGCTGCCTTTACGCTTATAGTGTCGGTTCAATTTTTAAACTCATGACATGCGCTACTGCTTACACGCAAGGTTTACAAGATTATCGTTCTAATTGTACCGGAAAAATTACCATTAAAGACCAAATTTTCAATTGCCATTTGCGTTCTGGTCATGGTATTCAAGATATGCAATATGCAATGATTAACTCCTGTAATAGTTATTTCATTCAGTTAAGCCAACTCCTTCAGCCTGCCCTCATGCGGGAAACTGCGCAAAATTTCGGTTTCGGCACGCAAATCCCCCTTTCTCACAGCATTGTTTCCGCTTCCGGAACACTTCCCAAAATGAAAGATTTAAATTATCCTGCTGAAATGGCGAATTTCTGTTTCGGTCAGGGACTTCTCACCGCTACGCCGTTACAAATTACACAAATGACTTGCGGAATTGCCAATGACGGAAAAATGCCTATTGCCCATTTAATTTCAGGAATGACCAAAGACGGGAAAACATTTTCCCAAAAAGAAACAGCTCCTGCTTTCGCAAGAGCCATTAAACCAGATGCCGCTGAATATTTACAGAATTTAATGATTGCTGCCATTAACGAAAATCCAAATTCCCGTGCCGTTCCGGAAACAGTTCTCGCTGCGGGGAAAACTTCCACTGCGCAAACAGGGCATTTTGACGAAAACGGCACGGAATTATGTCATGCATGGATTACGGGATATTTCCCTATTGATCAGCCGGAATACGCTGTAACAGTTCTTGTTGAAGACGGCGGTTACGGCAATGATGCCGCCGCTCCGGTATTTAAATCCATTGCCGACGAAATTATGAACCCATGAACACCGCACACAAACACCCTACAGAAATTAATAACTGTATTAATGTAAATCTTGTGACAACTTGCGCATCGCTCCAGCCTTTATTTTTCCGGGCGTGGTCGTGAATTGGGGTACGAATGTTTTTCATGAATGTTTTAGATTTTGTCAGGCGTAAAATGGTTAATTTTACTAAGCCGAGTCCCCCGTCAATAATTAACATCAACGCACACAACAGAAACATGAACGGCGTTCCGGTCAGCATGAACGCAAGCGCAATAATTAAGCCTATACTTCTTGACCCTGCGTCACCCATTAATATTTGACTCGGCGAACAGTTAAACCATAAATACGCTATCAGCATAAATATTGTCATCCAGACTAATAATTTTCCTGAAGTTTGAAATTTTTCCATCATCAGAAATGCACTTGTTAATGTCACTAATGAAAGACTTGCACACAAGCCGTCAACGCCGTCTGAACAATTCGTCACGTTAATACTTCCCCAAACTAATATAATTCCTAATAAAATATAAATCGCTGCCGGAATGTTGATTACTTCCCCGATAATAGGCAAAATTACTTCCCCGCCGTGAAACCAGTAATATGTTACTGATACACCTATGGAAACCGCTAAATCAATTAAGCCCTTTTTTAATTCTCCCCACGGCACTTTCGCTGCATCATCTAAATAGCCACTGAGCATTTCTAAAAAAATTGCCACTAAATAAATTAAATATTCCATATTTAACGGCAAACAAATTACGCTCGCTGCAATCAGTGCTAAAATTAAAATTAACCCTGCACCTCTTGCTTTCCCTTTCGATAACGCCCCATTAACTGCAAATTCTCTGCCATGGTCTTTCGGAAGAAATTTACTCCCTAAAATAATTCCTCCGAACGTCAGCAAAAAGCTAACTATTGCCGCAATTAACAACTGCAACTGTTCATCAGCGATTCCCAATGCGTAAAAAATCATAAATCCGTTCTCCTTATCTGGTATTAGTTCCCTGTTGCGCCGTATTCCGCCGCATAGGCTAAAATTTCAGAAGCATCTACAGCATTGACAATTCCGTCCATGTTGTAATCTGCCCTGTCCTGCCATAATGCATCAGATACTTCTACTGTTCTCCCTGCCCCTATTTGCGCCGCATAAGTTAAAACTTCCGCCGCATCTACTGCATTGACTAACCCGTCACAATTGACATCTCCTGAAAAATATACTTCTTCCCCGAAATACACTTCATAAATTGTATTTTTCATTCCGTCGTCAGATACATGTAAAACCACTTTCCCTGTTTCATCTGGATAAACCTGCATTTCTTTTCCTGAAATTAACCATTCATCTTCCCCTGCAATAATTTCCCCTGTGGAAATCGGCTGAAAAGAAATTTTTTCTTCCTCGTTCAATGGTTTTGCTAAAGCAATATATTTCCCGTTACTCATTCTGTCAAAATGTAAATATTCCGCTTTTCCGCTGCGAATCATTAACAAACTGGAAATCTGCGCTTCCTGTAATGCGTAAGTTTTCTGATATTCCGGAAAAACTGTTTCCCCCATTTCTGCATAAGCGGAAATAGTAATTTCTTCTTCCGGCATAATTAACGGCTCTGTGTAAAGCTGATATTCTCCCCCATTAACAGAATAATAAATCGCTGTACTTCCTGCACTCGATAAAGAAATTTCCGTGCCTGAAGGCAACGCTTCCCCGATTTCTGAAAAAATAACTTCTCCGCCTGCTTTCGTTAATCCCCGTATGCAAGCATTCCCGATGAACGTGTAAGAATCAATTCTTGTTCCCGTATCTGTCACATAACTGTCGCTTATGGCTTCTTCTGCATAAAGGTCATGCCAATCTTGCCCGTCCGCACTGTAAAAGCTTTCCCCACTATGGAAATCTTTCATTAACATGTCTTTTTTCAACATGCTTTCTTCTATCGAAACTGTACCGTCTTCTTCCGTTAAAGTGTTTTTCGTGTAAGCTTCACAGACAATATGCTGTCCAGACTTTCCGGAAAGTTCCAACACAATTGAAAATGTTTCCCCTTCCTGTAACGGCACAGCTTCACTTAAATCTACTGTGTGATACCCTGCCGCAGAAACTTTCCCTTCGGCAAAGGCGTATTTTGTTCCGAAATTCGGGCGACCTTCCCATTTTAAATTTTTATACACTTCTATTGTATAATTTTCATCTGGTAATGCTGTACAGAACATAACAGAAGTCAAAAAAGTATCTTCTTCTGCTGTAAATACGTTCGCTGTCCAGTCTGACTCATCAGCATTTTCCACAGAAAACGCCGTCCAGAAACCATAATCATCATGTTGATACATTTTGTCATGCTTTTCCACTGGTTCTACTTGTAAACCATAGACTTCTACCAGCGTTGGTTCTTCATAGGATAACCAGAAATACCCGTGGTCACCCCAATTTGCCCCCCAGCTGTTTTTGACAAGCCATGCGCCATCATGTTCTGGTGCTTCTTTGAATGCCGTTGCCGGAAATGTATCGTCCCAGCCTACAAGAGAAACAGCATGATACATTCCGCCCGTCCGGTCATCCTGAAAATCATAATAAGCATATGTTTCCGGCTGGTAATAATCACTTTTCTGATAATAACTTATGGATAACGAATTTCCCTGATAAACTGCCTGCTTTACAGCGGCAATCTGGTCATCAATATTTCCTTCTTCTGAACCATAACCGAATATTTCCGCATCAGATACATGATATTCCGCCTGCGCTTTTATCTCTTCCCATGTGGCTTCCGGATTCAGCACCGTTTCATCTCCGAACGGGAAAAATTCTTCCGTTACTGGTCCTGTCCAGCTTGTCAACATTGGTGCCATCATGTAATAATTTCCGCCTTGCTGGAAAATATCGTCCATATCCGTTCCCAACGCTAAAGGAAAACCAAATTCCTGCGAATAAGTATAATACGCTAAATGCCATTCCGACAAATCAATGTCCGGTTTTCTCGTAATTAACTGATTTTCTATTGAATTGATTGCCGAAAAACTCCAACACATTCCATAACTTCCCTGACTCTTTATTGAACTGACTAACCCTTGTGAACGTAAATCAAAATACGCCGGCAAAGTTTCCGTCACTTCCGCCGCCTGTGATTCATTCGCTGCAATCAGTCTTCCGGCAGCAGATGCATTCCGATATTGTGCATAACTGCTGAACCGCCCTGTATGCAGTTCGGCATTCTCCCCGTGTACCGCCGGAATTTGCAGACCAATTAACAGACATATTCCGCTAAGAATCCCTAAGGACAAGTTACGTTGTTTCACAAAATTCCTCCTCTTATTCTATCAGAAATGCCTGTCCGGTTGTATGACATTTCCGGACAAAGGCAAATTCCTGCTTTACCATTTCTGCACATGCCTGTGCTTTTTCTTCATTTCGGAATATTCCGAATACTGCTGCCCCGCTTCCAGTCATTACAGCACATTCCGCACCGTGGGAAAGTAATGCTTTTCGGGCTTTTTCCACGTCTGCACAATTCGTTACCGTTTCGAATAAATTTCCGCATTTCCTGCAAAGTAAATCAATATCTTGATTTTCTACTGCCTGACGAATTATTTTCATTTCCGGATGGTTTGCTTTTGGGCATGTGTCTATTGCCTGATATGCCGCCGCTGTGGAAATGCTTTCCGTTCCTTTTAAAATCACTAACGGCAATTCCGGTAAAGTTTTCAAGGCGGTTAATTTTTCGCCGATTCCTTCTGCATGTGCCGTTCCCCCTAACAGTAAAAATGGCACATCTGCCCCGAGTGTTACGCCAATTTCCCGTAATTCTGCATTAGTGAATTTTTCCCCTGTCAGTAAATTCAGCGCAAATAATACCCCTGCTGCATCTGCACTTCCTCCCCCCATGCCTGCACCGGAGGGAATTTCTTTTTCTAAAATTATATTCACCCCTGAATGAATTTTCGCTTTTTCTAAAAATGCTTTCGCTGCCCGATAGGCTAAATTTTTTTCATCACAGGGAATTTCCGGAAAATTACACGTTAAAGAAATATTTTCCGTTTCCGTCAGGGTAACTTCTAATTTATCATATACAGATACTGTCTGAAAAATGCTGTCTAATAAATGATAACCGTCCGTTCTTTTCCCTGTGACATCTAAGGCAAGATTGATTTTCGCTGAACATTTCAAGTTAATTTGTTTCTTCATGTCTGCCACCATGCTTTTCTAAAAATCTCGTGATTCGGCTGACGGCTTCCATTAAATGCCTTAATGAATACGCATAGGAAACCCTGACGAAACCTTCCCCGCTTTCCCCGAATGCGTTTCCAGGAACAACGGCAACTTTTTCTTCTTCCAGAAGTTTTTCGCAAAATTCTTCACTGGTCATTCCCGTACACTGAATACTCGGAAAAACGTAAAATGCCCCCTCCGGTGAAAAACAAGTCATGCCTATCCGGTTAAACGCCTCTACTAAATATCTTCTGCGAATGTTATATTCTTTCACCATGCGTTCAACATCTTTTTCACAGTCCTGTAATGCTGTAATTGCTGCATACTGGCTTACTGTTGGCGAACTCATGATAATATACTGGTGAATTTTCACTAACTGTTTCGCTACCGGTTCCGGTGCGCATAAATAGCCTAATCTCCAGCCCGTCATGGCAAACGCTTTCGAAAAGCCGTTCACTAATATTGTTCTTTCCTGCATTCCGTCTAATTCCGTAATAGAACAATGCTTTTTCCCGTAAGTCATTTCAGAATAAATTTCGTCTGATAAAATCATGACTTCTGTTTCTCTTAACACTTCTGCAATTTTTTCTAAATCTTCACGGGTCATAATTGCCCCCGTCGGATTATTCGGAAATGGCAAAATTAATAATTTCGTTTTTTCCGTTAATTTTTCTTTCAGTTCTTCCGCCGTCAATTTGAAATGGTTTTCCTGTTTAGTGGCAATTGTTACTGGTATCCCTCCAGCCATTTCTACAATTGGCGCATAACACACGAAACACGGCTCAACAATTAACACTTCATCTCCAGGATTAACAAGCCCTCTGACTGCAACATCTATTGCTTCTGAACCGCCTACAGTAATCACAATTTCATCTTCCGGATTATATTCCACATGAATTTTCTTCTTTAAGTATTTCGCTACTTCTTCTCTAAGCTGCGCTAACCCTGCATTCGCTGTGTAAACAATTTTCTTCCGCTCCAGAACATCAATTGCTTCCTTCCGAATAGCCCACGGCGTTGAAAAATCTGGTTCCCCTACGCCTAAACTAATCACACCTTCCATTGTTGCCGCTAAATCAAAAAATTTCCGAATGCCGGACGGTTTCATTTTCTGCACACAATAGGATAATCTGTTTTCATAATTCACAGAAAAATTACACTCCTTTCATTTTTAGCCCATAATTCAATAATGTTTAATTTTTATGGGCAAACCATGCTCCTTTCGTCAGGGTCTTCCCCTTCAATCAAAATTCCCTTTTCTTTATACCGTTTCAGCACAAAATGTGTTGCTGTGGATAATACGCCTTCTATTCCGGACAGCCTTTGCGAAACGAACATTGCCACGTCTTTCAGGCTTTCCCCTTTCACCGTCAACGCTAAATCATACGCCCCCGACATTAACGAAACGGATTCCACTTCATCATACATCATAATTGTTTTCGCTATGTCGTCAAATCCACAATCCCGTTTCGGTGTGACTTTCAATTCAATCAAGGCTTCTACATCGGTCTTTTCAATTAAATCTTCATTGATAATTGCTGTATAACCGCAAATCACACCTTTCTTTTCGAGTTCGTGAATTTCGTCCGCTACTTCCTGCGGCGTTTTCCCTAACATGTCTGCAAGCTGCTGATTCGTCAGTCTGGCATCTGTTTTCAATAAATGTAATAATTCATTCATTCTGTTTTCCTCCTGTTATACTTCAATAAAATGTGCCTCATGCTTTTTGAAATAACATACTTTTTCAAAACCACATGATTTTGCTAATGCTAACCCCTGTGTAATGCCCTTGCCTAAATCTTCCGCTGTGTGTGCGTCTGAACCTAAAGTTAAGATTTTCCCACCTAAATCACGATATAACAGCAATAATTCCCTGTCCGGAAACGGTTTTCCGTATTTTTGCCGATAACCGGAAGTATTTAATTCAATGCCTTTGTGATTCAAAATCACCTGCCGGAAACATTCTGCAAGCATTTCCTTAAATTTCCCCATGTGTAAATGCATTCCCGCTTCCCCTTCCATATACCTCAGCGGATAGGTAACATGCCCTAATACGTCATAGCATTCTCTTTTGCTGATTTCCAGTAATAGGGAAAAATATTCTTCCAGTAATTTTTCCGCATCTTCTTTCCCGTAGTCTAAAAAATAAAAATCTAATTTTTCCGGCAGTTCATGCAATGACCCAATCACAAAATCTAAACGCCTGTCACGATAAACACTTTCTGCTAATCCGAAATCAGCATTCGGTTCACCACATTCAATTCCGCTGATGACTTCCATTTTTCCGGAAAGTAATGCTTTCGCTTGTTGATTTTCCTGCATTGCCCTTTCCCAGATTTGCGCATAATGAAAATAATCTTCTTCATTTCTCGCTTCTGTCTGGTAATATTCCTGCGGATAATATCGGCATAATTCCACATGATTTGTAATTGCATACGCCTGTAAACCAAGTTCTTCCGCTTTTCTGCACATGACGGATAATTTTTCTTCACTGTCCGGTGAAACTTCCGTATGTGTATGGCAATCCATTAACACCATTCCTAAATCACCCCTATAATTCATTATAACATAATTCCGGGATTTTTTCCATAGCATAATCAAAAAAAATTTCATTTTCACATTTTTGTAGGATATGCATAAAATATTACTGAATTTTGATGAAAATATGGAGGTTTTTCTCATGCTGATTCTGATTTTTTTCCTACTCATCTGCGCCGGATTGCTGATTTCTGTCTTTTTTTGTCGTCCGCTCCCCCGTAATGAAAACCCTCTCACCCCAATTGCCATTCTTCCTGTCACAGATGCTTCCCCTTCAACAAAGGCTTTTCTTGAATTTTACGCTTCTCAGATTGCCTGGATGGATAGCGAAATTTTGCATACTGTTCTGTTAATTTATCCGGAAAATTCCCCGTCTGTGCAGGAACTTTGTCAGGAAATCAGCCGTCAGTATGACTTTTTTTCTCCGGTTTCCTTCCCTCAGATGGAAAATTTACTTCTCGCTAAACTGAAAAATTCAGAAATCTTCTGAAACATATTGCTTTTTTTTCTCAATTGTTGTATAATATAAATGTGCTTACTAATCAATGAAAAGGACGGTTTTTCTATGGCTGAATTACAACATATTGAAGGCGTTGTGGAACATATTCTTTTCCGGAATGAATCTAATGGTTATCTCGTTCTTGACATGAACATCCAGCATTCGCTTGTTACGGTTACCGGCGAACTCGGCAACGCTGACGAAGGGGAAGTGCTTTCCCTCTGGGGGCAATTCACCACTCACCCCCGATACGGTAAACAATTTCAGGTGGAGTCTTTCGAACGGAAACTTCCCTCCAATGCAGAAGATATTGAACGTTATCTTTCTTCTGGTGCAATTAAAGGCATTGGCAAAACACTCGCTTCTAAAATTGTGAAAACGTTCGGAAATCAGACTTTAGATATTATTGAACACCAACCACAGCGTTTACTGGAAATTCGTGGTCTGTCACAATCTAAATGTGAAGAAATTATCAAAGAAACAAAACAGATTTTCGCTTTAAGAAATATCATTTCTTATTTCAATGCTTATCAGATTAAATCCCGTTATGCGATTCGGGCTTTTCGCCTTTGGGGAATGAATTGTCAACATATTGTGGAAAAAAATCCTTACCTTCTTTGTCAGGAAACAGTTGCCTTGCCCTTCCGTGAAGTGGAAAATTACGCCCATGATTTGCGCATTCCTAAAAATGCTTACTGTCGCATTTCCGCCGGAATTGTTCATATTCTACAGCATAATGCTACTAATAATGGACATACTTGCCTGCCACTTGACCGACTTGCGGAAACTGCTATTAATTTCCTTGAAATTACAGAACCGGCTTTTTACGATGCGTACCAATGCGCACTGCAAGAAGAAAAAATAATTGAATATATTAAAGAAGAACGGGAATTTGTTTACTTACCGGAATATTTTCTCGCTGAACAATATATTACACAGAGAATTTCTTTCCTGCATTGCCATAAACCGCCCACTTCTGAAAATAGGCAAAAATTTTCTGCAATGATTGACGAAATTGAACAGCGTTCCGGTATGCATTACGCTGAACTTCAACGAAAAGCAATTTTTTCCGCAATGTCTGAAGGAATGCTCATTTTAACCGGCGGACCCGGTACAGGGAAAACTACTACTTTGAATGCAATTATTTCCTGTTTTCATCAGCAAAATGCAGAAGTATTAATTGCTGCCCCGACCGGAAGAGCCGCAAAACGCATTTCCGACCTTACTGGTTACCCTGCCAAAACCATTCACCGCCTTTTAGAAGTGCAATTCGATGCTTATGGCATACAGCAATTTGTTCACAATGAAGAAAATCTCCTTTCTTGTGATGTCATGATTCTTGATGAAATGTCTATGGTAGATGTGCTTTTATTTTCTCATTTACTCAGAGCATTACGCACGAATTGCAAGTTAATTCTTGTCGGCGATTCTGACCAGCTTCCTTCTGTTGGTGCGGGTAACCTTCTACAGCATTTACTCAGCAGTCAATGTATGCCCGTTGTCACGTTAAAAGAAATTTTCCGGCAAGCACAACAAAGTTGCATTGTCACTAATGCACATAAAATTGTTCATGGGGAAATGCCTGACCTTTCCCGACGGGATAATGATTTCTTTTTCTTTCAGCGTTCGGATTATGCCGAAACTTTAAATCTTGCGGTTGACCTTGCCTGCCGCCGGCTTCCTGCTGCTTATCATTATTCCCCCACACAGGACATTCAAATTATTTGCCCCTCGAAAATCGGCACAGTCGGAACGGTACAAATCAATCAGGCTATGCAAGCCCGCCTCAATCCCCCTGATGCACAAAAACCGCAAGTCAATTCCCTTGTTTATCAATTCCGCATCGGGGACAAAGTCATGCAGACAAAAAATAATTATGACCTCCCCTGGCGCAAAGACGACGAAACCGGAAAAGGCATTTTCAACGGCGATATTGGCATTATTCTTTCCATTAACCGAAAAATGGGCGAAGCCTTAATTGATTTTGAAGGCAGAATTGCCAATTACCCCTTAAACATGATTGAACAGCTTGAACTCGCTTATGCAATTACCATTCATAAAAGCCAAGGCAGTGAATTTGAAGTTGTTATTCTTCCCGTTCTCGGAAAACTCGAAAAATTAACTTATCGCAGTCTTTTCTATACGGCTGTCACCAGAGCGAAAAAATTATTGATTTTAATCAGTACCCCGCAGAAAATTCAGGAAATGGTTGCCGGTATTCACCAGACTTTCCGCTATTCCTGTCTGAAATTTATGCTTGAAAAGGAGCTGGATTCTTATGCCGGACAAGCTGATGAACATTTTCCTGAATCTTCTCTATCCTAATACTTGCCCACGCTGTCAGGAATTTTTACCCGCTTCACAAATGGTTTGCGATTCCTGCGCAGAAAAAATGTTACTCGAACAAGACGCTTACTGTCACCAATGCGGAAAAATTAACTGCCTTTGCTATAAACGTTCTTTTGCTTATGATAAAGCCGTTGTCGCTTGCCATTATGATGAAATTACTGCTCCGGCTGTGCTGGAATTAAAATTATCCCGAAATACTAATTTTGCATATTTTTCCGCCAGAATCCTTGCGGAACGTTTACAACATGGTTCTTATTATCAGCTTAATCAAATTCATTGCGTTATGCCCGTTCCCATGACCCACGCTAAACAACGCAGACGTGGCTATAATCAAGCCGCTTTAATTGCTAAAGAACTCGCCAATTTATTACATTTGCCCTATAGGGAAAATGTTTTACAAAAAAATAAGTCTTCTGTAGAACAGCATACTTTAACTTCAAAAGAACGTGCCAAAAATGCCGAAAATTTCAGCATTCAGCCCGTTTCCCTTGAAAATACAGGCGTTTTACTTTGTGATGATGTTTTAACTACTGGTAATACTTTGCATTACTGCGCTGATTTGCTGAAACAGCAAAAAGCTGCTTATGTTATTGCTGCCGCTGCT
>CANPYZ010000035.1 GCA_947589035.1 uncultured Clostridia bacterium | reverse complement strand
CGCTTCCCTCCACAGGTGGAAACGGTGGTATTGACATCACGCTGTACTGCGGCATTATGTTAGTGGTAGCAGCTGGAGTATATTTCGCAACACTATTCTGCAAAAAGTGCAAAATCAGCGATGAGCAGGAGAGGTGAGAAAGGAGAGAGTGAAAAATCCCGAAAAACAGACTGTTGAGAATGCTTTTCACGGTGGCGGTCAGTGCAATTTTCACGGCGGCAATCGTCTTTCTGCTGCTGACCTATGGATTTTCGGTGATGCGAATTTACGGCGATTCGATGAGTCCGGCTTTATTCGACGGGGACGTTGTGATTGCCCGAAAAACATCATCATTAGAAAGGGGTGATATTTGCATATTTTCAAAGGACGGCAGTTTTCTCTGCAAGCGTGTTGTTGGGCTTGAAGGCGACGAAATTTCCGTTGATGAGGACGGCGTTGTCAGTGTGAACGGCGAGGAACTTTCCGAACCGTATCTGAACGTGAAAAACGCCGGAAACAGCACGGTGGATTATCCCGTAATTGTCCCCGAAAACAGTTATTTCGTCATGGGCGACAACCGGAAAACTTCGATTGATTCACGGAGTGCCGTTGTTGGCTGCGTGGATTCACGGCAAGTCAAAGGAAAATTGCTAATCAGAATTTTGCCTACTCCGGCGATTCCGGAGTGAAAATAAATTTTAAGAAAGGAATGGTTTTTATGAAAAAACTCCTGCAAAGGGTTTTTGGGATAGCGGCATCTGCGGCACTGCTCCTGACCTCGGCTATACCAGCGTTGGCAGTGGGGCATTCGCACCGTGCAGAGGACAACAAAATTACAAGTGGTTCTACTAAATACACTATCACTCTTACCAAGCCTGAAGGCGTTGAAATTACTGACGGTGCATATGGTGCATACCAGATTTTCACCGGTACAGTTAAGGATAAGGACTATACAGATAAAAATGCAAACCCTGGAAGTAAAAGTACAGCTATACCGATTACCGATATTAAGTGGGGTAATGCGTTCGGTGATATAAATGCTGAAGCTGGTGCTGATGGTAGAACAGGAAAACAAATATGGCAGGAAAATATTGTCAATTTTGTTCTTGCTCTTGCTGAACCTTATAAAGGTGACAATGATAAATACGCTGCTGCTTTTGCAAATTTTAATGAGTTTAAAGAATTTAAGAATGGTGATTATCTTGCTGATGAGTTTTATACTGATCCTGATGGTGGCGAACTTACTGATGATAATAAGAAGGATTTGAATAATGTTAAATTTGACAAACTTGCGACAAAAGTGGCAGACGTAATTAACAATAAGAATGACCGTACATGGTTACAGGCATTCACTGATATTCTCGGCGGTTATGGTGATAATTACGACACCAGTGAAAAAGCAAACAAAGGTTTTGTTACGCAGTATTACGCAAGCGAAATTAATAGTGATAACTATGAAATAAAAGTTCCTGAAAGTGGTTATTACATGATTCTTGACCGTACCAGTATTGATAATGAAAGTACTACAGACGAAGCTTATTCCGCTCGTATGCTGTTCGTTGTAAACAACGTTAGTCAGGTGTTGAAAGAGGATATTCCAACACTTAAAAAGCAGATTTCAAGAGATAGTGATTATTTTGAAACAGAAGCCGCAGGCGTTGGCGATGAAGTTGATTTCCGCCTGACAGGCACACTTCCAGATAACTATGACCAATATACACTCGGCTATCAGTTTACTTTTACTGATACTCTCAGCAAGGGGCTGACGCTGAAACCACTTGGAACTGAACCAGAAACATATGTAACTGTAAAAGTAAAAAACGTATATAATGCTGATGGTGAACTGGTTTCTACACTTACTGGTGAATATGAAATTAGTAAAAAATCTTATAAAACACCTTTTGTACACATTACAGAACATGATAGCATAACAGAAGTTTACACAGAAAAATATGATACTGAGAAGGGTAATAATGAACTAACAGTTACATTCCCTTGCCTGAAAGAAATTGAAATTGAAGTGGACAGTACAAAATACTATATCGGCGCACAATCAGAAATCTACATCGACTACACCGCTGTTGTCAATGAAAATGCAATAGTAAGTCCTACTGACGGCAACAAAAACACCGCAAAACTTACTTATTCCGACAACCCGCAGTCTTACGGTGATACTGATAATACAACAGAAGAACACGCAACGGTTTACACTTTTGGTCTTGATATCGTGAAAGTTGATGCGGCTGAATATCTCAGAACAGGTACAGCGACAGGAACAGCTGCACTGAAAGACGCAAAATTTGCAGTTGTACGTCCAAATGTAAAAACTCTTGATGCAACTACTCATAAACCTAATGAAAATACAAAATGGGAAATTGCTAAATTTCAACTTATTGACAAAGATACAGCAATGAAAGCTGAAACACAATTACCTGTTCGATTCTATTATGGTTACTATTCAATTGTATCATGGGAAACAATAAAAAAAGACGGAGCAGCTGTTACAGCGACTACATTTGATGTTAAATGGCTTGAAAATTATACTGATACAGAGGCTACAGAAGTTTACAACATTACTTCTCTGTCAGACGGTGTTCTCAACATCTCCGGTCTTGATGATGATGTAACTTACACAATCGTTGAGACAGAACCACCTACTTCTGATTATGCCAAAATTGATCCATTTACAGTTAAACTTACAGCAGCTAAAGTTGATGATACTGCAGAATATAATGGCAAACTTGAAAATGCTGAAGTTAGCGATACAATAAAAGATGGTGAATCATTCAGCTATGATAATTTTGTACAGCTTATTGACCCAAAAACTGGTAAACCTGACGACAGTGGCAGTGCAAATATGCTCGTTGCAAACTTCAAATATGTTGACCTCCCGTCAACCGGTGGCGTTGGTACATACTGGTTCTACATTCTCGGCGCAGGCGGTCTCGCAATGTCCTTCGTTCTGTTCAGACTGTCCAAAAAGAAAGTTGCCTAACCTATCATAATATTTAAATAAATTCTAAACCATTTGCTGTGATGAGGGGCGACCCTCACCACAGCAGCGAGGAGAGACTCATATGAAACAGCGGATTTTGTCATTTTTAGCGTTTGTGATGCTGGTCATGGGTCTGTCCCTGCTGCTGTATCCGTCAGTCAGCAATTACATCAATGCCCAACGGCAGAGACGGGCGATTTTCAATTATATGTCGTCGGCAGAGAACATTCCGGAAGAAGATTATTCTGAATATTTAGAAAAAGCTGAACAATTCAATCGGGAACTGACCATTAGTCAATATTTATTGATGAACTTGCCCCCTGATTTATTAGAAGAGTATTATTCAGTTTTGGACATCACCGGAGACGGCATTATTGGCTATATCAGCGTTCCGGTGGCAGATATTATGTTACCATTGTATCATGGCACGAGTGAAGCGGTTTTGCAGGACGGCGCAGGACACATAGAGGGGTCTTCGTTCCCAATTGACGGGGAAACGGTTCACGCCGTGGTTTCCGGTCATCGTGGCTTGCCGTCGGCGTTGCTGTTTACTAACTTAGATAAAGTAAATGTCGGAGATACATTTATTTTTTATATTCTTAACGAATCTTATGTGTATCGGGTGAACGGAATTGAAACAGTTGAACCAACAGATGTGCAGTCTTTACGGCTTGTCGAAGGGAAAAATTACTGCACGCTGGTCACTTGCACGCCTTACGGAATCAATTCTCACCGGCTTTTAATTCACGGCGAATTATTACAGGAAGAAGAAGCCGAAAAAGAATTAGTCATTCAGTCCGGCGCAAAACCAATTGACACAAAAATCATTTTAATTGTTTGCGAAATTCCAGTAATTTTGCTTGCTGTTATGATTTCTGCACGCCCTACACGAAAAAAGAGGTGAATCATTATGCGAAAAGTCAGTAACTGTCTAATTGTCTTCTGTATGGTAATTTATTTTCTGTTCGGGGGAACTTTCACTTCTGCCGAAACGAAAACACATGTGCTGAATGTGGAATTTTTAACAGAATTTGGCGCAATCCGTGATGCGGAATTTAAATTATATTATGCGTTGACCCCAGACGGAAAATTAAGCGGAGCATTTTCAGAACTCAGCGTAGACCCCGGCAACCTTGAAGACAGCGAGAACCTCAGCCGGCTTGCGTTCACATTGGCTTCCTATGCGGCTTGCGGCTTTGGCACGCCTGTTGCTACCGGAAAAACGGACGGTTTAGGCAGTTTAAACTTCAGCAATCTTGCATCCGGCATGTATCTTGTGACAGGATTTTCCAAAATTCAGGACAATGTGATGTACACCCCGAAACCAACGTTAATTTATCTCTCAGAAAACGACACCGAACCAGTGATGATTAACATTAAATACAAATTAACCGCAAATTCCGGCGAAACGACTTCCCACACAGTCAGAAAAGTTTGGAAATCTTCAGAAGGTTCAGCGAATCCTGTGCCAATTACGGTGCAATTATTCCAGAGCGGGAAATTTTACGATGAAGTGACGTTATCTTCCGAAAATAATTGGGAATACACCTGGAAAGGCTTGTCTACTGGTTACGACTGGTATGTCATTGAAAAAGTCATCCCTGTGGAATATTTCGTTTCCGTCACGATGAACGAAACGACATTCGTCGTTGTCAACACAAGGGGGCTTTCTTCCGGAATTTGGGAAACGGGGGAATCAACGGAAGCCACTGAAACAACCGTTCCGGATATTCCGGACGTTACCGAAACCGGAATTACAGATTTCCACGAAACTACAACCACCGGAGAAAAAATTTTTACCGACGTAACCGAAACAACTAAAAATTACCAAAATTCTACAAAAGTTTCCGAAACAACAACGAATAAAAATCATTCTTCTACAAAAATTTCTGAAACAACAACAAATAAAAATCATTCTTATTCTACGGAAAGTTCAGAAACTACTGACGGAAAATCTACAAATATTACTAATTCCACAAATACAACTGACACAACTAACACAACAAATACAACTTACACGCAAGTCACAAATTCTTCCGGAAATTCTTCTTCCGGAAAATCGTCAACGCCTTCTTCCGGAGGAACTGTCACGAAAACTAATTTCAATTCAAATTCTAATAATAGCAATAATAAAAACGGCGGAAATTCCACGCCTTTGAAGCTTCCGCAGACGGGGCAATTATGGTATCCCGTGCCGATATTATTTCTTTTAGGATTATTTCTATTTTTAATTGGATTTGTTGCCGGAGATGACAATGAAAAAGAATAAAAAATTTTTCTTCATGCTTTCGGGAATGGTGTTAATGTTAGCCGCTGCCGGATTGACGGCGTATAATTTGAATGAAGATGCCCGTGCAACGGAATCAGCTGCCTATCTTTTAGAAAAATTCAACGATTTCCGGAAACACGCAGAATTAGAAGAAAAAGATGATCTTCCAACGGGTATTACCGGACAATTTCCGGAAGAAGAACATTTCGACCCGAACGCCCCCATGCCGACAATTTCAATAGATGGTGTGAAGTATATTGGTGTATTAACTATTCCGGCACTCGGCATTGAATTACCCGTTGCGGAAAATTGGGATTACACACAAATGAAAATTTCCCCTTGCCGGTATGAGGGTTCTATTTACAAAAATAATTTAGTTATTTGCGCCCACAATTACAGCACGCATTTCCGGAATATTAAAAACTTACAACATCATGATGAAATAATTTTCATTGATGCAGTGGGAAATGAATTTTTCTATCAGGTTGAATTAGTGGAAACACTTCAGCCAACAGCAATTGAAGAAATGATTTCTTCCCAATATGATTTAAGTTTATTTACTTGCAACTACGCCGGAAATGCCCGTGTGACGGTGCGTTGCAATCAAATAGAAGAATAAAATTCAAGATAATGCAAGCCTTGTCTATATTTTTCATACTGGACAAGGCTTTTCATTTTCTGCACAAAGCCTTATTTGCTAAAATCATCATAGTGAAATTTTCATTAGAGTATTGACTTTTTCGAAATGGTGTAGTATAATAAATAAAAGTAAATTTCCAACTAATCATAAATTCAAAAAAGCGAGGTATTTTTATGAATCATAAAGCTATGCAAAAATTAAGTTATGGGCTTTTCGTTCTGTCTGTTAAAACCGGCGGAAAAGATAACGCCTGTATCATCAACACTGTTACACAAGTCACAAGCAAGCCAAATTGCATTGTTCTTGCTGTGAATAAAGCCAATTACACACATGATTTACTGATGCAAAGCGGAAAATTTACAGCGTCTGTCATTAGTGAAAACGCTGATTTCAGCTTGTTTAAGCGTTTCGGGTTCACTTCCGGAAAAGATACCAATAAATTTGCAGAATTTTCCGGCGTGAAACGCACTCAAAACGGCACACTTGCTGTAACAGAAGGCACTTGCGCCTATCTTTCCGGAAAAATTGTTCATAATGTAGATATGGGAACGCATACGTTATTCATTGCGGAAGTCACAGAAGCAGAAATTTTCTCTGAAACTCCTCCGGCAACGTATGCCTATTATCATCAGCAAATTAAGCCAAAACCGGAAAAAATCGGCGAAACGTCCGACGGAAAAACAATTTGGCGTTGTACAATTTGTGGTTATGAATACGTTGGAGAAGAACTTCCGGAAGACTTTATTTGTCCATTATGCAAACATCCCGCTTCTGATTTTGAAAAAATCATTAAATAACAGCGTAAAATTAAAAATCTGCTGCACTGAATCAGTACAGCAGATTTTCTTATTCAGATGCTTTTTTCATTAAAGCCTTTCCGGCATTCCATGCCTGACCAACTTTTTCACCGATTGCATAATATCCGGAACGGAACTGGTCGAATACTAATGCATTTACTTTTTCGGGAATGATTTTGTCTCTGTCTCCGACAACTTTTTCATCTGCACTGACATTGACAATTTTTCCCACAACAGCGTGAACTGTGTCTGTGTTTATTACTTCTGCTAATTCGCATTCCAAAGTAACCGGAAATTCTGTAATAATCGGCGCATTAACAAATTCACTTGTTACTGCATGATAACTAGTTTTTTCGAATTTATCCGGCATTTGATTTCCCGTAGCAATCCCCAGAAAATCAGCGACTTCCATATTTTCCACATCGGCAATACTTACTGTGAAAGCCTTTGTTTTCATGATGTTTTCCGTTGTCTTGTGTCCCTCACTGATAAACAGGGCGATTTTGTCCATTCCGCAAATTTGCGCCCATGCTGCGTTTAATGCACAAACAACATCATTTTCATCATAAGCAGCTACAATTGCAACAGGCATTGGAAATAATGCCGGCTGTACACCTAAATTTTTTCTCATTGTGATTCCTCCGTAAATAGTTTAGTATATTCATTATAGCATAATTTGCCTACTTTGTCAATAGATAAACGAAAAATTTTCATGTAGGGAATTTCTTAATTTTTCCAGAAATAATTCTGCTGCTTTAGAAAAAACATAATGTTTTTTCCAAATAATATCAAGCCCGACATGCATTGACGGTTCAAGCGGACGAAAACAAAGCGGATTTTCGGCATAATCACGAATAATATTTTCAATACACAAGGCAATGCCAACGCCTTCTTCAACGAGAATCGCCGCATTATATAATAAATTATATGTTGCGGAAATAGTATATTTCTGGTATAATCCCCCTGACCAGCCGGAAAATTCCCCTTCTGCCATTGCTTGATTTGTGGCAATAATTTTCCGTTGTAGAAGGTCTTCTGGAGTAATTGTTTTCTTTTGTGCGAGTGGGTCATCTTTTCGCATGAGAACGCCCCAACGGTCAGTTGTTGGCAATTTAATTAAATCATATTTTGACATGTTCGCCGGTTCAATGCAAATGCCAAAATCTAATAATCCCCTGTCAAGGCGTTCAGTGACTTCTTCCGCATGTCCGCTGTAAAAATGAAATTGAATTGCCGGATATTGTTCTTGTATTTGACGAATGATTTTAGCAAGAGTGCGAATGCCTTCTGTTTCACCGCTTCCAATGTAAATTTCACCGCTGATGTTTTCCGTTTCTGGGCTGACATCAGATTTTGTTTTTTCCACGAGTGAAATAATTTCTTCAGCCCTTTGTCGGAGAAGAATCCCCTCCCCTGTTAAAATAATTTTTCGGTTTGTGCGTTCGAATAATTTCACACCGAGTTCTTCTTCTAAATCGTGCATTTGCCTTGATAATGGCGGTTGCGACATATGCAGAAGTTCAGCGGCTTTTGTAATATTTTCTTCCTGTGCAACGGCAAGAAAATATTTTAACACTCTGATTTCCATAACTATCCCTCCAAAATAATTATATCACACGCTGATATACTTTTCAAGTATTGTTAAACAATGCAATATGTATTTGCTTTTCGGAAAATTCTGTGATATAATATTAGATAGTTAGATAAAAGGAGGATTTCATAATGAAAGAAAAAATTGATACATCAGCATTAACACGGGAACAGAAAATATTTGAAACGTATTCTGTCCCTAAAGCACTTTCAGCAATGATTATTCCGACAATTATCAGCCAAATTGTGTTGGTGATTTATAATCTTGCGGATACATGGTATGTAGGGCTTACCGACAGTGCTGATGCAGTTGCTGCAATATCACTTTGCCTGCCAATTTATAACACCATGTCAGGAATTGGTAGCTTGTTCGGAATTGGCGGCGCAAGTGTTATTGCACGAGCATTGGTGTTCATGATCAGGAACAGGTGAAGAAAACATTCTGTACAGCGTTTTATGCTGCGCTTATTTCAGCGGCTGTTTATTCTTTGGTCATTTTTTCCGTGAATAGACCGCTGCTTTCGCTGATTGGTGCAGACCAAGGGAATATTGACTTTTCCGTGACATATTCATTCGTGACAATTGTCTGCGGGGGGATTCCGACTATTTTGTCCGGAACGTTTGCCAATTTAATTCGTTCAACAGGAAAATCAAGGCAAGCCAGTATTGGCATGATGACAGGAACAATTTTAAATATTATTTTAGATCCGCTGTTTATGTTTGTGTTATTGCCGGAAGGGCAAGAACTTCTTGGTGCGGCATTAGCAACTGTTTTTTCTAATTTTGTTTCATTGATTTATTTTATTATATTTATTATTAAAAATAAAAATACTGAAATTTATGCCGTAACGCCAAAAGAATTAAAAGATTCAAAAAAATGTCTTAAAGAAATTACCCTTTGCGGTTTACCTGCATTTGGAACGGTGACAATGTCCATGTTTTCAAATTGCTTTTTAAATCCTCTGCTTCGGAATTACGGCGGAAGTGCAGCAGTTGCCGCAATTGGTATTGTGCGGAAAATAGACCTTTTAGCTTATGCAGTAGTACAGGGTGTAACACAAGGAATGTTGCCGCTTGTAGCATATTGTTATTCTTCAAAAAAATATGAGAGAATGCGAAAAGTTATTCTTTATTCAGCAGCATTTGCGGAAATTTTCGCCTTACTTAGTACAATTACATCACAACTATTTGCACCGCAGCTTGTTTCCATTTTTATTAAAGATAACGCAACGATTACTTACGGAGCGGAATTTTTAAAAGTCATCAGCTTATGTATTCCGTTATATGTATTTTCTTTTGTCGTGATTGCCGTTTTAGAAGCTGTTGGAGAAAGCGGGAAACCGTTTATACTTTCAATTCTTCATAAAGGCTCAGTGGATATTCTCTTAATGGTACTAATTAACGCATTTTGGAATGCAAAATATGTTACATGGGCGGCTCCTGTCATGGACTTGGTGACATTGTTAATTGCAGGATTTATTTTACTAAGGCTAATAAAAAATTTAAAATAATATTCTGTCATACTTTTCAAGTATGACTAAACAAATAAAATATGTATTTGCTATTTTTTCCGTTTTGTGCTATACTAAAATCAGAAAGGAGATGAGCAGTTATGCTTGACGAAATATTAGCATATTTCCATTCCGGAAAACTTACTGTTGATGAAGACGAAATGAACCGCCAAATTTGGAAAATTTGTCAGGAAACGCAAAAACAGCTTGCTTTTTTCAATTATCAATATCATTCTGATGAAGAAATTCCTGCATTAATGTCTGCATTGATTGGTGAGGAAGTCGGTGAAGGTTTGCGAATGTTTCTTCCGTTTTATGCTGATTTCGGAAAGAATATCCATATCGGGAAAAATGTTTTCATCAATTCAGGCTGTCATTTTCAGGATCAAGGCGGAATTTATATTGGCAATGATGTTTTAATCGGGCATAATGTTGTTCTTGCAACAATCAATCATGCTCTTAATCCTAACGACAGAAAAAACCTTTACGCCCCTATTCACATTGGAAATCAAGTCTGGATTGGTTCGAATGCAACAATTTTACAAGGCGTAACGATTGGCAACGGTTCTGTTATTGGTGCGGGTTCAGTCGTGACGAAAAGCATTCCTGAAAAGAGCATTGCTGTTGGTGTTCTGGCGAAAATCATCCGTAAAATTGAGGAGTGATTTCATGAAAAAATTATGGATTTCTTTATTGGCTGTTGTTATTAGTGCATTAAGTATTTCCGGCTGTGTCAGTACGGCGGAAAATGAACATTCTTTCGCCCCTCCCCTTTCTCAAACAGCAGAAACGAAACAAACTGAATCTTATACAACAGAAGATTTGCAAAATTTACAAAATTTTCTTCTTGCAAAATCTTCAGAAGAGTTATCCGGAAAAGATTACGACCTTGACGGTGACGGAATCTGGACAGTTTTTGATTTTTGCTTAATGAAAAAGAATTTTCTTCATTCAGAAAGTTTTCCGGAAGAACAAGAAAATATTCTCGTGGCATATTTTTCAAGAACGGGAAACACGGAAAAAATTGCTGAAAAAATTGTTAATCTTACGGGGGCGGACGTATTCGAAATTGAAGCGGAAATTCCCTACACAGATGAAGATATTGCTTATACTAATTCTTCCTGCCGTGCCAATCAGGAACAGAATGATAAAACAATCCGCCCTGAAATTTCCGGAGAAATTGAAAATATAGAACAATATGACTATATATTTTTAGGTTATCCGATATGGTGGGGAGAAGAACCACGAATTATTGATACTTTTCTGGAAAGTTATGATTTTTCGGACAAAACAGTCATTCCGTTCTGCACTTCCGGAAGTAGTGGTATCAGCACCAGTGAAACAAATATTCATGACCTTGTTCCCATTGGGGAACAGCTTGCCGGAAAGCGTTTTGCAGTGAACAGCACTGAAAATGAAATTTCAGAATGGCTTGACAATTTAAATTACCAGAAAGATGAGGAGCAGGAACAAAAAATGAATATTTCGGTAAACGGTCATGTATTAAAAGCGAATTTAGCAGATACACAAGCTGCAAAAGAACTTTACGAATTAATAAAAAATAAGCCTTTAACGCTTACGCTGAACGAATACGGAAATTTTGAGAAAGTCGGAAAATTGCCGCAAAGTTTCACAAAAAGTGATGAACAAATCACAACAAATTCCGGTGATATTATGCTCTATCAGGGCAATCAGATGACAATTTTTTACGGCGAAAATTCATGGAGTTATACACGCCTTGGAAAAATTGAAAACGTTACAGAAGAAGAACTTTCGGAAATTTTCGGAGAAGGCGACGTGACAGTAACCATTTCTGCTGAACGTGAATTTAATTTCGAAACGAAAACAGTTCTTTTGAATAGCGGTTACGAAATGCCGATAATGGGTTTAGGCACATATAGCTTGACGGACGAAGAATGTTACAATTCAGTGACGGCTTTGCTTGAAAATGGCGGTCGTCTGATTGATACGGCATATATGTACGGAAATGAAGCGGCTGTCGGTCGTGCAATAAGAGATTCTGATGTGCCGAGAGAGGAAATTTTTGTCATTACAAAGATTTATCCGGGAGAGCAGTTTTCCAATCCCGAAAAGGCAATACAAGATGCCCTTGATAAGCTGGATATAGGCTATATTGATATGATGTTACTGCATCATCCTGGTGAAAATGATGTCAAAGCATATCTTGCAATGGAAAAATTTGTAAAGGACGGGAAAATTCATTCCCTTGGTCTGTCAAACTTTTATATTGAAGAACTTGAGGAATTTTTGCCACAGGTAAATATTACTCCTGCATTGGTGCAAAATGAGATTCACCCATATTATCAAGAACCGGAAGTTGTGCCGTATATTCAATCGCTCGGAATTATTGTGCAAGGCTGGTATCCATTCGGCGGAAGAGGACATACAACGGAACTGCTTAATGATGAAACATTAAGCAAAATCGCAAAAACGCATAATGTTTCTGTTGCACAAGTGATTCTCCGCTGGAATTTACAAAGAAATGTGATTGTTATTCCAGGTTCAAGCAATCCTGACCATATTAAAGAAAATCTCGATATTTTCGGATTTACGTTATCCGACAGTGAAATGGAACAAATTGCTGACTTAAATCGTGACGAAAAACACGATTGGTATTAATAAAAAATCAGAAAGGCAGGTAATTCAGATGTCTGAATTAAACTTAACAAACGAATGGGATAAAACTTTCCCGAAAAGCGAAAAGGTGAACCATAAGAAAGTGACTTTCCATAACCGCTATGGAATTACTCTTGCGGCGGATATGTACACGCCGAAAAATGCAACTGATAAACTTCCGGCAATTGCTGTTTGCGGACCTTTCGGAGCAGTGAAAGAACAATGTTCCGGATTATATGCGCAGACAATGGCGGAAAGAGGATTTCTGACAATTGCCTTTGACCCGTCATTCACAGGCGAAAGCAGCGGAACGCCTCGCTATATGGCTTCACCGGACATTAACACGGAAGATTTTCAGGCGACAGTAGATTTTCTTTCCGTTCAGGAAAACGTTGACCCTGAAAAAATTGGCATTATTGGCATTTGCGGCTGGGGCGGTCTTGCAATTAACGTTGCTGCTTTAGACACAAGAATTAAAGCAACTGTTGCTTCTACTATGTATGATATGGCAAGAGTCAACGCAAACGGCTATTTCGATGCGGAAGACAGCGAAGAACAGCGTTACCAGAAAAAAATTGCCCTGAATGCACAGCGCATTGAAGATTATTCTTCCGGAAAATATGCACTCGGCGGTGGTGTAGTTGACCCTCTTCCGGAAGATGCGCCATTTTTCGTAAAAGATTATCATCATTATTACAAAACAGAAAGAGGTTATCACTCACGTTCTTTAAATTCCAATGGCGGTTGGAATATTACCGGTTGTATGTCTTTCATGAATCAGCCAATTAACACCTACAGCAACGAAATCAGAAGCGCAGTGTTAATTATGCATGGCGAAAAAGCACATTCTTGCTATTTCGGCAAAGATGCCTACAAGGCAATGACAACTAACAGTCAATACACTCAAAATAAAGAATTATTGCTGATTCCTGATGCAGTGCATACTGACCTTTACGACAGCGGCGGAAAAAATGCAATTCCTTTTGATAAACTGGAAGAATTTTTCAAAAAATATTTATAATAATTATAAATATTTTTTCAAGCACGTTCTCAATATTTTTGAGGACGTGTTTTTTAATTTGATATTTCGTTTAAAATTGTAAATTTTTTATGAACAGACACAGGTATGTCTAATTCATGTGCTATAATAAAAGAGAAGATTACCATAAAGTAAAATCAAACTGCAAATCTGTGATTGAAAATTTATGGAAAATGATTCAGGCAATTGAAGAAAAACGAGTAATTACAATTACATATTACAAAATGAACCGTGATGAAGTCAAACATAAAATTAAACCTGTGTCAATTATGTTCAGTGAGTATTATTTTTACTTAATTGCTTATGATGCAGATGATTTGACTTATAAGCCAATTTACTTCAGAATTGACAGAATTTCAGCCATGACGGAACATCGGGAAATTTTTCATTTAACACGGAAATATGATTTTGATGAGGGCAATTTGCGGGAAAAAAATCAGTTCATGTTTCCAGGAAAAACGGAAAAAATTCGTTTTGCGTTTTCGGGGTTGTCCTTGCAAGCAATTCCTGACCGGCTTCCAACAGCAAAAGTAGTGGAGAAAAACGGAAATATCAGCATTATTGAGGCAGAAGTCAATCATGGTCGGGGAATTATTATGTATTTGCTTTCTCAGGGTTCCTGGGTTCAGGTGCTATCCCCGCAAAGCCTGATTGAGGAAATGAAAGAAGAACTAAAAAAAAATGCAGACTTACTATGAACAGGAATGTTAAAATTTAAACTATTTTTAAAATTTAATTGTAAATTCTTTATGAACGGACAGCCGTGTGTCCAGTATGAGTTGTATAATAGAATTAAGAACTGAAACTAAGGGGGTGAAACTCATGTTTGATTTATTGTTAGGCGTTTTGTCAACAATCGCTGAAATCGCTGCCGCCGGCGGAAAAGAAGTCTCCAATACTTCAGAACTCAGCGAACACGACAGACAATTGGGAAAAGATGTGCAGAAATGCGGTCAGGATTTTTCCAACTCCATAAACAATTTAAGAAATCGCCTGAATGATGAGGATTAACAAAAAAATCCGCTGTGAACATCATTTCACGGCGGATTTCCCAACATCAGCAATGGATTACAAATTCTGAAAATCATCAGAAAGTAAGTCCATAAACGCAAGACAAAGACGTTTACTGTTGGGCGAAAGAGTTTTGAATTTCTCCAGCAGGGCTGCATCATCTTCAGAATATTCTGTTTGGCAGACAGAACCCAGTAAAATGCAGTCGGGAGTTGTTTCAAGGGCAATGCATAATCTTAAAAATACTTCTAAACTCGGAATAGAACGGGCAGTTTCAATGCAGGACAGATATTTATCATTGATTTCCGCACGTTCACAGACTTCAAATTGCTTTAACCGCAACTCCTTCCGTCTTCTTGCAAGATTTCGACCAATTTGTTTATAGTCAAGTTGCACAAATATCACCTCCATAATTCAGCTTAAACGATAAATTTAAAAATATAAACAATATAAAAGCTGAAAAATGATTTAAAAGCAGATAAAATGTGCTGCATAAACAAATAATAAACAACAAGACTCTCTGTGCATAGAGAGTCTTAAAATGATTTGCTATTTCTTCTAATTGTTGAGTAGTTACAGTTCTTTTGAACATATTTTTCAAATAAAATAAGAAAACTGCCCATAACAGGCAGTTAATCTTTTTAATTATAAATTATTTGCGTTTAGCAGGTTTAAGTCCATTAGCATCACAGCGATAACATTTATTGGAAAGCGTTTCTCCCAACATGGAAGATTTTCCGGCACTTTTCGCAAAACGAAATGCGACAGGATCATCTAAAGAAAAAAGCATTACATCATTGATATTCATGAAAACCGCAAAAAAAGGACCGCCAAACAACTGCAAAAATTTTTCCACTACACCAGGATAAAACAATGACACCGCACCATTGATACTATTAGACGTTGACAACAGAATACTCCGACCATTCTGGGAAATTGTTTCTCTCTGAATATTTTCTGTTTCAAGAAAATTGACTTCTTTTTGTTTTTGCTTGTCATAAACACAAGCCGGATATAGTTTCGCCGTATTGACAAGTGCATCATATAATACTTGTTCTTTTTGGTCGTCCATTCCCCAACGTTCTAAATCTGATTTTTGGATTTTGGAAGTGGAAAGCACTTCTCCAGTTTGATTAATCAGTTCATAAAGCACAAGTGCGAAATCACTGATACGTAAATACACTGCATTATGCAAATCACGCATATGCAAAGTATAGTTCAATGGGCGAATAATTAAATTACTGCGTACTTCTTCATAATCACTGTTGAATCTCCGTAAAATTTTAGTAATATCTATATCAGAAACATTCAGATTTGCCTGAATATGTATTGTAGGCGGTGCTTCTTCTTTTTGCATACTTTCGTAAAACAGTTTGACAGGCATACTGTTTTCTTTTTTCACTTCAGACGTTCCGGAAGAATCCAGAACAATAAAATCCGTCATCAACATATCTCGTTCTTCGTGAAAATAGCGATAGTTCTGTTGTCTAATCCATTCAAGCGTTTCCACATGGTCAGAAGTATACCCTTCAGGATAAAATACAACCTGTTCTGGTGTATATCCGAAACGCTCCACTGCTGTTCCTTTTAAAATCTCCAGAAACTGTTCATAAGATACCATATATATTCTTCCTTTCACATATTTCTTTATGGTAAAGCAAATGCTTTCATTGTTTTTTTCCATTTTCTATATTGCACACGGGCAACAATATACACCACAATTGCAATTCCTTGTAACACATAAAAAGTTTCTGTACTGCCCATCAGATCAACTTCTACAGTAAAATATTCATTTATCAGTGCTTCAATAAATTTATTGACAGTCCACAGTGTACCGAAAACAATACTATTCCCGATAAATATTCCCAGTGAAGAAGAAATGGCTGCTCTCCAGAAACGTCCGTCCTGGCTGAAATCGTTTCTACCAAAAATCAAATACAAAAATTCAAAAACCACTTCAGCAATTCCAATAAGATACATCAGCAGATCAAAAATAATTATCCCCGTGATGACAGAAGCAATCAGCTGCATTTCATCAGTTTCAAATACTTGTGAACCAAAACCAAACAAGCCAGACCTCACAAAGCCAAGATAATCATCCATGTTGTAAAAAAAATCTTTCATTGTTTTATACAATCCCAGAGAACTAAATTCTGTTGTTCTCACTGCGTCCAGATAATGCACTCGCATAAATGCAGATGCTACAACAAGTACATTGAAGATAAGCATAACCCACATTGGTTTTTTATTCGACGGAAACGCCACAAAAACAGGATTGCCGCAATGCGGACAAAATTTTGCACGAGCCGCCAATTCATAACCACATCTTTTACAATACATCACATTCACTCCTTAAAATTTTATCTATATGGGGATACATTTCAGTCATCATCATTAGTAGCCCTTCTTTATTTTTTCTTAGTAAATTGTTGATGATTATGCATTTGTTCCAAGAATAATCAGAACAAGATAATCATAGTATGATATAAAAAAATAATTCCATGCGTCATACATGTATATTCTCCCTAATGTGTGAACATTTTTATCCGGCATTCTTTTAGGCGTATATATGCACAGCGGTTGTTCTAAATGCCAGTTCAAATCATTGAGAAACTCAGTTACTGCATTTGACAGTTTATCACTGGAACAGTATGCTTTCAGTTGTTCACAAATAAAGTGATGAACATCTGTATGCATTTCAATCAGTTGAAAATCCAAAGTGTTGATTTTTTCTTCAGAAATATTGCCGCCATAGTATTGTTTATAACAGAGTAATCTCTTTTTTACAGAATTGTTCAACAAGGAAAGGTCATTATCCTTAACGTAGAAAATATCTGAATCCAAATCATACGAAAAATCAAGTATCATGTTTAAGTTATCTGATAAAACATCAACAACACCTGCAAGAAATGCCGTCGCTCCTGTTTCATTTACGAAAGTAAAGTGGTCTTTACTCATGCAACGCACCTCCGTTTTTAAAAACAAGGCTCTCGTTGAAAGAGCCTTGCATAAATTATGAATAACAGACTTGATATTACATAAAATAATCCAGAACGGAGTCTACCTCAGCTGGACCGAAATACAGCAGTCTTAACTCTCTATCTTCCTTTGTCATAATAATGTTTATTTTTTTATCACTGGTTCTTTTTCCCTGTTCAGCAGTCAACTCAACTTCTGCCACAAAGATATTTTTCAAGAAATCAATATCAATATCCAAATCGTCATAATCCTCTAAGTAATCATCAATAGTGTCAAAGAATTTATTTAATTTCCTTTCTGACAATTCGTAAATCTCATCAATTTCATAAGAGAGTTTGTAACTATGCCCAACAGAATCCTCGAAACTTGAAATTGTATAATCTATACAATCTTCAAATCTTTCTTCTATCTCGTCCTCATCCATTTCCAAAATGTCATAAAATTCACTTGCCGAACTCACCAAACTGCCAGCGTCCTCTCTGTCATATGCCTTGAACACTTTTCTGACAAGTCCCTTTTTACCTGTAAAATTGGATATACCCCAAAACCCAAGAGCGATTACAACAATAATCACAATTACGGAAATTACCAGATTTTTCTGTCTGGCTACCCTTTCCCTCATCTCCGGAGAAACAAAAGAAACATCTTGAGCATAATAACCATCTGCAACAGGACAACCACATTGCCCACATACCCTATCTTCATCATTTAGCTGCGCTCCACAGCTTCCACAAAACTTTGCCATTCGTTTCCTCTCCTTTTTATCGATCGCTTTCTAAATATTGACTGACTTTCTTGTCTAAGAATGGAATTACAATCGTTCCCTGAGACAATGCTTTAATACTTAACGCCAGAACAAGAAACTTCTGACCCAAAGAAATTGCACTCGTCAAAACGGAAATGATTTGATTCAATTTCACAACATTAAACGTTCCGTTAAACACAGAAGCAACTCCTGAAACAAAATTTAACACATCCGGAATAAGATTCAAGGCTACAGTAAAGAAAGAACACAGCACCATTAAAGTAATTGCTTTTACGGCTGTTCGTCTCAACCAAACATTTTCTTCAAAGAGAAGAATATACCCCACAAGAAGAATTGTTACCATATAGCCATTGAAAAGACCTGCCAAATATGTTAATGCACCTAAAGCACCAACTGAAATGCCCAATTTTGTATTTTTCATAAAATTTTTCCTTTCTTATCCTCTTAATTTTAAACCACATTCCATGCAAAAATCATCATTACCCGATATGGGCGAACCACACTGCGGGCAAACAGCATTCACCTCTTTCTGCAATTGACCGGCAGCGGGCTGCGAAATCACAACATCTCCAACCACCGCCTGACCACATGAAGTACAGAACCGTAAACCTTCCCTTAATGGCATACCGCATTTTAAACATCTCAACTCGGAACTTTGATTTTCGACATAATTTTCCATTCTGTTTCCGCAAACACTACAGAAAGCAACACCTTCCGGCACTTCAGCACCGCAGTTCGTGCAATGCTGAACTCTCCGGATTTTTTGAATTTTCTTCTTCAGCTCTTCATTTTGATTTTCCAACTCTGCAATTGTGGAAATTAACCCTGAAAATTCACTGCTACAGTTTCTGCCATAAATGCTGACAAAAAGCTTACCAATTTGAAAATAAGCATTATTGATTTGTTCTTCATTAGCACTGATTTGTGAATTGATACGATTGATTTCAGAAAACTCTCCGGTTTTTTGAAGGGCTTTCTGGCTTATATCGCTTACTCTTCTACCGAAATTATCAAAAAAACCCATATAATTCGCTCCTTTTAGTAAAATTTATGTTTCTTCAGCAGCTGCTCCAGCATCTTCTTCTGGAGTTTCTTCAGAAACTTCCGCTGCTTCTGTCGGTGCGGGTGCTTCCGTTGCTGCCTCTGTGGTTTCATTTTTTCCGGCTGGTGTAAGTAACCCATTAAAAATTGTCGCTATGCCATTCGAACCTGGTGTCGGGGGATACCAGATTTTCAGCTGCTGAACGCCGGAAATATCCACGCTGAATTGTTCCGGAAGAGACCCTTTGCCGAGTGTTGAAGAACTGTAAAGATGAACGCCATCTCCCCAAACTTCAAAATATTTCGTTTCTGCATCATCTTTCTGTTCAGCGGCAACTGCAACTGTGCCGGAAAATGTTTTATACCTGCCGTTGGTATAAAAGATTTCATAAAATTCCTTTTCTCCCCAGCCGTCTATGTAAAGACCGGAGTCGTAAACTGTCCCGACATTGTCTTTATTCGGGTTGTATGGGGTACTCTCCCCATCACTTGCCATATATTCCATGGCAGTAATGTAAATCGGCGTGTAAGCCCTGTATTCATTATAAGCCTTCATGAGGTCATCATTGTCTTCATTCGCCTGCAAAACAGGATATACCATATCTACAGCTTTTTCATAATCTCCCCCATCAGCTAATTTCTTTGTTTCTTCCAGTATGTAATTGATGTAATCATCTTTCAGGGAGTTAGATTTTTTTTCAAGGTCATCATAGGAGAAATTATTCATTAAATCGCTTAAATAATTTTTCGCTCCGTCAAAGTCCATTTCAGAAAAGTATTGTTTAATACTTTCATCTGCATTCGCTAAAACCGCATCTTCCAGTTTCTTTTTCGCTTCTTTGACAATGTCCATATCACCGAAATCATATTCTAAAGACTCCAGTGCGGATTTCGCATCCGTAAATGCCTTGTCAGTAATTTTTTCTTCTATTTCTTTGATTTTGTCCTGAACGGATTCAAGCCGTTTCTGTTCGACTTTTTCATCTACTTCATTGATTTTGTCCTGGGCAAGGGAATAATGCGCCGTGTCGATTTTCGCAACGTCTTCAAAATATTCTACTGCAAGGTCATATTCTTCATTGTCAAAATGGCTCAGCCCTTGATTATAACTTTCGATTGAGTCATCAATAATACTAATATCTGACAAAAACGAAAGATATTCATCTGATTCATCAAAAGAAGCCTCATCTGCAAGTTTCGCCAGTTCTTTCAGCGATTTTTCTGTTAGAATGCCTTGTGAATATTTAGAAGTCATTGTTGGATAATAATCAATCATGAAATCGATTAAATCGTCCGCTATTCGGTCTTCTTGTTCTGTGCGGTTGATTTTGTCTTTCCAGTAATCCACTGCCCCTTCAAAGTCATCTTCGTTAATATAAGCTATCAATTTATCAGAACTCGCTCCACAAGCTGTCATTGTCATTAGCATAAATGCGCTAATTGCAGTAAGAAGTACTGATTTTTTTCTGTTGTTCATGGTAAGGATAACCACCTTTCTGTTCTGTAACAATACGCTTGCGGGAAAGTTTCTGGTGCGTAAGTGATATTATTTTCATTCATAGACAGTAGCAATTCCTGTTAAAATTATAGCATAATATTTCTGTTTCTGTCAAGAGATTTGTAGCATTTTGTATAATTGACTAAAAAAATGAAAAAAAACTGGTAATCTTCCACAACTTACTTCTATTAGCAAGGGGTTTATTTGGCTTAATGCAAAAAACCCATGAAAATTTCATGGGTTGTTTTATTGATTATATTATTGATTATAGAAATCAAGAAAATGATATTCCTGATGTGCATATTTCATTTTAATGACGGCATTTAAATCCACGTTTTCCATGCTGCGGAAAATATTCATTTCAATTTGCGGATTGATTTTTTTCAATTCAGCAATTAGTTTTTTAATTTCCTGCCGTTTGGAAGAATTGCCTTCCGGCGTGCTGGTGTCCGTGAACCGACATGCACATTGAAGGAAGTGCAAATCATTTTCATCACGCCAGCGAATAATTTCTTTTTCACGGATGAGATACATTGGGCGGATAATTTCCATTCCTGGGAAATTGTCACTATGTAATTTCGGCATCATGGTTCTGATTTGTCCGCCGTAAAGCATACTCATTAAATTGGTTTCAATGACATCATCAAAATGATGCCCTAAAGCAATTTTATTACAGCCTAAGTCCTGCGCTTGCTTATAAAGATGCCCTCTTCGCATTCTTGCGCAAAGATAACAGGCATTCTTTTGAACATGATACACGGAATTGAAAATATTCGTTTCGAAAATTGTCAAGGGAATGGATAATGCAGCCACATTCCGTTCAATCATATTCCGGTTTTCTTCACTGTAACCTGGATCCATGGTTAAGAAAACTAACTCGAACGGAAATTTATCATGGCGTTTCATTTCCTGAAATAGTTTTGCCATGAGTAAAGAATCTTTCCCGCCGGAAATGCAAACGGCAATTTTATCTTCCGGTTGAATGAGTTCATAAGTAATGACTGCCTTAGCAAATTTGCTCCATAACGTCTGATGAAATTTTTTCTGTATGCTTTTTTCCACACGGGCGGTAATTTCTGCATTGCTTTCCTGATTCGTTTCTTGCATGAAATGTTGTTCCATAAATCGTCAAATCCTTTCTGCTTTCAGACCCCTCCGGCACTGCGTGCCACCTCCCACCCCCTGCCCCCTTTCAGGGGGTTCACGAGAGACATTGTTCCCCTGTAGGGGGAATGTCACGCAGTGACAAAGGGGTTACTTAAATTATAACAGAAAGAATGATTTTTTTCAAGGGTTTTTCGAAAAAAATTCCCGCCTTGTGACCCCTCCGGCACTCCGTGCCACCTCCCACCCCCTGTAAGGGGAATGTCACGCAGTGACAAGGGGGTCACAGGGGGCGGAAGACAACAATTAACCCCCTGAAAAGGAACAGGGGGCAAAGTTGCACAAAATGCGTATTTGGTGAAATTTTTCTCTCGCTGACAAACTAATTATATCACAAATTTTTCCAGTTGTCAAGAGTTTTCTTGCTTTTTTTTTTTTTGTATAAATTGCACAAATTCTCCGGACTAAGTTAGTAAAAATAATTAAAATTTTTTGAAAAGTCTAATCAAAAATTTTATTTTATGCCATTCCAATATGTAAAATTTCAAAATTTTTTCCTGAACGTACAAATTTTAACAATAATCCTGCATAAAATACGCATTTGGTGAAACTTTCCGCAATCTACAGTCTGTAGGTTTCTCTTGTGACAGCAACGTTGCAAATGAACAAAAGGGGTTTTTTGATGAACAAACAAGAACAAGATACCGGAAACCAACAAACCGGCATTATCATTCAGAAGAAACAACTGGTGCTGTTCGGCGTGGTGTTTGCCGCAGTCCTTGCCGGCGGGGTGGCGGTGGCGTTCAACTGGAACAACTGGTTCGGCAAAGAGCCGGTCACGAGTGCAGCGGAAGAAACCGCTGCGGAAGAATCCAAATCGCCGCTGGAACTTGACCCGAACGCAGGAAACTGGGACGGCAAAATGCCGCAGGAGACCGCACCGGAAGATGTGGGCATCAAAATCCCCGGTTATCCGTCCATTGACATTCAGGCTGATTCGGAGAATGTCATGCTTCCGCTGATGAATCCGGAAGGAAATCCTTGCTATTTCCATTTTACGGTGGTGTTGAACGACACGCAGGAAGTGCTTTACGAATCGAAGTATGTTCCCCCGGGTCAGGCGATTACGGACGTGACGCTGTCCCGTGCGCTGCCGGCGGGGGAATACACGGCAACGATTCAGATCAGTACACTTTCCCTTGACGGGGAAACCCCGCTGAACGGGGCGAATGTGGAAACGGTGTTAGTTGCCAAATAACGAGGAGGTATGACGAAACGTGAAAAAAACGCTGAAACACATCGCTGTGCTGTGTGCGGCACTGACTGCCGTGCAGGTGGCTGTTGTTCCCTCCTCTGTCCGTCAGAAACTGATTGCCTACGCAGACGATACAAGTTATATTATTACAATTCCGTCCACAATAAACTTTACACTTGATGAGAGTGGGGGTTACTCTGCTAAGGCAAATGTGAGTATTACAGAAAATACTACTGGTAAAACAATTATAGTTAATTTAGGTAATGATAGTTTCCAATTAAAAAGTGATGCTCCAACTATTATAGATCCTGAAGAGGCATGGGGGTACATTAATTATACTGTAAGTAAAGATGGTACATCATTAGAAACAAATAGTGAAATACTTAATGTTACCGGTAAGAATGATAATACTGAGTTATTACTTTCTATACCAAAAGACAATATTGTTTTTGCTGGGGAGTATACTGGTAATTTACAGTTCACAATATCAGTTTTAAGCTGATTTTGACCGCACACAATTATGAAAAAAGGAGTTTTTTATTATGAAAAAGTTTATGAGAACAATGTTGGCTATCGCCTTGACTGCAACTATGATTGCGCCTATGTCGGCTTTTGCTGATGAAGAAATAACAGATTGGTATACCAAAGATTCATTATCTGCTCCTATAGATGTAAGCGATCTTACGGAGAATTACCAAAGGGCTAAAGTTTCTGTTGATACAGGAGCAAGTCCTATTGTAAATAAAACTGCTAACACAAAATTAAGTTTTTCGATGGACGAATTTTATATTGTTACAATTCCGGAAACAATTGCTTTGTCTGATGACGAAGAAGAAACGACCAATAGTACAGGAACACCAGGAGATGAGGTATTTACGGGTAAAGGCAAAATCACTGTAAATGAACTTCATCTTAATATAGGATATAGACTAAATGTTGGTATTGATGCAACTAATAAATTCCAGTTGCAAGCAAAGGCATCAGATACCCATGGAGATGTAGATGTCAACTTGCAATATGGAGTAGCCAAAACAAAAATAGAAGACATAAGTAAAAGTTTAACAGCAACAGATGGTGCTATTTTTGAAAAGCTTGCACCCAAAAAAGCAAGCGAGGGAGTTGTCAGTGAACAAGATTTGTATTTTATTACTGATGAGGTAGCTACTGCTGGTAACTATGAAGGTACATTAATATTTAGTCTTAAACCAGTGGTTTTAACTTCTTAAAATAAAGGAATAGTGTCAATGAAAAAAAATATCATTGTTGCTCCATTGTTTGCTGCCATGATGTTATGTTCTTCTCTGCCGGTGTCCGCTGCTGAAGAGAATCGTTCATCTAAGATTACAGCATCAATTAAACCGGCGTGGGTCGTGACAATCCCCCTGAGCGTATCCGTCCCGTTCAATGCCACCTCTACCGACTTCGGGACGGTCGCCCTCAGTGAGGGACAGCTCGAACCCGGGAAATGCCTCGTCGTTTCCCTGCAAAGTGACGGCAAACTCGAAAACCAAGAGGATACGACCAAAACAATCCCCTACACGATCCGCAACAAGGCAGACGGAAACCCCTTCTTTGAAGGCAGATACACCGTTTCCGGCGACAAGACCGACCTCACCATTGACATCATGCAGGAAGACTGGAACAAGGCATATGCAGGTGAATATGAAGATACCGTGATTTTTCATATCCTCTATGCTGCGGATTCCGGCATGGGATCGGGCGCAGATTCCGATTAACTCCATTTAATATTTAACTCACACTTAAGCCGGAAAATTTCACATCACAAGTGAATGCTTAAAAACTTTAAATATTAAATTTAAAATCCAATACTCAAGTTAGGAGGATATGATGATGAAAAAGACTATCATCGGCTTGCTTGCGGTTTGTCTTTCTCTCAGTCTTCCAGTGCATACGGGACTTTTTCCCCTCACGGTTTCCGCAACAGAAGTGAAAATCTCCGTATCCGTACCGAAAACACATTCTGTTGAAGCGGATTTTCCGGAGGGGTTCGCCCTCTTGATGGACGATGCAGAAGTGAAAACGTCTGCCTTCGTGGGACGGCTTTCGGAACATGATTTTCAGGTGAAATCCCCGTCGGGAAAGAAAGTCACAGCGGTTTTTGTCAATGGAAAAGACATCACAGCACAGTTTGAAAGCGGCGTATACCACAGCGAACCCATTTATGAAGATCTGGTGTTCACGCTTTCGTACACGACAGAACCAGAAACGACAACCACAACCACAACGACGACCACAACAAGCACGTCTACCACTACGACAACAACGACTTCCGCCACCACAACCACAACGGAAAACACTTGCGGCTGCGGGAAACAGGATTCTTCCTGCGCCTGCGGGGAAACCAGTACTTCTGAAACTTGCGGCTGCGGCTGCGGAAAACCGATTGTTCCGAGTTCGGGTTCTTCCAGTACCGAAACAACCACAACAGCAACAGAAACGCCCAGTTCTTCCAGTTCGTCGAGTTCGTCAAGTTCTTCCACGTCGGCAACCTCTGCCACGTCCGCAACGGTCTCCGTGGGGGATATTTACGGCGACGGCGACAACAACGGAAACGGGCATGTTGAGGGAGATGTGAATATTGGCGGAGATGTCAACATCAACATCAATGACCCGGAAAAATCCACAACGGCTTCCACGAGTGCAACGGAAATCACCGGCACGGCAGCCACGACCGCCGGAACGGGTTCTGTGACCCAGACCGGAAACGGCAATGTCGGCGGTGATGTCATTGTTGAAGGTGATGTGAACATTACTGTGAATGTGTATAACACGGAAACCACTTCAACCGGAACAGAACCTTCAGAAACCACGACTAAGAAACCGGATTCGCCTTCTTCTGAAACAGAACCTTCAGAAACCACGACTA
>CANPYZ010000034.1 GCA_947589035.1 uncultured Clostridia bacterium | reverse complement strand
TAGGTCAGGAGTGTAAGCATGGTGACATGTTCAGCTTGCTGATACTAATCGGTCGAACACTTTTCCTTTTGAATGAAATGTTCTTAATTTAATATTTAATTTGTTTTGTTTCGAACTGTTTCAAGAAATTTAAAAATTTAAAAAAAGTACTTGACAAATGGAAAAGTTTGTGGTATAATGAAAATGTGCTTAAAACTGCACCATTAGCTCAGTCGGTAGAGCAACTGACTCTTAATCAGTGGGTCCTGGGTTCGAGTCCCCGATGGTGCATCAACGAGGCCCGTTGGTCAAGTGGTTAAGACTCCGCCCTCTCACGGCGGCAACACCAGTTCGAGTCTGGTACGGGTCACCACAGACGAGAATTTGTGTGGGTATAAAATGAAATGATTCTAATTCTAATCGGTGTTTATGGCAAAGAGGTTCCACCTGTTCCCATTCCGAACACAGAAGTTAAGCTCTTTTACGTCGAAAATACTTGGTTGGCGACGACCCGGGAATTTAGAAAGATGCCGGTATTAGAATATGCTTCCTTAGCTCAGTCGGTAGAGCATTCGGCTGTTAACCGAACGGTCGTTGGTTCGAGTCCAACAGGGAGCGTTAAAGCCTTAGAAGTTAAATTCTAAGGCTTTTTTGTATTAAAATTTGTATTAAATTAAAAAAACTGCTGTACCTGAAAAGTACAGCAATTTTTAATTTTTCAGGAAGTTTAAAGGGCGTTTCGCATGGTGAAAATGACTTCCTGCATGAGTTCGGCGGGTTTCTGGAAGGAAAGCAGGCGAATGCCGATGAAAGGTTTATCTGTGCAGGAATAGTGGATTCTTGAGCCATATTTCATAGCGAGGGCGGAGAGTTGTTCTTTTGTGAGGGTGAGAACGTAGAATTGCAGCATTGAATTTCTTTGGTTAATTTCAGTAATGCCCATAGCGGCGGCGGAATTACGAAGAAGGGAAATGCGGATTAAGCCAAGAATGGATTGTGGCGGTTCGCCGTAGCGGTCAATTAATTCATCAATTAGTTCAGATTGGTCAGATTCGTCATGAACAGCAGCAATTTTCCGGTACATGTCAATTCGGGAAGCATCGCTTTGAATGTACGTTTCGGGAATGTAGGCTTCCGCCTGAATATCAACTGTGCAGTTAGAAATTTTAGGCAATTTTTCACCTTTGACTTCAGCAATGGCTTCATTCAGCATTTGCATATACATATCATAGCCGACAGTTTCAAGGTGACCGTGTTGTTGCCCGCCGAGAATATTTCCGGCACCACGGATTTCAAGGTCACGCATGGCAATACGGAAACCGGAGCCGAATTGCGTAAATTCCCGCATAGCCTCAAGACGTTTAGCGGCGATTTCTGTTAAAACTTTATCACGCCTGAAAAGAAAATATGCATAAGCCCGCCGGTTAGAACGTCCGACACGCCCCCTGAGTTGATATAATTGGCTTAGTCCTAAACGGTCAGAATCTTCAATAATTAACGTATTGACGTTTGCCACGTCCACGCCAGTTTCAATAATGGTTGTGCAGACGAGAATGTCAATTTCATTTTCAATGACTTTTTGCCAAATATCGGACATTTCTTCTTCTGAAAGCCTGCCATGTGCGACAGCAACACGGGCTTCCGGAAAGAGGGATTGCACATAAGCGGCGCAATGGTCAATAGTATCAATACGATTATGAATATAATAAATTTGCCCGCCCCTTTTCAATTCACGGGAAATTGCCTGAATAACGAGGTTATCCTGATATTCAGTGACATAAGTTTGCACAGGGTATCTGTCTTGAGGGGGTTCAGCGAGAACGGACATGTCACGGATTCCGGAAAGTGCCATATTCAGCGTTCGGGGGATAGGCGTAGCGGAAAGCGTGAGAACATCAATTCCGGCGAAAATTTCTTTGAATTTTTCTTTATGGGAAACGCCGAAACGCTGTTCTTCGTCAATAATGGCTAAACCGAGGTCATGAAAATGCACATCTTTCTGAACAATTCTGTGTGTACCGATGAGAATATCAATTTTCCCTTTCTGGAGGTCGGAAAGAATTTTTTTCTGTTCTTTAGGGGTGCGGAAACGGGACAACATTTCAATTCTGACGGGCATCTGGTCGAAACGCTGTAAAGCGGTTCGGTAATGCTGGAGGGCGAGAACGGTTGTCGGGGCTAAAATAGCACATTGTTTATTGCTGAGAACACATTTCATTGCCGCACGGAAAGCGACTTCCGTTTTTCCGAAACCGACATCACCGCAAAGAAGTCTGTCCATAGGGCGGGGGCGTTCCATATCGGCTTTAATTTCGCTGATACTTTGAAGTTGGTCATCTGTTTCCGCATAGGGGAAACGTTCTTCAAATTGGCGTTGAATTTCGTCGTCCGGGTAAAAGGCATAGCCTTGACTTTTTTCACGGCGGGCGTATAATTGCATGAGTTCTTCCGCCATATCCCGAACGGCTTTCCGGACATTCTGACAAGTTTTCTGCCATTGTGGGGAAGATAAGCGATTTAATTTAACATGTTGTTCATCTTGTGCGCCAATGTATTTAGAAACAAGGTCAAGCTGTGTGACAGGAACGTAAAGTTTTTCTGTTCCAGCATATTGAATAGTAATATAATCTTTCGTAATGCCTTCCATTTCCAGTTGATGAATCCCTAAAAATTTTCCCACGCCGTGCAGAGAATGCACAACGAGGTCGCCGGCGTGCAAATCGGAAAGGGCTTTAATTTCTAAACCGGCTTTATGTTGGTGGCGGCATTTACGGGAAGAATGCATTTTAGTCTGAACGATTAAAGCAGTATGATTTTCCGGATAGGAAAAACCGGCGGAAATGCTTTTAGCGGTAACAAGAACGGAATCAGGCATACAGGAAGAATTTTCGTTAGCAATGGAACAGGGGATACCGCTTTCCCGTAAGTCATTGACTAAAATCGGAAGTGTTTTTTCACTGCCGACGGCGAGAAGAACGCAATAATGACGAGAGAGGTATTCTTTTAAATCTTCAAGAAGTTGTCGGATTTCTCCGCCCCAGGTAGCGTTCTGCATGGCTTCCATGCTGATAATTTTCCGGAAGGCAATGCGTTCACTGCCCTGAAGAAACTGGCTGACATATAAACAAGATTTTTTTTCAAGAAATTGCTGAAATTCGGAAAATTCCCGTATTCCGTCGGGAAGATTTCGACAAAGAACGCCCTGTTCGTAAAGTAAATGCAAATCTTCTCTTCTTTGTGCGGAAAGGGATTGCGCATGGCGGAAAATGTCCGGATATTCAGAAAGAAGAATAAAATTTCCGGTATAATCGGTTAAGTAATAATTTTCTGGATAAATTAAAGAATAATATTTATCTGAATTGACTAAAGCAAGACCGGAAGTTAAACGTTCTACATCATGTTGAAGATTTTCCTGAATGGACTCTTTATATTTTCCACGAATTTTTGCAGAGAGGGCAGAAATTTTCTGTTTAAGTTCATCAGCGTTGAATAGTAATTCAGAAGCCGGCGAAATGGTCACAGAAGGAATTGTTTCTGTTCTTCTTTGGGAATCTGTTTCGAAAAAAGCGATTGTATCTATTTCATCGTCCCATAATTCCATGCGGACGGGCTGGGACATCTGCACGGGGAAAATATCTAAAATTGCGCCACGGACAGCGAATTGCCCTTTTCCCTCAACGGTTTCACAGCGGAGATAACCGGAATGCAGTAATTTCTGGATTAAATCGGAAAAATTAACAGAATCGCCCTGATTTAATGTAAACTGCGTAGAATTTAACATTTCCGGCGGAATGGTTGGTTGGAGAACGGCTTCTATTCCGGAGGCGATAATTTTCACTTGATTTTGCAAAATGGCACTCAGAACGTGTAAACGTTCATGTTCATATTCTTCTGATTTACTTTCAGCGGAAGTGAATAACATTTCTTTTGCGGGGAAATGTAAAGCGACTGTTTCGCCCGCCATAGCGTTAATATCGGCACAAAGTTTCATGGCTTCTGATTCTGAACCGGTCAGCAACAGCAACGGGGAAGGAAATTCTTCTGAGGCAGTCAGGGCGAATTGTGCTTTATGAATTAACGAAAGACCAGTAACGCAAACTGGAAGTTCACCGGAAGAAACCGCATTTTTCACTCTTTGCCAGTCGGACAATTCCGTAAATGTTTCAGTAAAAAATTTCATTTCATCAACTCCAATTAAGCATTATATGCATTCATTGCCTGTTCAATTTTCTGATTGATAATCAATTTCAGGCAAGTGCAGGCGTTTTCGCAAGCGGAATGTAAATTTTCCAGTTCTTGTTCAGTGAATTTACTTAACACCCAGTCAGCGAGATTCATTCTGGGGTCAGGTTTTTTCCCAACGCCAATTTTCATGCGGATAAATTCTTCTGAACCGGTTAAGTCAATAATACTTTTCATGCCGTTATGCCCTCCGGCGGAACCTTTCCGGCGAATGCGGAGTTTCCCCACCGGAAGGGAAATATCATCATAAATGACGAGTAAATTTTCCGGTTTGAACCGGTAAAACTGCATTGCTTGCACAACGGCTTCACCGCTGTTATTCATATAAGTTTGCGGTTTCAACAGAAGGCAGCGTTTTCCGGCAATGACAGCATCTGTGCAGTAAGATTTGAATTTCATTCGCTGAATGGTTAACTTTTCCTGTTCGGCGAGACAATCGAGTGTCATAAATCCGGCATTATGGCGGGTTTTTTCGTAAACCAGCCCGGGATTACCAAGCCCAACAATCAGCCATTCCGGCTTACCTGTCGGACGATTTTTTTCTAATTGGGCGAAAATATCCGTAATACTCATGAAATACTCCTTTTGAATATTAAATATTAATTATTAAATTATTAAATAACAGATTCAGACGGTACAGCAAGCGCACCGCCTTAATCATTCATCTTAGCAACAAATTTATTATAGCATATCTGGAAAAAAATTGCAAGCGTTCCGACAAAAGTTTTTACATTTTGACAGGAAAAGAAAAAACAGAATCGTTAATCTATTCGTAAAATTTTCTGGAAATCTCTTGACAAATATTGTGATTTGTGATAAAATAAAAGTAACAACAATCCCTGTTAAACAGGAAATGCAGAAATTCAACATAGGAGTGAACATTTATGGCTAATATTTTTGAAAGCATCGGCGGAGTGTTCAACACTGCCACACGTGGTGTAAGCGAACAGGCGAAAAATGCTTCCGAGGTCAATAACCTGAAGCGGAAAATCCTTTATGAGGAAGAACGTATTGTAGAAGTATTCGCTGACATCGGAAAAAAATATTATAAAAATCCGGAGGAAGACCCTGCCGTGATGAAAGAACTGTGCGATGACGTAGACACCAGAAGAAAAAGAATTATGCAGATGCGCAAAGAACTCAATAGTATCAGAGGGTGCAAAATCTGCCCGAAATGTGATGCAGAGGTCAATGAAAAATTCCAGTTCTGCGGCGTATGCGGCGCAAGACTTCCCGACGAGGACGAAGAAGACGAATTTGGAACACCAATGGAAACGAATGATTACTTTACAGAAAGTGATAGTTTCTTTAGTGCAGACAGCGTAAAAAGTTATTGATTTTCAGTTATACACAGGCATTTCTTTCAGGGAAATGCCTGTTTTTTCAAAAGTTCTGAAAGCTCTTTAAGGCAAGGGCTGAATTTGTTTTCGGATATGGTCAAGAATCTGATGTGCGGCTTGTTCTTTGGAAAGTTTCGGGAGGGTAATAATTTCCCGTGCAGTGATAAGGGTTAGAATATTCGTATCCGTGCCGAATCCTGAACCTTCTGTAATGAGACTGTTTGCGCAAATCATGTCGCAATGTTTGGAAAATAATTTTTTTCTGGAATGTTCAAGAAGGTTTTCCGTTTCCATCGAGAAACCGCAAAGGAATTGTTTTTCCGGCTTGTGTTCTCCGAGGAATTGAAGAATGTCCTGCGTGCGTTTCAGGGGAATCTGTAAATTTCCGTCAGATTTTTTCATTTTCTGGGAAGAATGATTCAAGGGGGTATAATCTGCCACAGCGGCGGATTTAATGATAATGTCAAATTCTGCGGAATGTTCTGTTACGGCGTGGAACATTTCTTCAGCGGAAGTTACCCGAATGAAATTCACGAATAAGGGCGGGGAAATTTCCGTATGTCCGGCAATTAGTGTCACTTCTGCACCACGCTGAACAGCGGCTTCCGCTAAAGCGAAACCCATTTTTCCGGTTGAATGATTGGTAATGAAACGAACAGGGTCAATCGCTTCCTGAGTCGCTCCGGCGGTAATGAGAATTTTTTTTCCGGAAAAGTCATGCTCATGGGCAATTGTTTTTAAAATATACGCTAAAAGAACGGAAGTTTCCGGCATACGTCCGTCACCTGTATCACCATTGGCGAGCATACCTTTTTCAGGCGGAATAATTTCAAAATGGAATTTTTCAAGTTTCGCAAGATTATCCTGCAAAATTGGGTGATGAAACATATAATGATTCATTGCCGGAGAAATGATTACCGGACAGGAACAAGCCATAATTGTTGTTGTCAACATATCGTCGGCAATACCGTTGGCAATTTTTCCAATCACATTAGCGGAAGCGGGAGCAACTAAAACAAGATTAGCTTTTCTTGCGAGTGCGACATGTTCAACACTGAATTGAAAATTTCTGTCGAACGTGTCAATTAAGCATTTATTTCCGGTGAGTGTTTCGAATGTAATCGGATTAATGAAATTTGTTGCATTCTGTGTCATTAACACATGCACATCAGCGTGTAATTTTTTTAATTTTCTTGCGAGGTCGGCAATTTTGTAAGCGGCAATGCTGCCGGTAACGGCGAGTAAAACAGTTTGATTTGTCAACATAAACATTCTTCTTTCTTTTTAAGTGATTTTATTTATTATAACATATTCTGAAAATTTTGTCAATGAAGGCAATCAAAAATAAAAAGCTGACAGTCAGAAACTGCCAGCTTTTACTAATGAATTAGTAGAAATAATTAAGATTATACAGTAAACAGTAAATCGACATAAGAAGGCATAGGCCATTCTTCAGAGGAAACATTCATTTCCAGTTCATCAACTAAGCAGCGGAGATTCTGCATAGCCACGAAAACATCGCTCCGGTAAAATTTCGCTTCTGCCTGAATATCTTCAATTCCCTGTGCGGCAATGACTTTCTCATCTAAAACACGCACAGCATCGGAAATTCCGGAAGTTAAAGAAGAAAGCCGTGAAGCGTACCCTGTTTCGAAAGCGTTATCAATGCCGAGTTCTTTTTTCGCTAAAGCGGCATCGCAAACTTGTTTTGTGACTTTGACAGCCGTCGGAATAATTTGTTTTCTTGCCATGTCAAGCATTGTTAAAGCTTCAATGTTAATGACTTTGGCGTAATTTTCGAGAAGAATTTCCGTTCTGGATTCAATTTCCACTTTCGTGTAGACTTTGAATTTTTCGAAAATGGACACATATTCCGGTTTAGTATACAGCGGAACGCAGTCTACGGTGGAAACTAAATTCGGCAAGCCTCTTTTTTCTGCTTCAGCAATCCATTCATCAGAATAGCCATTGCCATTGAAAATGATTTGCTTGTGTTCTTTAATTGTCCGGACGAGGAGGTCTTTCAGAGCCTTCTGGAAGTCGTCAGCTTTTTCCAGTTCGTCAGCGAACTGACCGAGTTCTTCAGCCATAATCGTATTCATGATTGTGTTCGTGCAGGAAATGGAATCTGCTGAACCGAGCATTCTAAATTCGAATTTATTTCCGGTGAATGCAAAAGGAGAAGTTCTGTTTCTGTCCGTGGTATCTTTTTTGAAATTCGGGAGAGCATCCACGCCAATGTCAAATTCAGCCGTGCTGGAAACGTATTTTTTGCCGCTTTCAAGGGCTTCAATAACTTCTTCGAGTTCTGAACCGATGAACATGGAAACAATTGCCGGAGGTGCTTCATTTGCGCCGAGACGGTGGTCATTTCCGGCGGAAGCGGCGGAAAGTCTTAACAACGGGGCATATTCATGCACGCCCTTAATAATTGCACAGAGGAATGTTAAGAATTGCATATTTTCCTGCGGGGTGTCGCCCGGGTCAAGCAAATTCTGCCCGTCATTGGAAGACATTGACCAGTTATTATGCTTACCGGAACCGTTAATGCCAGCGAAAGGTTTTTCGTGTAAAAGGCAAACTAAACCATGTTTCAGGGCAATTTTTTTCATGAGTTCCATTGTCAGCTGGTTATGGTCAGCGGCAATGTTGGAAGTAGCGAAAATGGGAGCAAGTTCATGCTGAGCCGGAGCAACTTCATTATGTTTGGTTTTGGCGTAAATGCCTAATTTCCAGAGTTCTTTGTCTAAGTCTTTCATGAAGTCGGAAACTCTCTGCTTAATATTTCCGAAATAGTGGTCTTCTAATTCCTGACCTTTAGGAGGTTTTGCCCCGAAAAGTGTTCTGCCGGTGACAATTAAGTCTTCTCTCTGGTCGTAATATTTTTTATCTACAAGGAAATATTCCTGTTCCGGACCAACAGTTGTGACAACTCTTGTTGCCTTAGTATTTCCGAATAATCTTAAAATTCTCAATGCCTGTTCATTGACGGCTTCCATAGAACGCAGCAAAGGGGTTTTCTTGTCGAGAATTTCGCCGGTATAGGAACAGAAAGCCGTGGGAATGTATAAAGAACCATCTTTAATGAATGCATCAGAAGTCGGGTCCCAAGCGGTGTAACCTCTTGCTTCGAATGTTGCACGCAGACCGCCGGACGGGAAAGAAGACGCATCAGGTTCACCCTTAATTAATTCTTTTCCGGAAAATTCCAGAATGACTTGCCCATGCGGAGCGGGGGAAATGAATGCATCATGTTTTTCAGCGGTGACACCGGTCATTGGCTGAAACCAGTGTGTGAAATGCGTTGCGCCTCTTTCGACAGCCCAGTCTTTCATAGCATTAGCGACAACATCAGCGACATCAGGGTCTAAAGCAATGCCGAACTGTTTTGTTTTCACGACAGCCTTATAAGCATATTTAGGCAAGCGTTCACGCATAACCGTATCATTGAAGACGTTACAGCCGAAATATTCAGCTACATTAGGATTTTCGTTCATCAAAAAAACCTCCTTGAAAATAAAAAAACAACAACATTCCGGTCAGCACTCATATTGAAGAATATGAAGCACAATTTCCGGAACGCCATTGTTCCACTCATCGTTATAAATTTATCATACACCAAACCGGAAAATTTGTCAAGGGATTTCTGAAAATTCGTGAGTTTCACAGAAAAACGGATAAATAACTTAAAAAAATAAAGCATTTTGTATAAGAAAAAAATTTTCATAACGGGAAAATTTCTGGACATACTAAAATCAATCAACGAAAAGGAGTGTTTGACATGGAAGAAGAAATGACTAATCCTGTGGAAAACGTGCTGAACGGATATTATCAGAATGCGGTAATGGGTTCAGCAGCAATTGGAAATCTTTTAGATGCGGTAGCGGATAAAGATTTCCGGAAGGAATTATTTGCGCAGAAAGAATATTATGACGAACAGAAACAGAATTTAACGGCACAGCTTGCGGAAATGTATCAGTTACCGGTGAAACAGGGGACGTTGTCAAAATTCTGGACAGACATGATGATTAAGATGAAAAAATTAAAAGGCATTGATGTGCATGAAGCGGCGAAAATGATGGTTGAAGGCACGAATATGGGCTTAATTGAATTACACCAGGTGATGAACCGGAATACAGAAATTCCGGAAGAATTTCTCCGGCAGGGGGAAAGCATTATTTCCCATGAACGGGAATATTTAAACCGGATTACGCCGTATTTATAAGCATAAAATTAAAATTAAAATGAAGAAATGGAGTGGGGAACATGCCAGAAGAACAAGTGAAAATTTATATTCCACACCGTTCAGATTTAGAACGTTTAGCGAAATTAGCGCAAAGTGACGCACCAGTGAGAATTTACACGCCGGCGAAATAAGCCGGCTTACTTAATTTTTTCACGGCAGGACTGGCAAACGCCGTAAAGAACGGTTTTAGACTGGTCAATCTGGAAACCATGGTGTTCGAGAATATGTGTTTCGAGCTGGGAAAGCTGTTCACAAGTGACATGGTATAACGTTTCGCACTGCATACATTTTAAATGAAAATGCCGGTGGCATTCTTTTGTATCGGGGAGATATTCATAACAAGCCCCCGTTCGGTTATCAATGGTATATTTTCGGATTGTTCCGTCAGAAACAAGCTGGTCAAGCTGTCTGTAAATGGTTGCCGTACCGACGGAAAAGCCATCTTCGCTTAAATGGCGGGAAATATCCTGAACAGTAATATGCTGGCTTGGGTGGTCAATTAAATATTGTAAAATTTTTTCTTTCTGGCGGGTTTTATATCCGCTGTTTTGTTTCATGAGGGGAAAGCTCCTTTCTGATTTAAAATTTGTTAAAATGCTGAAAATTCAGCATGAAAACAAGAATTTACTGTGAATTTATCCAAAAATAGTGACATTTTATTGACATTGTTTTCGAATTGTAGTATAATAAGTAAGTAGTAAAAACATGAACAATTCATGAACACATGAACAGGAGGAATTTATTTCAAATGAACCGATTAACAATTTTAGGAATATTATGCGCAGGAATCCTTTCTTGCACAATGGTTAGCGGCTTTTCAGCAAAAGCGGAAAATTTACGCAATGAAGATTATATTTCATATGACGAAAACGGAAATCCCTGTTGCGTAATCGATGGCGAATTGAAAACGGGGAAATTTTTACTTGAACCGAATTATTTAGTCGGTGATGTAGAGGGAGACGGAACTGTTAATGCTATAGATGCTTCTGAAATTTTAAGTGCTTCTGCTTATTCAGGCGTAAGCATTAATTCCGCCGGAGAAGTATTAGCTGATATGAAACTTCACATTACAAGTGAAAATCAGGCGAATGATTATGCAGATATTAATAATGACGGTGTCATCAATGCAATTGATGCGTCATATGTGTTAGTTTATGCGGCGAATATCGGTGCAGGGGAAAATCCTCTTCCTTTAGGGGCAGCTTATTATTACGCCAATGCGGACGGAATTATTCAGACTGGCTGGATTACGGACACGCAGACCAAAGAAACCTATTACGCAGATGAACATTACTGCTTATGTACGGGAGAAACGGAAATTGACGGGGAAATTTACGTCTTCGATAATGAGGGCGTACTCCAGAGCGGAAAAGAAGACGGCGGAGAAGAAACTTCACCGGAAGAAAGTGTTTCCGGAAGATGGGAAACAGATGAAGACGGCAATGTGTATTATATTGATGCAGACGGAACGAAACATGTTGGCTGGCTGACACTTCCGGAAGGGAAATATTATTTTGATACAGACGGCGTAAGGCATTACGGCTTTTTAGAAGAAGACGGAAAAATTTACAATTTCGGTGAAGACGGGCTAATGAAAGTCAGCTGTGAAGAAACGAATGGTACATATGACGAAAACGGCGTATTCACGAAAGCGAAATTTAATATTCCGGAAGATGTGCGGAACATGTTAGATAATGCAGAACGCACACCAGGCATTCGGAAAATTGACGTGAAAAACCGTCAGCATAATATTCTGTACGAAATTGACCCGGATTTGCCAAGAGGGCTTACTTTCACAGATAAAGACTATGCGATTATTGAAAAATTCGCCGCAGGGCATTTCAGTCCGGATATGACACTTTCGGAATGCTTATATGAAACATGGTGGTGGATTCATTGCAATGTGATTTACGCAAGAGGGGAATTGTGGAATGAAATCTGCGATTTAAGCTATCCCGATGCGGTATTTAATGCGAAAATGGGGCAATGCGTGCAGTATAACGGCGCAATGGCAGCAGTATTAGCGTATTACGGTTATGATGTGTACATGGTGAAAGGCTGGACAAACCCTGATTTCGAAGACTGGACAAAAAGCACAAAGCAACATTACTGGACGGAAGTCATGATTGACGGCACACGTTACTATGTGGAAACAGGAAACCGTGATTCCAACGGCGATTATTGGCAATATTTCTTTGAAGATGCTGAAAACGTATCTTACACCAAAACACCGGAAGTTACCCCAATCACCACAACAGAAGAATAATTAAATCATGAAATTTTCTGCTACAGGGAAACCTGTAGCAGATTTTTATTGAAATTGAATCAGTCGATAATGCCGACGATTTTTTTCATAATCATGAGGGTATCAGCAGGGGTGGCTGTGCCGTCGCCGTCCATGTCTGCCGCCTGGAATTGAATGTTATTGAGAGTTGCTTTCCCTAAAATATACCGGTTCAGCAAAATAACATCTAAAATATCTACGCTGCTGTTCAAATCGACATCACCGTCAATATATTCCGGTTCAGTAATGGAAATTTCCCCGTCAGACCATGAAACGGAATTGTTAAGAACGTAATTGGTATTTGTGCCGAAATTGAACCATAAATGTTTTTTTTGTGGGTTTATGGGGGATTGTTCTAAATAATGAATCGCATAACTATCCCCGACAGCAGCCGTTTCCGGAACGGTAACTAACAGAAGCGCAATATTAGAAGAATCTTCATGATAATACACAGAAGACTGCATCCACGTCAGCCAGGAAAAGCCATTCACTCCAGGGGAAGAGGCATACGACATTTCAATATTTAAATTTTCGCCGAAAAGAGCCGCATAGGCATCATGGTTAATGACTTCAAAACGACAGCGTTCGTCAACGGAAACGCCAAATTCAATTGCATTTAAATTGACCTTCTGGGAAATGCGAATAAATACAGGAACCTGATAATTAGATTTCTGTAAAGCAGATAAACTGACTTCTTTCCGGTCAATGCTTAAAGAAATATCAGAAGTTTCCGCATTTACGGGAAGAGCGGAAGTGAATATTCCGGAAGCGAGGAAAACCGCCAATAAGGGAAAAAGTTTTTTCATTTTGTGTAGTCCTTTCTATGATTCTGTATTGGTTAGTTAATTCGTTAATCCTTATTTTTTTATTATAGCATATATTCTGTTTTCTGTCAAGGGCGAAAAAGGGCAAAAATTTCCCATTTCCCCGAAAAATCAAGCATAAATGACAAAAATTCAGGATTTGACAAATGAAGAAACTTGTGGTATAATAGAATTGAAGAGAAAATTTTTCCGTGTGTATAAACAACAGCAGAACGGGCATAATAGTATTGTTCCGGAACGAATTTCATTTTATTTAATTTAAAGAAAGGTTCTGCTGAAATGAACGAAATGAAGAAAAACAAGAACATTAAGTGTACAGTGGCACAGTGCAGAAACAACATGGTAACGGAAGATTACTGTTGTTTAGACTGCATTCATGTGGGAACACATGAAAGCGACCCGACTGTGCCGGAATGCGTAGACTGTAATTCATTTGTCAGAAGAACTGACGGAATCACAGACTGACAGAAACGGAAAAGCTGTCTCTTGCATTCGGGGACAGCTTTTTGTGAAAAATGCATAAAATATTCAGTTCGAAACTGGCAAAACGGAGAAATTTTCAGAAAAGTGTTGTGATAATTGACGAAATCGGTTATAATGAAAGGAAACAGATTCGTCAGAGAGAAAGGGGTAAATTATTATGAGTTCAGACAAAACCATGATTTTTTCCATGGAGTGCGACGAAGAAAAAGAATTAAAGCAGACATTGACATTAATTCATGATGCGCTTGTACAAAAAGGGTATGACCCAATTAACCAGATTGTGGGATATATTCTGACGGAAGACCCGACGTACATAACCACACATCAGAACGCAAGAAATTTAATCCGGCATATTGACCGGGACGAATTATTGCAGGTGCTTGTACGTTCGTATCTGAAAAAATAAGCATAAATCAACGCATTCTGCATATACTGTTTTTGCGGTAAATTGCCGTGGAAATTCACAGAAAAGAGAATGCTTGAATGAAACGAAAATTATGTTTTAAATTGACGGGAATTTTGCTGACGGGTGCAATATTGGCGGGAAATATTCCAGTGAAAGCGATAACTTCAGCGATTGGTTACGGACAGGGAACGCAGGTCAATGCGGAAAATATGCCGTTAGGGGCATTAGATTTTGATGAACAATACAGGAAATACGGCGCATATGCGACAACACCGGAACGGGAAAGAATTATCATTACGTTTGACCAGGGATATGAAAACGGCTATACAGCGCAAATTTTAGACACGCTCAAAGAAAAGAATGTCACAGCGATATTTTTCTTAACAGGAGATTATGCGAAGAAAGAAACTGCCCTTGTGCAGAGAATGATTGAAGAAGGGCATATGCTGGGCAATCACGGAATGACACATGCGAGTATTCCGCTTTTAGAAGAAAAAGCTGCCCGTGAAGAAATCATGAGTCTGCATGATTATGTACAGGAAAATTATCATTACACGATGCAATATTTCCGGTGTCCTTGCGGGGAATATTCAGAACAAGCGTTGAAACTTGCGCAGTCGTGCGGATATAAGACAATTTTCTGGAGTGGTGCGCATGTCGACTGGCTGACGGAAAAACAGCCTGACCCGCAGCAGGCACTGGAAAAATTAACGAAAATGGCACACGGCGGAGAAATTTTGCTTTTGCATTCTGTCTCGGCAACGAATGCGCAAATTTTAGGGGAACTGATTGACCGGTTACGGGAACAGGGCTATACCGTGTAGGAACAGTAACGGCAGGCTTTTCAAGCACTGCCGTTTTTACAGAAAGAGTGATGCAGATGATTGAACCGAAAAACCCCTTTCAGAATGAAACGGAATTTACAGAATATAATACGGATTATGGGGAAATCGTACCACAAATTCGCATAGAGGGCTGTAAAATTCCTTTATTTCCGAATTATCGTGAAAAAAGCCGGATACACCGATTTGAAAATATTGTCGGAGGGTTTTTGTTAGGGCATTTTTTGTTAATGAATGTGTTAATGTTAATTTTAAGTGAAATATTTTTGTTTGCGATGTCGGTTGTAGAGGGTTCAAGGGGAGAATTGCCAGAAAATTATTCTTCTTTAGCGTGGGAATATTTCGAGAATACTTCTTCTTATACGGCTTTGACCATGCTATGCATAGCAAGTTGCAGTGTTGCTGTAGCGTGGTTCGGGTGTAAGGCAACGAAAATTCCGATTTCGCATTTATTTCAGACGAAAGAGTTTCATTTCAGGCAGGCAGTGAGTTATATTTTAATTGCATTATGCATTCAGAATTTAATGGGCTGGGTGGCAATGGGCATTGATGAAATTTTAGAAGGGTTAGGCATTGCGTCATACACGCCGGAAATGACCACGGGAACGGAATTGAAGTCTATGTTAATTGATTTTGTATACGGGGTCATTGTTGCGCCGATTACGGAAGAATTATTAGTCCGTGGGTTTGTCATGAAGAATTTAAGCCGGGTAAGCCAGCGGTTCGGCATAATTATGAGTGCATTTTTTTTCGGGGTATGGCATGAAAATATTTCCCAATTCGTATTAGCATTCACAGCAGGGTGTTTTTTCGGGTACATCACAATGAAACATAATTCTTTGATTCCGTCAATCATTGCGCATATGTTCGTGAATTTATTTGCGACACTGTTTGAATTTTTAGACTTGTATCATTTAGACACAGCCTATACAATCAGTGAAGGAATTTATTCTTTGTTAGTGCTTGCCGGAGGAATTTTGTTAATCAGAATGTTGATTATTGAACGTTTTCCGAGAAGTACGCCGGAACAGGCGGAAAGAGGTTTGCGGTTAGCTTTAACGAGTCCGTTGTTAATGGGCGTTTTACTCTGCCATATTGGTTCTATGTTATTTTATATCGCTATGGAAAATAACTGAAAAAATCCCCTGTTCAGACAGGGGAATTTTTTTCTAAAGCAGAAGGATTAACATGAACCATGACATGCTTAACTTTGTCGAAATTTTCTTCAATGGCGTTATGCACATTCTGGGCGATAGTATGACTTTCCGCAAGGGTAATATTTCGTTCAGCGCAAATTTCAATGTCCACATAAATTCTGTTTCCGAACATTCTGGTTTGTAATAAATCCACATGAAGAACGCCGGTTTGCTGTTGTGCGCAGAGGGAAATTTCTTTTTCGGTTTGTTCGTCGCAGGAATGGTCAACCATTTTGTCAATAGCGTCCCGAAAAATATCTAAAGCCGCTTTCATAATAAAAGCGCAGATAATTAAGCTTGCGATTGTATCCGCTGAGGGGTAGCCTTTTCTTGCGCCGATAATGCCGACTAAAGCCCCGACGGAAGAAAGCGCATCACTTCTATGATGCCATGCATCAGCCATTAACGCCCCGGAATTTAAACGCTTAGCGTAGAAACGAGTATACCAATATAGAATTTCTTTTGCGATAATAGAAATCACAGCGGCAATTAACGCTAAAAAATCAGGTATTTCCTTAATTTCATGATTGGCAAGTGTTTCAATAGCAGTATGCCCAATGAATAACCCCGTAATGAATAAAATGACAGCTAAAATAATTGCAGCAACGCATTCAAAGCGTTCATGTCCGTAGGGGTGTTCTTTGTCGGAAGCCTTAGCGGAAATTTTAATTCCGGCAATGACAATTAAACTGCTGAACACATCGGAGGCGGAATGAATCGCATCACTGACCATTGCGCCGGAATGGGCAATAAAACCAACAAATAATTTAAATAAAGAAAGAATTGTATTGCTAATAATACTCACGAAAGAAACATGAACGGCAAGTTTTTCATCTTTTTTCTGCATTGTCTTCACCTATGCTATAAAAAACATTAAAAATCTGAAAACATATTCAAATTTTTATTAAAAAAGCTTTTCTTTATTGTTCAACAGGCTTATGCCATGCTTACTACAATTGGATGTAGCACACACCTCTTTCGCCTTCATTTTCATCACCATTCATTATTATATCATATTTTTAATATAATGTCAATAGATATTTTAATATTTTTAATGTTTTTGTCTCCTATATAATACTATGCTGCATTGATGTAAATGTTCAGGAAATTATGACAAAGGCGTTTCTGCAAATTCAATTTTCAGCAAATATAAATCATTATCTGTTTGATAGTGAATAGAATGGTTGCTGTTCTGGAAAATTTGCGCATTCCAAATGGCTTTATTCATGAATAAATCATTCACGGCGGTTTGATAGGCTTCCACTGTTGAAAACATGACTTCAATTTCGCCGTCGGCAGCGTGTGCGGATAACCGGTTATCAATATCGGCGAATTGATATTCCGTGAGGTAATCCCCCTGACGAACGAAATAATTTTCTTCCATAGAAACGCATTTCGGAACGAATTGATTATAATCATCTAAATTTCTTGTTCTGAACAGAAGTTCATCATCAATTAAGAAATAACCATGATGTAAACTATCAGAATCAGGATTTTCTGCATTTTCGGAAGAAGTCGGGTCGTCCCAGGTAACATCTGCCCAATAATAATTTTGATTAATTTTAATATAATTCCATGCGTGCGCTTGCCCTTTCGCTAAACCGCTGCAAATACCGCATTCTAAGCCGAGACGATTCGTTAAAATCTGGAAAGCCTGTGCATAACCTTGACAAACAGAAACATGATTGATTAAACAGCCGTAAGCCGTACTCCATAATCCTTTGCCTTTTGACACAGCACTTTCATCATATTCCGTATGTGTAATTAAATAATCATGTACGGCAAGGGCTTTTTCGTAATCCGTACCGGAAGCAGGAAGTTGCTGAAGAACATTTTCCACTTCAGCGGAAAGCTGGTCATACATATCATGAATAGCCTCTATAGAATAAGAGCCAATTAGTTTTAATTTCACTTCAGCGTAAACATCGCTATATCTCATGGTGTAGCCGTCAATCCAGAAAATTTCGGGGTGTTCCCGTTCAAGTTTAGTTAAAGCGAAAGAAACTTGTTTCGGGTCAACTTTTCTTGTAAAATGAATCGTTGTTTCGAATTGGGAAATATTTTCGTAAAGAACATCATACACAGAAAGAGTTTGTGAAGTTGTTTCCGTTTCTGATTCAGGTTCAGTTTCGGGAAAGGAAATTTCCGTTTCTGTTTCGGGTTCTGTCGGGGGGAAAGTGGTTTCTGTTTCTTCATGAGTAGTGGCAAGGGGAGTAACGCTTGTATATTCCGATTCAACGGAAGTCGCCAAAGGAACATTCACGGAACCGATTTCCACGAAAGCAGAACAGCCCGTGCAGAACATCAATGTAAACATCGCTGAAAATAAGATAAATTTTTTCAAACACACGCCCCCTCTAAAATCAATAAACTTCTTTTTTAATTATAATCGATTTGGGAAAGAATGTCAAGCGAAATCAGAAAATATTTCCTGAAAGTGAAAAATTTTTGGTAAACTATTGACAAATTGCATGTAAATATGGTAAAATGATGTTAGATGAAAATTTTCAATACTAAGGAAGGAATTGACATGAAATTATTTACTAAAAGAATGATTGCCGGAATTACGGCAGTCAACTGTATTGCCGGAATACTTCCGGTAATGGGTGTTTGTGCGGACGGCGAAACAGAAGAAGTGATTTATTCTTCTGATTTTGAAGACGGGGACGTTTCCGCATGGACGAACAGAGGCGGCGGAGATACAACCGTCATTACCGCAAGCCAGGAAAACGCCGTCAGCGGTTCAACTTCTCTTTGTGCCGGAGAACGTTCGAAATCGTGGAATGGTCCTGCATTCCGGCTTGATGACAAGTGCGAACCCGGAATGTCCTATTTAGTCAGTGCGCAGGTTATGGGGCAGTATTATACGAGTGTAACGGTAAGTTTCCAGTACACCGACCAGAGCGGCGAACAGCACTATGAAAATTTAGCCAATCTTAACGGAAGTGGTTGGCAGTCTGTCAGTGATTTAAAAGTCAGCTTCACGGAAGATATGACGGACGTGTATGTTTATTTCGAGGGCGGTTCGGATAATATTTACATTGATGATTTTTCCGTGAAAGCAGCGAAAGTTTACCACCCGCAGAAAGACATTGTTTCCCTGAAAGATGCCTATGCAGATTACTTTAAAATCGGCACAGCCGCAACGGCGAAAGAACTTGCACCGGCTTCCACAAAAGAACTGATTTTGAAACATTTCAACAGCTTAACCGCTGGAAATGAAATGAAACCTGATGCATTACTGGATAAGAATGCAAGTCTTGCGCTTGCGGAATCGGGCGACGATGAAAACCCGCAAGTTAGCCTTGCAAGTGCGAAATCGATATTAGATTTTGCAAGAGATAATCATATTCCCATGAGAGGGCATGTTTTAGTATGGCATCAGCAAACGCCGACATGGTTTTTCAAAGAAAACTATGACGAAAACGGCGAATGGGTTTCTAAAGAAAAAATGCTTGTCCGCATGGAAAATTACATTAAGAACGTTTTCGCAGCCGTAAAAGAAGAATACCCTGATGTAGAGTTCTACGCATGGGACGTAGTGAATGAATGCTGGCTTGACGACGGCAGTTACAGAAAACCAGGTTCACAGGAAGAAGGTTCTTCAAATTCTCCATGGGTAAAAATTTTCGGAGATAATTCATTCATTAAGCCGGCGTTTGAATTTGCGAAAAAATATGCACCAGAGGGGTGCAAACTGTATTACAACGATTTCAACGAATACATGCCGCAAAAAACAGATGCGATTATTTCCATGGTACAGGAAATTAACGCAGACGGGCATTATATTGACGGAATCGGAATGCAGTCACATTTAGATGCAAGAACAGGCGCAGATGCATTCCCGTCCGTGAACGTTTACAAAAAGGCATTAGATAAATTCTGTGAAATAGGGCTGGATATTCAGGTGACAGAATTAGATGCAACGATACCGGACACGGAACATTTTGCAGAACAGGCGCAATATTATTCAGATATTATGGATACGCTTGTTGAACATAAAGACCAGATTTCAGCGGTAGTATTCTGGGGAACAACGGACGACATGAGTTGGAGAGCGTCACAATATCCTTGCTTATTCAATGAAGACTACACCGCAAAACCAGCATTTGAAGCGATTGTTGACGGATTGGAAACACCACTTCCGACAGAACCGACAACTGAACCGGCAACCGGAAAAGAACCTGCAACGGAAGAAACAACAACTGAACCCACAACAGAAGAAATTACAACCGAACCCACAACCGGAGAAAACCCAACAACAGAACCAACAGGGGAAATTATTGCCGGAGATGCTGACCTCAGCGGCGGAGTAGATATTTTAGATGTCATTCTGGTGAACAGATCCATTCTCGGAAAAAGTGAACTGACGGTGCAAGGATTTGCCAATGTCGACTTCAACGGAAATAAAGTCGCTGAACCAGATGAAGCTTTAACGATTATGAAATTGATTGTGAAAATTTTATCTCCGGATGAAGTATTCACTTCTTAATTAAGCATTAAGCAAATTAAATAATAACAAAAGCCTGCATGTCAACGTGCAGGCTTTTGATTAAAGAATTTTTTCCATGCTGGTTCTATAGGGAATCATGCCCATAGCCTGATAGAATGCCGCCGCTTCCGGATTGCAAGACCAGACATTCAGCGTAACATTATAACAGCCGATTTTTTTTGCATATTTCAGCACATGCTGATATAAGTCCGTGCCGATATGTTTTCCACGCATTAACTGTTCAACGCAGAGGTCGTCAATATATAGCGTTTTCCGGTCAATGCAGATTGGGTCATTCTGGTAAACCTGAATCACACAGAACGCATAGCCGACTAAATTTCCGGCACCGTCGAACGCCACGAATACAGGGCGTTCTTTGTCCTGAATGATGACTTCTAATTCTTCATTAGTGTATTTTTTACTGTTTGCCCGAAATAAGTCAGGTCTTCCCTGGTGATGCACGGAAAGAACCTGATGCAGAAGGCGGTTAATGTCTGGAATATTTTTAATTTCTGCTCTTTTAATTGTCATGTTCTTCCCTCCATTATAAAACAATGCCATTACGCTGAAGAAGTTCACGGGCAGTATCTACGGAATCCGTGCCATGTGCATTTTTCACGGGAGCAAATTCTTTTTCCCGTTCGACTTCATAAGCGAGACAATTTTCTTGTAAGTGAATCATATCCAAAACGAGCGTTTCGAATTTGTAAGCATTCGGTTCTTCTGGCTGGATGAGATTTCCGTTTTCGTCAATATAGGAAACTTTTTTATGCACAACGTGCATTTCCAATTCATGCTGCATGAGTTCAGCAAGGCGGTCAGTGCGGAATAAATAATTTAAAATGACCCCGTAATTATAAGAAAGCGTTCCATCAGGTTCACGGCTGTTAATCATGTCTTCCGTCATTTCGTAATATTCCACAATGGAAGGCTTGCCGTCCTCTAAACAAAGCACGCCGACACGTTCCTGTGCATCAGCTTTCCGAACAACTTTACTGCCGGATTCACAACCGGAAAGAATTGTCGCCCCAAGGAAAGACGGGTCAGCAATTTTCTGCAAAACGTTGTCCACGGCGAACACGTTCAGCCATTCAATTTCTTCACGCTGCACTAAATTTAATAAGCCTGCACGGGCGAAAGAAATAAACCAGCCGCCGTTGCCATTCGGGGAAGTAGCAATTCTGCCTTTTTCTTCTAAAAGAATTTTCCCCTGTTCATCAACAGCCGGAGCCATTTCCTGAACGAAGAAATGCACATATTCTGCATTATAGCCGAAATATTTATTTTCTTCGAAAAAATCCCTTGTGATTTCGTCATTTTTTTCACTGGTCATAATAAACAACGGCACGAAAGAACCAGCCTTGTCAACGACTTGCATTAAATTCTGGATTAAGCATTCGAAAATAGACAGTGGTCTGGTGAGACCGATGTTATACATTCCCTTCGGTTTATCTGAACCGAGACGGGTACCCATACCGCCAGCCAAAAGAACTGCGCCGACTTTGCCTTGACGAATGGCATCAAGACCGGCACTGTCGAATTTCTGTTGATTCTGTTGAATTTCCTGACAGGTTAGTGCGCCGAGTGGGGCGAGTAGCCCTTTAGATTTTTCTTTTTCGCCCTGGTAGGCGGAAAACACATCAAGTAAATGGAAATCCAGAGCATCAATTTGTTCTAATAGCTGATATTGTTCAGTATCAGAAAGAGAATCATAGAATTGCAGGAGATGACCTTGATGGCGGGCATCCAGTTTTGCTTTTGCTTCGGTATAATTCACGTTACATCAGTCCTTGTTTTCAAAATATAGTTACTTATAGTATAACATAAATCGGAAAAAAAATCAAGCCGGAAAAGACTGTAATTTTAAACAGTTTTTCAGGAAAAAAATATTGCATTTCGCAGCATTCTGCACAAATCAAAATTCCGGAATAGCATATAAATTCGTATCCCATGCCGGAATATAAAGCCTTTGCCGAATGTAAAATTGGTAATGCGGATTTAATTTCTGTATGAAGAGGGGAATTTCGAAAATATCTTCCGTACGGTGATAAATGGAAACGGATAATTTCGGGGAATATCGGCGGATTGTCTGTGCAGCCCCCCAGAGGGCTTCCCGTTCGAAACCTTCCACGTCCATTTTAATGAATGTCGGGCGTTGCGTTTCAGAAAGCGTGTCAACGCTAATGGTATCAATCAGTTGACCGTGGGAAGAAAGGGAAGATTGTCTGCCGGAACTGGCTTGAAAAGGGAGCTGAGTTTCTTTGCACCAGACGGCGCAATTGTAGGCGGAAATATATTTTAAATTTTGCTCTTGAATATATTTAGTTAATTTTTTAAAATTGCGTTTATCTGGTTCAACGGCATAAATAAAATAATATTTCTGATGAGTATAATTTAAAAATTCTCTGATAGTATCGCCATTATAAGCACCTAAATCAATAAATGTTTCATTGCGGGAAGGCTTGAGAACCTGACGGAAAATTTTTTCCGGACGGGAATGCGTTGTTTCAAGATAATGAATATTTCCGCTGATTTTATATTGTAAAATATTGATATAAATGCGCCGTGATTCTTCATCAGCAAGCATTTGATAAACGGCGTTGCATTCCTGAAGATGTTCTAAAAAATACTGGTAAGTGAATAAGCCGTTACCAATTACCGGAACATCTGGTGCATATAGCGTATGTTTTCGGGAAAGTTTCTGAAGATAAGTGAATAATTCCGGATAGCCGGCAGCGAACGCAAGAACAATGACGAAATCGTCCACTTGTTCTTCAATTTCGGAAAGTTTATGCACTCTGTACCCGGCGAAAGAATGTCCCCGGACGAACTCATCACTGGCGAAAATTCCCGCAACGGGGATATGATATTGTTTGAAAACGGATAAAATTTTCATTGCGCCGTCGCCCATGCCGTAAAGGAAAATCGGTCGTTTTTCCTGGCTTAAGCGTTCCCAGCAGGAAACTTTTTCCGTGACGAGGTGTTCAATATTAGTATATTTCGGAGAAAATGAGGTGAAACTCATGAAAAGGAATCCTTTCTGTGATTAGTCGCTGTTGTCAGTGTCTTCTTCATCGTGTTGAGGGAAAGGCGGCGCATAAAGGTCACGCCCTCTTGTGCCGTAGTGGTCACGGGCTTGGTTGACATACTGGTCGAGTAATTCCATAAGCTGGCGGGGATTTTTCACGACTAAATCAAATTCCGGCAAAGTCACATCACGGCTGCAAATATGCACAGTACCGCAGCTGAAAATTCTTTGCCCGAGGGGGAGAATTAAGCGTTTGTCAGTGATTTTGTACAAGTCAATTTCGTCTTCTATAATATTCAGAAATCCTCTTTGACAGATGAGTTTTTCTTCTGTGAGATAATAAACTGTAAAAGACCACGGCAAGCCGAGAAATGTTCGTTTCCGGTCTTTCCAGAGATAATGAAAATTTTCTTTAGCCATAATGCCCTCCATTCAGATTATTGTTCGTCGTTGAGGTATTCGGTGACGAAATATTTCGGGCGGGCTTTGGATTCGAGGTAAACTTTCCCGATATATTCGCCGATAATGCCAATACTCAATAATTGAAGACCTCCGATTGCCCACACGGAAACTACAGTAGAAGTCCAGCCCTGTATAGTTTCGCCGGTAAAGTGCCGGATTAAGCAATAAATCAGCATAATAATGCTAACAAAGAAAACAATTGCTCCGCAAGTGGTAACCATTTTAATTGGTTTAATGGTTAGGGAAGTCAAGCCTTCCCAGGCGAAAGAAAGCATTTTCTTGAGGGGATATTTGGATTCTCCGGCGGTGCGTTCTTTTCGGGCGTAATACACTTCTCCGGTTTGATAGCCAATCATAGGAACAATGCCACGGAGGAATAAATTTGCTTCTTTGAACTGTTCCAGCCCGTCAAGGGCTTTTCGGCTCATTAAGCGATAATCCGCATGATTGAAGACAATATCTGCACCGAGGAACTGCATTAAGTGATAATAGCCTTCAGCAGTTGTTTTCTTGAAAAACGTATCCGTTTCACGGGAATTTCTGACCCCGTAAACAATTTCACAGCCGGAATAATATTTTTCCATCATGTGATCAATCGCATCAATATCATCTTGTAAATCCGCATCAAGGGAAATGGTGACATCACAGAAAGTTTTCACCGTCATTAGTCCGGCGAGTAAAGCATTCTGATGACCTTTATTTCGGGAGAGGTTCACGCCCTGAAAGAGGTGATTTTCTTCATGATATTGCTGAATGAGTTTCCAGGTTTTGTCTTTTGAGCCGTCATTAACGAAAACAATTCTGCTATTCTGGTGAATGAGTTGTTTCTGCATGAGCGACAACATTTTCTGTTCGAGCTGTTTAGCCGTTTCGGGGAGGGCTTCTTCCTCATTATAGCAGGGAATGACTAAATAAAGCACGGCGGTTTGTTTCATGGTTAAGACCCTTTCTTGATGAAATCTTAACTTTATTATAGCACAGGAAGAAGAATTTGTCAATAATTTGAAAAAAAAATCAGCCTGTTTTTCGCAGGCTGAAATTTTTAAATTTAAAATTTAAAATTAAGTTTAAAATTAATCTTCTTTCCGTTTGCGGGAAACGCCCATTAAGGCAATTCCGGCAGCGGTTACGGCGACAGCAGCGGCAGCAGTGGAAGCGGTTGCCTTAGAAGTGATACCTGTTTGCGGGAGGTTGACTTCTGCGCCGTTAGAGGAAGTGCCTTTTCCGGTGACGGGGTCAATGGTGTACGTGTCTAAAATTTCGCCGTTTTCGTCGGTTAAAGTGATGACGGTTTTTCCGTTGTCCGTCGTGGCGGAAGTTTTCGCCGGTACAGTGCCGGTTTTCTGTTTGTAGTCTTTGGCAGCCCAGTCACAGAAATCCTTGTCAGAAACGTAAGGTGCTTGTGTCGTGGTTGTTTCTTCTGTGGTAGTTGTTGTTGTAGTGGTTGTAGTTGTCGTTTCTTCTACAGCTGTAGTTGTTTCTTCTGATGTAGTTTCGAGAGATTCGAACTTGTAACCATTCTTTTCAGCATAGGTTTGTGCAGTAGAATCGGCATAACCGTAAATTGTGCAATTATCATTGCCATTTCCGTCAGAAATTTCACAGTCTGGATTTTTTATTGTGATAGAAGTCAAGCCATCACAAAGATAAAAAACACTTTCTCCAATATAAGTTACATTTTCAGGAATGACAACAGAAGATAAATTTTCACAATGATAAAAAGCACTGTTTCCAATACTAATGAGACTTTCTGGAAGCTTTACAGAAGTTAAGCTACTATCTTGATAGAAAAGATGATTTCCAATATGAGTTACTCCCTCTTCTACAACTAATTGTTGAATATTAAATCCACTTTCGCCCCAAGGTGCGCCTCCCCAAACATAGTCATCCATTTCACCTGTTCCACTGATTGTGAGTATTCCTGTGGTTTTGTCAAAATTCCATGTGACATTTTCGCCGCAAGTGCCAGATATGGGAATTTCTCTCGTTGTTGTTTCTTCTGTAGTGGTTGTTTCCACTGTAGTAGATTCTTCCGTGTTGGAAGTCGTTTCTTTCGTGGTTGTTTCTAAAACAGTAGAAGAAGTTGTTGTTTCATCATCGGCTTTAGAAGTCGTTGTTGCTATTGTGGTTGTTGTCGTTTCTTCTGTGGTTGTGGTGGTTTCTTCTGGTTGTTCGGGTATAGTTCCGAGAGATTCGAACTTGTAGCCATTGTCTTCAGCATAGGATTGTGCGGTAGAATTGGAATAACCATAAATTGTTCCATTATAATTATCAAGTCCATTATCACGAAAAACGTACAATCCAATATAAGTTACACTTTTTGGAATTGTTACAGAAATTAAATTAGAGCAGTTGCAAAAGGCTCCCATGTTAATATCAGTTACACCCTCTGGAATAGTAACAGAAGTTAAACCAGTACAACCATAAAAAGCATCTCGTTCAATACTGGTTACACCATCCGGAATAACAATATCTCCTTTGCAAATTTTTGGATTTGAAGTAATCACCATTGAATTAACAATCACAAATGGATTTTCTTCTAATTGTGTATCAAGCCAAGGTGTGTTTGAAAAAGCATCAACACCTATATTGATTACACTTTCAGGAATTGTAATAGAAGTCAAACCAGTACAATTCCTAAAAGCATACCCCCCAATACTTGTCACATTATCTGGAATAGTAACAGAAGTCAAACCAGTACAACCATAAAAGGCATATCCGTCAATATTTGTTACACTATTTGGAATAGTAATAGAAGTCAAATTATTGCAATCTTCAAAAGCATATTCTCCAATAGTAGTTACACTATCTGGAATCACAATATCTCCTGTACAAGTATCTGGATTTGAAGCAATGATTGTTGACCCAACAATAACAAATGGATTTTCTTCTAATTGTGTATCAAGCCAAGGTGTGCTTGAAAAAGCTCTACTTCCAATATTTGTTACACTATCTGGAATAGTAACAGAAGTCAAACTCGTGCAATTCGAAAAGCCCTCACTTCCAATACTTGTTACACTATCTGGAATAGTAACAGAAGTCAAACTCGTGCAATTCGAAAAGCCCTCACTTCCAATACTTGTTACACTATCTGGAATAGTAACAGAGGTCAAACTCGTGCAATTCGAAAAAGCACCAACTCCGATATTTGTTACGCTATCTGAAATAGTAATAGAGGTTAAACTTGTGCAACCATAAAAAGTCTCAAATTCAATACTTGTTACACTATCTGGAATAGTAACAGAGGTTAAATTCGTGCAATTCAAAAAAGCCTTCTCTCCAATTTTGGTTACACCATCTTCAATAATTACTGTCTGTAATTGTTCTGCATATTCGAATCCAGTAAGTTTGCCCATTTCACCAGTGCCACTGATTGTGAGCGTTCCTGTTTCAGTGTCAAAATCCCATGTGACATTTTCTTCATTGCCTTCTGCGGCGCAAGTGCCGGACGTAGGAAATTCTTCTTCTTCGTCCTGCGCCAGTATTCCGGATTCAGGTGTATTAAGTTCCAACGCCGAAACCGGAAGGCTCATCGTGCCGACACTCAGCACAGCAAGCACAGCAAGCAGCCGTTTCAGTTTTTTCATTGAAAAAACTCCTTTCGTAATTTAATTTTGCATACAAAAAAGCTGTCTCTTCACACGCAAAAATGCGCCGTTTAAGAAACAGCTTAATTAACGTATTTAATTGGAAAATGGGCATAATTAGGTCATGTCTGTCTGTCTGTCTGTCTGTCTGTCTGTCTGTCTGTCTGTCTGTCTGTCTGTC
>CANPYZ010000033.1 GCA_947589035.1 uncultured Clostridia bacterium | reverse complement strand
GGTAAAAAGTCTCCCTCAAAAAATAAAGTAAAGATTGTCCGCAGCTTCAACCGATTCTCTTTTTATTCGGTTTCTTCACTGTCTGAGTTAAAAGCCGACATATATCTCTTTTTCGTCGGTTCCCTCAGAATTTTGAGTATCAGCGGTTTCTGTTTCTGTTGCTGATACTGTTGTAACTTCCTGTCCGGCGGCCGTCATATCAACACCATACCCCGTGAACTTCTCCTGTCGAGACAGTCTCAAACGCATCGCCTTTTGGTCACTCACATATTTTTCGATGTTGAACCCCATCTCAGGATTATCGTCCAAGAGCATTGGATATTGCTTATGACGGGTAATGTCAAACTTATCCGAGAAGAACGGACGCACTCCTCGCACCTGTAAGATACATTTACCGCCGTCCATGACCGCCAATTCGTCTTGACTTTTCAGCTCTTTTCCGAGCTTCTGATAGTTCATTCCGTAACTTTCCGACTGTCCACGGTTGGTAGAGGTGTTGAAACTGTCGATAGTTTCCTTGCCGAGACTTTCGGAGATCTCTTTCAGCGTGGACTTCTCCTTACCGCCCAAAAACAGCATCGTATCACAGTTGCCTTCGATCGTGTCTGCATTGTCTTTGTAGATAGCCTTTAGCTGGCTCTTAGCTTGCAAGATGATCGACGCACTTATTTCACGGCTTCGGATCGTCGCTATGAGCTTCTCAAACTGCGGAATTTCGCCAATATTGGCGAACTCGTCTAACAAACAGCGTACATGATAGTCCAGCTTTCCCCCTGGGGAATTATCTGCTTTCGTACAGAGTAGGTTGAAAAGCTGTGAATACATGATAGCGACCAGGAAGTTAAAAGTCGCATCTGTATCGGAGATGATTATGAAAAGCGCACTCAGCTCGTCACCGAGCTTGTCAAGGTGCAGCTCATCGTAGGAGGTGATCTCCAAGACCTCATCTATTGCAAAAGGTGCAAGTCGTGTCGAACAGCTAATTAAAATAGACTTAGCCGTTTTTCCAGCAGCGAGCTTATACGCCTTGAATTGTTTGAGTGCAAATGCACCCAAGCGCCGTTGTTCGGCATCGGGTTTCGTTTCAAAGATGTCACCGTAATCAGCCATGACTTCGGGATCTTCGTGCTTTGTGCCGTTCAGCCAGCACTCCACGATCTCAAATTCAAGGTCAATACAGTTCTTAAACTCCTCATCGTCCTCACGGCACTCCGAATTGTTTATCATGTCGATCAGCGTTTCAAAGTTCCATTGATCTTCGGGGTACATAGCAAAAATCAGTGCAATATACGCAGTATAGAGCAGTTTCTCTGCTTTCACCCAAAAGTCATCGCCGGACGGCTGCTGAGAAGAAGAAGTATTCTTGATAAGGACTTCCACGAATTTGAGAATGTCCTTCTCACGGTTTTTCTTGCTGATGTAAGCAAACGGATTGTAGTGCATCGACTTCGCAAAATCAATGGTATTGAACACCTTGATCTTGTAAGGTTCATAAACAGGGATATATCTGCCATTTTTGTCTTTGAGATAGTTGCCCTTATCGTCCCTGCGGTACACAACTTTTCCGTCAACTCGTTTCGGGCGGCCCCTTTGGAGCATTCTTCCGCATTCGACCAACACCGTGCCTTTCGGATCAGTCACCACATAGGAGGAGTGCATCTGCATCAGGTTTGGCTTGACGAAAAATCGTGTCTTACCTGAGCCTGAACCACCGATCACAAGAATGTTCTTGTTACGGGCAAATTTCGGTGCAGAGGGCTTGCCCATAGTCAGGGATTCCGTCTTTGTGAGAATGACATTGTTTTCGGGGCAGGATAAGTCCATATACGGCTCAATATCCTTTTCACCGCCCCATACGGCAGAGCCGTATTCCTCGCCCTGCCGAAATTTCTTCTTGTTTTTCGACTTGACATAGAGGACTAACCTCATTACACCCGCTAAACCCAAGCCGAAAAGAAGATCAAACGGGTGTAAACTGGGAAAGATTCTTGCAAACGCCACACCGAGATTGCTCATGAAAGGCAGGATTTTTTCCTGAAATCCGTCACCCTCAGCGGTTCGGTACGCAAAGCCGATCAGGTTGCCCACATAAGAGAAAGCGACATAGGGAACAGCCTTGATGATCAGCTTTTTGAGTTTTCTCGTGTCGATCTGCAATTCGCAGACCTTTCCTTTCTGTTGGTATCGGCACAAAAGTCTGCCGTAAAAATATCATCGCCCCTTGCCCGTGGAACGGGTGCAGGCTGGAAGTGGTTATAGATCACCGTCTGTTCTCCCTTGTTTTCTCTCTCTGTTTCTGTTTGCGAGGTTTGTTCCTGATTTTCTGAGCCTGCTGCTGCATCTGATCACGGGTGAACTCACCACGCTTCTGTGTCTTGCCCTGTCCCTTGCCGACATACTCCGAAAATGCTCTCTTGAAATCCTCTGTTTTGGCAGCGGAAAAGAAAACATGATAGGTAGGCGGCGAGGTGCTTTTGTCTCTTTTTAGGGCAAAATCCACATCGTATTTCCGTGCGGTTTTCAGAAAATCCCCGATATTCCGGTCTGAAACCTCAATGCTGTCGAGCTTGGACGGGGACTTTGCCTGCAACTGCTTGAAGGTCATTCGTCCCTTTTTCTCTGCCTTGCCCGACAAAAACTCCTGCAATGCCGATTTCAGCACATCGGCGGTCATTTTCTCCGCCTTGATCGAAATGTCGATGGTTTTCTTTGCACCGTTCTCGTAGTCGGACGGCATTACGCATCACCGCCAGACTTGACCTCGTAAACGGCATACGCTTCGGCAGACAGCCAGTTGTGGAGGTCTGCGAGGGCGGCTTCTGCTTCATCGGGTGTCTTGTAGTTGCCCATCGGGATCTGATTACCGCTGGTGTCAGTGCCGACCATCTCATAATCGGGCTTCACAATGCCGTTCTCGTCCGGCTCTGCATCTTCCCAATTTGTGACAACACCGATTCTCACAAGATTATCGTAGTTCAGAAACTCGCCATACTGTGTGGTAATTGTCTTAGCCATGATTTTTCACCTCTTTCTGTAACAGCTCATAGAGCCTGCTGTGATACTCCTCCTGAAGCTCGTCAAAAGAAGAAAACACGGTATCAAGTGTCTTTTTGTCTATCCTGTTACCGAGCATATCCATGACAATAGCTTCAAATTCGCTGTGAAAGCTGTAAAACAGGTCGTTTACAGACTTTCAAGCGGCTTCGGAATCTGCGTCCTGCTTCTCAGGATTCGGATTGAAATATCCGGTCTTGAGATACACAAGCCTGTCGGGGCAGTAATAGCGATGCTGATCGCCTTTACCACAGGGGATCGCATAACCGAAGTCAACAGCTCCGGCAATAAGCCCCTTTTTCAGCGTCGCAATGCCGATACCGCTTGCCTGAGAGATCTCAGACAGCGATACATTCCTGCCAGTAAATGCAGGAGTTACCGCCACATTCTTCTTTGCAGCCATAGAACCACCTCCTTTCATGGTCAGACAGCAATACCATAGCCGAGATCTCGCCTGATCTGTTCGTCAATGTTACGGCTCTCACAACCTTCGTTGAAATGATATGTCAGAACCTCGTTGTAGAGGGAACTGATGAAATATCTGCGGAAATCCTTGATATTATCGACCTTCGCCATATTTTCAAGGACATTCTCTACCATGTAGATATTGGCTTTGAGCATCTTTGACTGAATAACTGCTCTGGGAAATGCCTGACCTCTGAGTGTGGTATAGGGCAGAGGGGAACATATTTCGTCAACGATAAATCCGACAATTTCATCAGCTTCTGCATAACCGTCCCGACCGTCCTGACAGAGCCAGTCACCAAGATTCCAGTAGTCGAGATTCTCCCTGACAACCTCTGTGAAATACTCTACTTCTTCTGCGTTATATCCGTCAGTCACTCTCTCAGCAGATTTTTCAACACTCGGAATGTTGAAAGTTGGCTTTGCCGCCGGAGATATGATAGAGGATTTATCACACAGTAATTGATTTTTCTGTTTTGTATTGTTGTTATTATATTGTCCCTGACTTTCAGACAGCGGAGTTTCAGCAGACGGAGTGTCCAGATACGGGTTTTCCACCTTCTGTTTTTCAGCCGTAGAAGAAACAGCAGCCTTTGCCTTGCCGCCCTCACGGATTGTGATAGCCTTACGTCTTGTCTCAGCTTTAAGCTCGTCCGCTTCTTCCTTGCTGACAGGAACATCGAAAAAGCTGTACACATACTCAAAGCAGTTATGAACGCTCTCATTGGAGCGAAGCTGAGTGCGGACAAGGTAGCCCTTATCAATGAGCTTATTGACTGCATTATGCACGGCAGTCTTGCCCTCTTTGCATATTGCTTTCAGTCCTGACATAGAGAAATTCCAGCTATTCGGCAGAGAAAGAACTTTCAGCATAAAGCCGATCAGTTTGTTTCTGATCTTATTGGTTCTGAGGAGCTTTGCACTGATAATGGTGAAATTGCTGTCCTTCTTCACACGGTTCAGGGTAGCGTTATTTGCTGTAAATGTCTCCATTTCAATGTCATACTTCGGGATAGAATCGTCCAGTTCCGAGTATTCATAGAAGTCATAGAGATAGCTGATCCTGCCCGTAGGGGACTCGTTGGGCATCAGCAAGGTCTTTTTAACATAGCCCCACTGTTCCAGTTCAGCAAGCTGGGACTTGATCGCTGTCTCTCCGTCCTCACAGATAGCCACAAGTCCGGCAATCGTGAAATTCCATGTAGGCGGTAAATCATTGATCTTGCCGAGCAGACCTATCGAATCGCAGCCGATATTGGTTGACCGCACGAAGCAATTGCTCAGAACGTCATAACCGCCTGACCTATGTACTCGGCAGATCGTATCTGGTATTGTCTTTTTTGCTTTTGTTTTCTTGTCCATTTCTCTCACCTCTGCTTACGCTCCGTACACAAATTCCATGTTGGATATTCGCAGCTTGTTGACCGCATAGACATGACCATACGGCTTCTGTACTACAAGGAGGAAACCTCTCTTGCAAAGCTCATACACAGCGGTACGAAGCTCATCAAAGGTGAACTGCGAAAGCTCACTGTAACGGCGAAGCTCATCGACCGTAACGTAGTCAAAGTCTGAATGGTTGAGCATAGCCGTCAGCAGTTCATTACAGGCTTTGGCTTCAAAGTTGTAATTGAGCAGACTGATCTCAGTAGGGTTCGGCATAGAAAGACCTCCTTGACATAGTTCATCTGAAATAAAAAAAGCTCCTCAGCGACCTGTTTTCATACAGGCTCAGCGAGAAGCGATGTGCAATATTCAATTTTTAGGCATAAAAATAGCGGACAGCGCTTCTGTTATGAAACACCGTCCGCTTTTGTCCATTATTCAGTTTGCTTTGTCAACAGGCTTTCTACCGTTTGTTTTAGGGTTTCTACCAACTTTCTACCAACCTTGACGGCGGTAGAATTCTACCAGTTTTTCTACCAAAAATCTGCATTTTGATGATTTTTCAGAAACAGCGTAGTTACGCAGTTTTCCATGTTTCTACCCTCAAAAATGCTGATTTTACGGTGATTTGGTAACACTTGGCGATAGATTACGATAATTGGCGATAAAGTGGTGATACTATACCACATCATGCTGAATAAATCAATCTCAATTTCTAATTAAAATCATAAGTTTTTCTTGTGTATGAACAATGATAAGGCAGTGAAAATTTCTGCTATCCATATTTTTATCATTAAAATATATTATTTTCAAAATAGCGATGCCTGTAGTTAAAGACATCGCCATTTTTGTTTTGTTTATCGGTATCAGCTACTTCAGTCAAGTCCATAAAAAGCAGTCAGGCTTATCTTCAAACTTATACAGCTTAACAAAGCTATCATATAGCAAACGTCTGTTCCTTATATGCGATAAGCGCAGTCCTCATCGATGTATTTTTATGCAATCCGTTACTGAAAACAGATAAAAAGTGATAAAATAAACTTTTATGTTTCATTCCTTATTCAACGTGTCCACTTTTGATAACAAGTCATTATCTACTCGTGTTTGATATGACACTTTGAAGACATAAATTCCCGACTAACGAATCGATACACACCAATTGCATTTGTTTTGGCTATGCAATTAGTTTTTTGTATTGCATTAAATTCACATTTGCCTGAAAATCTCTATCAATTCCGCAACGGGAACATAATTTACTGGACAGATAATCTCTGCTAGCACTATATCTATTATCACATATAAAATGATAAAAGTCAATGCTTTATGACAATATTTTATAGAAATGTTTTAACTATTAAAATCCTCCTTCTGCGATTCAACAGACAGAGAATTACTGCCTATCTGCTACAGAACAGTTGTTGTTTTCAATTTTCTTTTTTATCATCGACCTCCGATTTCCTGCAATCGACAGCCGATTTTGCTACATTTTTATTATCACGCAAATCGGCTGTAATTGCAAAAATTTTTTCAAAATTTATTCCGATTTGTGTTTTGTGAGAATGTCGTAAATGCGATTGATTTTTTCTTGTCGAATCATATCAGGGATATTTTTGGGGTACTTGATTATTATCTTTGTGTCATTGTTGGTTATGAACCTTTTTCATTTACAGTATTTTCAGCTCTGAATTTGTTCTATGCTGTTGGACATTTCCTGACGAAATGCCATTTCAATTGGCAATGCACACAATCTTTTGTTCACAGTTTATTCGCAAAATACCTGAGAATTTTGCATTTCAAAATTTCAAAATCACGCTATTATGGGAAAAATCCTATTTCGGCATTTTGATCTCTGTGGAAAATTTTACTCCAAAAAGAATTTTCAAAAATCCATTGACAGAACCGAAAATATGCGGTATATTGGATATGGGGAAACTGAATTTGCGAAAAATAGAAAATCAGCACGTCTGCACGATGTCTGAAATCAGGAATTGGTACAAGCCAAAAGGCATAAAATGGAACTTGCTTTCAAAAAGCAAAAGCAGAGCAGTAAGCCATGCACTGCGGGGTATAAAAATGAAAAACCCCTTTGAGTTAAGGACTTCTTAATGATTTTGTGATATAATAGATTACAGAAAGCAGAAAGGAGCTGTCAGACATGTACAGAAGAATGATTCTGAAAGATCTGAAAAGAAAGAAAACGCTGAACATCATATTGCTTTTATTTGTGGTGTTGTCGGCAATGTTTACCGCAAGCGGTGTGAACAACATCATGACCGTGGAGAAAGGGCTTGACCATTACTTTGAAGAGGCAGGTATGGCAGACTACTACATTTTGTCACACAAAAGCAATGGCAAGGATTCTGTTCAGGAACTTCTCCAGAACAGCGAAAATGCGAAATCTTACCGAAAAGATGAAGTAATTTACACATCAGAGGACAATTTCAAACAGAACGGCAAAAAACTCATGGAATATTATAACGTTTCAATGGTGCAGTCGCTAAGCAATTCGGATTTTCATTTTTTCGACAGTGAGAATAAAATTGTCAAAGAAGTGGACTCCGGAAAAATGTACATCGCAGGAGCAATTGCAGGGAAGTCAGATTTGCAGATTGGTGACAAATTTACGCTGAAAATCGGCGAAATCAATATGGAATTTGAATTTGCAGGCGTACTGAAAGATGCCCTGTTCGGCTCTGAAATGATTAACAATCCAAGAATGCTTGTCAGTGATGAAGATTTCAGAAAAATTGCCAATGACGAGTATGTGAAACAGTATAATTCCGGCAGTATTTACTACATTGAAACAGATGATTTATCTGCATTGCAATCAGAAACGGCAGAAGCGGAAGATGTTTATTTAGCAATAGATAATGAAACCGTGAAATTAAATTATTTCATGAATATGCTTGTCGCAATGATTATTTTAATTGTCAGCATTGGGTTAATTATTGTGTCATTTGCGGTACTTCGTTTCACAATTGGTTTCACGATTGCTGAAGAATTTCGTGAAATTGGTGTCATGAAAGCAATAGGCTTGCAAAATCATTCTATACGCCTGCTGTACCTTGCGAAATATTTCTGTATTGCCGTTGTGGGGGCTTTTATTGGTTATTTTCTGAACATTCCGTTCGGAAAAATGTTAATTGCAAGTATCAGTAAAAATATGGTTTTAGAAAATCAAAATTCCGCTGTTCTTGGTATTTTATGCTGTATTGTTGTTGTGCTTGTGATACTGTTTTTCAGCTGGAATTGTACGGGGAAAATCAAAAAACTTTCGCCTATTGATGCGGTGAGAAGTGGGCAGACAGGCAAACGCTTCCATAAAAAAAGCATTCTGCAACTCGGCAAAACAAAATTGAAAAGCACTGCATTTCTTGCAATAAATGACGTATTCAGTCAGCCGAAACAGTTTTCTATCATCACGGCAATTTTCGCAATATGTACAGTTTTTGTCATGGTGTTGTCTGTTACGGCAAACACGCTCAGCAGTGAAAAAATGCTGAAATTGCTTGGATTAACAAAGAGTGATGTTTATTTTGTGGATTCAAAAAGAATTACAGATGTTATATCAGGTGCAAGGAATGTCAATGAAACTAAACAGGAAATTTCCGATATACTCGCAGAAAATCATATGCCTGCATTCGTTTACATAGAAGAATGGTATAATTTATCTGTTACAGCGAACGGTGAAAAATACAAGGTGAATTTTGTCTGGTGTGATGATACGGAAACAACTGATTACACATACACAAAAGGCGTTGCTCCGAAATATGAAAATGAAATTGCCCTGACAGAAGTTTTGGCTGAAAAAATGGGCGTAGAAATTGGCGACACTCTGATAATAGGCATTGACGGCGAAAACAAAGAATTTATTTTGACTGCACTTTTTCAAAGTATCATGCAGACGGGAAATGTTGGCAGACTTTGTCAGGAATTTGAAATTCCTAATCAATTGATGACTGGGGCTATTGGGTATCAGATAAATTTCAATGACAATCCCGAAGAAAAAATCATTTCTGAACGCATAGAAACATTAAAAGATATTTTTCAGAATAAAAATATTTATAATGTTCGTGGATTTATCAATAATGTAACAGGCGTTTCTGATACGCTTGAAAGCGTGAGAAATTTTGTATTACTGATTTCTTTAATTGTCATTATTTTGATTGCCGTCTTAATGGAGCATTCATTCATTTCAAATGAAAAATCTGAAATTGCCTTAATGAAAGCAATAGGCTTCCGAAATCATGCAATCATGACACAGCACACGGGAAGATTTTTCATTTCTGTGATTTTGGCGCAACTGCTTGCAAGCTGTCTATGCGTGCCGCTGTTAATCTTGTTTATCGACCCGATTTTTTCCACAATGGGCGCAACAGGCGGTATTGAATATCAGTTCAATGTGGTGGAGCAATTTGTCATTTATCCGCTGATTATCACGGCAACAGTTGCAATCAGTGCATTTCTGACGGCAATCCACACAAGAACAATTACTGCATCAGATACAGCGAATATTGAATAAACAGGAGGAATTTTTTATGAATACTGTACTTGAAGTGAAAGATTTATGTAAGACATATATTGTCAACAAACGGCAGAATAATGTTCTGCGGAATGTGAATTTTTCCGTAAACGAAGGGGAAATGATTGGCGTAATGGGACCTTCAGGTTCCGGAAAATCCACATTGCTTTACACTGTTTCGGGAATGGATAAAATGACTGCCGGAGAGGTTTTCTTCTGTGGGAAAAATATGTCTGCTATGCGTGAAAAGGAACTCGCAACAGTACGCCTTGAAGATATGGGATTTATTTTTCAGCAAATGTACATGATGAAAAATCTTTCTGTTCTGGATAATATTATTCTTCCGGCAGTAAAATCCGCAAAACATCGTGAAAGTAATCAAAAAATTGAACAGCGTGGGCGTGAACTCATGAAACGGCTTGGCATTGCGGAAATTGCCGGAAATGATATTAACGAAGTTTCCGGCGGACAACTTCAGCGTGCATGTATCTGCCGTAGTATGATTAATAATCCGAAAATGATTTTTGCAGACGAGCCGACAGGTTCCCTTAACCGTACTTCTTCTGAAGAAGTCATGGAAGAACTGACAAAACTTAACGCAAACGGAACAACAATGATGATTGTCACTCATGATGTAAAAGTTGCCTCAAGATGCGGAAAAGTTCTATTCATCGTTGACGGAAACATCAAGGGGGAATATGCTATTGACAGCAGCGCAAATTTACGTGACAGAGAACGTTCGCTGAATCACTGGCTTATGGAAATGGGGTGGTAAAATATGATAGATATTCTTCTTGTTGAAGATAATGCGGAAATATGCAATTTGCTTGCTGATTTTCTCCGTGCGGAAAATTACACAGTGAGTATTGCGAAAAGCGGTGAAAAAGCCTTGTCCCTGTATGAAAAATATGGGGCAAGGCTTGTGCTGCTTGACATCAATCTTCCAGGAATGGACGGTTTTTCTGTGTGTGAAAAAATGCGTAAAAATGACAATATACCAATCATGATTTTAACCGCAAGAACTGCCAGAGAGGACAAATTGAACGGAATTTTACTCGGTGCAGATGATTATATTGAAAAGCCCTTTGACATTGAAATTCTAATTGCAAAAATTAAAGGCATTTTCAAACGGCGACTCGCACGGGATGTAATTTCAGACGGTGATATTACGCTGAATATTTCAAATGGAACAGTGCAGAAAAACGGGAAGTTAATTAGTTTTTCGGCGAAAGAATTTGAACTTCTGCAAATTCTTATGCAAAACAAAGGACGAACGTTGAATAAAGATTTTCTGTTCAATCGTGTGTGGGGAATTGACAGCGAATCAGAAATGCAGACTTTGACTGTTCACATAAAATATCTGCGTGAAAAAGTTGAAGATGACCCGAAAAATCCGCAAAAAATTATTACTGTCTGGGGAAAAGGTTACAGGTGGGCTTAATGAAAAAATTTGACAAGATTTTCATATGGATAACGTTTTTGTTTTCCGGAATGTTAATACTCATCAATGTATTTTTCCCTGAAAATATGACCAACAGCACAGGCATGTTTAACATTGAAACGAATAGAATTTTACAGGAACTTTCAGATGAACATGAAATCAATATTGACGATTACCAGACAATTTCAGGCGTTGATGAATGCTTCGGCGATAATTTTTATTCTTCTGAAAATCCTTGTGTGTTTCGTGAAATTCAGGGGAAACTTTACCGGATTGAATACAGGGAAATTACTCAAAAAAACAGCCGAATTTTACAATTCGTAAATTTAGTGATAATACTTTTATTTTTAATATTACTTTTAGTATTATTATATATCCGACAGACAATGATAAAGCCATTTCATGAAATCAGTGAACTTCCGTATAGGCTTGCAAAAGGAAATCTCACTGCACCCTTGAAAGAAACAAAATCACGCTATTTCGGGAAATTTATCTGGGGGCTGGACATGCTCCGTGAAGAATTAGAAAATTCACGTCATCGTGAATTTGAACGTGCTAAACGTGAAAAAACGGCAATACTTTCCATTTCTCATGATATAAAAACACCTCTTTCAGCAATTAAATTATATGCAAAGGCAATTGCCAATAATCTTTATGCAGATACGGAAAAGCAGCGTATTTCTGCGGAAAATATTAATGCGAAAGCAAATCAGATTGAACAGTATGTCAACGAATTGACAAGTAAATTAAGCGATGATTTTATGGAATTTCATCTTCAGCAGAAAGAAGAATATATTTCCACTGTAATTCATAAAATAAATGCATATTATTCAGATAAACTGAATATTTCAGGAACAAATTTTTTCATAAAGCATTATACTGATTGTTTAATTTCCTGTGACCCTGAACGCTTAGAAGAAGTTTTACAGAACATTATGGAAAATGCAATAAAATATGGCGACGGAAAATCTATATTTATTGCCATTTCAGATGAAGAAGATTGTAAACTGATGACAATTTCCAACAGCGGAAATACTTTGCCTGATACGGAAATTTCGCATATTTTCGACAGTTTCTGGAGAGGTTCAAATGCCGGAAAAATCAGCGGGAATGGTTTAGGATTATACATCTGCCGGAGATTGATGAATGCAATGCATGGAGATATTTATGCAGAAATCCAAGAAAATATGTTTTGTATCACGATTGTATGCCGTAAAATTATTTGACAATCTCAGACTATGAACAAGGAACGTACAGTCATTCTTAAAACGTATTTACAATCTCACGGCCCTTTTCTGTTTCTGAAAATGTGCTGTATGTGTCAACTTTTTCATTATCGGCAAGTAATTTAGATTCTCTTGCTTCACGTCCAAAAGATTCCGATTTTCAAAAAATTTTTGTCAGGAATGGACAAAATGCGAATATTATGATATAATAAAAAAATCACGAGGAAAAGAGTAACTCCAAAACTCATGAAAATGTTTATTTAATCACGATGATCAGCCGAAATCCACGTTTAATCGTCGATTTTGATGTTGCGTTTAACAAATCGAGTGAAAGAATACAAAATATTGTTGATAATTCATCTGAAGCTGATTTTTATTATACTGATGGATATTTAGGATACATTGATGTCGTTTATCCCGGTAAGCACATTCGCAATGTACGAGATAAAAAAGATACACATCATGTTGAAAGTATAAATGCTGATTTACGTCATGATATTCCTGTACTTGCAAGAAGAAGCAGATGCTTTGCTCGAAAAATTGAAACACTTTATGCTGTGGTGGCTGTATTCATTGATGCTTACAATCGCTTTGGCTTGGCTAAATATAAATACTGTCAACGTAAGAAAACCCGTGAACTCCCTTTCTCTGTCGTTGATTTCCTTTAACAACGCTTTTAGCCACTCCCATAAAAGATTTATTGAAAGAAATTGTTCATTTCAATTATTCAGAATTATTTTTCTATGAATCTGCTGAACATCTTCTGAATGAAAAAATGCTTAGTCTTTCTGAACTATTATGAAAATCATTTTGTCAAGATAAAACAGTTCCGAAATTTTTTATTTTTTTGGAACTGTTTTGTCTTTACTTTCTCAGGAATTTTTGATAAAATAGAACCATCACAGGAAAGGAGAAAGGCTTTATGGGGGTATTTCTTGTAAAACTTGCATTAATTGCTTGTGCTGCATATGTATTTCTGAAAACACTTGTCATGATTTTCAGAGGTTACTAATTGAATGAAGCATGGCAATAATATGTGAAAATGTAAGGAAAAATCCGTAATTTCGTTCAGTACAATGTGAATTGCGGTACTTGATGAAAATCAAAGTGAATACTTAACGCTTTTAATTGTAGCATGTTTTTTGCTTGATTACAAGTGTTTTACGAAAGGAGGTTTTATTCATGGGATTTTTTGATGTTTTAAGTGGTGCTATTAGTTATGGTGCTGAAGAGGCTATGAACAAGTGGTTACGAGCTTATGAAGAGAAACTCAGAAACGCTTCTGACTCAGTGGTACAGTCAAAGTGGGATGAAGTGAACAGTACTGAAGTAAGCAGTGACCCCGAAATGAACGAGAGAATCATAGAAGCTACCAGAAGAGAAATGAGAAGAAGAAATCTACTTTATTGATAGATAATAAGGAGCATCAATTACAATGAATAGAGATATGAATCTACTGCTGAAACATATCAGGAAAAAGGCGACCGTGAATGGGCATATGCTAAAAATGATAAAGGTGATGAGCATTACGGTAAAGCAAGGGAAACTTATGACAAAGCAAAAGAATATCGTGAAAAGGCAGACAGACTGAAAAACGAATAATTACTCAGGAGCAGCGAATCTATATATTGATTTGCTGCTCTTTTTATTTTAAAATATGAGTGTTAATTTTATTGGGAAAAATTTTCAAAAATCTCTTGCAATCATCGGCAATTTATGTTATAATCGAAATATAGCAAAATTAGGAGTGGTGTAATTATGCCGAATTTATTTGAACAATTTGATGAACTGATTGAATATAGAAATCAAGTGCTGCAATATGCAAATAGTTTATGTAGGCAATTACATGAAGCGGAAGCCCGTGCCGCTAAAAAAATCATTACTACATTAGGCTATGATTTAGGAATTGCCTGTCCGAGTTTAATTCAGCATGTTGTCATTAAAGGGCATAAAAAAGGGAGAATCATTAAGAAAATTCCGGAAAAAGACAATTACCGAATCATTTCTTATGACGAAGAAGGGAAACCTATTGCTTTCCGCAGTGGTAACCAGTTCGGCGTGCAGAATGCATATTTTTTCTTTTCTTATGAAGATTGCCTGTGGGCGGCGGAAATGAATGAAAACGGTTGTACTTCCTATACGAAACTTTACCGCATGAAATACAATGAAAAAGGTCAAATTTCATCATTTTATATTCTTGAGAATTATTTTCTGGAAGGGGAAGAATATACTTATTCAGAATCAGAAAATGAACCAATTATATGTATGCATTATTTTTATGTTCCGAATAAAGTTCACACTTCAAAACATGTTCCGGCAGGTTATGCGGAATCGCCAACGACGTTATACCGTTATGTGATTCATGAAAACACAATTGACAGTTACGTGAAATCCGGAGAAGAATTTCATTTCATGAAAACGTTTCGCCGAACGAAAGCAAAATGGAACATTCCCACAGAAAAACAGTTTGCATTACAGCTTGATGAAATTCTTCACAAGGCTGAAAGTTTACAGCAAAAAGGCATTTATTTTGAATTACATGAAGGAAACGACCAGGAATATATAATTTCCGTGAATATGACACCGAATTTTGATGCTCAAAATGAAGATTGGGCTTGTGAAACAGAAACAGAACTCGGAGAAATCAATTTACCGGAACATGTGAATTTAACATGGCAGGAAATTCAAAATACTGCTGTTCAATTCGTTCAGAATTATTTGAAAAATGGAACTCATCGGAATAAACTGTTCACTTGTGCCGGAATTGGTGTTGGATTTCCAGAAGGAGATTTAATGTTAATTTCGGAATAAATTATTAACTTTACAGGGGGAATTATGTTTACAGGAATTTATCAGATGGCAGAAAAGAAAATTGCCGTGCGTTCACTTTATGCTCAAGTGCATGACTATTGTCGGGATTATCAAACAACAGGGATTCCAGATTTTTCAGTGGAAATCTGTCAGGCAGATATTGACGCTGAACGGGAAAAATCAGCACATGAGGCAAAAAAAGAACATCAAGAAATCAGGAATTTTCCTGAAGAATATCTGGAAGAATTAGCCGTTTACCGGAAAATTGCGGAAAAAATGCCCGCTTATGATACGATTTTATTTCACGGGTCAGTACTTTCCGTAAATGGTCAAGGGTTTCTGTTCACTGCAAAATCCGGCACGGGGAAATCTACTCATTCCCGATTATGGCGGGAAGTGTTCGGAAATGCAGTGATTATGATTAACGATGATAAGCCGCTTATTCGAATCACTAATCAGCAAGTGATTGCTTACGGAACGCCCTACAACGGGAAACACCGACTCGGAGAAAATACTTCCGTTGTACTGAAAGGCTTATGTTTATTATCCCGAAGTGAACAGAACAGTATTCAGAAAATGACTAAAACGCAGGCTTATCCGATGTTAATTCAACAGGCTTACCGACCGGAAAATATACTCATGCTCCGGAAAACGTTGACACTAATTGATGAAATGGCGAAAAATGTTACTCTTTATCATTTAAAATGTAATATGCAGCCAGAAGCAGCAAAAATTGCTTATGCAGGAATGAAAGGATGTTTTACTGATGAAACTGAATAAAGGATTTATTTTACACGATGACGGAAACGAAAAACTTCTTGTTTCCACAGGAATGACGAAATTTTCCGGTTTAGTCCGGTGCAATGCGACAGCAGGGTTTATTATTAGTTGCTTAGAGCATGATGTGACCGAAACGGAAATTGTCAGACGAATGCAGGAAAAATTTGACGGGAAAACAGAAGACATGCAGCAAGATGTGAAGAAAATTCTTTCCCAGCTCCGGAAAATTGGTGCGCTTGATGAAAACCACGTTTGAACAGGAATTAAACCAGAAAGGGAAACTCATTTACACCAACGTTGGCGACAGCATGTTACCCTTAATTCGGCAGGATAAAGATTTAATGATTATTGAACGCCCGTCCGGCAGATTAAAAAAATACGACGTTCCGTTATATAAACGAGATAATGGTCAGTATGTTCTGCACAGAATTTTAAAAGTACGGGAAACAGATTACATCATTTGCGGAGATAACCGCTGGCAGAAAGAATATGGCATTACCGACAGGCAGATTATTGGTGTATTAACGGGAATTGTCCGCAACAAAAAAATGATTTCCGTGGAAAATAAAATGTATTTATTATATGTTCATCTCTGGTGTGATTTTTTTCCGGTCAGAGCAGTTATGCTCCGAATACTTTTAACATTGAAACGGAAAGTGAGAACTCGAAAACATGAAACATAATTCCCTGAAATGGCTGTATTCTGTAACAGGAAAAAAGAAAAACAGCATTTTTTTCTTAATGATCATTCAGGCGGTTCACAGCGTTTCAGGGGTGGTTTATGCGCTTTTCTTGCGGAATATTGTGGACAGCGCAACGGAAAAAAATAAAGAAAAATTTTTCTTCTATGTGTTACTGATTATGTTATTATTATTAGTTCAGGTAGCATTAAGGGCAATCATGCGCTTTTTAGAAGAATATTCCCGTTCTTCTTTAGAAAATTTATTCAAACAGAAATTATTTCATCAGATTTTGCATAAAGATTATTCCCGAATTAGTGCAGTGCATTCCGGAGAATGGCTTAACCGCTTAACAAATGATACTGTTCTTGTGGCAAATTATTGTGTTGACATTTTACCGGGAATTACAGGAATGATTGTGAAATTATTCAGTGCAGCAGCAATGATGTTAATTTTAGATTACCGCTTTTTTGCGGTTCTGTTTCCTGCGGGAATTATGTTAATTTTTACTTCCTACGGGTTCAGGAAAGTGTTGAAACGCTTACATAAAGCCGTTCAGGAAACTGACGGGAAATTGCGCATTTTCCTACAGGAACACCTCGGCAGTTTAATGATTATCCGGTCATTTTCCGCTGAACAGCAAACTGAAACAAAAGCTTCTGAAAAAATGTCCGCACATCAGGAAATGCGCATGAAAAAAAATAGATTTTCTAATTTCTGCAATATTGGTTTTCAGATTGGTATGCAGGGAATGTATATTTTAGGCGTAGTGTATTGCGCTTATGGCATTCTGACAGATACCATTTCTTACGGAACATTAACAGCAATGACGCAGTTAATTTCACAAATTCAGTCACCCTTTGCGAATATTACCGGATATTTGCCTAAATTTTACGCTATGACCGCAAGTGCTGAACGAATTATGGAAGTTGAACAATTTCCGGACGATTTTCAGGAAACGCCGCTCAGCATTCAGGAAATTAAACAGAATTATCAGGAAAATTTTTCAGCAATTGGACTGGAACAAGCGGAATTTTCTTATTTTCCGGCAACGGAACATGCCAGCCAATGGACAAAAACGAATATGCCCATTGTTTTGCAAAATCTTAGCCTTGAAATTGAAAAAGGGCAATATATTGCGTTTACCGGACACAGCGGCTGCGGAAAATCAACCGTTCTGAAATTATTAATGTGCATTTATCCGCTTGACGGCGGACGGCGATATTTCGTTGACAATTCCGGAAACAGACAAGAATTAACTTCTGCATTTCATCGTTTATTCGCCTATGTTCCGCAGGGAAATCAGTTAATCAGCGGAACAATACGGGAAATTGTTACTTTCGCTGATTCTTCCGGAATGCATGATGATGAACGAATTTTTCAGGCGTTAAACATTGCCTGTGCGGACGAATTTGTTCAGGAATTAGAAAACGGCATAGATACGCTTTTAGGGGAACGGGGAACGGGACTTTCTGAAGGGCAAATGCAGAGAATTGCCATTGCAAGGGCAATTTTTTCCGAAAGTCCTGTGTTAATGTTAGACGAATCCACAAGCGCATTAGACGAAAAGACCGAACAGAAAGTATTACAGAATCTTAGAAATATGACCGACAAAACAGTGATGATTGTCACGCACCGTCCGGCTGCCTTAGCAATCTGCGACAGAATGATTGAATTTACACAGAATGGAGTGATTGAGAAATGACCGCTTCCGAATATCAGAAAAATGCTGAAATCATGATTTACTTGACTTCTTGTGCAGTGAATGGCGTTCTTCCCAATCGGGAAAAATTAACTTCCGTTTCGTTGCTGATGTTGTTTGAAGTTTGTCAAAGTCATGTGCTGACTGCCGTTGTTGCGTATGCGTTAGAATCTGTCGGCATTCAGGATAAGGCTTTTATCCAGGCGAAAGCGAAAGCCATTCGGAAAAATATTCTGCTTGATGTAGAAAGAGCGGAAATTTTTAACTACATGGAAAAAGAACATATCTGGCATATGCCGTTGAAAGGGGCTTTACTGAAAGACTGGTACCCTAAAGCAGGTATGCGGCAAATGTCTGATAATGATATTCTTTACGATTCGAAATTCCGGAATCAGACCCGAAAAATGATGGCTGAACGAGGATTTACGTTGAAAGGCAGTTCAGATAATGTCGACGAATACTGCAAAAAGCCCGTTTACAATTTTGAACTGCATACCGCTTTATTCACGGAATACAAAAAAGAAAAAATATATCATTATTATTCGGAAATTAAAAATAAATTAGAAAAAGATACTGACCACCAATATGGTTATCATTTCCGCACGGAAGATTTTTATCTTTACATGATTACTCATGAATATAAACATTATACCGGAGGCGGAACGGGAGTCCGTTCTCTTTTAGATACGTATATTTTCATGAAAAAATTCGGTTCTTCCCTTAACAGGGATTATCTTGACAGAGAGTTCCGAAAAATTGGCATTTTAGAATTTGAACAGCAAAATTACAAACTTGCCATGAAAGTTTTCCAATCAGAACATTTAACAGAACAGGAGAAAACTTTGCTGAATTACTATATTTTTTCGGGAACGTACGGTTCATTCGAGCATGTCGGAAAAAACAGAATAGAACAAAATTTAGAAGGCACAGGCGGAAAAGCGAAAATTCGCTATATTTTTCATCGGTGTTTTCCCTCGCCGGAAGAAGTAAAACCCTGGTTTCCGTTTTTTTACGAACATCAATGGCTTATGCCGGTTTTATGGGCAATTCGTCCGTTTCGGGGACTATTTTTCCACGGAAAAACAATTAAAGCAGAAATTAAATATTTATTTAAGCATGAATAAAAATTCACCTCCGGTTAATTCGGAGGTGAATTTTCAGCTTATTCTTCTTCTTCGGCAGGAATGAACGGAAGTTCAATACTTTTGTCAGAGAAAGTTTCTGTATAACTGTTTTCTTCTGGCAAAGTGTCATCTCCTGCCGCTTCTTCCGGAGACAACAAAGGCAATTCATTAGGAATCTGAACGGCTTCTGGAGCGGCAGTTTCAACGTTTGCGTCATCATTTTCCTGTTCTGCAATTGTTTCTTGCGGTGTGCTTTCGTCAGCATTTGTTGAAGTGTTAGCACTTTCGTTTGGAACAGTTGTAATCATTATGCCTGTTGTCATATTGATTTCGTTTTCGCTAACGGCAGTAGAACTTTCTGTTTCGGTGTCTGTTTCCTTAGCGGAAGTGGAAATTGTGGTAGTTGGTGCAGTAGAAGATTCTGTAGTAACGGATTCTTCTTTTTCACCACAGGCACATAAACACAGTGTCAATAATGCCGTTGTCAGTAGCATCCATTTTTTCATTGATATTTTCCTTCCGGCGATTCAATTAGGATAAGTCATTACTTTCATCACTATAATTTTTATAAGCGGGGGACATCACCTCAGTTTCTCGACTTGATGTGATAATATCCTCGTCAAATTCTGTGATGTCCATTTCTGGTGTAAAATATTTTTCTTTCATGGTAAATACTCCCTTCTATGCTGTGAATCATTGCAAAATCTGCCGCTTTGATGTTATTATAGCACGGTTTCAACAAAATGTCAAGACTTTTTTTAGTTATTTTGAAATGATTTCATTCAAGAAAAGAGTATTATAAAAACACTTGTTTCCATTCAGCTGGCGTTTTTCTTCAGTAAAAGAACCGCTGTTTTCAAGAAACAGATTTCTTCATCAGTTAAACCGCTGACATCTAAAGAACGTTTTTTTCCTTCAATGCCGAGCAGATAATCCGTAGAAACATGTAAGGCTTTCGCTAAATCAACGAGAATTTCCGGTGACGGCTGGCGTTCACCTGTTTCATAATTGCTGATTGTTGCTTTAGACACGTAAATGCAACCAGCAAGCTGTTTTTGTGTCATGTTAATTGACTGCCGAATGGCTCTTAATCTTCTTCCAAAATCATTCATTTCCGTTCTTCTCTTTCTGTATGTAATTTTCAGCCGACTGTAATTATAGTATAGCATATCTGTTTCAGGAAATAAACGGAAACAAAGTATTTTTTTCAGAATTTTCAACCGTCAGAAAAGAAAAATTATCGGAATGTTAATTTTTCCCTGAAAATCGCCGAAAATTGAATTTTTCAGGTATTTTGAGTAATGCTTTCTGGCGGATTCAGGAATGTTTTAAAATCAAAAAGTCTATTTTGAGTATATGAGGAAATACTTGAATTGTACATGTTTCATCACAAAGAAAAATCTTTCTGATTCATCAGAGTTAAAATTTCATCAGCATTTCCAAGAATGTTGAACATGCTTTCATAGGCTTTCTGCGGATTCAGTAACAGTTCCGTTTGCATTAACCCCCATAAATACCACATTTCCGGCGAAAACATCATTTTATATTGAATAATGTCCGAAATTTCCGCATTTTGGCAAAGAGATTCGGGAATTATTTTTTCAAAAATTTGTTTATTTTTTTCAGAATAATTAACGGTCATCCCTTCTGAATTGGTTTCCACTTTATTGAACAGGGCGGCAAGCTGTGGAAAAGCTGCACTCATTTCAATGTATTTTCCTAAGAAATTCCGAAAAACGTCATAATTTTTTTGCATATATCCAAAACTATAGTTGAATTTCTGGTTTTCGTCTGGTTTGCTAATCAGAAATAAAAATAACCCGCTGGAAAAGTCTTTTTCCGCCTCTGTAATGAGTTTATGAAGAGTTTCCGTGTCAAGAAAATGAAGCTTTCTCATGAAAAGATAAGTGATATGTTGATTCAATTCCGTCTGTGTCGTTTCTGGGAAATCGAAACATGTTTCATTATGCGCAAGCAGGAAATCTTGAAAATCTATCTGAAAACAGCAAAGGCTTGTCACAACTTCTGATTTGGAAGGGTATATTTTTTTCTGTTTTCTTTGCGCTAAAGGTTTCACATGCTGAAGTATGGAAAACATGTCTTTGTGAAGTTGTTCCATGAATGTTGAAAAAGTTTCCGAGTCTAACATTGTTTTCAATGTAGAATAAAATTGCTTAACGGCGTTTTGCTGTTCTTTTAAGCTGAACGGGAAATGATTCCGTTCAATAGCGTTGAGTTGGTGCTGTAAAATAATATCTTGCGTGGAAACAGGATTTTTAATTTTCGGAATGTCTGCATTCCGTTCAATTTTCTGCCCTAATGCAGAAATGATTTTTTTGTAAATTCGGGTGAATGTCATTAAGTCGCATTGCTGGTAAGCCGTGGAAATGCGCTGTTGTAATTGATTTTCGTTTTCTATTCCCGAAAAATTGGAAATATCCGGCAATACTTCTGCATAACGGAAACAAGCGTCGAATTGATTTTCCAGAATGGAATGCATTTCCACCGGAACAAATAAATAAGATTTCATTAACCGGTCAATTTCAGCGAATACTTCCCCGTTCTGCATGAAGAGGAATAATTCATGCGGGTTGACGTGTTCCGTTTTTGGCTGCGAAAAAATATGCCCTGTATAGCTAAATTCCGGAACGGAATCAAAATCAATTTTCCAACCCTTTTCGGTATAGATATTCTTGAAACTCCTGCTGGCAAGAACATTCAGCAGTTTATATTGCAGTTCTGCGCTTAATTTGGCTTCACAATGGGGATTAACATATTCACTGATTGTTTTTTGCGACACGCCAATAGCTTTCGCCATTTCCCGCTGTAAAATTTGTGTTTCCGGATTCTGATTCAAGAAATTAAAATATTTCCTGAATATCTGCAAAAATGTTGCATTGTCAATATGATGATAGGTTTTAAATTTTGCTTTCTGACAAACAAAAGTATAACTTTTATCTATAATTTCCTGCCGGAGCTGTTCATTTTTCGGGAAAGATTCGCCGTTCAGGTAGCGTTCAATAGTTTTTTTATCTTTTCCGAGAGCATCAGCAAGTTCCTGCTGTGTAATGACAAATTCTTTCATGCGATATTGCAGCCATTGAATAAAATAATCAATATGCATAATGATTCCCCTTTATTTTTAATTTCAAATATTTCTATTATCTATTATAGCGTGTTTTGCTTTTTCTGTCAAGTTTTCCTGACATGTAACACATATCTTAAAGTCAAACCAAAAGATTTTAATTTCTAAGAAATTCAAAAAAATAAAACCCCCGAAATTGAATTTTGGAGGTTTATATTATGTCAATTTTTACGAATTATCCGCCCATACATTCTCTGTGATGGTCAGTATATCCGGCAGCATGTGCTTCTTCAATAGTTCCGAAATAAATTCGGTTTTCCTCATAAGGTAAGCTATCACAACTGCTGCTATGAAGTTTTCCGCTATTTCTATTAGCAATATAATTTCTTCCTGTAGAAACAGAAGAATTACTCACATTTGGTTCTGTAGCAGTGGTAGATGATAAAAAATTACCTTCATTTGTACACCCGCTAAAAGTAAGTACACTGATTAACGCCGCAATGACTGCAAATTTTCTCATTTTAAAAACCTCCTGAATTGATTATATTAAGTTTCATTAAATGTGTATTTGGTGCAAGATAGGTGCAAGATAATTGTTCAATATTATACAAAATAGAAAAATAGTTAAAAATTTACAATTTTAAATTAAGCTTTTAACTATTTTTATTAACTTATTTTATAATATTTGTGAAATTTGTAAAATTACAAAGAACCCCCTTGACATTTGCGGAAAGTTGTGCTATAATTATCTTGTTGGTGAGAAAAGTTGCACCAAATACACATTTGGCGCAACTTGGTGAAATTTACCTAACTAAAAAATTAATATTTTTTGTTCATTTGATTTTATTATGTTAAGCAAAATCAAATGAATTTTTATTTATTGATTTAGAATTTCTCTTGCATTGCGAAAAGCAATTTTTTCCTTGTCTTTTTCCGGCAAATGCAATTGCAGAAAATGGTTTACTTCCTGTTCGGGAGACCATAACGGGAAATCTGTTCCGAATAAAATTCGTTCTGCGCCATAACAGGAAATATATGTTTCTATTTTTTCCATAGGCAGAAACGGAAAACAACTTGATAAATCTAAAAAGCAAGAAGTATTCCTTAAATAAGTCAAGGCAGTGTCGAAAATTGACCAGCCGCCCAAATGTGCAGCAATGACTTGCCAATGCGGAAATAATGCTAAAATTTGTTTCAGCTGTTCGGGATGTGAATATCGACAGGAACAGACAACATTATGACAGAGGCGGTACATAACAGAGAAGTTATTCGCTTAATCAACATAATCAACAACAATCAGTCCTTTCTATAAGCCTTTGCGATATATTATCACTTACTATCTATCTGTTCAAGAATTTTCTTATACATATCATAAATTGTAACAGATTCACAAATAAAAATCAAGTCTAAAAATAAAAATTTACAAAAATTTCACAATGCCAAAATATAACTGAGCAGAAAAAGGATATGTCATTCATCACATGAACAACATATCCTTGTTTTTTATAATTTTTATTAGCCGTTAAGCAATAAATTTTTCATTGCAGTTAAATCAAATATATCAATTTTGTTATTTTCGCATAAATCCGCCGCTTTCCATTCATTAAGATGTGTATTTGGTATAGCAAGAAGCCATTTTTGCAGGAGGACAACATCTGCGAGATTGAATTTCCCGTCGGCATTGCAATCACCAGAAATAGCAAGATTTGAAGAATAAATAGAAAGTCTGTTCGTGGAAATTTCATATTTAAATTCATATTTTCCGCCGGTTGTTTTCCACACACAGGCATTTTCTGCATTAACTAAAACTAAACGATTTGTTGTATCTGTAATAGTCGTATTATTTTTCCCGTAAAGTTTATCTGTCGCAAGATTGTGAACTTGAATTGTATATTCGCCGGCAGGTAAATCTTTTGTCAATGTGATTATATCAGGGTTATCTGTTTTCCGGAACAGATTATGTTCATTTTGAGAATCAAATGAACCTTCAAGGCAGAAAGTTGAATCGAAAAGTGATAGCGTATTTTCGGCGTTATATGTGATTGTGTAAGTACCGTCTCCGCCGTTGACGAAAGTCATTATCCGGTAAGTATTATTTTTATTTATTGATTCAATTATAGCAGAAGCACCAGCCTGAACAGAAGGATTGACAGTAATTTTTGTTCCGTTGAGTTTGATAAATTCTTTGTTCGTTGTGTCTCCAATGACAATATCGCCGTCAAGATTAACGGTAAAAGAAGTGACTGTGGAAGATAATTCCGCTGTTGCGCCATCTTTGGCAACGCCTCCGGCGGTGTTGCTATTAGAAGTCTGATTTGCATGAACAGTTAAATTCATTCCTGAAAAAGATTTATCCGTTAAGGCAACTGTATTATTTTGGAGTTTTTTCTCATTGGAAGAAAAACGAATGATAATGTCAGTTAATTTCCCATTACTTACAGTGAATGAACTGTTATATCCGATATTTGTCAGATAAGCAATAAACATGGCATCACGGTTTTCATCTAATTGAACAGAATTTGCTCCTGAAGCACCGTTTGCATAATAATGCAGTATCATTTGTTCAGAATCGTAATACATTCTGCCTGCTCTTGTTAAATTCGATTCACCATAAACGGGGTCAAGAATGCGATATGTTCCGTCTGTCAGAACGGAAGGAATCATTTCTGGCGGGGAAATGCTGTTATCCTGTTCAGAAAAATTGTAATGTTCAATTTGAGGATAATTTACACTTGTTACAAGTTGATTCCAATTATCTGATAATTTTACTTTTTTCGTGACGGAAATTCCGCCAGGCATGACTTGCGTTTTGTTTCTGGAGCTGTCGCCGGTGACAATAATATCTGTATTTCCTTTTTTCATTGTGGCGACTGTATCAATTTCAGAATAAGTGATACCATTCAGCCAGGGTGGGGAAGAAGTTAATTTAGCGTTTTCTTCTTCTTCGGATTTCAATTCATAATACACTTCATCGAATGATTTATTCAGTGCGTTATCAGTATTCGCATAATAATAGGCATAAGCACGCATTGAAAGCGGTCGTCTTGCATTTTTGACGAGGGCATTTTCGAGTTCATCTTTGGAGGAATATTTTTTTGATAAAGCCTGTGCGACTGGTTCTGTAATGAAAATTATTCGGTGAGTGTCAGCATTTTCTTCAACGGAAGCACTGCCGAGTGCGCCGAGATTTTTTTCTGTAATGTCCCATGCAATGATTTTCATGATTTCTTCCGGAAGATCCGTTGCAGGAGTAACATTGTTTCCCCACATAGAAAAAGAAGTTGCAGTGATTACCGTTTCGTCAGAGGAATAACCTTCTTCCACGTGATGCGGTTTCCAGCCGACAGTCAAACAGGCTTCATCATTTTCAGAAAACACTAAAGGTTGTATATTTCCGAAAGCGTTCGTGTGCTGAATATCCGCAAAATTGATTAGTGCAAGTTCAATAAAACGCCCTATAGCAATATTCGCTTCTTCCGTGGTCATGCCCTGCGTGTCATCAATGCCAATTTGATGTGCAGCAGGACCATTAACATACATCATCGGCGTAAGCTTTCCGGATTTCAGCGAATCTAAATAGTCTTTATTGCCTAATGCTTCTGTAAAGGCAATACACACGGGAAGATGTTCAGGAGAACAGCCAGCCATTATCGCATTTGCGGCAACCATGTATGTCTTCACTTTCCTGCCGTTTACCGTGGCGATAACATCATCATAGCCGTAAGCCGAATAGCCGATGAATTTTTCCGCTTTTACTTTTGTTGGCGGTACGACGGGTAAGCCGTCTGTCATATTCTGTTCTGCAAAGTAAGTTTCTACTTCTCCATATGTTCCAATGAATAAAGGCGGATAAGACTTGTCATATTTACTGTTCGGAGAAATTACGGGAAATCTGTTATTTTCCGGTTCAATCAGGTCATATTGGTCTTCTAAAATGCCTAAACTTTGGTAAGTTTTCCCCTCAGATTCATAATTATCTTCGTAACCGTCCAGTAATGCTGCATTCGCCGTAAGAAAATTAGTCATACAGTTTACCATTACCGCAAAACTAAAACATGCAGAAATTAAACGGCTGAAATTTTGAATTTTCATTAGTTCACCTCTTTAAATGATTAAATTATGATTATGATTATTCTGAAAGATAATAATTTTCAATTGGCTTGTAACCTTCATTAGCAACTAAAGTATTCCAGTTCCGGGGAAGATTCACATTAAAAGAACAAGTGTCTCCGCCTGGCATAATTTGCGCCTGACTGCTGACATTACCGCCCGTAATGACAAAACCTGTGTGATTTTCTTCAATTGTCTGCGTGGTATCAATCGTTTCAAAGGGTACAGCTTTTTGCAGCCATTCCGGAACAGGCGTTTGAGAAACGTAATCTCTTTCCACATTTTCCGTAGAAAGTCCTTGTTTAAGGGCGTTATAATGTTCATCAAAAGTAGTGTTCAAATGAATTTTCGAACCAGTATTCGCCCAATAATGCGCATAAGTCCGCATCCAGAGAGGTCTTCTTGCCGTGTCAATCAATGTATTTTTGAGTTCTGTTTTGGAGGAATATTTTTTCGCAATGAGTTCAGCAGTATTTTTCGTTAGCCATATCATTCGGGCTTCACGAGGATTTGTGTTGCCAAGACCGTTCTGCTGTTTTTCGGTAACGTCCCATGAAATCAGCTGTACAGCCTTTTCAGCGTCCGTTGTGCCAATGTCAATAGGATTTCCCCATGTAAGCGTAGAACCGCAAGTAATTACGCTTGTGTTTAAGTCATAGCCTTTTTCGACGTGATACGGATTCCAGCCAATGTTTAAACAAGTTTGTTCATCTTCAGCGAAGGCAACAGGCAACATATACCCGAATGTTCCCATGCGGTTTTCTTTAATTTTATAGCCGGCGAGATTCAGCATTGCAAGAGAAACAAACCTGCCGAGTAATTTATTCGCTTCTTGGTTAATCATGCCGTTTTCGTAAGAAATACCAAGCTGGCGGGCAATTGGACCGCTGACAAGTACATAAGGTGTCCAGCCGTGAGTACTGGCAAGCGATTTGTAAAAATTCCCATTCGCAAAACATCTTGTTATAGCAATGCATAACGGCATATATTCCGGAGGACAGCCTGCCATAATGGCATTCACGGCAACGTGATAAGCAAGAATTTTTCTGTTTGCCGGGGGATTTAACAGTTAAAACATTTTTATAAATGTTATCATAAAGTATTGACTTTTATCAATTTAAACGTTTAAATTGATAAAAATATACAACTCAATAAAAATCTCACGGCAACAGCATTTACTTTTTCACAAAAATATGATAAAATATAGGTATGAAGATACAAAAACTAACAGAGAAG
>CANPYZ010000032.1 GCA_947589035.1 uncultured Clostridia bacterium | reverse complement strand
CATAAGCCTGTTGAACAATAAAGAAAAGCTTTTTTAATAAAAATTTGAATATGTTTTCAGATTTTTAATGCTTTTTAGCATAGCATACTGATAAGTAATCACTAATTTACTGAAAAGGAGTTCTGCACAATGGCTACTTCAAGCATTACAGAGAACATTCAAATTGATAATCCAAAAGCAATTGAAGCATTTTTACAAGCTATGGAAAAATCTGAAAAGGCAAATTTAGCAGAAACGCCTGAATCTAATGTTGTCACTGATCCGGAAATCACGAAAGCTTTCATGAAGAAGGCTTTAAAAACGAAAAAAATTATCTCCAATTATTAAAAAATCCCCCCCTTCTGCACGTCGGGGGGCTTTTTCGACGAATGCAGAAAATTTCCGCTTGACAAATTCGTCCATTTCTATTATAATAGTAATTAAGTACTACATGCTTTCTGCTTTGCGGAAAGAACGTTTTATTTTTATTTAAATTTTTTCTAAATCTGAAACGAGGTGTTTTCTTGAACAATAACAACAATCATCAAAACTTTCAACCCAACCGCAAAAAATATGCGGTCACCCGTCACACTGACCAACCCCCGCAAAAAGGCATTCGCCCTCAGAAAAAAACTACTCGCCCACGGGAACAGCACCGTGCGCCAGTCAGAATTATTCCTCTCGGGGGACTGAACGAAATCGGCAAGAATATGACCGTTTTCGAATGTTCTAATGATATGTTCATTTTAGATTGCGGGCTTGCGTTCCCAGATGCGGAAATGCCCGGCGTGGACATTGTCATTCCGGATTTTTCCTATGTCGAACATCATAAAGATAAATTACGGGGTATTGTGATTACGCACGGACATGAAGACCACATCGGCGGTTTAGCTTACCTGCTGAAAAAAGTAAATGCCCCTGTTTACGGTTCTGCAATGACAATCGGCTTAATTCGGCATAAATTAGAAGAACACGGCATTCTGAATAAAGTTCCCCTCAATGTGACAGAACCCCGAAAAACCATTCACATGGGCTGTATGACGGTTGAATTTATTAAGGTGAATCATTCCATTCCCGGGTCAATGGGTGTGATTATTTACACGCCTGCCGGAATTATGGTGCATACCGGAGACTTCAAAGTAGACTTTTCCCCCGTGGACGGGGAAAGAATTGATTTAGGGCGTTTCGGGGAACTCGGCAACAGGGGCGTGCTTGCCTTAATGGCAGATTCCACGAACGCTGAACGCCCCGGGTATACGCCTTCTGAATCGAAAGTCGGCACAACGTTTGAAAAATTATTCACGAAAGCCCGAAACAGAAGAATTATTATTGCAACGTTTTCTTCGAATATTCACCGCATTCAGCAAATTATTAACATGGCAGCGAAAACAAAACGCAAAGTCGCCGTTCTCGGCAGAAGTATGGTGAATGTCATTGCTACGGCATTAGAATTAGGCTATTTAGAAGTGCCGAAAAATATTATTATTGATATTGAAACCATTCACCAATACGCCCCTGAACAGCTTGTCTTAATTACCACCGGAAGTCAGGGTGAACCCATGTCCGCCTTAACCCGAATGGCAATGCATGACCATAATAAAATTGAAATTACTGCTATGGATTTCATTATTCTGTCCGCAAACCCCATTCCAGGCAATGAAAAACATGTGACGAAAGTCGTCAACGAATTACTGAAATCCGGCGCAGAAGTCATTTATGAATCAATGTATGACGTTCACGTTTCCGGTCACGCCTGCCAGGAAGAATTAAAACTCATGCTTGCTTTAACCCGTCCGAAATTTTACCTTCCTATGCACGGCGAATATAAGCATTTAGTCAAAAATCGTGGGCTTGCGTTAGAAATGGGCATCGCTAAGGAAAATATTTTACTTGCCTCTATCGGGGATATTTTAGAAACAGACGGTTCTTATATGCGCATTGTCGGGCAAGTTCCTGCCGGAAAAACGCTTGTTGACGGTCTCGGCGTGGGTGATGTCGGGTCAATTGTTTTACGGGACAGAAAACATTTATCGGAAGACGGTTTAATTATTATTATTATCGGCATTCAGCGTTCCACAAATGAAATTGTTTCCGGTCCGGACATTGTTTCCCGTGGGTTCGTTTATGTCCGTGAAGCGGAAGATTTAATGGTACAGGCAAGGCACATTATGCGCTGTACCCTTTCAGAATGCACTTATGCGGAACTTCGGGAATGGGCTTCTTTAAAACTGAAACTCCGTGATAAAATGTCAGAATTTATTTTCGAACAAACTAAAAGAAGTCCTATGATTCTCCCAATTATTATGGAAATTTAACTTTTCCGGCATGAAAGGAGCGTGACGGATTGAAACCCAGACATCGAGCAGCACTCTGGGGATTGACCATTCTGCTGCTTTTCCTGATGATTATTTTTGTTTCGATTGCTTACGAAAACGGCGAAATTTACAGTTTTCTTTCCGGTGTTCCGGCGTTTCTTTTAGCTGGAATTACTTGTTTTACGCTTTTAGACAGCCGACAAACCCGCCTTCGCTATATCGCTAAGTTAAATCAGCAATGCACGGAAGCAGAACTCGCAACATTCCAGAATTTAGACATGGGCTTGTGCGTTGCTGATGATGAAGGCATTGTTTTGCATTATAATGATTATTTCAGCGAACATATTTTAGAAGGGGAAGACATTTTCGGGAAAATTCTTTCGGATTATTTGCCTTTGGAAGAAGATTCCGAATTACAGGAAATTCATTGGCATGAACATGATTATCAAGTCAGAATTGTTCACTATGAGGGCGAGAGAAATTTAACTGTTTCCCTTTGGATGGACGTGACGGAACATGTTGCCTTAAAAAAAGAATATGTTCTTTCCCGTCCGTGCGTAATGTTAATTGTTGTGGATAATTATGAAGAATTTATTCAGAACGTCAAAGAAAGCATTCGTTTAGAAATCAGTGCTTCTATTGAAAAATTACTTGAAAAATTTCTTTCCCCGACGAACGGCATTTTAAAACGCTTGAAAAATGGCAGATTCATTGCTATTTTAGAAGAACGTGACGTGCAGAAATTGATTTCCGGAAAGTTCGCAATTTTAGACGAGGCAAGGAAAATTCACATTGACGATAAAAATTGTGTTACTCTGTCTATTGGCGTTGGCTGCGGTGCGGAAAATATGCAGGAAAGTGAACTCTGGGCAGGGCAATGCTTAGATATGGCACTCGGCAGAGGAGGCGACCAAGCCGCCATTAAAGTTGACGGAGAATTTCGGTTTTTCGGCGGTGTTTCGCAGGGCGTGGAAAAGAAATCCAGAGTGAGAACAAAATTCGTTGCCAATATGATTCAGGATTTAATTTTAAATAGTGGGAATGTTTTCATTATGGGGCATAGATTCGGGGATTTCGATTCTATCGGTTCAGCGTGCGGTTTAGCGGGTGCAGTGCAGTTAATGGGCGTTCCTGTGAATGTCGTGGTTGACCCTGAAAAAAATCTTTCCCAGCAGTTAATTTCCCTCGTGCAGGAACAAGCCGGAAAAGCATTATTCCTCACGCCACGTCAGGCATTAGAAACCATTACAGAAGATACGCTGTTAATTATTGTTGACACGCATAATAAAGAAATTCTCGAAAGTTTCGAATTATATCAGTCTGCTAAAAAAGTTGTTGTGATTGACCATCACCGGAAAAACGTTAATTATGTGGATAATGCGCTTGTGTTTCATCATGAACCTTATGCTTCTTCCGCTTGCGAAATGGTCACAGAATTAATTCAATATTTCAAATTGGAAAAACCCATTTCATCATGCTATGCGGACGGCTTACTTTCAGGAATTATGTTAGATACGAAAAATTTCGTCATGCGTACCGGAGTAAGAACATTCGAAGCGGCTGCCTATTTACGGAAAACCGGCGCAGACACGGTAAAAGTGAAAGGTTTATTTTCCGGTTCAATTGATTCCTATCGGCATAAGGCGAAAATTGTCAGTTCAGCGGAATTTTTACATTGCTATGCCATTGCCGTTGCGCCGGAAGGAATGGAAGATGTCAGGCTTGTTGCCCCACAAGCGGCAGATGAATTATTAACCATTTCAGAAGTTGATGCGGCTTTCGTGGTTTACTTCACGAATAATGCTGTTTCGATTTCGGCAAGGTCTTTAGGAACGGTGAATGTTCAGGTCATTATGGAACAACTCGGCGGCGGCGGTCATCAGACTATGGCAGCAACACAAATTCCTGAAGTCACTCTTCAGGAAGCGAAACAAAAATTATTAGATGTTCTGGCAAAACATTGCTGAACTTCTATTTCTTAGAAAGGAAGATTTTTCATGAAAGTTATTTTTATTCAAGATGTGAAAGGCACTGCCAAAAAAGGCGAAATGAAAGAAGTTGCGGACGGTTACGCCCGTAATATGCTGATTAAGAGAGGTTTAGCCGTTGAGGCTACCCCTGAACATGTAAACCAGCTTAAGGGGCAGCAAGCCTCCGTTCAGCATAAAAAAGACGTGGAAAAACAAAACGCTTTAGAAATTCAGAAACTCATCCACCAGAAGAAAATTACCATTCAGGCAAAAGCCGGCGCAGGCGGAAAATTATTCGGTTCTGTCACTACGGCACAAATTGCACAGGAATTAGAAAAAGAATTTTCCTGTAAAATTGACAAGAAGAAAATTCTGCTTAAATCCGAAATTAAAGCTTTCGGCAGTTTTTCCGCAGAAATTCGGCTTTATCAGGGCGTTTCTGCCACTGTTGACATTGACGTGACAGAAGCATAACCACAGGCGGCAATTTGCCGCCTTTTACACGGAAAGGAGTTTTTTCATGGCTGATTTTCCACCCATCGCCCCGAAAAATACACTGCTTGACGAACATATGCCGTATAGCTTAGAGGCAGAACAGACGATTTTAGGGGCAATTCTAATTGATACGGAAGTTATCGGAACAGTTCTCGAACAAATTAAACCGCAATGTTTTTATATTGACCAGCACAGGAAAATTTTTTCCTTAATTGTGAATATGTTCAATTTAGGGGAACATATTGATGCCATTACTGTCTTAGATAAAGCCATTGCCGGGCATATTTTCGAAAACGCACAGGAAGGGAAAACTTATCTTCTTAACCTTGCGGACAGCGTGCCGACAACGGCGAATTTAAACAGTTACTGCAAAATCGTTGCCGGAAAATATTACCTCCGCTGCCTTGCCGAAATCGCTCAGCAAATTCTTGAAAAAATTAAAAACGGGGAAACTAATGCGGATTCTATGCTTGAACTCACTGAACAGCAAATTTTAGACATTCGGCAAGGAAAAGATATTAGCGGTTTAGTGCCGCTTCGTAACGTGGTTGCAGACGCTTACAGCCATATTGCATTATTATCCGGTGAAGACAGAAGTAAATACGCCGGAATGAAAACAGGGTTTAGTTATTTAGATTCGTTAATTTCCGGCTTGAATAAATCAGATTTAATTTTACTCGCCGCACGTCCGGCAATGGGGAAAACTGCTTTCGCCTTAAATATTGCGCTGAATGTCGCTAAAAATTATTCCGACAAAACTGTCTGCATTTTCTCTTTAGAAATGCCGAAAGAACAACTCGGCGCAAGATTATTATCTACTATGGCGAAAATCGATTCTAATAAAATTCGAAACGGCAGAATTTCCGGCGATGAATGGATTGGTTTAGCCACTGCCGCTGCCTATTTAAGCAATATGTCAATTTTAATTGATGACACGGCAAGCATTTCCGTGACACAAATTAAATCAAAACTTCGGCGCATTAAAAATTTAGGGCTTGTGATCATTGATTATTTAGGACTAATTCAAAGTACTATCCGCAGTGACAATAAAGTGCAAATCATTGCCGAAATTACCCGTCAGCTGAAAATTATGGCGAAAGAACTCAACGTTCCTGTTTTAGTGTTATCACAGCTTTCCCGTTCTCCGGAAAGCCGAACCGATAAACGCCCGATGTTGTCAGATTTGCGTGACTCCGGTTCAATTGAACAAGATGCCGATATTGTTTTATTTTTGTACAGAGAAGCCTATTATCACCCCGAAAAGGCTGCACCTACTCAAGCGGAATGCATTGTTGCCAAAAACCGTCACGGCGAATGCGGGAAAATTAATCTTTTCTGGGACGGTCAATTCACCCGTTTCAGTTCAATGGAAAATGAACCTAATGCGCCCGCCTGAAGCCGTCAGGAATTTCCTGAAACAAGAAAATATTTTCCGGCAATCTATCACTTGCGCCTTGTCCGGCGGTGCGGACAGCGTTTGTTTATTGGTTTGTTTGCTCGAATGCCGGAAAGCGTTTCAATTAGATATTTCTGCTATTCACGTTCAGCATCATTTAAGAGGGGAAGAAAGCCTTCAGGACGAAAATTTTTGCAGAACACTTTGTGAAAATGTTCAAATTCCGTTGAAAATTATTTCTGTTGATGTTTCCGCCTACCGGAAACAATACGGCGGTTCTTTGGAAACTGCCGCAAGAGAATGCCGTTATCAAGCATTTTCGGAAAACGTTTCCGGACTGGTTGCCACGGCGCACACTGCTTCCGACCAATTAGAAACAGTTCTGTTCCGGTTAGCCCGTGGCACGGGCTTAAAAGGGTTATGCGGTATTCCTGCACGCCGTGGGAATTACATTCGTCCCCTGCTTGCGGTTACCCGCCAGGAAATTGAACAATATTTAAACCAGAAAAATTTATCTTTCGTGACGGATTCTTCTAATTTTTCGGACGATTACAGCCGGAATTTCATTCGTCATCATATTATTCCGGAAATGCAGCAAGTTCACGCCCAGCCGGAACAAGCCGTTTTCCGCATGACGGGCATTCTCGCTGAAGAAGAAAATTTTCTCGAAATTTACGCTGAACAGGCTTTTTCCCAATGTTTACAGCCCGACGGCACGTTGAAAAATTTACATCTTCTGCACCCTGCTTTGCAAAAACGCTGTCTGCAAATTTTCCTGAAACAACATCAATTGCCCGCTAATTATGCACAAATTCTTCTCATTCAGCAATTACTGGAAAAAGGCGGTACTGCTGAACTAATTCCGCATAAACTTTCAGTTCATGTCAGTCAGCATGTTCTCTTCCTGGAAAAGCTTTCCCCTCCTCCGCCGGATAAACTTCTTTCCCTTGGGGAAAATTATCTTTTTTTGGAATATTCTTTAATTGCTGAACGCATTCCGAAAAATTCACCCGATTTTGAAAAAATTCACAAATTATTTGCAAATTCCGCATTGGATTATGATATAATAAAGAAGCCCGCTATTCTTCATGCAAGAAAACCTGGTTTATCTTTCCGCCCTTCCGGTAAAACACATTCCGTTTCCGTGAAAAAATGGTTACAAACACAGCCGCTTCCTTTCCGGAATGTTCTGCATTATTTATCTGATGAAAGCGGTTTACTCTGGGTGCAGAATCTCGGCGTGGCAGAACACGTTTCCGTAACCGAAAAAACCGAAAATATGTTGATTTTGCATGTTCACCGGAATGACACAGAATTGCCATGAAATCATCACAATTCTGTTGTATAATAATTCGTTAAATTCAGCAAAGCTGATATTTTAATTTTAATTTTTAATTTTTAATTTTAAAGGAGTGAGGTTCTTGACCCCCAGAAAAGGTAGAGGTTTTGCCGCTTATCTGCTTATCGCAGCATTGTTAATTTTCCTCGCAAGTTATATGCTGCCCCGCCTGAATGAAAAAAATCCCGAATACACCTACGCCGAAATTATCTCCCATTTCGATAACCTCGAAGTGAAAGAATATACGCTTGACCTCGGTTCAGGTGATTTGGAATTAACCCTGGAAAATGACCAGAAAATTTCTTATTCCGTGCCGAATGTGTCCATTTTCTTAGATGATACTGACGGCTATCGGCAGAAATATAATCAGGCACACCAGAAACAACCACTCGAACAGGATTATTACAAAATTACCGATAATTCATGGCTGATTACCTACGTCCCGACGTTAATTATTTTAATTATGGGCGTTGTGCTGTTCGTGTTCATGATGCGGCAGGCTGGCGGAACGAAATACAGCAATTTCGGAAAAGCTAACGTCAAAATGCAGGCAGATAGCAAAAAAGCCACGTTCAAAGACGTTGCCGGTGCTGATGAGGAAAAATTCGAAATGGCGGAAATTGTCGATTTCCTGAAAAATCCCCGCAAATATTCCGAAATCGGCGCACGGATTCCGAAAGGTGTGTTATTATTAGGTCCTCCTGGAACTGGTAAAACATTATTAGCAAGGGCTGTCGCCGGAGAGGCTGGCTGTCCGTTCTATCCCATTTCCGGTTCAGATTTCGTGGAAATGTTCGTCGGTGTCGGGGCTTCCCGTGTTCGTGATTTGTTCGACACAGCGAAAAGAACTGCTCCTTCCATTATTTTCATTGATGAAATTGACGCTGTCGGCAGACACAGAGGCGCAGGCTTAGGCGGCGGACATGACGAACGGGAACAGACATTAAACCAGTTGCTTGTGGAAATGGACGGCTTCACCGGAAATGAAAGCGTTATCGTCATTGCCGCAACTAACCGGAGAGATATTCTTGACCCCGCTTTGCTCCGCCCGGGAAGATTCGACCGTCAAATTGTTGTCGGCTATCCTGACATTAAAGGCAGAGAAGATATTTTAAAAGTTCACACACAGAATAAACCTCTTGCGCCGGATGTGAATCTTTCCGATATTGCGAAAACAACTGTTGGCTTTACTGGCGCAGACCTCGAAAATTTAACTAATGAAGCCGCTTTACTCGCCGCAAGAGCTAACCGGAGAGCAATCACGAATCAAGACATCGCAGAGGCAACCATTAAAGTTGTTGCCGGCCCTGAAAAGAAATCCCGTGTCAAAACTGAACGGGAAATTAAACTCACTGCTTACCATGAAGCCGGTCACGCTATCTGCACATATTACTGCCCGCATCAGGACAAAGTGCATCAGATTTCCATTATTCCCCGTGGTATGGCTGGCGGTTACACGCTTTCCCTTCCGGAACATGATAAATCTTACAACAGCTTGAAAGAAATGCATGAAGAAATTGTTGTGCTTTTAGGCGGGCGTGTCGCTGAACAACTCATTATGGACGACATTTCCACAGGGGCTTCCAACGATTTGGAACGGGCTACACAAACCGCAAGAAATATGATTACCCGTTATGGATTCAGTGAAAAATTAGGTCCTGTGGTTTACGGAAATGACCAGAGCGAACCTTTCCTCGGCAGGGATTTCAGCAGTACGCCGAATTATTCTAATGAAGTCGCCGCTGAAATTGATGCTGAAATCCGGAATTTCGTGGAACAAGGCTACGCTAAAGCAGAAGAAATTCTCCGCACGCATATTGACCAACTTCACACGATTGCACAATTTTTAATCAAACATGAAAAAATTGAAGCTCCCGAATTTGAAAAATTAATGTCCGGTCAACCCTTGGAAGAATCTTCTGAAACGCCTGAAAAGGCAAAAACTTCAGAAATTCCGGAAAATGCAGAAACTGCAGAAAATCCAACTTCTGAAACTTCCGGCACTCCGGAAAATTAACATTAAAGCCCCTACTGATTCAGCAGGGGCTTTTTTATTCCAAAAGCAGAATATTCCCGTTTCCGGCTGTGCAGAGAGCCATTTTAAAGGCATTTTCTGCACAGTACAGAAATGCCACTCTCTTTCGGAATGCGGTTTTCTTCCGCTAATGGTAGTGTATGCGGAAATGATAATTTTGCGCATGGGAAAATTTTCAGAAAAATGAATTTTTTTTGAAAAAATTATTGCTTTTTTGTTGCATTCGTGCTATAATAAAGATAATATTAAAATGACAACGAAAGGTGGAATCATTCATGGATTTAAGTACAGGAATGATTGTGCTGATTATCAGCGCATTAGTGGCTTTACTGGGTTTACTCATTCTGTTGAATCATGGGAGAAATTCAACGATTATTGCGGGAATTTTACTGCTTGTCATCGGGCTTAGCGGCGCAAAAGTCGGTTATGACATGGATCAGACAACGAAAGTAGAATATACCGTCACGGAAATTACTGCCGTTACCGCAAGAGATACCGGAAATAATTACCGTGTTACGCTGAAAGACAGCTCCGGCGTGGAAACGTGGATTTACGTTCCGGAAGAAAATCTCTCCCGTTTCCCTAAAGATGAAAAAATTACCATGACCAAAGAAGAAGTCAAATCCTACAGCAACGCAAACCCAAGCGCAAACGCAACCTGAAATCTTACCGGAAATTTTCGGAATCGGTTTTTATATTCCCAAAAATTTTGTGCTATACTATTAAAGAGGTGATATGCGTGAAAAAATTATTATTTCTTTTTAGTGTAGCAATTTTAACGTTTTCGTTGACTTCCTGCGGAAATGACGAAAAAACAGAATCAGTTTCCGCTTCCCTTCCGGAAGCAACTGCTGCCCCCACAGAAACACAGCCGCTGAAAATTGAAATGATTGATGTCACGAATCTTTCTTTTCAAGAGGCGGTAAAAGCCTTGAATAAACAAGGCTTTACAGACGTACAATGCGACACGGAAATTGACCCTGAAACAGATCCGGAAAAATGGATTGTCACTAATCAGGACATTTCCGCCGGAACATTAATTCTTCCGGAACAGCCAATTTGTCTCACTTGTCAAAAATTGCTGCAACTTGACCTACTCCTGCATTCTGATGCAAATTTATTATTCAGCAAATATGACATGGAAATTTTCCTGAACGGAAAATCTCTCGGAGTAATCCCCAACGGGAAAGAATCGCATTTTTCAATGGAACTTTTACCGGATACGTATTCTTTAACTGCCAAAGATACACAGGAACTTTCCCTTCAGGGAACACAGGAAATTGAATTGAAAGATTCCTGTTCAATCACGGCAAATCTCGCCCACGACAGCGAAAGAATCGCCTTTTACGACGTGAATTATTCCGCTTTAGAAACCGAACCGGAAACCACAGAAACCCAAACAGAAACTCCTACAGAAATTCAAAAAGAAACATCTGCGGAAACCCAAAAAGCCACTCCGGAAACTGAACCCGAAACTACACCGGAATCTGTTTTTGATTTCGCACTTGTAGGCTGCAACGGCTCCGGCAGTTATTACTTATTTGATGAAGATGAGGGGCATTTCTGGGCGATTACCATTACAGATAAAGGTGCTTCAGAAGGGTCTTATACAGGCACATTCGATTCCGCTATGGTTCTCACTTATGAAGATGACGGCTTGGAGGGCTTACAAGATACGTTCAAAAAACACGGAAATCAATTCACTTTAATTGATGTCAACGGTTTAGACTGGGAATATAAAGAAGTTCCCGTTCCGGAAGCAGAAAAAATTTTCAATCAAGTTAATCCTTAAACTTCTGCCGGAAATTTCCGGCAGTTTTTTCTTTCGAAAATACTTGCTTTTTTCCTCGAAATCTGCTATAATGATAAATGTAATTTTCAGGAAAGGAATTGTTCATTTGGATAAATATAAAAAACTTGCCGCCGATACGCTAATTTTCGCTATTGGTTCGTTCGGCTCTAAAATTTTAATGCTTTTTCTTACTCGGCTGTATACGCATAATATTCCTTCTGCGGATAACAGCACGAAATCTCTTTTGGAAACAACGGCAACGTTTCTGTTGCCGATTGTGACGTTTTCCATTGCAGATGCTATTCTGCGCTATGGGCTTGACAGAGATTATGACAAAAAGGAAATTTTCACTTCCGCCTGTTTCGTGGAGGCATTCGGCTGTGCGTTTCTGCTTTTATGTTCGCCATTGTTAAATTTTCTTCCGTATGCGAAAGGCTATGTCATTGAGTTAGTGCTATATATTATGGCTTCCGCTTTCCGGCAGATGAACTCACAATTCGTAAGAGCAAGAAATTTATTGAAATTATTTGCCCTTGACGGGATTCTCACCACGCTTTCCCTGTTTGCGTTTAATGTTTTATTCATTGCTGTGCTGAAAATGGGCGTGCAGGGGTTCATGTTGTCGGCGATTCTTTCGGACTTCTGTTCAGGTGTATTTCTGTTCGTTGTGGCGAAATTATGGAAATTCGCCGGAAAAGCTTACCTCAATCCGGAAATCATCGGAACAATGCTGCGCTTTTCCATTCCCATGATTCCGACGGCGATTCTCTGGACAATTACGGAATTTTCCGACAAGCTTTTCGTGCGGTACATGACTTTCGCTCAAAGTCCCGACGTGGGCGAAACTGCCGCCGGTGTTTATGATGCCGCTTCTAAAATTCCTCACTTAATTTCTATGGTGTCAACGATTTTCTTTCAGGCGTGGAACATGTCCGCCATTACGGCTTCTAAAAGCAAGGATAAAAGTGATTTCTATGCGAAAATTTTTTCCGCTTATCAGTCAATTATCTTCTTAGGGGCGGCGTTCATGATTGCTTTAGTCAAGCCATTATGTGCAATTTTAATTGATTCCAGCACAGATGCGAATTATGCAAGGGCATTCGAATTTACGCCAATACTAATTATCGGCGTGCTGACAATGACGTTAAATCAATTCTTAAGCAGCATTTACACGGCAACGAAAAAAACAACGCATAGTTTCTGGACGAGTTTAATTGCGGCGGGTTCAAACTTAATCTTAAACGGCATTTTAATTTATTACTGGGGCGTGCATGGGGCAACAATTGCGACATTTATCAGTTATTTCCTGTGTTATCTCGTGCGAATCGTCGACACAAGAAAATTAATTTATTTTGAAGTGAATCACCTGCATTTCTTAAGTAATTTATTAGTTTTATTCGTGATGAGTATCGGCGCAATTACAGAACCGTTCTTTCTCGTGCCAATGCAGATTGGATTTTTAATTTTCATGGTTGTATTTAATTTTTCAGATATTTTGCAGACAATCAAGAAATTACTAAGAAAATAAAAAAATAAAAAATAAGAAAAACCCGACGAATATGTCGGGCTTTTCTTCTTTCAGTCTTGTTTTTAAGTCTTATTCCATCTGGCTGCTTAAAAATTGCGCCGCCGCATTCACAAGGCTTTTCTGTGACTCGGAAATGCGGTTGCTCTTCCCATTGTTCAGAAATGCTACCGCCCCTGTCACGTCACCAGACGACAAAATCGGAAGACACGCTAAGCTCCCCTGATTCACGCCCTCCACGGCGAAAAATTGCCTGCCGTCATCTTCCGCAAAATACTGCCGGCGATGCTCCATGAGGTCTTCCAGCTCCGGCGAAACCCGCCGCTCCTGAAATTCTTTCTTCGTTACGCCGGAAGTCGCTACCACATGATCCCGGTCAAAAACCACTACCGGACAACCCGCTAATTTATACATGATTTCGGCGACTTGTGAGGCGTTCTGCCCCATTTCCCCAATGACGGAATATTTCTTGAAAATGACTTCCCCGTCATGATTGGTATAAATTTCTAACGGGTCGCCTTCATGAATCCGCATCGTCCGGCGAATTTCTTTCGGAATGACTACTCTCCCTAAATCGTCAATTCTTCTGACAATTCCTGTTGCTTTCATGTTCTGCACTCCTTATATTAATTATATTAATTAAAATTGTTCCTGACTGCTTTGTTAGTATTTGTCGGAAATGGGCAGTTATACATGAAAATTTTTCATTAAAAATTAAATGGTTTTCTCCACTGCCCGAACAGTCACACGACTTTGTCCGCTTAACGTGCAAGTGAATAATGTTAAATCCCAGTTTTCCGCCGAGCCAAATTCCATTGCTTCCACGTCCTGACCAGGAATAATTTCAGTCTGGACAACTTCATAATGATGAACTTCCCCGTTTCCGTCCGTTAAAAGAATTTCCGCTCCGGTGTTCAATTCCTGTATCCGTCCGAAATGTGATTGATAGTTATGCGCCGCAAGAATTAAATCCCCCGTTAAAATACTCCCTTTATAGCGGCAAGGAGAAATTTTCAATGCCGGATAACTCCATTCAGACTGAACGGGTAATTCTATGCCTAAATCAGGAATGTTAATAATTGCCAAAAATTCCCCGTCTTCCGTCCGAAAAAGCGGTTCAGTAGGCGTTTCATAACGGGAAAATAAATCTTCCGTGGGAAATTCCGGAAAATCGTTGCTTTCCGGTTCGGGAAGAGTTTTCTTCAGCTGCTGAACAATTTGTTCGGAATATTCCGCCCCCTGACGGTCTTCACGCAGATTATAAAAAATCAGGAGCAACGCCGCAATGAGCAGCATTGCCCCTGAAATTAGCCAGATTGTGCTTTTTCTCATTCCTGTTCCTCCTGACGGCGGGTTTTCCAGCCAATCATTAAGAAAATTATTCCGCCTAAGGCTAAAAATGGCACAGGTAACCATAATTGACCAGTTTGTGGAAGTTTACTAATGGAAGAATTATTTCCGGAAGAGCTGCCGCCGGATTTTCCGGAATTTCCGCCGCTGAATCCTCCACCGGAACTTGAATTTGAACCTGAACCATTCCCATTTCCGGAACTTCCGCCAGAATTTGAACTCGAACCGGAACCGTTCCCGCCTGAGCCGTTCCCATTTCCGGAAGGTTTCGTTGTGGTGACGGTCGTCACGGTAGTTGTTTGCGTTTCGGAAGAATTTCCGGAATGTTCGCTGAAACTTTCAGAATTAGAATTAGTGGTATTTTTTGGAATTGTTTCACTTCCGGTTTTTGTGGTTGTTTTACCAGTTTCTGTTAATTTTCCGGATTCTTTAGAATTAGAAGAAGTTGAAGTTAAAGTTTCCGCCGTTGTGGAGTGTCCGGAACCGCCATTTTTCGTGGTTGTGGTGCTTTTCGATTCGACTTTTTCCGCCGTGGTCGTGGTGCTTGGCGTGGTCGTCGTGACCGCCCAGCCCCATTCGTCATTCGCTGAAGAAGAATCATACCACGGATTGTAAGTATTTTCAACAACGAATTGCGTTTCGTCCGATAAATAGACTACTGTATATTTGGCAGGAATTTCCACTTCTTCCACTCGCCATTCGCAGTCGTCTTTCCCCTCCCACGAGGCTGTCCAGTTGTTTTCTTCGTTTAAAATGGCTTTATCGAAAAATTCGCCGTCTTTATAGACGTTCACAATAATTTGTGTGCTTCTGTCCCATAAGTAATATTCATCGTTCTGCCAGATTTTCCGGACGGAATAAACCGTTTCCTTTCCGGCTAACGTCCTGAGTTCCACTTTCGGAAACGCATCAATATTATAGTGACTAAATTCTTCATTATCCATGACTTCAACCATCATTGCCGTGGGAACGTATGTTTTATCATTAATTTTAATTCTTTTGCCGCTTAATAAGTATAAGCCTTCCCGCAAATTTTCAAAATTCACTTCTCCGGTTTCGTCAACGTATGCTGTCGCTAACGGCGTGTAATGACGTAAAATCGCTTCATTTTCCAACGTTACTGCCGCTGTCGCTAACACCATTTTGTCATTGTCCAGCATGACCGGAGAACCTTCAAAATCCCCCACAGTGCGGTAAGTATTCGGTTTCGCCGCTGTCGGGTCTTCAGCATAATTTCCCTGCTGATAAGCATTCATAATTTGATCCAGATATGGATTTCTTTCCGCTACTTTGTAAATTTTCCACTCCATGCCCGCCAGAATCGTGTCTTCCGTCCGGCACATCAGCGTAATTGAGCCGTCCGTTAATTCCGCATCTGCCGAAAAAGGCAGCACAAGAATTAACATACATAATACTGTCATTACGGCAGTTAATTTCTTACAAAAATCCATTGTTCACTGCCCCTCCTTTTCATGCAGTAAAATATAAAAATAATTTTTATATTTTAATTTAAATTGTTCAAGAATTGGTCAACGTCGTAATTCACGGGAAGTTTCCGACTTCCGCCGCTGGAGGCGAACCAGAACGCAATTAAGCCGATAACAAGCGGCGCAGCAATCACCGGAACAACTAACATCGGGTCAAGCTGAACAGCGTCCGCTGAAACTAAAACCGTCCTTGCGTAAACCGTTTCGATTCGGTGCGCCCTGATTAAAAGTCTGTGCGTGTTGATGCCGTAGGGCGTGCAGGTCATCAAAGTGACATAATCTTTCTGCGGGGTAATCGCTAATTTGTCGACTTCCTCCGGCAGAACGATTAAAATTTCTTCCACTTCATAAGTGAAAATTTGGTCAAGAACTGTGATTGTAAATACATCACCCGTGACTAACTGGTCTAAATCCGTGAAAAGCCTTGCTGACGGCAATCCCCTATGCGCCGAAATCACAGCGTGCGTATTTTCGCCACCTACGGGAAAAGAACTTCCTTTCAGGTGTCCGGCGGCGATGTTCAAAACGCCCTCGCTTGTGCCGTGGTAAATCGGCAATTCTACTTGTATTACTGGAATGGTAATATATCCCATAATTCCCGTGCCGGTGATATCTAAAATTTTTTCATAGTTCGGCACTTCATCGGGGTTGGACAGCGGTGCATAGACTTCCGCTAACTTTGCGTTGTAGTCGTGGGCTTCAGATAACAATTGTTCAGTTTTGCCGTCATCGAGTTCAGCAACAACTTTATCGTAACTGGCAACCGCACGGCTTTGCGTGTGGGAGTTCCACCAATCGCTGACAGTGGGGTAAAGCATAATGCCCAACCCCACCATCAGAACCGCCGTCAGAAAGAACGTCGAAAACGAGAACTTACGTTTCTTCATTCATAGTCATCTGCGAATTATTCTTTTGTCATTCTCTTTTTAGTGATGAGCATCACGCCGGCAACTGCAACCAACGCACCACCGCCGAGATAGAACAGTGTCGTACCGATACCGCCGGTGCTGGGGAGTGTTGCACCCTTTTCGTTGACAACTTTTCCTGAAACTGTACCATTAGTTGCATTTGCACTACCATCAGATTTTCCGGCATAACTACCTGTAAAGCCTGTTAAAGCACTTATAGGTTCAAAATCATCCCAAGTCTGTCTATTAGCAGTTGTTGCATTAATAACTACCGTAATAGGGTCATTCAGCTTATTATAGCCGGAAGGTGCTTTTGTCTCTACGATGTAATAAGTTCCATCATCAAGACCTTTCATGTTGAACTTACCAGTTGCATCAGCAGATTTCATTACACTTGCACTATCTTCTGTAGTCCAGCCGTTGAATGTATATTCACCAGTGGTACTTTCTTCAAACTTGGCATATTCAAGAGTAGCACCACTATCACCTGTTTTTCTGTAGAGTTTGAACTCGGCATCTTTAAGAGCCGCTCCAGTTTCTTCATTGTCAGCAACCTTAGTAGAATCAATCTCATAGGTGAAAACAATTACCTTATCTTCGGGAGTTTTACCATGTTCATCAGTTTCTGATCCACCATCTCCCTTGTAATTAGGATTGTTGGAGTACGTCAAATCAACTGCGTTCATCTGACCATCAAGACCGATTGTTGCATTACTGCTAAGTGTAGCCGAGTAGTCAACAATGATAACGGAGTCTTTATCAACATCTTTAATTTCTTTAAGGTTATTACATGTAACCTTTATACTGTTGCCATCAACACTTACTGTAAAGTTTGATGTAATTTCCTTACCGCCATCGACCGTATTCAGATATACTTTTATATCAGTCTGAACAGGTGCCGTAAACTGCGAGTCAAGCGTATCGTTAAACTCGTAGAAATAGGTAGTGTATTCATCATACTTATCCGGAAGTGTACCATAAATTCTGAAAGGAACTTTGTCACCGATATTATAGTCGGCTACATCGTTATAATCTGTTTCAGTTACAGAAGTTTCATCAGAACCATAGGTATATGTATAATCATCTACCTCTGTATTTTCCTTAACCTTTTTCGTAACGCTCGGAATTGAGCTTTTAGCTTCTGGGGTGAGGTTCTCTCCACCAGCAACCTGAAGAATATACCTTGTTTTTGCGCCCTCACCACTAATTGCAACGGTATCCTGAACAAGGTAATAACCTTCTTTTCCGTCCCCTATAGTTATTGTAGCAGTTTTCAAAGATGCCGTAGACGTAGCAGTAGCTTCACTTGTAAGTGCACCTACAATTATATCTGCAAATGCTTGTGCAACTTTATTATCGTCCACAGTGTACTTGCCAAGCACTTTGGCAACATCAGCAGCAGATGCTACATCTGCAAAAGGTTTATCACTTGCAGTACCATCTATTCCTTTTATTTTTTCTAAAACAGCATTAATCTTATTTCCATCAATGCCATCACCCCACTGAACATCAGTGATTACATAACTACCACCAGTTTCTTTGGTTACACTACCTTTTTCACCAGCTTTGAAAATCTGCCAAGCACCGTAAGTATGATTTGCAGCATCTCCAGTTGTGATTGTGATTGTCGTATCAGCCGCACTTGCCGTGAAAACGGTAGCGGACATCGGGACTGCTACGCAGGCAGCGAGCGAGAGGGCAGCGATTGCGGATGCGATTTTCTTGAAGTTTTTCATAATAATTCTCCTTTTTTAATCAATATTTTGTGCATTCTGTGCAGCGAATGCACCGGTCGTTTCGGTCTGCACACCGTTTGTTTGCGTTCGTTTCGGGCTTCCCGACGGGTATCAATGCGGTATCACCCGCCTTCTCCGGCGCATTGCCCAGCCACACGCCGACAGCAACATCAGCATTCCGCCGACCGTGTAGTATTTCCTTGCACCGTTTCCGCCCGTCGAGGGCATTGTGGTTGTGCTTGATTCTTTTTTGGTGTTCGTGATGATGATTGTGCCGTCAGGCGTAACGCCATCACTGTATGTCACCTCGAACCCGTTCGGGACGGTCACTTCCTTGACGTAGTAGTAATACGGAGTGCCGTTTGCGTCCGTCAGGGGGAGGTCGGTGAACGTGTGTTTCCAGTGGTTTGTTTTTAATTCAACAGGGTCGCCGACTGCAACTGCACCCGTGGGAATGTGGTCATCTATAGGTTCAGGGTCAACTGTTTCTGTCGTTGTGCTGCTCGAAATTGTGTAAGTTGCGGAACTCAAATTACTTTCAATGTAACCGCCCCATATCTGGAATTGAATTATTCCACTTGTATTATAATCTTCCGGAACCGTCCATGTAAATGTAATGTCATCGCCGTCTGTGCCAATTTCAACTTGTGAATCAACAACAGCAACATCAACTGTGGCTATTCCTGCAATTACATTATTATTATAATTCCATGTATAATTACACCAATTTTCATGAGTAGAATCATTAGTGGAATATCCGAAACAGCCATTTGCACCAACTGTAATAGCATCTTTTGCAAGGTGTACTATGATTTTGTCGCCAATGTTTGCACCTGTGATTTCTGCTATTTTTGTAGTACCAACACCAGATTCAAATGTCAATTCCGTGTCTCCATGCGTTTGTGGGGGAGTGGTTGTGCCGCCGTCATCTGCAAGCGTGATAATAAAGTAAGCACCTTCTCCAAAAGTTCCTGAAAAACCTGAACCGTTTTCATATTCATCATATTTAACAAGTTCATTTAATGTTTTGGCAGGAGAAATTGTAATCTTTTCAGGAGTATGACCATTATCATATCCAGTAAAGTTCAATGAAATCCAATCCGAACCATTTGGAAATTCAATACTTGACACTTTTTTATCTTTCATACTATCTGAAACTTTAAGTTTAATCCATCCACCACCACTATACCCACCAGTAGGTACTGCGTATTTTAACTTATTATCATCTTTTTCGCCATTTTCGTCAATCGTTAAAATACCTTTATTAGTAGCTGTTTGTTCAAAACTTGTCAACATAATTCCGTCGTCCGCCAACGTCATAGGTTCATTCATGATACTTGACGTTCTTAGCTCTGATTCAGGCTTTGTTGTTGAGCGATATAGCTGTACTTCAACTTTGTCCATATCACTTGGTGTATGGTTTTTCCATACTTTCTCAACTTCAATACTGCCCTTGTCAATGGTGTTCGTTACCGTGATTGTCGCACCCTCATTGCCGATTATCTGACCGTTGCCGGTGTATGCTGCCGTCCAGTTGCCAGTCGTTTCCTCGACAATGTAGTAGACGTAGTCGTTGCCGTCTTTTTTGGTGTCTAAATTTGTAAATGTCTTTGACCAACTGCCATTATCAGGAAGTGTGAACTCATTAACTTCTTCATAAAGAGGATTAACAGAGCCGTTCTTGTAGAAGTCGCTCGGTAAGCCGTTTACGCCTACAGGGGCTTTTGAACCCTCAATGCCATAGTATTTAAGAATTTCATCATAGAGAAGTTCGGCGATTTTCTGATGTCCTACTTTGTCAGGGTGAATTTTAGCATAAGAATCTCGATAGAAATTTTCACCTACTGCTGTATAAGTGTCAACTACTATGATTGGTTTTTTATTAGTTCCAGAATATTCACTTGCAAGTTGAACAAGCATATTATTGTAACTTGTTACTAAATCGTCCCATTTTTCTTGCTTTTGTTTTAAAGTTAAACTTGAAAAAGTGTCTGCTCTGTTACCAGGACGATCAGTATCATATTCAACAATTATTCTGGGGATTTTTTCCAGAAATACCACAAGATTTGGATTTTTATCTTTGCTGTAGATTGTATTAAGCAAGCTTGACATTTCGTCTTTCATTGTGGTGTCAATATCATCAGTGGTATTCAAAATATTGTTTGTACCTGCCATTACAATCACAACACCATAATCATCATTTAATGCAGGGTATGCCGTCTCTATCACTTCTTTTTGAATTTGTCCAATTTTATAACCACTTTGACTATTATTATCAACTGTAATATTTGTGCCGTTAGCTTTTAACTTTTCTTGCAATAGAGTAGAATATCTTTCATTAGCTGAATTATCTAAACCTACTCCGTTAGTAATCGAATCACCAAAAGCAAAGATTTTCAAACCGTCAAGCGTTTTGCTATCATCTGCTGCTGCACTTGAATTAGCACGGCGATATAGCTTGAAATTAGCCTTATCTGTAATTTCACTTATGATGTCTTTTCCGTCTGTTGAAAGCCATTTCTTGTCAATTGTCAGCGAGCCAGGAACGGAGTTCGTGATTGTTGTCTTGTTGCCGTTGACGAAATATGACGCTGTATAGCCTGTTGGAACGCTTGTTTCAATTGCGTAATAATAGTATTTTGAAACTCCCTCGCCTTTGAATGTCAAATCATTCCATGTGTGTTTCCAATTATTACTATTGTCCAATGTTACCGGATTTGTAATTCCTTCTCCTGTTACCACTTCTAATCTTGAATCACTTTCAGGATTTGTAATATTTGCCAAATCCGCATCTGAAATTGCTGTATCTGACTTATACAGTTTAACTGTTATGCTGTCACCTGAATGTTTGTCATTGCCGTCAGACCATACTTTTTCAACGGAAACATCCACATCTGTCGGAGTATTGTCCTTGTTAATCAGCGTTGCCGTGCCGACACCGTCTGTCACATTGCTTGTTGAACTTCTGACATAGCCGTACAATGCGACATCTACAGATGTCCATTTATCAGAATCAGAATCTGTTGTCAAATGCACTTCTGTTTCCTCAATGATGATATAATCATATTGAGAGTATTTTGATAAATCTGTAGGTGTGTACTTCCAATCATGTTCTTTTTCTAATATTAAATCTTTCTCAATCAGCACTTTTTCAGAATTACTGTTTACTTTTCCGTAAATATTACACTTAATTTTATCTGCCGGAATTTCGCCATCTTCCATAGGAGTTTTATCAGATTTAAGCCATGTTTTCTGAATCACCAGACCGTTGGAGTTTGTGACAGTCACAGTGCCGTCTTTATTCAATCCGTTTCCGGTGTAAGTCGGTTTGTATGTGCCGAGTGTATCGCCATTTTGTAATTTATAAGTGCCGTCTGTTTGACGTTCGAAAGTTCCTTCAGAAGTAGTGTAAGATGTTTCACGGACATAGTAGTAAACAGGGCGGTCATTTAAGCCGTTCGGGAGATTTTCCCAAGTAGCTACTTGATCTCCGGTAACTGTTTTTTCATTAGTAAAACTACCAATCAAGCCGAGAGCCTCCGCAGTGACTGCTGTCGCATCGTCAGGTATGCCTGAACTCTGCTTTTTAGTCGACCAGAGCAATTCAAATGTTACTGAAGTACCCTCATTTCCGACCCATGTCTTTGTTGCCTTGATGTTAATCAATTCATTATTTGGAATGGAAATCGTTCCGCCTGACTTAACGTCCATGATGTTGCCCTTAAAGTTGGCAGGTTTTTTAATTTCCGTGCTTGCCGTTGTGCCGTATTTGAAATAGTGAACAGCGACAAATTTTTCAGCAAAATTACGATAATCGGTATCAATTGAAGTTGAATTTGCCAAATATGCTTTCAGCAGTGTTTCGAGTGAATCATAATCTTTCCCTGCTCCAAAGATTTCCTTACCTATATCACCCTCACCTTGATAACCTGAAGGTGCTTTGACTTCAATAATTTTGTATAATATTCCGGATTGTAAGCTACTGCCTGTCAGTTCATATTTAGCTGTTGTTGAAAGGTCAATATACGCTACTCCTGAATCCGGCAAGCCTTCGCCTGTAATTCCTGTTTCAGAATATTTTAATTCATGAAGTGTTTTATCTTTGTCACCGGTTGTTTCTGTAACTTCTTTAACAAAATGCCAGCCGTCATCATCATATCTTGCAATGTAGAATTTCGCACCGGTTACCTCTTTATTCGTACCGACATTGAATTTCCTGATTGAGGGATTTCCGCCGGTTGTCGCACCTGCTTCGGCTTGGTTTACCCTGAATGTCACATCTCTGAGTTCATCAATTGATGAGGCGTTTTCTGTAGCGATAGATACTTTGTTGCTTGCGTTGAAATCCGCCTTGTCTGGCAAGATTCCCCCGTCCTGAGTGACCTCATAACGGTATGTGATTTTCAGCGGTGTTTCGTCAGGTACATTGATTGTCAGGCGTGAAGAAGATTCATAAGTTGTCACCATTTTGTCTTTCACTGTTAATATACAAGAAACAGTACCTAAACCGTTTTTTCCCCAGTTGTTAAGATATAGACAAGTAGCTCCATCAGGAACTGTAAGTTCAGCTATATTTTTTCCATCTGTTTTATGAACTTCTAATGATGTACCCTCTATATAACCACTTTGCCATCTATAATGTATCTGACTAAAATCAGGATTCTCACCTGATGTTGCTACTTCAACAATTACTTTATCTCCTGAATTTAAATTATCAATATGGCATTCTTGATTTGATGATATACTAAAAGATTCTGAAATATCCTGTTTATTTGTTGTATGTGGATTTTCCTCAACAGTATAGGTGAAATTGTTAATTGCTCCGCCTTTGCTGTAGGTGATGTTTCCGTCCGAATCCTGCTTGAAATCGCTGATTTCCTCAACTTTGATTTCCAGAAGACCTGTTTCAAGCATTTCTCGCAGCTGGTCTGCGGTGTATTCAGTACTGCCGGAAGTCATGCTGTTCAGCGTGAAATCGTCCACCACATCAAAATAATCTGTATTTGAGAGTTTTCTGCCGTCCGGATTGACATAGACATAATATTCAATTACGCCATTATTTGACTTAATATATTCTTGCGTAGAACCTTCAGGTCTTAACACGTCTTTTTTCAGAAGTGTTTCATCTTCTGGTGTAGTCTGCTCAACTTCTCCGGTGATTGTCACTTTAACAGGCTTTGTTTTTTCGCCGACTGTTGCAGTGTTGGTAATTGTAAATTCGTTTCCTCCGGATAATTTTTCTTTCAAATCAGATTTTTTGATTTTTATCTGATAACGCAATTCATCAACAGGACGATTGCAGAACAACGCTTTATGTGTATCACTATAAACAACATAGTTAAAATTTCTATTATTATTACCTGGGTTTTCTTCAGATATATTTAAGTTAAGTGAAATATATGCATTATTACTTGCATTATCATTGTCTTGTACATACGGATGATGTACATTAACATCATATTTTACATTACTCCATTCAGAAAAACCCTCTGTATATGCTAATTCAAAACCAGCAGGAATAATATCTGTAATTAAAACATTTTTGTCTTTTGGAAAATCTGAAAGAGTAATTTTGTACGGAATATAATAATATTCATCATCTGAAAGCAACTTATCTACAGAAATTTTTCCGTCCTCTGCGCCTTCAATATCAACACTTTTCACAAAATCAGGTTTTTTCTTGTTTGTGATAGTGATTTGCCCGTCTCCTGTGAGATTGCAGTCATTGTTTTCATATGTTGATTCAAATATTCCTTCCTGTGCCTTTGTCAGAACTTCTGTTACACGGTAAGTGTATTTGCTTTCGGGTTTCCCCATTTCATGTTCTTCAAGATTTTCAAAAGTTGCTGTCCAACTTGAATCGCTATTTAATGCTGTGAGATAATCATCAGAAAAATCTGTAACACCAGATACCCAAGTACCACCTTTTTTATATGTCTCCCACGTTGTGCTTTCTGTTATTGGATTATCTAACGTTCTCTGGAGATAGAATTTAATTTCGGACTTGTCAGTAATATTTTTAGCCCATTCTTTGGTAACTGTCAATTTATGTGTCGGAACTTTATTCGGGTCTTTTCGCTCTACTGTATATGTTGAAGTTTCTGTTTTTTCATCGAATGTAGCACTGTTCTGGAATTTTGCTGTTCCAGCATCTTCTGTAAGCTCTGTAATATCTGCTGTTGTTTCGTAGGTAATGCGAATATGTCTGTACTTTGAAGCGTTATCACCCTTGAATGTAATCTTAAATTCTGTGGCGTTATCTTCTGTATTTGTTACATCAGTTTCAGATTTGTAAAATGTAATTTTATAATCATCTGTAGGCAAATCTGTAAAACTGCCATCGGAATTTTCATATTGTATCGAAATTTCACCACGCTGATCTTTTGTAATATAATGCGATAATTCGTTATTATCTGCAACGACCATAACATCGGTAAGTTCCCGATCATCAAATCCTAAATCTTGTGTCAAATCAATCTGCCAATTAAGAGTTTCTGTTTTTGTGTCTTTATTATACTCAATCTTTGAAGTTTCGCCGTTAAGTATCTTTGTTACTGTGCTTTCGGGTTCGATTCCGACTGTTCCGGTAACTTCATGCCCTTTGCTGTCTGTAACGGTATTTGTCACAACTTTTTTACTTTCATCAGTACCGTTAGCGTCTTGTTTCATCTCTGGTGTTACTGGTGTTGAGTAAGTAATAGTCAATTTGCTTACACCTTGTTGTGCAGAATAATTAGGACCTGTATGTTCAATTGTTGTAATTGTTAATTTATTACCATTCTTGACTATTTTCGCAAATTCTACTCTACCGCCATAATCATCTGTTCCAAGAATGATTTCAGTTGTATCATCATTTATAGGATTAGTTAAAACCTCAAGTCCTACCCAATCACTTTTTGCCTCAAAATTAATATCTTTTAATTTAATATTTTTTAACGAATCATCTTCAATAACATAATTATCTAAAAGATAACTGCTACTTCCTGTTGCTGTAATTGTCCAGTCAATTTTATCATTAAATCTGTCATATTTTCCGCTTTTAGTCAACTTAAGGGGTTCTTCCCATTTTACATTGCTTTCTACAGGATTTTTTTCTGCAGTAGGTTTACCTTCGGGAGGGATTAACGTAGCACTATTTTGAATATTACCGGAAACATTTTCCTTATCTAACTGATTTTGGAAAGTATCTCTTTTTTGTTTGTAGGTGATTTTCACATCTGCGACATCTTTATTGAATGTGATTGTTCCCTTTTCTTTGTCAAGCGTGTAATCAGTATCTGTTGTAAGAGTTCTATCGCCGCTTGTGACAACAATATCATCAGAAACTTTGATTGCATCGTCCTGAACCTTATAGCCATTCAGTGACTGATTGAGAGTCCTTGAAACGTCAACCGTCCATTGAATGTATCCACCTACATAGTCAGCAGTACCTGCTTTTTGCATTGTCACCTTATTTTCAAAAGTTACGGTTGCTTCGTCCTCACTGACTGTCTTATCTTCTTTGTCTTTCAGGTACACGTTATTTTTTGTTGTAGTTTTGCCGGCAACAAATTCATTATATTCCGCATCTGTTAATTCTTTTTCAAATGTGAATGTAACGTCGCCCTCAAAATTACCACTAAATTTATAACGTTTTTCCGTTTCATCATAAGTAACAGCATTTTCAGAATGTGTATATGAATCATCAAGAGTGATTTCTACATTTTCTGCACCCTCAAAAAGTTCATCATACAAATAGTAGTTATCCAAGACATTGCTGTCATCTCTTTTCGCCAAATCGTGAACGGTAATTGTCCACTTAACTTTCGGGTTACCGCCGACTGTTTCCGGAGCTACCGCCTGACCGCTTTTTGTCACGCTGAATGACTTATCCGGAAAATCAATGATAATTTCATCTTTACCAATCTGAAGATCTCTGTTTCCGTCTGATGTCTTATCACGGCTGACAGAACCCTCAAATTTTACATATCCATCAATAGTTCCGTCGCCCGTATTGACTTTATCTATAAAAGTTTGATTAAAATGAATCGAAACAAAACCATTTTCATTGATTGCAAAATGTCCGATTTCTTCTTGACTATCACCTAATACTACTTTTCCAGAACCATAGAAACCATTCTCCGGAACTATTCCTTCAGGGAGCTGATAATACAAGTAACCACTAAAATCACTAACTCCACTAATATAATATTTCAAATTAAATTCAACAGGGACTTTGTCTTTATCAGTTTTGTAGTGATATTGGTTATTTTCGCCTTCAACCTTAGCTCCATCAATTGTCAAATCAGAAATTGTGATTTCATTACTCTGAATTTCACGTGCATTTTCAGATAATTCACTTTCATTGGCAGGCGCACTGTCAAAGGATGTTTTTTCATTCACAGTAGCCCTCGGCTGTACATTATCACTTTGCGGGGCAATGTTTTCATCTTCTGATGAATCATCTGCTGAAGTGTCATCTTCAGTTGTTTCACTTTCAGGAACTTCATCAACATCAGAAACTTCATCAGGAAGTCCATCAGCAATTGTCACGGGTTCATCAAAACTTGCCGGCTCATTAATTTGCATAATCTGTGCAGTAGGTTCTTCTTCCGGTTTAGAAAAACACTCTCCTGAATGAGTGTGTTCTGGTTTTCCACAGGTTAATTCCCTGCATTCTTCAGAATGTTGGTGATTTTCGTCATTTTCTAAACCGCAAGTGTAAGTAAAGCATTCCTCCGAATGAATATGCTCTTCCTTAGTGCAGACGAGTTCACCAGTTAAACTTTCTGCCGGTTCAACTAAAATCATGGAAACCGTGAACGCCATTAGCATACACAACGCCGTCAGAAAGGCAACATAACGCCTTTGCCGTTCATGATTATGCAGTAGTTCCTGTACAACAGTCTGAAATTCTTTCACAGATCACACCCCCCTTTTCTATTGTTCAGGATATAATATGCTTTATTTCTTAATATTGTATGCTGATATTTTAATTTTGTCAGAATGTTCCGATATTCCGGAATGGATAAATTCTTAAAATTACTCTGCCAATAATATATTCGTCCGCAACGCACCCAATTGTAGAAGACCGGCTGTCAACGGAAGTTGCCCGATGGTCTCCCATGACGAAAATTCTGTTTTCCGGTACTTGATACGGCAATTCAATGTCACATTCTCCGAAAGCGTGTTCGGAAACATACGGTTCGTCAAGCATTTCTCCGTTCACATAGACAAACCCGTCTTCTGTCACATCAATGACATCTCCGGCAGTGCCAATGACACGCTTAAGAAGAATCTTGTTGTTGAAGTAAAACGCCACAACATCGCCGCTTTTGAAATTGCTCCGCTTGCTGCAAATCACTAATTCATCATTCATTAATGTTGGTGTCATGCTCGTGCCAGTAACTCTTAAAACCGGTAAAAATAGCATGGAAATTAATACTGCTATTGCCGCAACAACAATTAAAGAAGAAACCGTATTCGCAAGCATTTTCCGGTAATCGCTTCTGTAGCGAATGCGCTGTAATTCTTTCGAATATTGCTCTGCTGTGGGTAAATTTTTCTTGTCAATCATGGCTGTTCATCATTGATTTCTTTATTGATTTCTTTCATAGTTTCCTGAATGATTTGTTTTATTTGCTGAATTGCTTCAGGGGATAAATCAGAACCACTGCTTTTAGAATTTTGTTTCAATGTTTCCAGTTCCGTTCGCAATGATTCATTTTCTTTTTGCAGATAAAACAAAATTTCCAGCAACTCCGCACGTTTTAAATGACGCAACTCTTTTTCCGTCATGGCTTTTCTCCTTTGTGTATAAATTCAAATTGATGAGTTGCCCTCATTCTTCACTCAAATTATAGCACGACATTTTTATTTTGTCAAGCAGTTTGTGTGCATTTTGTATAAATAAACAAAAAACAAAAAAAGCGAACGAGCTAAAAAGCGAACATCGTTCGCTTTTTTTTCTAAAAATATTGAC
>CANPYZ010000031.1 GCA_947589035.1 uncultured Clostridia bacterium | reverse complement strand
GAAGATTTGAATGTAAAAGGCATGATGAAGAATAAACACTTGTCAAGAGCAGTTCAGGAACAATGTTTTTACGAATTTTACAGACAAATTCAATATAAATGCGCATGGCATAACATTGAATTTATCACGGCTGACAGATACTATCCGTCCAGTAAATTATGTTCCTGTTGCGGAAACATCAAGAAAGACCTGAAATTGTCTGACAGAGTTTATCATTGCTCTGTATGCGGACTTGTGATTGACAGAGATTTTCAGGCAAGTGTGAATTTAATGCGATACAAAAAACTCATTGCATAGCTAAAACAAATGCAATTGGTATGTACCGATACGTTAGTCGGGAATTTACGCCTTCGGAGTGTTATCCCAAACGTGAGTAGAAATTGCTTGCGATTTCAAAAACGGACACAATGAACAAGGAATGAAACAGAAAAGTTTGTTTTACAACTTTTTATCAGTTTTCAGTAACGGATAATTTTGTTCAGGGCAACAATCGCTGTGAAGTCAGTGTGTGACATTACGCCGGAATTATTGAACAGCATGGGCGTGAAAGGCTTATTATTAGATATTGATAATACTTTAACAACGCATGACAACCCTGCACCGGCAGAAGGCGTTAGGGAATGGGTCAATCGAATGAAACTCGCCGGAATTAGAATGCGGTTAATTTCGAATAATCATGCACCACGAGTAACACCATTCGCTAAAACGTTAGGCATTCCCTGCATATGCGAAAGCTTAAAACCACTGAAAAAAGGATTTTCCACCGCAATGAAACAAATGCATTTGCCGAAAGACAAGCTTTGCGTTGTGGGCGACCAGATTTACACAGATATTCTCGGGGCGAACTGGTTCAAAGTGAAAAGCATTTACGTTAGCCCAATTGAACGGGAAAATTGGAAAGGTCATGAATTTCTCTGGATTAAAAGAGTGTTAGAAGTGCCATTTTTGCCTGAACAATATCAATATTTTCCAGTGAGAAAACAAGAAAGAAAGTGAGTTCTTGAAAAGAATTTTAATTATGCATGGTCCTAACTTGAATTTATTAGGGGAACGGGAACCGGGCATTTACGGGGAAACGAATTTTGACACGCTCAATCAGCATTTAGTGCAGTATGCGGAAGAATTACATTTACAGGCGGAAATTTTCCAGTCGAATCATGAAGGGGCTTTAGTGGATAAATTACATGATAGCCGGAAGGAATTTTCCGGCGTGGTGCTGAATGCCGGAGCGTATACGCATTATAGTTATGCGCTGGCAGATGCGATTAAAGCCATTAAAATTCCGGTGATTGAGGTGCATATCAGTAATATTTTCGCAAGAGATGAATTTCGTTCGAAATCGGTCATTGCGCCAGTATGTGCAGGAAGTATTTCAGGTTTTGGATTATTAAGTTATGACTTAGCCGTGAAAGCCTTAGCGGAGATGAACAAATCATGATGGAACGCATTCAGAAATTAGTAAAATTATTAGAAAATCACGCAGATTGTGCGTTAATTACAGATGATGTCAACCGGAGATATTTCACCGGAATGAAATCTTCCGCCGGATATGTGTTAATTTTTCCGGAAAAAAGTTATTTATTAATTGATTTCCGGTATATTGAAAAAGCAAGACAAACTGTAAAACATTGTGAAGTCATTGAACAGAAAACTAATGTTTTCCAGCAAATTTCTGAATTATTACAGAAACATCAGGCGAAAACAATTGCTTTAGAATCTGATACTTTGCCAATGGGAAAAGCACATAAAATCATGATGCATTTGAAAAATTATGAATTTCTGACGGATGAAACACTCAGTCGGGCAGTGTATCAATTAAGAACAATTAAATCCGCTGACGAAATTCAGAAAATCAAATCCGCACAACGGCTCGCAGAAGAGGCTTTACAACATCTTTTGCAGGAATTACACGCCGGAATGACCGAAAGGGAAGTGGCATTAGCCTTAGATTTCTACATGCGGAAACATGGAGCGGAAGATTTATCTTTCGAAACAATTGCCTTAACGGGGGCGCATACTTCCATGCCACACGGCGTACCGGACGACCGGAAAATTCAACAAGGCGATTTCGTGTTAATGGATTTCGGCGCAGTTGTGGACGGTTACCACAGCGACATGACCAGAACGGTTTGCGTTGGTGAACCGTCTTCAGAAATGCGGAACGTTTACAACATTGTGAAAACGGCGCAGGAAACGGCTTTATCCGTAGCGAAAGCCGGAATGACTGGGAAAATGCTTGACCAATCCGCCCGCCGAATCATTACAGAAGCAGGTTACGGGGAATTTTTCGGGCATTCCCTCGGTCATGGCGTTGGCATGGAAATTCATGAATTTCCGGTTGCGTCGGCGAATGTGGACAATCTTATTCCGGAAGGCGGAGTAGTGACCATTGAACCAGGCATTTACTTGCCGGAAAAATTCGGCGTACGTATAGAAGATTTCATATATATTACCAAAAATGGCTGTGAAAATTTGACGAATATTCCAAATAGTTTGATTTGCGTGTAATATTTTGGAATATCTCTTGCAAAATTTTTGTTTTTGGTGTAAAATAGTTATATATTAAAATTTTACGGAGGTTATTTTATGATTACAGCAGGCGATTTCAGAAACGGTGTTACTTTTGAACTGGACGGCAACGTCGTGCAGGTGGTAGAATTTCAGCACGTGAAACCAGGGAAAGGTGCAGCGTTTGTCAGAACCAAATTTAAAAACGTGATTACTGGAGCAGTCGTAGAACGCTCATTTAATCCGACGGAAAAATTTCCGACAGCGTTTATTGAACGGAAAGATATGCAGTATCTGTATGAAGATTCCGGACTGTATTATTTCATGGATATGGAAACTTACGAACAGCTGCCGATTGAAAAAGAAAAACTCGGCGCAAATTTCGCTTTCGTGAAAGAAAACATGGAAGTGAAAGTGTTATCTTACAAGGGCAACGTGTTCGGAGTTGAACCGCCATATTTCGTTGAATTGCAGGTAACACAAACAGACCCGGGATTCAAAGGGGATACCGCAACGAATGCCTCTAAACCGGCAACTTTGGAAACGGGTGCGGAAATCCGTGTTCCGTTGTTCATCAATGAAGGTGACATCATTCGTGTAGATACTCGTACAGGCGAATATATGGAGCGTGCATAAAATGAAAAAAATTGCTTATCTTAGAGGATTAATGGAAGGACTCGGCGTACATCCGGAGTCCAGAGAAGGAAGATTATTTTACGCCGTGTGTGAAGCACTTGATGAAACGGCAGAATATGCCGAACAATTAGAAAAGCGTGTGGCAGAACTTGAAAAGCTTTATGAAGTATTAGATGAAGATTTAGGCGCAATTGAAGACCTCGTTGACAAGGAAGAAATAAATTGTCCGGCTTGCCCGTCTTCTGACACGAAAGTCAAGTATTATTACACGGAAACAGAAAAAGAACCCGCACCGGAAAATTCTTCCAATGAAGAAACACCTGAACTTCAGGATACACAGAATGTGTTAATTTCGGAAGAACCCTTGACGGAATCTGAAGAAAATGGTGAACTGCTTGACGAAGAAGAATATGAAACCATTTGTCCGACTTGCGGAAAAGTGATTGTTCTTGATGAACATATGCTGGAAGAAGGGGAAACCATTTGCCCGAACTGCGGGGAAGAACTGGAATTTGACTTTGATGAGGAAGAGATTGAAAATTTAAGTCCTTCCGAGACAGAAGAATAAAATATTCAGTAACAGGGCAGCAGCGGAGGCATTTCGCTGCTGTTTTCCGCATAAAGTATTCTTAAGAATTAGAAAGGGTTTGATGATATGGCACTAATTAAAACATCAATAGAAAATTTCACCGGAAATCCGTTCACGGAAATCAGTAAACAATGGTTTTTACTGACGGCAGGCACGCCGGAAAATTATAATACAATGACTTGTTCCTGGGGCGCAATGGGCGTAATTTGGAATGTTCCGGCAATTACGGCTTACGTGCGGACTTCCCGCTATACGTTTGACTTTTTGGAAAAGCAGGAAAACTTCACGATTAGTTTTCTTCCGGAACATTGCCGGAAAATCTTGTCTTTCTGCGGTAGTCATTCCGGAAAAGACTGCGACAAAGTCAAAGAAACGGGATTAACGCCGTTAATTATAGACGGAGCAGTGACTTTTGAAGAAGCAGAACGGGTGTTCGTCTGTCAGAAAGTATATGCGCAGTTATTTTCGCCGGAATCGTTCACCGAACAGAACTTGTTAAATAATTTTTATGAAACAGATGCTTTGCATAAAGTATATATTGGAAAAATTTTGTCCGTTTACGAACATGAAGAATAATCGTCAGAACGGCTTGCTTTCGCAAGTCGTTTTTTCAGAATGGGAGGTTTGAGTTTTAACATGAATGTTTCACCGAAAGAAATTATGGATTTCGTTTCCGAAAATGATGTGAAATTTATTCGGCTAACGTTTTGCGACATGCAGGGGAATTTGAAAAATATTGCCATTATGCCGTCAGAATTGCCGAGGGCGTTATCTAAGGGAATTTTAGTCGATGCGGCGAGTTTTTCCAATTGCTATCAGGATTTATTGCTTGTGCCGGATATTTCGACATTGTCTGTTTTACCGTGGAGACCGAAATCCGGCAGAGTGGTCAGATTTTTCTGTAATTTAAGAAATTTAGACGGCAGCCGTTACGCCGGCGGAATGCGGGGAATGTTACAGGAATATATTCAGCAGTTAGCCGAAAAAGAGTATTTTTGCGAATTAGGCACGAAAAGCGAATTTTACTTGTTTGACTGTGACGACGAGGGCAAGCCTACAAAAATTCCGCATGACCACGCAGGATATTTAGACGTTGCGCCATTAGATAAATGTGAAAATGCCCGTCGGGAAATTTGTCTTTCTTTGGAAGAAATGGGAATGCGCCCGCAGAAATCTTGCCATAAATACGGACCCGGGCAGAATGAAATTGATTTCAAATGCAGTGAACCAGTAACGGCAGCAGACAACATGGTGCATTATAAAACCGTCGTGAAAACAATTGCCGCCCAGAATGGCTTATATGCCTCTTTCATGCCTAAACCGCTGAACGGCACTTACGGCAGCGCATTAACGATTATTATCAGCGTTCGGCATAAGGGGAAAAATATTTTCGAACAGGAAAATCATAAACTTCCGGAAGAAGGTGCCGCATTCGTTGCGGGAATTTTGGAACACATGCCCGAAATGACAGTCTTTCTGAATCCGATTACAAATTCTTACACTCGCTTACGGCATCGTGGCGCACCGAATCAAATTCACTGGTCAATGGAAAACCGTTTACCCATGATTCGCATTCACGACACGGACGGAGAACCGGCAAGAATTGACATTCGCAGCACGGACTGCACCTGCAACCCGTATTTAACGTTCCGTCTTCTGCTCGCTGCCGGAATAGACGGTATTCAGAAGAAAAAATTCCTTTCTGATTCGCTTTGCCTGAACGGGGAAGAGAAAACCTTTTCTTCTTTGCCGGCGAATTTGCGCTGTGCTTACGAATTAGCTAAAAATCACCCATTTATTCAGCAGAATCTTCCTGAAGAAATTCGTTCGAATTTCTGGAAAAACGTAGAAAGACAGCTTGCGTTATATGATGCTGCTGAAGATAAAGCTTTATTTGAAGAACAACAATATTTCCTATCAGAATAACACATAATACAATACAATAAAGGAGAGAGAATGCATGGACAGAGCATTGATTATTTCTGGTTCTGAAAAAGGTATGGAAATCATCGCCCAGTTTCTGTATTCTTACGGTTACAAGAATCTGACTTCCACGGCAAGCGGAAGTGAGGCAAGGCGCATGGCGCAAACCAGCGATTATGCCTTAATGATTATTAACACCCCCCTGAAAGACGAATTTGGACATGAATTGTCGATTTCTCTTTCTGAACATACAAGTGCCGGAATTATTTTATTATGTAAAACAGATATTGCTGATGATGTGTCCGACAAAGTCGGCGATTACGGCGTGTGTGTCGTTTCCCGCCCAATGAATAAAAATTTATTCCATCAGTCTATCCGGCTGGTAGAGGCGACCCGTTCCCGAATGCTCGGCTTGAAACAGGAAAATTCTAAATTATTAGTCAAAATTGATGAATTGCGCCTGATTAGCCGTGCAAAATGTGCCTTAGTACAACATTTAAAATTTACGGAATCGGAAGCGCACCGCTATATTGAAAAGCAGGCAATGGACACCCGTTCAACCCGTAAAGAAGTTGCCTTAAGAATTTTATCTACTTATGAAGGATAAACGAATTTTGTTTTTCGTGTGAATCACAAAATTCTGTAAAGCGAATTTTTTCAGAGGCTTAAGAAAATAAATTCCGGACGGGGGAAAACTTCCCGTGTTGTGCAGGTTATACAGAAATTCCGGATAAATTTTAGAAATTCATACAACTTTACCAGTTGACAAATCGGGAAATTTCCTGTATACTAATAACTGTAAACAAACAGCAAAGACGCTGGAAAATGCAAAGAAGCATTTTTCAGCGTTTTTTTGTTGAAAAAATTCACATCTCTGAAAGGGTTGAGTAAAATGGATGTAAACGAAATCATGTCGGGTGTTGATACGGAAATATTCGGCATATGGTACCTGATTGGAGCAGCATTTGTTTTCTTCATGCAAGCAGGGTTTGCCATGGTAGAAACGGGATTCACCAGAGCAAAGAATGCCGGAAATATTATCATGAAGAACTTAATGGACTTCTGTATTGGTACTGTTGTATTTATTGCATTGGGGTTCGGGCTTTTATTAGGGGAAGATGCCTTAGGCGGATTGATTGGACTGCCGACATTAGGCGTGTTCACAGATTATGAAAATTTCGACTGGTCAAATTTCGTCTTTAACTTAGTATTCTGTGCCACGACGGCAACAATTGTTTCCGGCGCAATGGCAGAAAGAACAAGATTTATTTCTTATTGTGTATATTCAGCAGTCATTTCAGGAATTATTTACCCGATTGAAGCGCACTGGATTTGGGGCGGCGGCTGGCTGTCACAATTAGGATTCCATGATTTTGCAGGTTCCTGCGCAATTCACATGGTCGGCGGAATTTCCGCTTTAATCGGTGCCGCAATGGAAGGCGCAAGAATTGGAAAATTCAAAAAAGACAAAGACGGCAAAGTCATTAAAGTGAATGCGATTCCAGGGCATAACTTAACCATTGGTGCATTAGGGTGCTTCATTTTATGGTTCGGCTGGTATGGGTTCAACGGCGCAGCAGCAACTTCCGGCGGGCAATTGGCAAGCATTTTCGTGACGACAACGATTGCACCGGCAATTGCTACATTCACTTGCATGATTTTCACATGGATTAAATACGGAAAACCAGATGTTTCCATGTGCTTGAATGCTTCTTTAGCAGGCTTAGTTGGTGTCACAGCTGGTTGCGATGTCGTAGACGCTTTCGGTTCAGCAATGATTGGTATTGTTTCCGGTTTATTAGTTGTCTTCGGCGTATGGCTTTTAGATTATGTATTGCATGTTGATGACCCTGTCGGTGCGGTTGCTGTGCATATGTGCAACGGAATCTGGGGAACATTCGCAGTAGGGTTATTCGCAACGACTTCCGTTCCCGGAAATGATAGCATTCAAGGCTTATTCTACGGCGGCGGCGTTCATCAGTTAGGTTTACAATGCTTAGCCATTTTAGCCGTTGGCACATGGACAGCCGTAACAATTAGCGTGACATTCTTAATCATTAAGAAAACGTTAGGTTTAAGAGCAAGCGCAGAAGAAGAAATCATTGGTCTTGACTTAACAGAACACGGTTTGTCAAGTTCTTATGCAGACTTTGCACCTTCTTCTGATACGATGTTACAAGTCAGCAGACAGGCAGCCCGTCATGATATAGACAGTGAAGAAGTTCGTCATGTATTCGGTTCTGATGTGGATAAAGTCATGAATCCTTCTGCAACGGCAACTGCTCCGGTCATCACCGAAACAAGAAGACCTACTGACGGAAATGCAAAAATGACGAAATTGTCCATTATTTGCAAACCAAGCAAATTGGAAGAATTACAGAAAAATCTTGCGGAAGTCGGCATTGACGGCATTACAGTCACACATGTTTTAGGTTACGGAACGCAAATGGGACACACGACTTATTACAGAGGCGTAAAACAGGAATTGCCTTCTCTGCACGCTAAAGTTAAAGTCGAAACAGTTATCACAGCTGTTCCGATTGAAAAAGCCCTCTCCGCAGCAAGAAAAGCATTGTACACAGGTAACATTGGCGACGGAAAAATCTTTATTTACGATGTAGAAGACGTTGTGAAAGTCAGAACGAATGAAAGAGGTTATGACGCTTTACAGGATTCTCCGCAGAAAATCGCTAACTAAACATAAAAGCAGAAGCTTTCCGGCTTCTGCTTTTTTTAAATTTCAGTATAATGAAAGCGGACATGAGGCAGCTTGTTCACGCTGTCTACGCATTGTCCGCTTGTATTTTTTAGTTTTTTTGCAAGGATTACCTTGTCCACGGTAACAACTCATTACAAAAAGAAAAGCTGGTTTTTGTTTTAATGCATTAAGAATTAAGAATAAAAATTTCGGTTTAAATTAACGTTAATTAGCTTTGTAATTTTCTGAATCAGAGTGAATTTGTTCTAATTGAACAAATTTCATCTGTAACTGCAACTTATCTACCAATAAGGCAATAAATTCTGAATTGGTTGGTTTTCCTTTCTGGATATTTACAGTATATCCGAAAAAAGAATCCTGAAGGTCTAAATTTCCTCTTTGCCATGCGATTCCAATAGCATTCCGGATTGCTCTTTCCACGCATGAGGCAGTCGTGTTGAATTTCTTTGCTACTTCTGGGTAAAGTCGTTTTGTCATGTTTTCCAGCAGTTCAGGGTAATCTATAGACAACACAATTGAAGTTCTTAAATAATAATACCCTTTAATATGCGCTGGCACGCCTAACTGGTGAATCATGTCTGTGACAAAAATTTCCAGATGGTCACTTTGCCGTTGTTTGTTTGCAGAAACTAAGTTCACAATTTTTTCTGATAAAACAGAAACGTTAAACGGTCTCAACATGTAACAGGTTGCGCTGATTTTCGAAACTTGCCGTTCTACGAACGGAATTTTCTTTTCAGAAGTAATAATAAAAATCGGGGAATTTCCCCTTATTGTCCGAATGTACTGGATAAACCGAAATACATCCATATCCGGCATCACGTTGTCAATCATGACAACATCAGGGTTGTTTTCAGTTATCGCACGGAAAAGAATACCCTGATTTTTTTCACGGGTTATCGCATAAAAACCATAATTTTGCAATGTATTTGCAATGGGAATGCCATAATCGGCAGAGTCATCACAAACCAATACACGAATTTTTTGGTTCATCTATGTTAAACGCCTCCTTGAATAGTACAAATTTATAGGCAGAAAATGTTTCGCTGCTTATAGTATTATTTTATCATATTTACTTAATTTTGGCAAGTAAGAAAAATGTAGGATTACTTGCTTTTTTTGTCGAATATTATCCGTATAAGTGAAAAAATTTTTTATTTCTGCTGTGTTTTTAGATAAATTTTAATAAAAGTTGAATTAAAAGATTTATCAGTAGAAAAATAAATATTTTCATCGAATTTCATTGACTTTAGCAACAAGATATGTTATAATAAATTATAAACACTAATAAAGGAGAAGCTTTTTATGTCAACAATTCAGGAACTAACAGCGAAACTCAGCCAGACAAAAGAAAAAACAGAAAAAGAAACGCTTTCCAAAGAACTTTTAGAACAACTCCGGAAACAGGAATTTCTTTGGGCGGCATTTTGTCCGGCAACGAAACATTATTTTCTTGCTAAAGAAGAAAACCAACTGACAGCGTATCTTTTTTCAGAAGAACAGCTTTGCCAGGATTTTGTGGAAGAAATGCACCAGAGACACATTAACCTGAGTATCATGAAAAATCAGGAACAGCACAGAGTCATTCTGTTTGCGGAATTGTACCGCTGCGGAGTAACGCAAGTTGTCATTGACAGTGCAGAAAATTATTATGCCGTACCGCTTTCACAGCTGATTCCCATACCGGATTACAGCAAAATTCCCTTAGTACAAAGACCCGTACTGAATCCCACCGTGACAGGGAAAATGCTTTTGCTGTCACAGGATATTCGCTGGGGCAGGGCGGACGGTAACACGGAATTAGACTTGTTGCAGGAAATTTATCATTCGCCTTTTCTTCACCCGTTCAAACCGGCAGAAGGAGACGAACCAGAAAAAGCAGGCGTTTATGAAATGCCCGACGGCGGCAGTTTATTCATGATTTTTACGGACATGTTCAGTTTAAAAGATGCCAATCCGAAAGATTATCCGGCAGCGAAAATTGTTCGCTTTGCTGATTTGCATAAGCTCTTAACGGAAAACCCCGACAAAGCCGGAATTATGATTAACCCCGGCAGCGGTGCGCCGATGCTTTTAGATATGCAGCTTTTAGAATTAACGCAAAAATCCGCTGAAGGTGACCTTGCTGACGTTGCCGTGAAGAGCATGAACGAAAACAGCGGAAAAATCATTGTCACTAAACCGGAAGTCACACCGCATGATATGATTACACATATTACGGACTATTTGAAAGATAAGCATTTCGTCAAGCGAATCTGGCTGCGGACAATTCGAAAAGAAGAAGATATTCGCCCCCATTATTTAATTATTGTGGATTGGTATGACGAAGTCACCAAAGAACAGAAACAGCTTGCACAGAAAGAAATTGCTGAAGTGGCATTGCCTTTCGCAAGGGGATTACATATTGAATATCTTGCTTACCAGCAGGAGCAGGGGAAAGCATGGATAGGCAGTTCTGAACCGTTTTATGCGGAAGAAGTTCCTGAAACGGAAACTTCAGAAACGCCGGAAACACCTGAACCAGCAGAAACGCCAAAGGAAACAAAACCTGAACCCGCTAAACCTAAGAAAAAAGGATTTTTCGGATTATTCGGTAAAAAATGAGTGATTCCGGATTGATAATTTATCAGTCCGGAAATTTTTTTAAAATTTTTTGAAAAAGCAGTTGACAAAGGAAAGAATTTGTGCTATACTATAAATGAACGATTATTCAACTGTTCAAATATCAATGAGGTGATTTCATGAAATTAAAATTGATTTATCGTGTGGAACATTTGCATTGTCCACGCTGCGCCGTACAAATTGAACAACGGCTGAAACAATTGCCACAAGTAGAAGCCGTTAGTTTAATGTATTCTTCCAGTCAATTGCATTTGACCGTGAATAATACAGAACATTTACTGGAACAAATTCAACACGCTGCCCGTGAAATTGATGAACATGTGGAATTTTTAGACAAGGAACACGCCGGTCATCATCATGCTAAAGAATACGCCCAGGAAATGAAAAATTTCAAATGCAGTGACCCGAATTGCCGTTGCTGTGACTATTTGCCGGAACAGAACGAACCCGAAATGAAACCGGAAACCAAGCCGAAAACTTCCAAAACTGGCAAAAAATTCATTTTCGATGTGGAAAATATTGACTGCGCCAATTGTGCCGCAAAAATTGAATCTGCAATTCGAAAATTAAATGAAATTGATTCAGCAGATTTGTCTTATGCAACAGGGCAATTGCATGTTACGGCAAAGGGGAATATTTCTTCAGAAGAATTGCTGAATTTAATTCGAAAAACAACAGAAAAAGTAGAAGAAGGCGTTGTTTACCGGAAACACGTCAGAAAAAAGAAAGAAACGCCTGAAACACATCAGGCGGAAGGAATGTTATTATTCATTGGGGGAATCATTTTCGGGATTGGCATGTTGTTCAGCTGGATTTTAGAAAATGATTTGCTTGCGAGAGTATTTCTTTTAGCGGCGTATTTGCTGATGGGCTGGGAAGTATTAGTCAATGCCGTGAAGAGCATAGTTAAAGGGCAGATGTTTGATGAAAATTTCCTGATGACGATTGCAACAGTCGGAGCAATTTTCGTTGGAGAATGGGAAGAAGCCGCCGGCGTAATGTTATTTTACCGTATAGGGGAAATGTTCGAACATGCCGCCGTGGAAAGAAGCCGGAAATCCGTCATGGAAGCAATTGACATGCGTCCGGAAACAGTACAGAAAATTTTCAGTGTAGCCGACGTTCGGACAATTCCGGCGGAAAAAGTCAAAAAAGGGGATTTGTTACTCATTCGGGCAGGTGACCGCATTCCGGTTGATGGCATTATTCGAAAAGGGAAGGGAAGTATTGACACTTCTGCAATGACTGGTGAAAGCGTTCCGATTAGTGTTCAGCCTGGCAGTGAAGTCATGTCCGGTTGTATCAATTTAAATACGGTTTTAGAATTAGAAGCTACCGCAAAATTAAAAGATTCCATGACAAGCAGAATTTTAGACAGTGTGGAAAATGCTGCCGCTGGTAAACCGGAATTAGACAAGTTAATTACCCGATTTTCTAAAGTGTATACGCCTGTTGTGGTAGGCATTGCCTTATTTACGGCGATCATTCCGTCATGGATTACGGGGAATTGGGGAAAATGGATTTACACGGCATTGAATTTCTTAATGATTAGCTGCCCGTGTGCATTAGTATTAAGCGTTCCTTTAGCATTTTTTTCCGGAATCGGGGCAGGGTCGAAGAAAGGCATTTTATTCAAAGATGGCATTTCCCTTGAAGCGTTAGACAGGATTCAAGCAGTTGTCATGGATAAAACCGGAACTTTAACAAAGGGAACATTCACCGTAACAGAGGCGGAAACAACTGATTGCAACACAGAAGCACTTTTCCGCATGTGTGCGGCTTGTGAGAGTTATTCTTCTCATCCGGTAGCGAAAAGCATTCTCGCCTACATGCAGGAACAGGGGATTTCCTACGAACCCGCAAAGGCAGTGAAAGAACTTTCCGGAAGAGGGATTCTCGGACAGGTGGACGGAATGCAAGTCGCTTGCGGAAATGAAAAGTTAATGCAGGAATTAGAAATTAGTTATCCGGTTTGTGAAAGTGCAGGAACTTGTGTATATGTTGCCGTGAATCATGCATATTATGGCAGATTAGTTTTATCTGATGTTCCTAAAGAAACCGCTGAAAACGCTGTGAAAACGTTAAATGCACGGGGTTATTATACGGTTATGCTAACAGGAGACAGTTCAGCGCATACGGAAAAAATTGCCCAGCAGTTACACATTCAGGAAGTCCATGCCGGACTTCTGCCGACAGAAAAGCCGGAATATTTAACGAAAATCCGTGAACAGAAAGGTGCTGTTTTATTCGTTGGTGACGGAATCAATGATGCGCCGGTACTTTCCGGAGCAGATGTTGGTGTAGCAATGGGAAGCGGAGCAGATGCCGCAATGGAAGCCGCTGATGTGGTATTATTACGGTCAGAACCGGAATACCTTGTTACGGCGTTAGACATTGCGAAACGGGTTAATGCCACGGCAAAACTTTGCATTTGGTTTGCGTTGGCGGTGAAAATTTTCATTATGGTGATTGGGTTTATGGGGTTAGCGAATATGTGGCTTTCCGTGTTTGCGGATACGGGTGTAACAATCTTATGTATTTTATTAGTTGTTTTCCGGATTCAGGTGAATTATCAGAAACAAAAATAACGAAAAAAGCAGAAGCCAAAAACTTCTGCTTTTTATGATTTATCGGGTTAAAAATTCTTCCAGACTTTCGGACGAACCTGCGCCCTTTTCGGCACTGTACTGTAAAACTAAAGACGCATCTTCTGCATTGACGAAACCGTCTGCGTTAAGGTCGGCGAAATTTTCCTGTTCTTTTGTGAAACTGGTATCACCGGAAACGGCAGAACGTGCGGAAAATTGAAGAATTGCCTGTGCATCTAAGGCGTTCAGTTCTCCGTCTTCATTGACATCTCCAATATCTTCATAGGGTGAATATGCGTCATATACACGAACTTCATCATATTTAATTAAATTTGCGGAACAGCTGCCAATCACGTCTTTATGGTCTTCATAGAATTGTTCAGCAGTTTCTGCGGCGGAAGAAGTCACTGAATCAGGGGTATTCATTCCGGCAAGAGTTAAAGAGTTCAACGCTTCTGCTGATGTCATGGAAATATCTGGATTTTCTTCTCTCCATGCGGTCATTTTTTCCGTCCAGCCATCATATTTTTGTTTAAACTGTTCGAGGGCGTTATTTTCGCCGAAAACTTCAGGGTATGCCTGTTGAAGGTCTTCTATGGAAATTTCTTCATCAGCCAGTTTACGGGAATAATTCTGATTGATTGAAATGTCGAATGTTCCGTCCCAGTAGCATTGCCCTTGCATTTGATTTTTCAGAATATATGTATCACGGACAGAATCGAAATAGGAAGAAAATTTCCGGCAGGCAGTATAGGGGTTATCACTCGAACCAACCTGAACAATGTAAAAACGGCTGTCTTCTCCGTAGGTTTGCTGAAGGGAACCGTCCATGAAATACACGTTTTCTGTGCAGGTTTCGGCATAATCGTCCCATTCTTTAACGCTTTTGTAAGTGACATTTTTGTCAAAATAGTTTTCAACATTTTCCGGAAGACCTTCACCGGAAGTCACGACAAGAAATTCATTATTGCAAGCCCAGCCACGCTGCTTAAAATAAGCACTTGCGCCTTTCCCAGCCAAGGTATACGGGCAACCGGATTCGGAAAGATATTCTTTCCAGGAATCAGGGTCAACTTCACCAGCGGCAAACGTCTGTACAGGCAAACAAGCCAACAGGCAGCTTACCGCACCGAATAAGGCAACTAATTTTTTCATACATATCACGCCTTTCTAAAAAATTTTCAGCGATTTAAAAATTCTTTCAACGTTCCGGAAAAACCTGCACCCTTTTCGGCACTGTACTGTAAAACTAAAGACGCATCTTCCGCATTGACGAAACCGTCTGCGTTAAGGTCGGCACGGCTTCTTTCTTCAATTTCTGCACTATCGCTATCCTCACCAACGGCAGAACTTGCGGAATATTGAAGAATTGCCTGCGCATCTAAGGAGTTCACTTTATTGTCGCCGTTAATGTCGCCGAGGTCATTATAGGGTGAAAGTGCAGTATACACATCAATGGTATCATACACTTCTAAATTTGCGAAACACCCACGCAGAACATCTTTATTTTGTTCGTAGACTTCTTCAGCGGTCTGTGAAGCGAGCATTGTCACTGTATCTGCGCCAACAAGGTTAGCAGCGTTCTGTGAATCTAAAATTTCATTGACAGTAGTCATAGAATCAATCGGCGTTTCGGCAAGCCAAGTGGCATAATTTTCCGTCCAGCCGGAATATTCCTGCTTAAATTGTTCTAAAGCAGAAGTTTCACCGAAAATTTCAGGGTGAGAGCTTTCAATTTCTTCTGTGGAAAGTTCTTCATTTTTCAGTTTTTTGGAATATTCCTGATTTAAAATCACGCTGAATGTTCCGTCCCAGTAGCAGCTTCCCTGAAGAGAATGTTTCAGAATGAGAGTATCTCGAATATTGTCGAAAAGTTCTTCAAATTGCCGGCATTCGACGTAAGGAAGTTCGAAATCATCTGTAATTGGTTTTGTGGCGAGTCTAATAACGTAGAAACGGCTGTCTTCTCCGTAAGTCTGTTGAAGTGAAAGCCTTCCGGTAAGAAAAGCATTAGAAGAAGCATAATCTTCCCATTCAGTAACAGAATCATAAATGGTATTCGGAGGAAGAGAATCAACCCAACCTTCCGGAAGACCTTCACTATCTGTGACAACTAAAAAAGAGTCGTACATTGGCAAGAGCCGGTAACTTTCGAATCCGCAAGTTCCTATCAATGCGCCTGCATGAAGATTATACGGGCGGCAGGATTCCGCATGGTGTAAGAGTTCGACTTCTTCAAGGGTCATTGTTTTAGCAGAAGCCTGAACAGGCAAACAAGCCAACAGGCAACTTACCGCACTGAATAAGGCAACTAATTTTTTCATATATATCTCACCTTTCTGTAGTAATTTAATGACTTAAAAATAGTTAAAGCAGAGAAACTATTTTTTTTTTTTTTTTTTTCTATTATATCACAGAATGATGAAGAAGTCAAGGGGTTTTTCAAAAAAATTTTCTCAATTTTAAAAAAAATTCCTCCCCTGAGGAGAGGAATTTCAGAAATTTTTAACTATTTAAAAATTCTTCCAAACTTCCGGAAAAGCCTGCACCTTTTGCGGCACTGTACTGTAAAATCAAAGATGCATCTACAGCGTTAATGATTCCGTCGTTGTTCACGTCAGCGGAATTTTTCTGTTCTTCCGTCACAGAAGAAGTATTTCCAGCACCAATATTAGCGGAAATCGTTAAAATCTGACTTGCATCAGCGGCGTTAATATTCGGGTCGTCGTCGAGATTGCCTTTCACGAAAGCGGAGGAAGTGCTTAATGTTTCCGCTGTCGTGGCAGGCTTTACGCTTGTTAAAGTCGTATAGCATTCGCCATTACCGCTGAATAAAAATTTATTCGTATTTCCCTCAAATTCTCTTCCGGGTTCTACGGTTAATGCTACTTCACTGGCAACTTCACGCATTTTGTCCACTCCATCATAAACGAAACGCCATATTTCGTAATTTGTCGGAATATGATGTTCAAGGCGTGACAAGTAAAGTTCTTCCGGTGTCATATTTTCCGTATCAACAGTTTGTTTCCACTGGTCAATCTGTTCTTTCCAGACAGCATATTGCTGTGTAAGTTCTTCCTGAACGGCATTTAATTTCTGTCTGACACCATCGAAAAATTCGTCTTCGTCCATTCCTTCAGGAATGTCCCATTCCGAAATAAGGCGGTCAATTCTTCCGTTCCAGACAAAATCAATTCTTGTTCTTATGCCGGAAGCAATGAAAACATCTTTCACGTTATCATGTGTACGCATAAACTCTTGTGCAATTCGGGTCAAGTTGGCATCTGCTTCTTCATAGGTAGCTGCATTGTCGAAATATGCACTGTTTAAAATGCTCACTTCATAGTAGCGGGAATCTTCACCATAACTTTTCAGCAAGTCAAGGCTTTTTTCGTCAACATCATCATAATAAGTATAAGGTGAATCTTCAGAAGTATATTCAAAAGTGTATGTTTCTCCGTCAATGGTTGTTTCATCAGTCAGAAATTCAACTCTGTCATTGGGGTAATCCTGTTCCCAGATTGCTGTAATCGGGTTGTCTTTTGTTGCATCAGAAATTTTTCCTTCTTCCAGTCCGGAACTGTCCGTAACAGCGATAAATGTCGCATCATGTCTCGAGGAAGTGAACACAGCCTGACCATATTCCCCTTCACTGAGGGCAGGCATGAATGTGTCCTGATAGTCTTGGTCTTCTAAACTTAATTCCTTAGCGGAAACGGGCATAACTGCCATAGAAGAAGCCGCCAAAATTGTTGCCAGTAAAATGGCTAATTGTTTAAATTTTTTCATGAAAATCCCTCCTTAATAAATTAAGCGTTTTCTTTTAGAAAGTCTGTGAAACTTCCGGAAAAGCCTGAACCTTTTGCGGCACTGTACTGTAAAATCAAAGACGCATCTATGGCGTTAATGATTCCGTCATTGTTCACATCAGCGGAATTTTTCTGTTCTTCCGTCACAGAAGAAGTATTTCCAGCACCAATATTAGCGGAAATCGTTAAAATCTGACTTGCATCAGCGGCGTTAATATTCGGGTCGTCGTCGAGATTGCCTTTCACGAAAGCGGAAGAAGTGCTTAATGTTTCCGCTGTCGTGGCAGGCTTTACGCTTGTTAAAGTCGTATTGCCTTCAATGGTTTGCAGTTGAAGTGAATTTGTATTCTGCACATGTTCATATCCAGGAATGACATATAAACAAGCTTCTTTAGTGACTTCCCGCATTTTTTCCACTTCATCATAAACGAAACGCCACATTTCGTAATCCGTGGGAACGTTATTTTCAAGGCGTGACAAATAGAGTTCTTCTGCTGTCATACCGTAAGTATTCACATTCCGTTTCCATTGGTTAATTTGTTCTTCCCATTCAGCATATTGCTGTTGAATTTCTTCATCAAGATGACTATCTTCTAATTTTTGCATAACGCTTTCTTCAAATTCAGCCTTAGTCATTCCGTCAGGAATGAGTGCATGATTTTCAACGGAAAGCATTCTGCTGACTTTTCCATTCCAAATTAAACCAGATTTTTTAATTTCAGTGTCAGAAACAATGAGAACATCTTTCACATTGCTATGTGTACGCATGAAATTCTGTGCAATGGCGGCTAAATTGGCATTCGCTTCTTCAGTAGTATCTGCCGACTGATAATAAAAATCTTTGTCAACACTGACTTCATAATAGCGGGAATCTTCGCCATAACTTTCTAAGGAAATATTATCGTCCAGATGAATATCATAATCGAAAGTTTCATCATTCAGATAATGATAATGCAGGGAAGTTTTACCGTCAGTAACCGTTTCATCTACTAACAGCGTTCCGGCATCTTCATCTGTGTAAAAGACTTCTGAAGAAAATATCCCAGGGTTCAGGCGGTCTTGTTCCCGAATTTCGCCGATAGGGTCATCTTTTGCTTTAGTGTCGTAAAAGTTCCCCTCTTCCAGTCCGGAATTGTCCGTAACAGCAATAAACATAGGTTGATAAAGACTGTTGTCAGTGAACACTGCCTGACCGTATTCGCCTTCACTCAGCACAGGAGGCATAAAAACATCTTGCCAGTTCTGGTCTTCTAAACTTAATTCCTCAGCAAAAACGGGCATCATTCCAAAAGAAGACAGCAGACATCCTGTAGCGATTAAGGCTATTGCTTTTTTCATAATAACAACTCCTTTCTAACAACAAAAACCAACTTAACTATTAGTATATTTTTCCTACATATCCTTCTCCGCCTTTTTGTCCTTCATAGGACTGTCCAGCACCATGACTTGCAGCATAACACAAAATTTCTTGTCCATCAGCCCTATCAACTACTCTGGAATCAAGTTTATATAACTTAAAATCCTGAATACAAGCTTCAGAGTCAAAGCAATTTACAGCATCAGGGCCAGGTGTATTGGGGAAAATAGTTTTGAAATATTGAGAGTTTGCTTCTAAGTTGGGATAATTGATTACTCCACGTTCACCAACAACAGAAAAAATTTCAGCAGCATCAACAGAATTGATAGTACTGTCATTATTTACATCACCTATAAGCCCTTTTGCATATAAGCTTATTGGCATAGCTTCTTCTTCAGGCTGAGTGATTACGGCTACAGCATTTTCTGCAACAGCAGAATCTGTTTTGGTTGCATACATGGTGAACAAATCTCCGTCTGTGTCAGTGCTAAAAGCAGCAGCAGAAGCCACACAAACTTTATTTTCAGATACTGCGCTTGCGGAATCAAAACCTTTGAGGGCTTTTCCTAATGTGGTAACAGGAGAACCGTTCTGGTCAACCATGACTTCATAGCTGTCATCAACCTGCAAGGCAAGTGTTTTGTTATTGAATCCGGTGTTTCCCTCAACAGAAACCGTGACAGCCACAGCACCTGCCGGAACAACTGTCCCGTCTTCAGCGACAACTTGCTGAGTCAGTGTTTCATAAGAAACAGAATAAGCGTCTGTGTTTGCGGCGGATACAGGCATTGCTGCAACAGAAGCCAGCATTGCTAAAGCGGATAAAATACTTACACTTTTAAAGGTTTTCATGATTAACTCCTCCTTAGAGTTTCATTGCTCCATGAATTTTTTCGTCATGACTGCGGAGCGAACAGCAGACGATTTTGTTATGATATATTGTTATTTTAATATAACAAGCTTGGTTATTTGTACATATGCCAAAAATTGCAATATGTAATAATTTATTGGTCTAAAAAGTCTGTGAAACTTCTTGCGGCACTATACTGTAAAATCAAAGATGCATCTATGGCGTTAATTATGCCATGTTTTCTTTTAGAAAGTCTGTGAAACTTCCGGAAAAGCCAGAACCTTTTGCGGCACTGTACTGTAAAATTAAAGATGCATCTACAGCATTGACGAGCTTATCGCCGTTGACATCCATAGCAGAAACATCTACATTAGCAGAAGAGGAAATTCCTGCACCGGAAGAAGCGGAATATTGCAGTAAAGCCGCCGCATCAGAAGCGTTGATTTCTCCGTCTTTGTTCACGTCGCCTAATTTTGTCCAAAAAGAAGTGGAATCAGACGGAATGACCGGAGAATAGCTGAGTTCCGGCGGAAGTTCATCTAAAACGGAAATCAGTGTAGTATGCGATTCGCTCTGGAGGTCGTTTTCCTCGAGAAGGTCTTTCTCTCTGAGGTCTTCATAAAGAAAGGAATCATCATAGCCCAGCTGAATATATGTATATTCCGGAAATTCATCAGCAAGTTTCTGGGCGGCATCATAGGCGTAGCTCATCATTTCATAATCAGTAGGAATATTGTTTTCCAGACGGGAACGATAAATTTCTTCCGGTGATAATGCGTCAAGATTCACAGTTTGTCTCCATTGGTCAATTTGTTCCTGCCATGTGCGGTATTGTTCTTCTGCGGCAAGAACAGTTTCGTTTGTGTCCCATCTTTTTTCTAAATCTTCAATATAAGCATCATAATCACCCCCGAATTCACCGAACACTTTTTCACCGACAACAGAAGTGATATACTTTCCTCCAAGAAGTTTGCCAGTCCATATCCTGCCTTTCTGAGTAAATTCATTTTTGGAAATAAATGCCGCCTGCACACTGGGATGTGTGTTCATAAAGTTTTTTCCGATTTCCGCAAGGGCTACCCGCTCATCTTCAAATTTGCTCAAACTGTAACGAGTTACACAAACCTGATAATAACGGGCATCAGGACCGTAACTTTCGACAAGAGCAGCACTTTCTTCATCTAAATTTGTGTATTGCACATTTGACCAGATATCTTTTCTTTTCATGACAAATTCTCTGATTTTGTAAATATCTACTGACGGCGTACCCTGTCCGGAAAGGTCAATTTCCATTTCTTCCAAACCAGTACTGTCTGTAATTACAAACAGTTCAGCCCATTCATCAGTTTGTAAAACTGTTGCTGTACCATATGGTCCTTCAGAAAGCGGAGGATTGGAAACGGAAGGCTCTCCATAAGAAAAGTCTAAATTTCCAATATACAACGTATCGTAAAAAGCAGAAGTCGGCAAGGCAACAGAAGAAACCATTAACGCACATGCTGAAACAACAGCAGTGAATTGTTTAAATTTTTTTAATTTTTTCATCAAAATTCCTCCTTTAATGAATCGAAGCAATCATCGCATTGACTTCTTCCTGCGAAATATTTTGGGCGAGAATATAAATCATCAGTTTATCTACAGGATAAACAAACTGAAAATAATGATTTCCTTTGGCAAGAATTGCAGATTTTCCATTGATTTCCATATGGGTAATATGATTTTTGTCATTAAGAAAAAATGTTTCAGACATTGATTCTTCATCAGGGTAAAGCGCAAACATTATCAAAACAGACTGACTTTCATGAAAACGATTCCGGAATGTGAACTGCGGGCATTTGGTGTAGGGCGGTTCTTCTGTATATTCGCATTCTGTCAAAACATAATCTTCCGGAAGATAATGCGGTGTTTCCGGATGAAGGTCATATTTGGCACATTCTGCAATCATTCCATAGGGGTCATCTTCCGAGGTCGGCAAAGAAATAATGTCTTCTTCCTGCACTTGATGAAAATAATCTAAAGAAAATCCCCCGTCAGTCATATTCACCATGAAAGAAATGAACGTTTCGTCAAAGGCAGAAACAGTGGTAATATTTGCTAAAAGCATGACTGCTCCTGTACAGGCTACCGTGACTAAAAGTTTGAATTTTCTGGTTATGCGAAAAATTTTTCTTTCGTATAATTTTCTTTCCAGAAGGGGAATTTCCCGTTCAGCAGCGTGGTCAATTTGTTCGTCCCAGCCCGAAAATGAAGAATACACCGAAATCAATTCCTGAATCAGCGTATAATCCCGCTTTTCGGGAGGCTTTTCCAGCTCCTTACTCAGTAACTGGTCAATATCCTGTAATGCATCTTGTTCGAATCGGTCAGAAAGAAGATGCTGATAGGATTTGTTCATGGTTCTCACCCCTTTTTAATCAGAACTGTGATCCAGTTCGTGTTTTAGTTTTTGCTTAATACGAGCCATTTTCAGATATAACGATTGTAACGTAATGCCTAATTTTTCTGCTAAAAGGCGTTTATCGACATGATTGTAATACAATTCCACGAGCTGACGTTCTTCGTCAGTCAAGATATCCAGTACGCTCTCATGGGAAACAGGTTCTTCAGCGATTTCCGGAATGTTGTCAAGATTTTCCGTCTCCGGATGTTTCCGGAGATACGCTTTCATCACTCTGTCAGCCGTACGATAAAGCCAAGGGCGAATGTCTCTCGTCATATCTAATTTGTTGATTTTCTGATGAAGAATCAGAAAAACTTCCTGTGTGCAATCTTCTGCGGCGTAGAAATTGTTGTGCAGATATTTATTGCAGTATTTTAAAATCGGTTTGTAGTATTCTTTGATGATACTGTCCAGTACACTGTTAAACATCACATTTTTTCCCTCTCTATACAGTACTGTCAGAAAACCCCTGATTTTATATCATTCCCATGAAAAAATTGTCAGAATCACTAAAAATTACACAGAAAAAATATTAAATTTCTCCAAAACAAAAACCCCTGCAAACAGGGGCTTTTATAAAAATTCAAGATAACTGCTGTATCAGCCAGGGAAGGGCAAGTTCGAATTTTACGCCGTACCAGTGCGACGGGTCATTCAATGTATATTCCATACATTTAACCGTGTAATCCGCCGCTAAAGCGGCAGCATCATAGGAAGATTTTCCATGAAGGAGTGCGCCGACGAAAGCCGAAGCATAAACATCACCCGTTCCGTGACAGCTGTTAGGCAATTTTTTATGCACATAATGCTGAAAATGATTCTCATCAGCAACAACAACGCCAGTGGTTTCCGGAGAATAGCCAATTCCCGTCAGAATCATTTGTTTCGCTCCGGAATGTAGCAATTTCTGAATGATTTCCTTCACGAAAGCTTCATCATAATTTTCCTGATAGGGCGTGTCCGTCAAAAAACACGCTTCTGTTAAGTTCGGCAAGATAAAATCTGCGGAAAAACAAAGCGGTTTCATTGCTTCCACATAAGCCTGATTGAACGCCGGGTAAAGTTTCCCGTTATCTGCCATAGCCGGGTCAACGAACCGAAATGCGGAAGGTTTGCCGTGCTTGTCAAAAATCATTCTGACATAATCAATTTGTTGTTCACTGCCGAGATACCCCGTGTAGAACGCTTCAAACTGAATATTTTCTTTCTGCCAATATTCAGAAATTACCGGCATATCTTCCGTTAAGTCATGGCAAGTAAATGAACTGAACGCCGTATGCGTAGACAATACCGCTGAAGGAAGAATGCAAGTTTCAATTCCGAATGCGGAAAGAATCGGCAAGGCAACTGTTAAAGAACACTGCCCGACACAGGAAACGTCCTGAATAGTAAGAAGTTTTGTATAACTCATAAAAATACCTCTCTTTCTGATTTACTTAAATAGTATAGCATATTCTGCTGATAAAGTCAATAGCATGATATGAAAACTTCTTTTTTTTGTTTCAACAAATGCCGTAATTAAGGGAAATATCAGCATTTTTGGTAGATGAATATATTGTTGAAAAGCGTTTTTTATCTACCCACTTTTCTACCAAAATCACTCTTTTTCTTTTCTCTTTTCTCACGATGTATTCTTGAAATTATATCGTATAATGTTGACAATTAAGATTCACCTATAGTTTGAGGGGTATCACTTTTATTTTTTCTACCGCTTATTCTTTCAGTATTTGAATATTTCATCAGTTGTTTTGATAATTGGTGTAAAAATAATTCGCAAAAAATTTGTTGGCAATGCTGATATACTCTTTTATCGTCATTTCCGAATCAGGAGTATCTGTAAATTATTCTGTCATCATAGGCATAGCCATGAGGGCTGATACTGTTACAGAACTTCTGAACTGTGCATCAAACTCTGAAACAATTTCATCAATTGCTTCATTCAGAGCTTTTTTCGTGCATTTTTCAGAAAGTCCTGTTGTGACCCATTTACGCTCGCATTTTCCTGTGCCGTGCTTGTAATCGAAGACAACATACTGCTTTCCGTTTTTCACAGAAATGATGTATTTGTAAGTTAAAATTTATTATACTATACAGGTGCAGTTATTTCTATATACTCTCCCTTTGAATCCAAAAATTCTGCAACCAAATTATCACCAAGTTGAGTCGACAGAAAATATATTTTTATTTTCAATTTTATATTTAATAATTATAATAATATAAATTATATGTTCAAATAAAAATAATAGCACTTTTTTTTGATTTGTCTATTTGCATGAGGAAAATAAAAAGCTGTAAATCTAAACTTCACATTGGGAGATTTAGGAGAGTTCTAAGCTTATCCATTTAATCTTTTTTGAACATTTTTGACAACAAACATTTATTGTCATCCAATCAAAAGCGTCAACATAATCATCCGTAGAAAATTTGTCAGGATATTCATTCACGCATTCTTCAATAAATTGCTTTTTGTCTTCTATTTCAATAGCAAGAGAAATTGAAAAAATAGTTGACTTGCACTTGTAACAAATAAAATCAGTAAGACGATTATCGGGTGCTGTTTTGAAATTATTGCATACCAATCCATTGTCCCTGTGTTGCTTCATCAAATATCAGGTGTTTCTTATGGCAGTGATTACATATAGCGACAACCTTTAGACCGTCTTGCTTGTTATAATATTTCATCATATTGGAAATTTTCATTATGTAAAATTGAAAAATATTCACAGCCACAATCGCAAACAATATTTCCAGCCAAATTAGAAGTGTCTGTATTGTTTTCATTCACTTTGAAAATAGATTTTAAGTGTGTTGGGATTGGATAATTCATATTATTTCCTCCTGTTACAAAGTTCAAAACAAGTACTTACGCTCACTTTCACATTATACACACCACCACCGAAAAAGCAATATCCTAAATGGAAAAAATTTTATCAAACTGCCGCCAAAATTGCGCAATAACTGCGCTGAATTAGATTGAAATAAAAATATGCAGGAACGTGAAAAAATATCCGAAAAACGAAAAAAACAAGTGAAGACAGAAATAATAGCATATTACGATTTTGAAAAATCAAGATGAACGTCCTTATGCAAGAACGTTCTGAAAAAATATGCAGTTCCACGAATTTGACAAGAAAGCTCGTGATCTTGCCGACGCACAACGTACCATTGAGGAGTTTTTCAGACAGGAACACAATGAACAAGAACCAAACCGCAAGCATAAGAAGAATGGGAATCTGGAGTAGAGAGATATTTATTTTGATTTGTTATATCTGACGTAAAATCTGTAGGCTTCTTTCCAATGATGAAAATTTTTTCTGTAATCAACAAATGGATCATGTCCCCACCTGTCAACATTATGGTGAGATGTATCAAACCACTTCCGTCGAAATTCATCTCGTGTGTATTTCGTTTCAATCCAGGCATAGTCACTTATATTCCAGGAACAATAAAATTTTCTATACTGCTTTCCGTTTGGCACATCAACAGCTCTCCGTACAGCCCGAGATGCTTGTTTTTTTTCAAATTTGCTGTTTTGTTCTTTGAAATGAATAACTGCACTTTTTCTGTGCTTATAACTTCTGCTCATAATAACCTCCTATATATTTACTAATATTATGATTTTTTTGAATAGTACTAATATTCTATCACAAAATAAATATCATATCAAGTATTATTTAAAATTTTTACAATCTGCATTATGCAAAATATTTACTATAATTATAAATAAAATTAGAAAATTATATTTTATTAAACAATAGATATGACTATGACAGCGAGAAAAATTAAAATTTATTCTATCTTAATTTTTTAAATTCTCCATAATCATTGATGTAAATAAACCGAATAAAATCTTCATCAATCAGCAGAAGATAGTACTGAAAAATTCCCAATTATCCATATCAGTGATAAAATCATTATAATTAACATAAATATATATACCCAATAACTCCCTTGAACCGCCTAAAAAACACAAGTACATATTTTGATGTTGTAAGCTATTGCACGCCTTCAATTTAATATGACAAGGGAAAGAAAACTCCAAATTACTGATAAATTTTTCTATTCGTTCTGTTTCTGCTTCATCTGCAAATCTGTATTTTTTACTAAAATCGTCTATATTATCAATGATTTGTTTTTTCTGTTTTTCAATCTTAATATTTATGATTTTCTGTTGATTTTCTTCCAGTTTATTTTTTAGTAATATTTTTTTATCAGTATCCAAAATCATTTACTCCTTTAAATTTAGATTTACATGAAAAATCAATATTTTTCTAATGCTATATATTTCATTATTTGAACGGCATATTCTTCCTGAATTTAGCAATGTTCCATTTATTTATATCCATATATGAAAAAGACTTGTTCAGTTTCATCGTATTCATACGGAATATGATATTAATGTAAAATTTTCAATATTTCGCCTTTTTTATCATAAGTTCTGATTTGGGGAGATACTAACATACCTATATGTGTATATTCAGTTTTAACAGGCTTAATTTTCAGCCATTCAATTTGAGCTAAATTCATGTGTTCAATTTCTTCATCGCCGTACAAATCCCAGTATACATCAGGTGATTCATCATCAAAAATTGTCTTATATTGCAAATCAATAGTTGGAATATTTTCATTGAGTGCGTTAAACAATTCGTGCCATTTAGTATTATTCATATAGGATACTAAACCTTTTTGCTCAACGAATAAATGAATTTTTTCGCTTAATGTTTTTTTGTTTCTATACTTTCCGTGATCTATTTCATCAATCATTCTTTGCATTTTTTTGACAAGTTCATGGTCAATCTGATTAAACCAATATGTTAGTGAAATAGCTTGCTGATCTCTTTCAACATAATAATACCCTCCACGGCGAAACAATAATTCAACAACTATAAAATGGAAATTGCCTTTCCAAGAAACATCAAAAATAATTTTCCAGTATTTATTATTTTGTAATGACATTTCCCGTATTTTTCCTTTTCGAGGATTCAATTCTTTACACAAGAGTTCATAGAGCATAATATCACAATCCCTTATTACTCTAATTCTATCATCTTAATCTTAAAAAAATCCATTGAAAGTTTTTTCGCCCATTAAAACCAATTTTTCATGATTTTGCACAATCTGTTTTACTTATGGAAACAGATTTGTCTGTTGCCGAAGTTTTCTTATTTTCTGTTAAATTTGAATCCACAGTACTCAGTAAAGTTACAACCATCTGCAATAGTAGAAAAATACTTGATGAAATAAACCAAAATTGATTGAACTTTATAAATCAGTCGAATTTCATGTTATTCAATTTGCTGTTAAACTCCTTAGTTTTTAATAACTTTGCCATAGTATCATTTCTTTCCAAACCCAGTAAATAGTCTGCGGTCACTTTGAGATATATGGGAAGTTGGAGCAACATAGACAAATCGGAGCATTTATGTCGTTTTCCCAGCGTGAAACCGTTTGAACAGATACCTGTAACACACCTGATAAATCCTCTTGTATAATTCCTTTTTGTCATCTTAATTCTTTTATTATTTTGCCAATATTCATTCTTGACCTCCTGAACTTTATGTTATCATAATAACACGAAATAATTTCAAAAACCAGCACACAAAACGTTATTTGACTCAACATTATTGTTAAGTTAGCAAATTTTGATTTATATTAAAAAATCAGTGCTTTTTACAATGATATTATATCAAAATTTTTAGACATTGTCAATAGATTTCCAAAAAAATATTCTGTGAGGAGTTTTAAATTGATATGAAAACAGCAAAGAAACTCCATGAAACTGCCGACTCGTTTTTTGACAAGATAGCACTTTTTTGTTTATCATCATGTGAAAGTTTTGTGAAAATTTCGTTTTGTATATTGACATTGTGTCAAAATTTGTGTATACTAAATATAGTGACATTATGTCATCTAACATTACATTATTAGAAAATTTTTGAAATAACAGGAGATGATTTTATGAACTATGTGAATTTAGGTAAATCTAATTTGAAAGTTTCCCGAATCTGCATGGGCTGTATGGGATTCGGAAATTCTGCAACAGGACAGCATTCTTGGACGGTTGACGAGGCACAAACAAGGGAAATTATCCGTCATGGGCTGGAGTCGGGAATCAATTTTTTTGACACCGCAATTGTCTACCAGAACGGCACAAGTGAGCAGTTTGTCGGGAAGGCTCTGCGGGATTTCGCAAAGCGTGAAGATTACATCATTGCGACGAAATTCACACCTCGCACGCAGGAAGAAATTGATGCGAAAATCAGCGGTCAACAGCATGTTGCAAACTATCTTGACCAAAGTCTGAAAAATCTCGGTATGAAATATATAGACCTATATATTTATCATATGTGGGATTATCACACACCAATGGAAGAAATTATGGAAGGTCTGCATAATGTTGTGAAGTCCGGAAAAGTTCGGTATATCGGCATTTCAAATTGTTTTGCGTGGCAGCTTGCAAAGGCGAATTTTTACGCTCGTGAACATCACCTGACGGAATTTATTTCCATGCAGGGACATTATAATAGACCTGTTTAATAACCTTGACAAACCTGGTCAAAAGTGATATAATAAATTAGGGTGATAAAATGGATAATA
>CANPYZ010000030.1 GCA_947589035.1 uncultured Clostridia bacterium | reverse complement strand
GTTGCCAGAACCGTCGTCGGAAGTGGTTGTGCCTGTTTCGTTGCCAGAACCGTCGTCGGAAGTGGTTGTGCCTGTTTGTTCACCGCCAGAACCGTCGTCGGAAGTGGTTGTGTCAGTTTGTTCACCGCCAGAACCGTCGTCGGAAGTGGTTGTGCCTGTTTCTTCACCGCCAGAACCGTCGTCGGAAGTGGTTGTGCCTGTTTCTTCACCGCCAGAACCGTCATCGGAAGTGGTTGTGCCTGTTTCTTCACCGCCAGAACCGTCATCGGAAGTGGTTGTGCCTGTTTCTTCACCGCCAGAACCGTTGTCGGAAGTGGTTGTTTCTGTATTTGAACCAGTGTCATTGGTTTCCGTAACGGTAGTACTTGTATCAGTATCTAAAGGAGTTGTTTCAGTAGCAGTTGATTGTTTTTCTTCTACTTCAAAAGTGAAAACTCTTTCAATTTCCATACCGCCAAAACCGTCAAGCCCAGTGTAAGAAGCATTTCCTTCAACAGTATAATCCTTGCTGACCGTCATAGAACCTTCTTTTACTTGCAGATTGTTATCTGCCAGTTCTGGCAATTCATTGAAGTAATTATAGTAGAAATCTTCTGTCATACCGCCAGACAAATCTACAACAGTACCATCTGGATTAACTTGTGTATCAGTTAAAGTTCCTGTTGTGGTGAAAGAAGCAGTGCGATTATCGTATTCAGCAGTAATTTTCACATCAGAAGCATCTTCTGCTACAGCCAAAACATCATCTAAAGAAATGTCAAGAGCGTAACCACTCTGATAATTTTCAAGCTGTTTGTTGACTTGTTTCAAAGCTGCATTGAATATGCGGTAAGCAGTCTTCTTCTTGAATCCTTCCAGAGTTTCTGGGAAGTTATCCAGATAATTTTCAGCCTTGTCAACATACTGACCAACTTTTCCGGAATAATCCGGCAGGCGTTCAGCCTGTTTCTGAGCAAAAGCCTTGATTTTAGGCAGAACTGCATCGTAGCTTTCGCCGGAATACGTTCTTTTCACGCCGTTTTTGTCAAGGTAGTATTCTGCACGATTTTCTAATTTTTCTCTGTAGTTGTCCAGTTTGGTTTTATAATTGTCAAAAGTACTTGTGACTTTGCTTTGTGCATTTTCTTCAGTGGAAGCTAATTTTTTCTTAGCATCGTCAAGTTTTACCTGTGCATCGTCAAGTTTTGCCTGTGCATCATCAAGCTGTGCCTGTGCATCATCAAGCTGTGCCTGTGCATCGTCAGCTTTTGTCTGTGCATCATTCAACTTTTGCTGAGCATCATCAAATTCAGCTTTTTTCTCAATATATTCGGGAGAATCTTCACCGTAATCTGCGGCAGCCTGATCCATATCTGCTTTTGCTGAAACAAAATCTGCCTTCTTGTTTTCAAGATCTTCAACAGCATCATTTAACTCAAGTTGTTTTGCATCTTTTTCAGCCTGCTTTTCATCTTTCGTCTTCTGATAGCTGTCTTTTTCTGCCTGTTTGTCCTTAACAGCTTTTTTATAAAGGTCAACAATGCCGCTAATGCTTGACTTCAGTTCTTGTTCAAAAGCATCAAGCTTTATGTCAGCGTAGTCAAGAACGCCCTGATAAGTTTTACCGTATTTCGTTTCATCATTATCGAGGTCAGTTGTCATCGCAACAGTGAAATCCAAACCATTTATGTCAGCATCATCAGCTAATTTTGCTGTATTTGCGGTCAATGTAATGGTGAATTTGGAATTGGTGATTGTGTCTGTCTTAATCTGCGCTCTGATTTGTTCTTCTGTCACACCAGCTTCAGCAATATCAGGGTCGCTCAAATCAATTCTACTCATCAATCTGTCCTGGATTTCCTTCACGACAGCATCATTGTTGAGGTCGACATTCAATTTTACAACAACATCATAGATTCCGTTTCCTTTGTCTACAATTTCAGTTGTCGCACTGCTGGACTGTTTCAGAATGTCTGTGTACCATTTATCTTGGAAATAAGCGATAGAATCAATGATTTCATCTGAGTTAATGGTACGTACCGGGTTGTCCGTGTCATACATTGCTGTAATAGCCATATTAAGTTTCATGTTCCAGATAGATTCCTGCTTGTAACTGTATGTGCCAGCTCCACCCTCTTTTGGTGCAGAAACGGGTTCAATCGGAGCAACAGGAACTTTCTTTCCGCCCACTGTAGTGACAGCCGTTGAAACTCCAATGAAGTCATCAACAGTGAAAGTTGTCTGACTGTTGGAATTGCTTGAAGCGGCAGTGTCTTCAGCAAAGACAGTGAACATTGCGGTTTGGTACAAAGCAATCGGAACTGTGATAGCCGCAGCCATTGCTCTGTTCAGAAATGACTTCTTCATGTAAATTACCTCTCTCTTCTTTGAAATTTTTTACACATTCTTTTGACACGGGAAAGCCGTGCCGGAAAAGCATTGCGGGCATGAAGTCATGCGTCAACGCTTTTATAATACATATTTTATCATATAAATTCGGTTTTGTCAATCCCCTAAAATAAATTTCTTTTAAAATAATGTCGGAATAATTCTTTTCTTTTTAGGAAATCTGCACAAAGAACCGGTATATTCTGACGTTTTCACGACAGATTTTCCAGAAAAGAAAAATTTTTCCGGAAAAAAATTTTTTTGAAAAAAAAAGCAGGAACAAAAGTTCCTACTTTTTTCAAGGAGAAATATATTAAGAAGAAGATGGGCTGTTAATTTTCCTGATGTGTTTCCTGTAAGGTTAATTCCACATCGATTGTTTCGCCGGAGCGGTAAACGGTTAAAGTAATCGTATCGCCGGCGTTATATTCGCTTTTAGCATCGTTTAATGAATTAACATCAGTAATTTCTTCACCCTCGACAGCGGTAATGACATCGCCCTGACGGATTCCGGCTTGTTCAGCGGCACTGCCTTCTGTCACGGCGTAAACGTACACGCCAATCGGCATACTGAATCGTTCCGCATCGGATTCTGTAATATTTACGCCTGTAATGCCGAAAGAAGGTCTTCCAGTGACATAGCCGTTATTGATTAAGTCTTCCAGAATATCTTTTGCGCTGCTAATCGGAATGGCGAAGCCTAAGCCTTCAATGGTTGCTTCAGAAGAACCGAATGTAGAAGACATTTTAGCGGAATTAATGCCAATCACTTGACCGTAAGCATTCAGCAGAGGACCGCCGGAATTACCGCTGTTAATGGCGGTGTCGGTCTGAATTAACGTCATTTCCCGTTCGTTAATGGAAACTTCTCTGTTTAAAGCGGAAACAATACCGCAAGTGACAGTATTCTGGAGTTCAAAGCCGAGAGGATTTCCGACAGCAACCACGAGTTCACCGACTTTCAAGTCGTCACTGTTGCCAAATTCCGCAGGAACTAAACCAGTCGCATCAATTTTCAGAACGGCTAAATCTGTTTCGAGGTCATAACCGACAATTTGCGCATCATATTCTGTTTCGTCTTCGTCTGCCATGACCACACTCACGCTAACGGCTTTTCCGCATTGGTACTGTGATTCATTATCATAAATGCAATGTGCGTTAGTAATGACATAGCCGTCTTCACTCATGATAATGCCTGTACCCGTTCCGGTAACTTGCTGTGTCTGTCCGGTTGCATCATTATTTCCGAATCCGTAAAAGCCGAAACCCCAGTAATTATCCATTCCGGAAGGCGTATATTCGAAAACGGAACTAATGCCCACTGTGGAAGGCATAGCCTTTTCAGCGATTTCCGGAATGGAAAGCGCATCTTCCGGAGCTGCCATGTTAATCCAGTTTGTTGTGGAATTTGCCGTTGCGGAAGAGGAAGAAGAATCTTCTTTTTCGGAATCCTGCTGTTCAGGCTTTTCAGAATCAGAATCGGAAGAATCCGCAAGAAGATTTTCGCTGGATTCATCATCAGAAGAAGATTCAGAAGAAACCCATTGTGAGTTATCTTTCGTTCCGAACGTCTTATATAATTCAATGGAAGAAACGGAAACAATCGCTACAGCAGCAACGCCGGCAATGAATTTCAGGAATTTTTTACCGCCGCCGCCACGGTTAGGGTTGGGGTTAGGATTAGGGGAAGAAGGATAATTCACATAATTCATGCTATCCTGCGTATCGTAGAAATTATTGTAATCCGGTTCATTCGTGTTATTCTGGTTGTTATTTCTGTTTTCAAACATACTAATCAAATCCTTTCTCATATCGTAATCAGTCATTTACTGAATGGCTTTTTTTGTTTACAAGTATTATTATACTCTGGAATGTGATAATTTCATGACAAAAATTCAAATACGATATGAAAGAATGAAGCAAAATTTGCAAAAATCAGATGTGAATTTCCGTCAAAGATTAAATCACAGGAAGTTCAACAGGCGCATTGGGGTCAGGGTCAGTTAATACAGCTTCAGATGTTGGTTGCGTGGGGTCAGGGTCAGTGAGTTCCGGTTCGTCAGTGGGCTGAGTGGGGTCAGGGTCAGCGAGTTCCGGTTCGTCAGTGGGCTGAGTGGGGTCTGGGTCAATGAGTTCAGACTGGTCAGCTTTTTCAAAAGTATAACTCACTCCGGCACCAGCAGCGGCAGCATAGCAAAGAATCTGACTTGCATCTACAGCATTGACAATTCCGTCTTCATTAACATCTGCGCCAATTTTCTGGTCATCATTGAAAATGCCTTCACCGCCTGCGCCGATACTTGCAGCATGTTGAAGAACTTCAGCAGCATCAGAAGCGTTAATTAAATTATCTGCGTTCACGTCACCCATGCGGGAAAGGGAAGCCTGCGAAATCATCATTTCGGAAATTTTCGCATGACCGTCCGCATTCGGGTTAGCGTCGAGCTGGGAAAGATTTGTATATAAATAAGATTTTCCGGCAAATTCGCTGCAAACATCAAGAACTTGACAATTTTCATGATGTTGTGCGCTTTCAGCAATTACTTCATTGATAGAAGAAATCGTTGATTTTGCGGGGTTAAGAATGCTGTCATAAGCGAGTTTTCTTTTTGCGGAAAGCTGGTCGTAATTTTCGATTGTGTCGAGTGGGTTATATAAATTCTGCCAAATAATTTTGGCATTTGTGTAAGCGTTTAATTCCGTATCAATCAATTGAAGATTTTCTTCAACAGAAGATTGATTTTTCCGAATGGCAGTGGCGAGTTGATTAGAATAAGAAATTAACTGGTCTTCATTGGTTACGCCGAAATCTTCAAGATTTGCCGTGAAAATGTCCGGAAAATCCGTGATTCCGAATGTTTCCAGAATGCCGTTAGCCGTTTCGATAAATTCATCAGTAACTTCATGTTCTCCGACAGCAAGAATAATCATATCCGCATTATTTAAGGCTTCCTGCACGTCCTGCTGGTGAAAACATTCTAAAACGTCTGCCGTCATGAAATTTTCCTGGGAAAAATTCTGAATGTTTAAATTCGTATAGTTTTCAAGGCATTCCACATAAGATTTTTCTTCACTGCCGAGAGACTGTTCAGTAGAAACGCTGTCGCCGAGAATGACAATATTTCTCACATGTTCGCCATGAACGGGAAGAAACATGCTGTTAGAAAGGGTAAAGATTACCGCAGACAAGCCAGCGAGGGATTTAACATAATTTTTCATAAAATAATAACCTCCGAGTTAAAATTTCTGACATGAATTTATTTTACCGCAGAATGCGAAAATTGTCAAGTGGAAAATTCTATTTTTTTTGCCTGAGCATGACAATTGCCGTTGTGACTGTCAGAACAACAGAAAGCAAAGTCGGAAACCACGTATCCGGAATAGGAAGATTTGCCGTGTTCATTCCGTAAAAGCTGAAAACCATTGTGGGAATTGCCATAATAATTGTGACGACCGTTAATTTCCACATGACGATATTTAAATTATTAGAAATCACGGAACCGAATGCTTCCACCATACTGGAAATAATGCTGGAGTAAATATTACTCATTTCAATCGCCTGCCGGACTTCAATCAGCACATCTTCCAATAAATCCTGGTCTTCATCATATAATTTAATGGTTCTGCCACGGAGTAATTTTTCAATTGTGACTTCATTTGCTTTCAGGGAAGTGGAAAAGTAAACCAAAGACTTTTCTAATTCGAGCATTTGAATTAACACTTTATTTTTCATGGCGGAGCTGAGTTTCTGTTCCATGACGTAAGAAGTTTTATCAATTTGTTTCAAGTCCTGTAAATAAATCGCCGTAATTCTTAACAAAAGCTGCATAACGAAACGAGTTTTCATGCGGGTTTGCACGCCTTTCACTACGCCGTCAGCCATATCCCGCAAAACCTGATTATCTTTTAACGAAATCGTGAATACATAATCATCAGTAATAATAATTCCGAGAGGCACAGTGTAAAACAAAATCGTTTCTTCTGTTTGAATTTCGGACATTGCCGTATCGACAATAATTAACGTCTGGTCGTCTTCCCGTTCAATACGGGAAGATTCTTCTTCATCGAGGGAAGAACGGACGAAACCGCTGTCCAATCCGTACCCTTCAATAAGTTGCTGCACTTCCTGTGCAGTGGGGTCAACAATGGAAATCCAGCACCCGGGAACAGGATTTTCCAACGTCTGGACACAATTATCCACAGTCTGATAAAAATGAATCATATAAAAACCGCCTTTCTGACAGGCGGCTGATTCAGAAACACCGCCTGCTATGAATATTCCGCTCGCCCGAATGGGTCGCCGCTCATGTAAAATGCACCTCCGCAAAAAAAATTACATTACTATTATAACAGGTTTTTTGAAATAAGGCAAGTGTTTTTTCAAAATTACTAAAAAAATTCCCCGTTTGCACGGGGAAATTTTCTGTGAAACTTACTGAATTGCATTTTGAATCGCTTTTAAAATATCGGGATAATACCAGGAACAATCAGAACGATTGAATAAACCGTAACTGCCTTCGCCTTCTTTGACGTTATTATCCCAGACGAAACAAGGAATACCAAATTCAGCAGCGGTCTGAATATAATATTGATAATATTCCGCACGCTGAACGGAATTATTTTTATTTTCTGCGCCAAATTCGCCAATAATCACTGGTATTCCCTGAGCGGAAAATTTATCATAAAGCGTTTGAAATTCTTGTTTTAGTGTAGCTTTATCTTCATCAGTGAAACGTTTCACATCAGAAGATTCATAACTGGTAAATTTCCACGGTGCATAATGATGAATAGAAACAATTAAATTATCATCGTCAGGAATGATTAAGCCATTAATGGCTTCTTCCGAAATAGAAGCAGCTTCTGTAGTAATGACTAATGTTCTTTTAGCGTTATTTCCGCCGGAAGAACGGACAGTATCCACGAATGCCTGTAAAAGGTGATTAATGACTTCTCTTTCTTCTTCCGTACCGCCGACCCATTCTTTTTCACTGCCAACAACACGAGGTTCATTCAAGCCTTCAAAAAGCAAAGTCGAATCATAATTTTTAAATTGTTCTGCAATCTGTGTCCAGATATGAGTATATTTTTCCGTTACTTCAGATTCTTTTTCTTTCGTGGGGGTAAGCCATGTATAGTCATCATGATGCATATTTAAAATCGTGTACAAATGATTATCTACAGCGTAATCCACCACTTGCTGCACACGTTTCAGCCATAAGGAGTCAATATTTCCTTCATCATCAAGATGATCCGCCCAGGAAACCGGAATACGCACAGCGTTAAAACCGGCATTTTTCACGGTGTCAATCATTTGCTTTGTAGTTTTCGGGTTGCTCCACGCCGTTTCGAAATCGTCCACGTCCCAGGTGACATCATAGCAATCAAGGGAATTGCCGAGATTCCAGCCGACTTTAATATTTTTCACAATAGATTCCGCATTATTATTCTGATGAGAAACCTGAATTTCCTGATTCGGGGAAGTATTGCCGGAAGATTTCCCGCCCATGCCTAAACTGTAATATACATCAATAGAATCTAAAGTAACTGCAGAAGCCTCACTCCAGAAATATTCGAATTTCAATTCTGAATCTCTCGAAGCGGAAGATTTACTATCATCCGGAATCACCCATGTTAAACTTGTTTGTGTGTCTTCAGTGAATAAAGAAAAAACAGGGCTTTCTGATTCGTCTTCCGAATTAACTAACGTCATAGCGGCGTTGAATTTCTGGAAAGGTGCGTCGGCGTGAACATGTGCAGTAATGGCTTGCGGAACTTCTTCAGATTGAATCACGTCCGCCAGTGAAACAGAAACCGGGGAATTTTCCGTTAATTGCTGATTAACAGGAATATTAATTTCTCCGTCTGAAGGAATTTCCACTGTTCGGGAATAACAGCAAGTTACACGGCATAAGCGGACATTTTCCACATCGCCCCACCAATAACCAATTTGAATTTTTCCGTCTGCTTGCACATCATTTTGAATTTCGGGCGGAACGTTCCATTCTACCTGAACGAAAGAACCGTCTGCTTGTGCGGTGAAATCTTCCGACTGATACCAACTGGGGTCAGTAGCAGCTTTACAGGCAGGACTAACGGAAATCCCACACCCGCCTTGATAACTGCCAATATCGCCGTCTGCTTCAAATTCGAAAATGAATTTCTGCACAACGTCTCCTGAAATTAAAAAATGATTCAGGGGAATGGCGTAAATTTTATTTGTTTCATGATTGAGTGTAACATCTGTAAAATCTTTTTGTGTTCCTGATGAAAAAGATAATTTTTCACGGGGGCTGACGTGTTCAGTGGGTTGTGGTTCAGTTTCGGCGACAGGTTCAGCAATGGAATCTTCTGCGGAAGTTTCCGTTTCGATGATTTCGGAAGAATCCGGAAGAGAATCAGCAGAAGAAGTTTCTTTTCCGGCGCAACCGGAAAGACAGCTGCAAAGAGTGACGAAAGATAGAACGAAACCTGCCAGTTTGTGAAATTTCATGAACAATTCTCCTTTCTGAAAAAAATATTCTGTTTTTATTATAACATATCTTTGCCATGAATACCAGTCTTATTTTTCAAATAATTTGCACAAAAATATGGAACTCAGTTTGTGCATAATGCAGAAAATGAAAAAAACGCTGTTTTTTTTCAAAAATTATAGTGCTTTTTTATGAAAATTATGCTATAATGAAGTTATGGTTTTTTCAAACATAAACACAGCCGATTTCAGACAGAAATCCGGCTGATTTTCACAAATTCAGGTAAGGAGTTGCAAAAAAAGATGAAACATCCAATTATTACAATTGAACGGGAATACGGCAGCGGCGGCAGTGTAATCGGGAAACATGTTGCTGAAAAATTAGGCATTCCGTTTTATAATCATGAAATACTGGAAATGGCAGCAGAACGGCTTAATGTTCCGGTAACGAAACTGGAAGGCGCAGAAGAATCTTCCCCGAAAAGTTTTTTATACACGCTTCTGTTAAATTCCAATCCGGCAAGAACGATTGGGGATAATTTACCCGTATCGGATAAATTATATATTACGGAAACGCAGATTATTAAGGAACTCGCACAGCAAGGAAGTTGTGTAATCGTGGGCAGGTGTGCGAACTGGATTCTCCGTGAAAATCCCTACAGGGTAAGTACATTTATTTACGCCGTGAAAGCCTTTCGGGAGAAGTACGCACAGGAAGCCTATCATGTACCGCAGAAAGACGTGGAAACGCTTTTGCCGAAAATTGACAGCCGGCGTGAAAAATTTTATAATATTAACACGGGCGGAAACTGGCATGACAAAAATAATTATGCATTATGCCTGAACACTGGGAAATTAGGCATAGAAGGCGCAACAGAACTGTTATACCATACAGTGCAGATTTTACCCGAACCGGAAGAAACGAAAAAAGCTGAATAACTTACCGTCACCAAAACCGGAATGATTGCATATTCTGCCATAAAGGAGTGATGCAGATGGAAAAAACAATCATTATCGCCGGAGGAGATTTGCGTTACGGATATACAGCGGAAACATTATCGGAAAAATTTGAAACATATGCTATAGGATTCAGCAAGCAAATGATTCCGGAACGGGTAAATTTAATTGAAACTCCGGAAGAATTGCCTTTATGTGACGTATTAGTGTTACCAATGCCTGTTTCTGATGATGGAATATTCGTGAATGCGCCATTCAGTAAAAATCATCTTTCTTTAAAAGGGCTTTTATCGAAAGTCAAACCGGAAGGAATGATTCTCGGGGGGAAATTCGGAAAGGCGAAAGAAATTTTAGAAAATTCCGGAATAGCCTTAGTCGATTATTTCACTAATGAAGAATTAAGCCTGAGAAACGCCATACCCACAGCGGAAGGTGCTGTGCAGATGATGCTGGAAGAAATGCCCTGCACGATTTACGGGAGTAAAGTGTTAATTTTAGGGTTTGGCAGAATTGGGAACAGGCTTTCGTATTTACTTCACGCCATGGGGGCGGAAGTGACTGTTGCAGAAAGAGACGTTGTTAAGCGTGCGCAAATAGAAATGTTCGGCTGTAAAAGCATTCCCTTCACGGAACTGGAAAATTTCGCCGGAAAATGTGATGTGATTTGCAACACTGTTCCGGTGAAAGTCATTACAGAACCGATTCTGAAACGAATTTCGAAAGAGACCTTAATTTTAGATTTAGCATCAAAACCAGGGGGAATTGACTGGGAAACGGCGCAGGAATTAGGAAAGCGTGCAGTATGGGCGTTATCTTTACCGGGGAAAACAGCACCTGTAACGGCAGGGAAAATTATTGCACAGACGATTTTCCATTTATTAGAAGAAAGGGGAATGGTCAATGCATGAATTAGAACATGTCCGGATAGGGTTTGCCATGACGGGTTCATTCTGTACATTTCAGCAAGCGTTTGCCCAAGCGGAATATTTAGTATCATGCGGAGCGGAAGTAATTCCCATTATGTCATGGAATGCGGCGAATATTTCCACGAGATTCGGAACAGCGGAAGAAATGCGGGAACGTTTAGAAAACATTTCCGGTCGGAAAGTGATTTCCAGCATTGAAGATGCTGAACCGATAGGACCTAAACAAATGACAGATATTTTGCTTGTGGAACCGTGTACATCTAACACGGCGGCGAAATTAGCGTTAAGCATTACCGACAGCCCCGTAACAATGGCAGTGAAATCGCATTTACGAGGGCAGAAACCAGTTGTATTAGCGATAGCGTCGAATGATTCTTTAGCCGGAACATTGAAAAATTTAGGCTTATTAGCGAATGCGAAACAATATTATTTTGTACCGGTACGGCAGGACGACACGCAGAAAAAGCCTAATTCTTTAGTAGCAGATTTCACGAAAACGGCAGAAACGTTAATTCATGCATTGAACGGAAAACAAATACAACCAACCATATGCACATGATAGGAAAGAGACGGCGAAAGCTGTCTCTTTTTGTGAAAAATGCCAATTGTATTTTGGGAAAAAATATGCTATTCTATAGTTTGAGGTGTTTAAGAATGGCAGGAATTGTATTACATCAGGCAATTGTCATGTTTATTTTAATTTTAGTGGGGGCAATTTGCTTTAAAACGAAAATTTTATCTAAAGAAACGGTGAATCAAATTTCAGGCTTAGTGTTAAAAATTGTCAATCCGATAGTCATTTTAATGGCATATCAGAAAGAATACAAGCCGGAATTAGTGAAAAATTTAGGACTAACGTTTTTATTATCAGGAATTGCTTTTTTTGTGGCAATGGCAGTTTCTTATTTAGGAATTAAAAATAAAGAAGGCAGGGAAACCGTCATTGAACGGTTTTCAAGTATTTATTCTAATTGTGGGTTTATGGGGATTCCGTTAGTCATGGCAATGTTCGACTATGACGGAGTATTTTATTTAACGGCATTTTTGACAGTATTTAATGCGTTAGTCTGGTCGCATGGAGTGATGCAGATGTCCGGCGAAAAGTCTTTAAAATCTTTAGGGAAAGTTCTGCGTTCTCCGGCGATTATTGCGATTATTTTAGGAATGATTTTATTTTTCTTACAAATTGAATTGCCGTCAATTTTAGCGGAAACATTAGAAGAAATTGGCAGTCTGAACACGCCGTTAGCCATGATTGTTGCGGGGGCAACGATTATTCAGACGAATTTATTAGAAGTATTCAAAAAGCCAAGAATTTTTTATATCAGCTTTTTAAAATTAATTTGCATACCGGTAATTTGTATAATTTTATTTAAATTATTCCCATTTGAAAAAACAGTGGAAATGACCGTATTAGCGGCAGTTGCTGCACCGAGTGCAACAATTTGCACAATGCAGTGCTTGCAATACAACCGGAATGCGGCTTACGCTTCAGAATTATTTGGCGTAACGACATTATTTTCCATTGGAACAATGCCGTTAATGATGATACTTTACGAATTTTTCTCCTGAAAATTCTGAAATTTGTGCATAAAGCATAATTTTTCCGAAAAGGCTTGTAATCTGTCAAAGAATTTGCTATAATAAAATCAGCATACTGATTTGTATGTAAATCGCTAAGGAGGATTTTAATATGACGATGCGTAATAAAAGAATACTGACAGCCCTGACGGCATTCGCACTGACTGTCAGCATGAGTGCAATTTCAGCCGGAGCTGAAGAAGAAGCACCCGCAACAGCAGCAGAAGAATATGTTGCACCAGTTGTCACAGAAGATACGAATCATTTAGAAGATAATGAAACGCCTGTTATGTCTGAAGAATTACCGGAAACTGAAGCAGTAGAACCGGAAACAACAGTAGCAGAAGAAGAACCAGTTACCACTGATGCGGAAACAACAGCAGCAGAAACGGAAGAAGACACAACAGCCGCTACCGTTCAGACGGCAGCCACAGCACAAACAACAGCCACAAACATAGAAACCGCCGGAACATTAGCCACTACTGCCACTACAACTTCTACAACGGTTTCTACGGAAAAAGTTTCTTCTAAATTAGGTGCGCCGAAAATCGGAGAATTTACAATTTCCACACCGGAAAGCGGTGAAGGACAAACTGCCGTCATTGCCTGGAGTCCAGTGGAAGGAATAGACGGTTATCAGATTTACCGTGTGATTACCAAAAAAGGAGAAGAAGACATTCCGACATCACAGTCATTTGACGTGAAAGGTACATCTTACCAGACAAGCGCAACAGAACCGCTTAGTGAAACGGTGAAAGTTCGTGCGTTCGTGGTAGAAAATAATGAACGGGTTTACGGTGCATGGAGTGCCGCAAAAACAGTTTATTTAAACGGCATGAAACCGGCAGCAACGACAGCCGCAGCGAAAAGCACAACTGCTGAAAAGAAAACTGCTACTGCCGCCGCTAATGCGAACAGAACCGCTTCCCCGAAAACAGGCGATTCTTCTTCCGCAGCAGTAGTGACAGCAGGCGCAGCAGCAATTCTTGCCGCAGTAACCGCTAAGAAAAAGAAAAAATAAATCAATCAATCAATTTATTCCCCCTGAATTTTTCGGGGGGGATATTTTTTGAAAATGACTTGCTTTTTTCGTGAAACTATGCTATAATCAAATTAAGAAAAATTTCAGAAAGGAGCTGAAAATCATGTCAATTGGAATTAGTAAACTGGATTTAAGACGAATTAACAGAATGCAGGTACTCAAAACGATTTGGGAACTTGGACCAATTTCAAGAGTGGATTTGTCACATCAGTTAAAAATTACCAGAGCATCAATTACACAGTTGACAAATGCGTTAATTGAAGAGGGTGTGTTAATCGAAATCGGGGAAGCACCTTATCAGCAATTAAGCGAACATTTGCCGAAAGGCAGAAGGAAAATTCTTTTAGACGTGAATCCGAATTATCGGTTTGTTCTTGGTGCGGTCATCAGTGAACATGCCGTGACAGTTGGTTTATGTACAATGCACATGGATATTTTAGATAAAGCCATGTTACCCTGTAACGAACACACCAGTCAGAAAGAAATGATTCAATTTATTATCAGTTCAGCGGAACAGATGATGAGTGACAGCTGTTTGAAAAAAGAAGATGTTTTAGGGCTTGGCGTTGGCGTAATGCCGATTATGGCAAGCAAAATGAGAATATTTTATAAAAACGGCGTATTAGATTTCACGGAATTGAAAAAATCTTTATCCGGATTTCCGGAAATTCCACCGGTATTTTGCGGAAATGCGGTATGGCTTGAGGCGTTAGCGAATGCCGATTTACAAAGAAACGGCGCAGCAAGAAAAACTCAGGTTTATTTACATTTAGGGAATCATATACAAATCGCAGTATTACGGGAAGAAAAATCAGAAAAAGATTATTTAACTTATAGTTATTTAACGGAAAGATGTATTATTCGCCCGAACGGCAGAAAGCAAGACGGTTATCCGGCGGGTTCAGTGCGGGCGCAGTTATCCTTACAGGCAATGCAGGCGAGAATAGCGGAAGTTTACAGCAAGGAAAGAACGCCATTTTTATATTCCGCAACGGACGGTTATATTAAGCGAATCACTTTGGAAATGCTGTATCAGGCAGTGGAAGCCGGAGACCATCGCTGTGAAGAAGTTGTGAAAGATATTATGCAGGACTGGAGCATATTATTAAATAATTTAGTATGCAGCTATCAGGCGAAAGAAATTGTTTTGCATCATTTTTCTTTAACGGAAGAAGGATTTAAAACATTCCGGCAATATGTGAGTGAATTTGTTGGTGAAGACATTGCCAGACGGTTAGTGTGCAGTCAGGTAGAGGAAAGAACAGATTTTCTCGGGGGGTGTTCGCTTGTCATGCTGAAAAATTTCTACATGAACGGCGGTATTCCGCAGCAGAATCAAGTGAAATTATAATTATAGAGAGGCGCATTTATGGAAAAACACGGAGCGAAATATGTATTTGTGACAGGCGGCGTAGTTTCCGGATTAGGGAAAGGCATTACAGCGGCATCTTTAGGGCGGTTGCTGAAGGCAAGAGGTTACAAAGTCACTATCATGAAACTTGACCCGTATATTAACGTTGACCCGGGAACGATGAGTCCATACCAGCACGGGGAAGTTTTCGTGACGGAGGACGGCGGTGAAACGGATTTAGATTTAGGGCATTACGAAAGATTTATTGATGAAAATTTATCGGTGAATAATAACGCCACGACAGGGAAAATTTACTGGACAGTGTTAAATAAAGAACGTCGGGGGGATTATTTAGGGGGAACAGTGCAGGTGATTCCGCACATTACGAATGAAATTAAAGAAAGAATTTACCGTGTGGGGAAGAACAGCAATGCAGATATTGTCATTACGGAAATCGGCGGAACAGTAGGCGACATTGAAAGCACGCCATTTTTAGAAGCAATACGGCAATTTGCCGGAGAAGTCGGAAAGGAAAATGTTGTTTATATTCATGTGACATTATTGCCGTTTATCAGCGGTTCTAATGAATTGAAATCCAAACCTACACAGCATTCTGTGAAAGAATTATTATCTATTGGCATACAGCCGAATATTATTGTCTGCCGGACGGAACAGCAAATTCCGCCGGAAGTAGCGGAAAAAATTGCTTTATTCTGCAATGTGCGCAAGGCGGATATTATTCAGAATATGACAGCCCCGTCATTATATGAAGTTCCGGTAATGCTTGAAGAAGAAGGCTTAGCTAAAGAAGTTTGCTATCATTTAGGCTTAATTAACAAAGGACCAGATTTAGCGGACTGGATTGCGATGACGGAACGCCAGAACAAAGCGGAAAAAACAGTGAAAATTGGTTTAGTCGGGAAATATGTAGCCTTACAGGATGCATATTTATCTGTAGCGGAAGCATTACGGCACGGGGGAATTGTCAACGATGCGAAAGTAGAAATTCAATGGATTGATTCAGAAAAAATCACTGCTGAAACTGTTGACGAAATGCTGAATACCTGTAACGGAATAATTATTCCCGGGGGATTTGGTGACAGAGGCATTGAAGGCATGATTGAAGCGATTCGCTGGGGCAGGGAAAAGAAAATTCCTGTTTTTGGAATTTGTTTAGGAATGCAAATGATGGTGATTGAAACGGCGAGACATTTAGCCGGATTGGAACAAGCCAATTCTTCTGAATTTTGTCCTAACGGAAATCAGAATGTGATTGATATTATGGACGAACAGAAAGATATTACGGAAAAGGGCGGAACAATGCGTTTAGGGTTATATCCTTGTAAACTATTGAAAAATACGCAGGTTTCGGAAATCTATCAGGAAGAATTAATTTACGAACGGCACAGGCACAGGTGGGAATTTAACAACGCCTATCGCCAGAAATTAACGGAATCGGGGTTGAGAATTGCCGGACTTTCGCCAGATGAAAAACTTGTCGAAATTGTAGAATTACCTGAACATCCTTGGTTTATTGGCGTGCAGTTTCATCCGGAATTTAAATCCAGACCGAACAGACCGCAAAAATTATTTGCTGATTTTATTCGGGCATCTCTTCATCAAAAATAAAATATTAAAATTAAAAATAAAAAATTCTCTCCGGAATATTCCGGAGAGAAAATTTTTAGTCGCCGAACGAAATCCCTAAATCTCTTGCCGTTTGCACTTCTTGCCCGTTGGGGTCAACAAGTTTCTTTTTTCCGGCAATGTCTTCCAAACGGTTGGAAGTTACCTGACCGTTGACATAAGCAACAGTACGCCCGAATTTTTCTTCTGCGATTAGTTTAGCAGCGTGTACGCCGAATTGCGTTGCAAGGATTCTGTCGTAAGCACTCGGTGAACCGCCACGGAGCATATGCCCAGGAACGCACACACGGGCTTCAATTCCGGTATTCGCTTGAATTTGTGCAGCAATGCGGGAAGTATCATTTCCGTTTTCAAGGTGATATTTTTCCCGTTCTTTTTTCTTAAGTTTCGCAATTTCCGTTGTGTTCACGCCTTCCGCAACGGCAAGAATGGAAAATGTTTTCCCTTTCTGGGTACGTTTCACAACAGCGTCACAAACTTTATCAATATCATAGGGAATTTCCGGAAGTAAAATAATATCTGCTCCTCCGGCAATACCGGAATATAATGTCAGCCAACCAGCTTTATTCCCCATAATTTCACAAACTAAAATTCTGGAATGGCTTGCGGCAGTTGTATGCAGGCGGTCAAGCGCATCTGTGGCAATGTTCACCGCTGAATGAAAACCGAAAGTGACATCTGTTCCGAATAAATCATTATCAATTGTTTTCGGAAGACCAATCACATTCAAGCCTTCATTTGAAAGTAAATGTGAAGTTTTATGTGTACCGTTTCCGCCGAGGGTAAGCAGGCAGTCAAGCTTTTGTTTTTTGTACGTTTCACGCATATTTTTAACTTTGTCAATGTTATCTTCTCCAATGACGGTCATCATTTTGAACGGCTGGCGTTTAGTGCCTAAAATCGTTCCGCCCTGGGTGAGAATGCCGGAAAATTCCGCCGGCTGCATATCCCGACACAAGTCATGAATTAACCCATAATAGCCGTTGGAAATGCCGACAATCTGAATATTGTCTTCTCCGAATCGTTCATAGCAAGCCTTGACCACGCCACGAATGGTTGCATTCAGTCCTGGGCAGTCTCCGCCGCTGGTTAAAATACCAATACGTTTTTTCTTCATGAAAAAAACTCCTCCTTGAAATAAATTTTAATATGCGATTGCATAGAAAACAGAAAAGAAATGCATTACCGTTCCCGCAAGAACGAACAAATGCCATATTGAATGGAAATACTTGACGGATTTTTTCTTATAGAAATAAATTCCGCCGGAATACATCAGACCACCAGCGAACAGAAGCATTAAACTGAATGTTGGAAGCTGTTCATAAAGTGGTTTAATGGCGAAAATAATTGCCCAGCCCATTAGCACATAGCAAACTGTAGAAAGTTTGCTGAATTTTTCAAGATTAACGGAAGTGAACACAATGCCGAGTGCAGCAGCTGACCAGATACAGGAAAGAATGGTAATTCCTAACCAGAAAGGTTTAATGCAGCATAATGCATAAGGCGTATACGTTCCGGCAATTAAAAGAAAAATTGTGTCATGGTCGAAAATGCGGAATACTCGTTTCACTTTCGGATTCGTGAAAGCGTGGTATAGTGTAGACATGGTGTATAAAATAATCATCGATGCGCCGAAAATAGAAGCGGAAACAACTTCTTTCGCTCCTCTGTGCAGGGCGCAGAAAACAATTAATACGACACAGCCGGCAATGGCAAGTAAAGCACCGACACCATGCGTAACGGAATTGAAAATTTCTTCACCGAGGGTGTAAACGGGAGCAGGCTTTAACGGTTTTTTCTGAATTGTTGTCATTTAAGAGACTTCCTTTCCGTAAGTGTTAATTTCTAAGCGTTTATGGAATTGATGTGCTGGCATTGGTTTCCCGTAGAGGTAGCCCTGAATATAATCACAGCCCATATCTTTTAAAATTTTAGACTGATTTTCATATTCAACGCCTTCTGCAATAGTTTCCATATTCATTGACTTAGCAATCTGAATGACAGCGGAAACAATGACTTGTGCAACGGAGTCTGTTTCAATTTCAATAATGAAAGACCTGTCAAGTTTCAGCAAAGTCAATGGTAAACGCTGAATGTAACTTAATGAAGAATACCCTGTTCCGAAATCGTCCATTGCTAACAGTACACCCATTTCCCGAAGTGCGTTCATTTGGTTAATGGTGTAATTAATATCACCGAGGGCAAGGCGTTCCGTTAATTCAAGTTCGAGGTACTGAGGTTCGAGACCGGATTTATCTAATTCATGCTGAACGACTTCACAAACGTTAGCTTGATAGAAGTCACCAGAAGCGAAATTGATAGACATAACAATCGGGGAAAGACCTTCTTTTTGCCAGAGTCCGTTTTGTTGGCAAGCCTCACGGAGAACGAAATTGCTAATATCGGAAATCATACCAGTTTTTTCCGCAATAGGAATAAATACATTCGGGGAAATCATTGTTCCGTCAGGTTTAATCCAGCGGATTAACGCCTCTGCGCCCATAATTTTTTCAGTATGTAAATCGAATTTCGGCTGATAATATAACTGCAAATGATGATTTTCAATTGCATCAGAAAGGGATTTCTGCATTTCGCCCTGATGAAGAATTTCTTCATGCATTTCCGCATCATAGCCCATCATGTAAGATAAATCGCCTTTTCCGATGGTTAAAGCAAATTCCGCATGTTCGAGAACTTCTTCAAACGTTTTCCCGTCTCTGGGAAGATGTGCCACACCTGCTGAACAAGTTAAAGATAACGATGCAAATTCACCAGATTCTAATTTAGCAAAATCTTTCCGAATGAGTTCTAATTTATGTTTAGGAAGTGTTTCATCTTCATAATCGTGCATGAGTAAAGCGAAATTATCCGCACCGAGACGGGCAGCCAAACCAGGCTTGTCCTGTTTTCCCTGGTCCTGATATTTAGAAAGAATAGAGGCAAATTCCCGAAGAACTTTATTTCCGCTTGCGTAACCGCAGGAGTCGTTAATTAAATGAAAACGGTCAATATCTAACACCATTACCCAATAGGGCTTGCGTTCTTTTTCGTAGGCTTCATAGCATTCCCGACCGTATTCAATTAATTTTTTCCGGTTGGAAATTTCCGTGATTTCGTCCTGATAAGCGTATTTTTCCAGAAGAGCATCTTTTTCTTTTTCTTCTGAAATATTGACTAACGCACCGCCGACAATAGGAATACCGCTTTTATCGAATAAATTTGCGTGATAATGGTAAGCATACCAAACGAAAGGCTTAGTCATTTCGGAAAGGATTCTTAATTCCATAACACGGGGGGTAGGTGTGGCAGTAGGGTCAGGATTTTCCAAATCGTGAATATAATTATCGAATTTATAGCGGTCATCGGGGTAAACTTTTTTCCGGAACTCATGAAAAGTGATATGATCAGAATCAATACCGAGAAATTTCTGTGCTTCTTTAGAAACATAATATTCATCATAACAGCCATTATGAATTGTTTCACAAAGAAGGAAACCCACACCGGAAAGTTTCATTGAAAGGGCGTAACGATTTTCAGAAATGGCAAGATTTTCTGATTTTTCGCTGAGGGACTGTTTCGCCTCTTCAAGTTTCGTTGTTTCGAACCCAATGGAAAAATACAAAGAGGTAATATTATTTTCCATCATTAAAGAAGTCGACCAGTTAATATAGCGTTTCTTTTCCGGAGAAACCTGTAAACCGGTAGCATAAGTGCGGCTAATCATGGCTTCAGCGGCTTCTTTAGGGCTTAATCCAATATCATGAAAAAAGCGGTTTAATTCGAGTGCGTGAGAACCGTTGTCATCTTCTGAAATATTCAGTAAAGCATTCATTGCCGGATTGCCGTACATCATCGATAAATCAGAAGCCCAGATAAACGCCGGTTCTTCAATGCGGTCAACCATGTCAAAAATACGGTTCATATCCACGGAACTGTGCTGACTTTGGTAACGTCTGACGGCTAAAACAAGAAAACCTGTTAAAGCAATCATGCTCAGAACGTAAATTCTGAGAACAAGCATAACATGTTCCGGATAAGAAGGCACCATGAGTAAAACCCACAAGGAAAGTAAAGCGAACAGTAATTCTATCCAGAGAATTAAATTTTTATTAGTCTGCATAATTATATCAATACCTGCGGCAAGGTAAGCCCCCTATCTGATTAGTTTAGAAAAAAGCCTAAGCCGCAAATCAGCTTGATTATATTATACAACAAAATCTGGAGAAAGTCAATAAAAATGGAAAAAATTTTATGAAAAATTTTCATTTTAATAATAAAAACCCGTTTCCACCTGGCAAGCCGAAACGGGAAAATTTTTAATAATTTCCAGAAGTATCTTCTTCAAGCTGAAATTCAATATCAAAATAGGAAATTTTATTTTTGTCATAGCGTGCGCAATGTGCCGTTACAGTGTCACCGCCTTTGAAACCGTCTAACACTTCCATGACACTGTCATAATTGTAAACTAATTGCCCATTTATAGCAAGAATGAAATCATTCGCCCGTAAGTCAGTATTCGCAATACTGCAATCAGGGCTGACTTCAGTAATCCAGAGGGAATTTTTCAATTCGTCGGGAATTTCAGAACCGAATTGTTCTTGAAATTGTTCCGGAACGTACATATTACTTGTTTCCATGAAAACAATACCAATGCGAAACCGTCCGGAAACGTAGCCGTTTTCAATTAGTTCCTGCACAATGGGAAGAGCCTGATTCATAGAAATAGCGAATCCGAGACCTTCATAAACCTGAGAAGCGGCATATTGGGAAGCGTATTTTGAAGAAGTAATTCCAATGACTTGACCATACATGTTCACTAAAGCACCGCCGGAATTTCCCGGGCTAATTGCAGCATCTGTCTGAATGCATTCCATGCGGAAACTACTGCTTTGCGCCCGAATTTGGCGGTTAATAGCGGAAACAATGCCTTTCGTTACAGTATTAGCCAGTCCGGCAGGGTTGCCAATAGCTAAAACGGTTTCGCCGACGTAAGTTTCATCAGAATCACCGAGAACGGCAGGAGTTAAATTTCCGGCATTGATTTTTAAAACGGCTAAATCGGTTTTATTGTCAATGCCAATTAGCTGAGCGGAAAATTCTGATTCGTCATCTAACATCACAGAATAATCATTCCCCTGTACAACATGGGCATTAGTAATAATATACCCATCTTCTGAAATAATAATTCCTGAACCAGTACCGGAAAGATTTTTATTTTCATCGTAAACGTAAACTTCCACAATAGAAGGCTTCACGAGTTCCGCAACGCCACGGACGGTATATTCTCCTTCAGCGGTAACATTTTCCTGTTCGGGGTCAAGGTCAGGTTTTTCCTGAGTTTGAAGAATAACGGAAGTAGTTGTTTCCGTTTCAGTTAATGCGCCGTGAAGAATATCCGAAATCATGCAATACATGCACAACACGAAAATCATTCCCGCCATGACACAGCACATGATGAAAATTTTCCGGTTCATGGGGAGCGGTTCAGGTTTATTAGGGAAAGTAGTTTCCGGATAGGGAGGAATTTCAAAATACATTGGGTAAGAGAAATTTTCTTCTTGCGGAGGAGTTGGAGGGGTTTGTTCTGGAATTTCGGAATTTTCAGAATTTTCAGAATGTTCAGAAACTTCCGGAATTTCCGGAGTTTCAGGAATTTGGTTATGTTCTTCCATAAAATCACCTGTATCTTAGGATTGCTTGAAAGGAATCTGCACTTCAAACGAGGTATATTCGCCTTTAACGCTTTTTACGACAATATGCCCCTTGTGCAGATGTACAATTTTTCGGGAAATGGACAAACCGAGACCAAGACCGGTAGTGTCTTGACTTCGGGAAGTATCTGTTTTATAAAAGCGGTCGAAAATTTTCGGCAATTCGTCATCGGCAAGCCCTTCACCAGTATTTTTAATGCAAATATGGGCGATGCCTTCTTCTTCATAAAGGGAAAAACTAATCACACCGCCGGAATTAACGAATTTGACAGCGTTTTCAATTAAGTTATACAACACTTGAAACATTAAGTCTTCATCTGCCTGAACGGTCATGGACATATCTTCTAAACCTTCTACATCAACGTTTTTGTCGTTAATGCGTTTTTCGAACATTAACACAGTCCGAATAAGTAATTCAGCAATATTAACGCTTGCAAGATGAATCTGCATTTCACCGGCTTCAAATTTAGTTAAATTCAGCATAGACTGAACTAAGGTTTTCAGGCGGTGAATTTCGTCAGTGATAATTTTCAAATATTTTTTCTGTTGTTCCGGCGGAATAGTGCCGTCAAGAATGCCGTCAGCGAATCCGGCAATCGTTGTCATAGGGGTTCGCAATTCGTGGGAAACGTTCGCCACGAAATTTCTTCTGGTTGTTTCGTTCTGTTCAATGAAATCCGCCATTCTGTTCAGTGTACAGCCGAAAGAATATAATTTCGACTGTTCCGGAAGATTTACACGGGCGGAAAATTCCCCTTGGGCGTACTGGTTCGCCGTGCGTGTGATTTCGTCAAGGTCATTATCTAATTTCCGCACACCGAAACGGAAAATTAACATGAATAAAGCAATGACAGCCAAAAGGCAGAAAATTAAATTTCTGACTAACATCATGCTATATTCCTGCATCATTCCGGCATTGCTGACAGAAGCAAGATAATATTGCGAAACGTTATTTTGTTCATCTTCTAAATAAAACCGCATAGCACAGCAAATTTGCGCCTCTGTTGCATCAGAAGTAAAATAACCGATTTCAACGAAATCATCTTTGTTAATATATGCCTGCACGGAGGGAGTTAAAATTTCTTCCCCGCTGTCTTCAGGATAAATTTCATTTCCAGCATCGTCATAAACGAACATGTCATAATTATATTCAAATTCAGCCGTTCGCACAAGGCGAATGATTTCATTACTGGGCATATCTTCCGGAGAATGGTAAACTTCTTTAATATTAGAAATCAGGGTATCACAATTCTGAAGAATTGCCGTTTCGATTGTTTCCCGGTAAGAGGCAACCGCACTGCAAATCATAATGACACCCGTAAGCAAAATACCGAATAAAAGCAAACCGCCGGAAAGTTTCAAATAATTTTGGGAAATGGCACTATTTTTCTGTTTGGTGAGTGAATTTTTCATAAGAATTAAGATTCTTCATCAGCCTCAAATTTATAGCCAACGCCCCAGACGGTTTTCAACGCCCAATGGGGGGAAACGTCTGCGAGTTTTTCCCGAAGTCGTTTAATATGCACGTCAATTGTTCTTGAATCGCCGTAATATTCAAATCCCCACACTTCATCTAATAATTGGTCACGGGTATAAACATGATTCGGATTAGACGCTAAATAAAACAGCAATTCTAATTCTTTCGGCGGTGTATCGAGGACTTTGTCATTAACACGGAGTTCATAACGGGTCATATTCACCACGAGTTTGTCGTAGCGAACTTCTTTCGTTTCGGGTTCAGCATTATTTGTTCCCATACGGCGGGCAACGGCTTTAATGCGGGCAATGACTTCTTTCGTGTCGAACGGTTTGGAAATATAATCATCCGCACCGAGTTCAAGACCGAGAACTTTGTCGAACGTTTCATTTTTAGCGGAAATCATAATAATCGGAACGTTTGAATTTTTGCGGATTTCCCGACAAACACCACGCCCGTCCATAGAAGGCAGCATGACATCCAGAAGTACAATATCCGGATTCAATGCATTGAATTTCACAACGGCTTCTTTGCCGTCATTGGAAATAATTACGCTGTAGCCCTCTTTTTCAAGGTACATTCTCAGCAAGTCGCAAATATTCTGGTCGTCGTCAACGACTAATACTTTTTCTAAAGCCATAAAAAAATCTCCTTTTTCATTTATGTTTAAAAAAACGCTATTATTTTTATTATACATGATTTGTTCACAAAATATATGAATATTTCATTGATAAAAAATGAATAAATTGTAAATTAGCAGAAGAGCAATTTTTGCACTGTGGAAAAATTCTGTTAAATTTATCTTGAAATTATCCACAAAATTGTGCAGATAGCTGAATTTTCGAAAAAAATTCAAAATAGACTTGATTTTTCTGATAAACCTGGTAAAATAGAATTAGCACTCAAAGAAAGAGAGTGCTAATTTCAAGAAAGAAGATTGAAGGAGGAAACAATGATGACTATTAAACCATTGGCAGACAGAGTTGTCATTAAGATGACCGAGGCAGAAGAAACTACTAAGAGCGGAATCATTTTAGCAGGTTCTGCAAAAGAAAAACCACAGGTTGCAGAAGTTGTGGCAGTAGGTGAAGGCAAATATGATGACAACGGGAAACTCGTTCCCATGACGGTAAAAGTCGGCGACAAAGTGCTGACCAGTAAATATTCCGGAACGGAAGTCAAGGTTGACGGTGTGGAATACACAATTTTAAGTCAGGAAGACATTCTCGCCATTGTAGAATAAGAGTAGGAGTGATTTTGAGATGGCTAAAGAAATTAAATACGGAGAAGAAGCCAGAAAGGCTTTGCAGGCAGGAATTGACCAGCTTGCGGACACGGTGAAAATTACATTAGGCCCTAAGGGAAGAAATGTAGTTTTAGATAAGAAATTCGGCGCACCGCTGATTACTAACGACGGCGTAACGATTGCGAAAGACATTGAATTAGACGACGCTTTCGAAAACATGGGCGCACAGCTTGTGAAAGAAGTTGCCACGAAAACGAACGACGCAGCCGGAGACGGTACAACAACGGCAACGCTTTTAGCACAGGCAATTGTGAAAGAAGGCATGAAAAATATTGCCGCTGGTGCAAATCCAATGGTACTGAAGAAAGGCATTGCCAAAGCCGTTGAAGCAGCCGTGGAAAACATCAAGGCAAATTCTAAACCCGTTGAAGGTTCAGAAGACATTGCCAGAGTCGGCACAGTTTCTTCCGCTGATGAAAGTGTCGGAAAATTAATTGCTGAAGCAATGGAAAAAGTTACTTCTGACGGAGTAATCACGATTGAAGAAAGCAAGACCGCTGAAACGTATTCAGAAGTTGTAGAGGGAATGCAGTTCGACAGAGGTTATGTTTCTCCCTATATGGTAACGGATACGGAAAAAATGGAAGCTGTTTACGATGACCCGTATATTTTAATTACGGATAAGAAAATCAGCAACATTCAGGAAATTCTTCCGTTATTGGAACAGCTTGTGCAGTCTGGTAAAAAGCTTGTGATTATTGCAGAAGACATTGAAGGCGAAGCCTTAACAACAATTATTCTGAATAATTTAAGAGGCGTGTTCAAGTGTGCTGTAGTGAAAGCACCTGGATTCGGCGACAGAAGAAAAGAAATGCTGAAAGACATTGCCATTCTGACAGGTGCAGAAGTCATTACAGAAGAAGTTGGCTTAGAACTGAAAGATACACAAATCAGTCAGCTTGGGCGTGCAAGACAGGTTGTTGTGCAGAAAGAAAATACAATCATTGTTGACGGTGCAGGCGAATCTTCCGCAATTAAGGACAGAGTAAGCCAGATCAGAACACAGATTGAAGCAGCAACTTCCGATTTCGACAAGGAAAAATTACAGGAAAGATTAGCGAAACTTTCCGGCGGTGTCGCTGTGATTAAAGTCGGCGCAGCAACGGAAATTGAAATGAAAGAAAAGAAATTAAGAATTGAAGATGCACTCGCCGCAACGAAAGCAGCCGTTGAAGAAGGCATTGTTGCCGGTGGCGGTACAGCGTTAATCAATGCAATTCCGGCAGTGAATGCGTTAATTGACACATTAGAAGGCGATGAAAAGACCGGTGCGCAGATTATCGGGAAAGCATTAGAAGCACCTTTACGCCAGATTGCCTTGAATGCAGGTTTAGAAGGCAGTGTCATTATTGACAAGATTGTCAGCACGGAAAAAGTCGGCTATGGTTTTGACGCATACAATGAAAAGTATGTTGACATGATTCCGGCAGGAATTGTTGACCCGACGAAAGTAACAAGAAGTGCATTACAGAATGCCGCTTCTGTTGCCGCAATGGTATTGACAACAGAATCATTAGTTGCGGACATTAAAGAACCCGAACCTCCGGCACCTCCAATGCCTGCTGGCGGCGGCATGTATTAAGCATAACAGAAAACGCTCTGGTGAAAATCAGGGCGTTTCTCTCTATGAAGGGAAATTTTTATGAAATTGAAAGATTGGCTCAAGCAGCGTTGGGCAGCGTATACGATAGCGACCTGTTCAGCAGTCATATTATATTTATTTCTGTCGAATATAAAAATATTCTTAGGTTGGATAGGGTCATTATGGGGGATTTTTTCCACAATTATTATTGGGTTAATTTTCGCCTATTTGTTAAATTCAGTGTCGAATCAATTTGAAAAAACGATTTTCAAGAAAGTAAAACGTGAAGAAAGCCGTCATGCCTGTTCGGTAATTTTAACGATTGGCTGTGTGCTTATGGTTTTAACGTTGTTAGTGGTGACGGTTGTTCCGTCGATTACGGGAAGTATTACAGGAATTATAGATAATTATAATAATTATTATAAAAATATTCAGGATATGCTGAACCGGATTAACACTAACGGAAAATTACAGCTTCTTCCGGAATTAAATATTGAATGGTCAGTCGTTTCTGAATATATCAATGAATTTATCGGAACGATGTTCGGAAATTTAAAAAATACGCTTTCTTCTTTAATGGAAAAAATCGGGGATATTGGTTCTTCTGTCGTGAATGTTATTATTGGGTTTATTATTGCCATATATTTTTTATTTGCGAAAGAAAATTTGAAAAAAGCGTTTTACCGTTTCCGGAGTGCAATCAGAGAAGAAGAAAAAATTCAGAAAGAAAATCAATTTTGGAGCAGATGCAATGACATTTTCATTCAATATATCACGTGCAGCGTATTAGATGCGGTAATTATCGGAGTAGCGAATGCGCTGTTCATGTTACTGTTTAACATGGAAAATATTACGTTAATTTCGTTAATTGTCGGAATAACGAATTTAATGCCGACATTCGGACCGATTATCGGCGGCGTATTAGGGGCAATTTTCCTGTTATTGACAGAACCGGCACATGCGGCTTATTTTGTGATTTTCACAATTATTTTGCAAGCGTTGGACGGGTATGTCATTAAGCCGAAATTGTTCAGTAATTCTATGGGGATTTCTCCGGTATTAACATTAGTTTCTATTGTGGTCGGCGGAAAAATGTTCGGCGTATGGGGAATTTTATTAGCTATTCCTGTAGTTGCTGTAGCGGTAATGCTTTATGAAGAAAAATTCATTCCGTTTTTGCAGGAACAGAAAGCAGCACGCCTGAAAAAAATTTCCGCTGAAAATCCTACAGAAGAAGAACAATCTGCACTTGACAAACCGGAATCATAGATGTATAATAAAAGTAAAGTAATTTGAAAGAAGATGGAAAACATGTGGTATATTAAAGCGGAAAAACGTCTTGCGGAAGAGGTTTTCACTTATGGGAAAGATATTTTACGTTCGCCGAATATGCAGTCAGAACGGAAATTTATGCAGCACGGGACAACGAATTGTTTCACGCATTCTGTTTGCGTGGCATACATGGCATTGAAAGTTACGGAAAAATTACATATTCGGAACGTTGACCGGAAAAGTTTAGTCAGAGGCTGTCTGTTGCATGATTTTTTCCTGTATGATTGGCACGATGCAGAAACGGCATGTAAATTTCACACATTCCGGCATCCGCTGATTTCGCTTAGGAATGCGGAAAAAGAATTTCCCCTGAACGCCGTGGAACGGGACATCATCCGGAAACATATGTTTCCATTATGTTTTCCGTTTCCGAAATATCGGGAAAGCTGGATTATTACCATAGCAGATAAATGCTGTGCGGCGAGTGAAATATGGCATTTTTATTCGTTAGAAAAAATTATACAGCTTTTAGAAGGCAAAATTCACCAGGAGTTGCCGGAAACCGAATTAATTTTCATTTAAAACAACAGCAGAAGTCTGAACAGGCTTCTGCTGTTTACAAAATATGCCATAATTCAGGGAGTTCTTCTTCATAGAGCGAAAGAATGAAAGAATGCATTTTTTGCAGTTCAGAAAGGGCTTCCGGGTGTTGCTGAAGAATTAACGGTCGCAAGCCGGAAAGAATTTCCCGTAAATCGTTCAGTTCCGTGCCGTTCACGAAAATTCCGTTGATTTCGTGATAACGATTCCAATTCTGTTCGAGCTGGTCGAAATAAACGAGAGCTTCCGGCGTGTTTCCGGATTCCACAGCGGAAATGATTTCATCAGTCAGAAATAAAAGCTTTTCACATTGTTTTTGCATTAGCGTTAAAGAACATACGCAGAGAAGAATTAAACCGCACAGAATGCCAATGCTAATTTTACAGCGGGTCATGAAATTTCTCCTTTCGGGATTAACTGATATTGACAAGACTGGTCAGCGGTGAAAATGAAAATTTCCGGAATAGTGATTTTTTCCTGAATGAGAATTTCGTCAAGCCATTGTCGGGTTTTGCCGATAGCGGAAAGGGCATTTTCTCTTAATTTTCCGTCAGCAATAATCATTTGCGGAGGGTCAGTGCAGGGGGAAAGAGCGTGAACATTTTGTTTTTCGGCAGGCTGGAAAGGCGGTTTCTGGTAAACAGAAACATTTCCATTCGTTTCGACAACAGCGAACTGCACTTCTTCTAAATGGAAAATTCCATTCATGCGCAGGGCGGTCATTAAGTCATCAATGGAAAAGCGTAAATTTTTCATCATGTTCTGGTCGATTATGCCATGATGAATTAAAATTTTCGGCGTGCCGGAAATCCATTTCCGGAATTTCACAAATTTCAGTGAAAGACAGGACGCAATAATTTCAAAGCAGACGAGGGCGAGAATGGGCAGAACGCCATGCAGGAGGGGAATGTCAATATCTTCAAGGGCGAGTGTGGCAATATTTGAAATTAACATTGTAATCACGAGTTCAGCGGGCTGAAGTTCACCGAGTTGCCGTTTTCCCATAAGGCGAACGGAAAACATTACCACGAAATACAATATAAAAGCCCGAATTAACACAATTGTCATGTACAGCACTTCTTTCTGAATTTTTAAAAATTTTTAAAATTTAAAATTCTAAAATTTCTAATCTAAGAAAGAGTATATCCGGAAATTCACAAAACATACAAAACAGGAGAAATTTTCACATGAACACAGTAGAATTATTAGGGAAAACATTGAAAAAAACGGCATGTTTAGCACCAATGGCAGGAACGGCAGATACTGTTTACAGGGAATTATGTGTTGAACAGGGTGCCGTCATGGTGACAAGCGAAATGATTTCAGCGAAAGGCTTATGTTACAACAGTAAAGGCAGTGCAGAACTTTGCCGGATACGGGAAAAAGAAAGACCAATGGGTTTGCAGTTATTCGGGAGTGAGCCGGAATGTTTCGCTAAAGCGGCGGCAATGGTGCAGAAGTACGAACCGGATTGGATTGATTTGAATATGGGCTGCCCTGTGCCGAAAGTGGTCAACACCGGGGCAGGGTCGGCATTGATGCGCACGCCGGAGCTTGCAATGAAATGTATTCAGGCAGTCATTCGGGAAAGTTCCGTTCCGGTGACGGTGAAAATGCGCACAGGCTGGAATGCGGAAGAAATCAATGCCGTAGAGTTTGCACAGTGCTGTGAATCGGCAGGAGCGGCAATGCTGACGGTACACGGACGGACGAAAGCGCAGTTATATTCCGGTCAGGCGGATTGGGAAATGATTAAGCAAGTGAAACAGGCGGTGAACATTCCGGTCATTGGGAACGGGGATATTCGCAGCGGAAAAGATTGTCAGGAAATGTATGACACGACAGGGGTTGATTTAGTGGCAATTGGCAGGGGGAGTTACGGCAATCCGTGGATTTTCCGAGAAGTGCAGGCATATTTGGAGAAAACGCCCTACCGCCCGCCGACAGCGGAAGAACGAATGGAAATGCTTCTCCGGCATATCCGCATGATTCTTGACCGGAGCGAAAAACCGGAAACTTTAGCGATACGGGAGGCGAGAAAGCACGCCTCATGGTACATGGCAGGAATGAAACATGCGGCGAAATACCGTGCATTGTGTTATCAGTTAAGCAGTTATGCAGAGGCGGAAGAGCTGACAGAGAAAGTTTTGTGTGAAGTGCATGAATAAAAGAAAAAAATTCATAAAAATTTGTGAGAAACAGAGAAAATTCTGGAAAAATATTGCAGATTTTTTTGATGTGTGTTATAATAGAACCATAAAGCAATAGTAAATGGCTTTAAATTTTATTTGGGAGGGATTTAACAGTTAAAACATTTTTATAAAATGTTATCATAAAGTATTGACTTTTATCATTTTAAACGTTT